>CAZOHA010000007.1:81634-100694 GCA_964579515.1 uncultured Bacteroides sp. | reverse complement strand
AGTTGCGAGTACCGGATCACGGACGGTTCTTCCGTGGTGAGTAAAGGAACAGTGGAGTGCGGTAACAACACTGATGGCATCAGTCTGTTCTGGGAAAGTGAACTGGAGGTTGTGAACATCGATGCCCAGGCACTCTCTGGAAAGACCCTGGAAGTGCTTCTGGATCCTTCCCACGAGATCACCCTCCCGGAATATACCTCCCAACAGTATATTGACCTCTATAAGAAAGCTTCTGTGGTCATTCCGTAAAATGCCGGCCAGGCTCCGGTAATAAATAGCCTTTCAGCTGTTTATTTACCTCTTCAGAACAACCTTATAAAACAATTGGGCCGAGTTCCCTGTTTCAGAAATGGCGGTTGGTATCAAAGGTTGCAAAACAGCATAATTCTCCATGAATTCAAAGCTTCAAGAGATTCAGGAACTCCTGCAGAAACCATATGTGGATCTGGAGTTCTTACTTCGTTGTCAGGCCGAGGTGCTGGAAGAGAACGGAGAAAATGATCTGGCACGTCAGATCCCCTGGCTGTCCGGTACCAGTCCGGATCTCGGGACCGGAAACCCCAGGAAGATACTTCACCTCTATTCCATCTGTTTTCAGCTTCTCAATCTGTCCGAGGTGAACGGGGCAGTGCAGAACCGCCGGCGAAAGCGGGAGGAGGAAGGGCTTTCCAGTGTGAATGGATTGTGGGCCAGTGTGCTCAGGGAGCTGAAGCAGATGGGAGTGGATCAGGAGACCATTGCCTCCCATTTTCCCCTGATCGAGGTGGAACCGGTGCTCACGGCTCATCCCACCGAGGCTAAACGGCCCGTGGTGCTGGCGCTTTACCGGCAGTTGTATCTGCTGCTGGTAAAGCGTGAAAACTCCATGTATAACTCCTATGAACGGGAAGAGATCAGGCATGACATTAAAAAAATTCTTCACAAACTCTGGTTCATCGGCGAGATCTTCATGGAAAAACCGGCCATTGAGTCGGAGCTGGAGAATGTGCTCTACTATTTCCACACTGTTTTCCCGGAAGTTCTGCCCTACCTTGATTTCAGACTGAAACAGGCCTGGGAAGAGAATGGATTCGATCCCGCGCTGCTGAAAGACAGCGACCGGCTTCCGACCGTTGGCTTCGGGAACTGGGTCGGAGGGGACAGAGACGGCCATCCGCTGGTCACCGCGGAGGTCACCGAATATACCCTGCGCGAATTGAGAATGCACGCCTTCATCCGTATCATTGCCCTTCTGGACGAACTGGCCGATAAGCTCAGCATCTATTTGGACACCCGGCTGCTGCTTCCGGAATTCAGCCGCCGCCTTACAAGGCTGGAGAAAGAGCGTGGAATTCGCGGCAGCAGGAAAATATCCGAACCTCTCAAATACTTCATTCAGCTGTTGAAAGGAAAGCTTCCCGTCACGGAGCGCCCGGGAGGAGGGATTGATCTGTTCGACCGGACCTATTCTTACCGGAATTCCAGAGAACTGGTGGAAGATCTCCACATCCTTCAAAAGTCACTGCACCGGATCGGAGCGGCCTCAGTGGCAGAAAATGACGTCGAACCTGTCATCCGTCATCTGAATGTATTTGGCTTTCACCTGGCCAACCTGGATGTGAGGCAGAACAGCCAGCACTATGAAGAGGCGCTGATGGAACTCATTCGTACAGGGACCCCGGAAGATTATGAAGAGATCTCCTCGGGAAGGATGGCACTGGAAGAATATATAGAGACGGAGTTGCGCCACAACCGTCCCTTCGTGACACGGTCCGATTTTCTCCAGTCTGAAAAGGCAAGAGAGGCGGTGGAGACCTTCTATACGCTTGCCAGGCACATCCGGAACTACTCTGAAAGGGCGCTGGGCTCCTTAATCGTGAGCATGACCCGCTCGGTTACCGACCTGCTGACGGTATATCTTTTTGTCAGGGAAGCGGGTCTGTCCAGCTATTCTTCAGGGGGACTGGTCTGTCCCATGCCGGTGGTTCCTCTTTTCGAAACCATCGACGATCTGAAACGAAGTCCGGAGATCCTCGATGCCTTCCTCCGACACCCGGTTACCCGTAACAGCCTGGAGTATCTCCGTGAGAGACGGGGCTGGCCCGAACCGGTGCAGGATGTGATGATCGGTTACAGCGACAGTAACAAAGACGGCGGGATCCTGGCCAGCACCTGGCATTTATACCATGCACAGTCGAAACTGACTGCTATCGGAAAGCGGCACGGGATCAGGCTGAGGTTTTTCCACGGGAAAGGGGGGACCATCAGCCGGGGGGCGGGCCCCACCCACTGGTTCCTCAGGGCACTTCCCCATGGTACCCTGGACGGGATGATACGGATGACCGAGCAGGGAGAGACCATCGAAAGGAAGTATGCCAATAAGGGAAATGCAGCCTATAATCTTGAATTATTGCTTGCCGGAACCACCCGTCAGGCAGTGCTCAACAGCCTTCAGGAAACGCCTCCGGACCCGGAAAGGCTCGAGCTTTTCTCTTTTATGGCGGATGAGAGCTACCGGGCCTTCAAGGATCTGACCGGCCATCCCTCCTTCATCCCCTTCTATGAGCAGGCCACCCCCATCGATGCCATAGAATCGAGCAAGATCGGCTCAAGGCCTGCCCGAAGGCGGGGGAAGCGCACCCTGGAGGATCTGAGGGCCATTCCGTGGGTGTTCAGCTGGACCCAGTCCAGGATGCACATTTCCAGCTGGTACGGTGTGGGAACCACACTCAGCCGGATGAAGGAGAAAGACACGGAGAAGTACCGCTTCCTCCGGTCACTGGTAAAAAGCGACCCGTTCGTCAGGTACGTGCTTACCAATATCGATACCAGCCTGGCGGCCACCGACGAGGAGATCATGAAAATGTATGCAGAACTGGTGGAGGATAAAAAGGTGAAAGAGGAGATCCTTTCCATGCTGCTGGAGGAACTGTCGCTCACCAGAACCATGATGATGGACCTGCTGGAGAGTCCGATTTCCACCCGGAGGGTGAACCATCACCACTCCACCGAGCTGAGAGCCGAGGCGTTACTGCCCCTTCACCGGGAGCAGGTGGCCCTGCTCAGGGAGTGGCGGAAGATCAAGTCCGGCGGACCGGAGGAACGGGCCGAGCAGTTACTTCAGAATCTGCTCAGGAGTGTGAATGCCATTGCCAATGCCATGGGAACCACCGGCTGATCTTTGTAACATCGGTTACCGCTGGATGCAGTCTTATTTCTTATCTTTAAGATCATAATGCCCGAATCAACTGGTGGCCCGTATATTCCATAAACTGATTCCGCCTCCCAACTGGAAGCTGCCTGTGCTGATCCTTCTGGGGATCATGGCAGGACTGGCTTTTTTCACCCTTCACCTGTCCAGAGCCCCATCCTATCTGTCGGATGAGCCTGAAACCTGCGTAAACTGCCATATCATGGCGCCCCAGTATGCCACCTGGTCGCACAGTTCCCACAGGGAGCATGCCCATTGCAACGACTGTCATGTTCCACATAACAATTTACTCAATAAATACTACTTCAAGGCGAAGGATGGTTTGAGACATGCCACTGTGTTTACACTGCGCAATGAGCCGCAGGTGATTTTCATCAAGGAGGAGGGTGCGGAGGTGGTGCAGGATAATTGTATCCGTTGCCATTCCAGCCTTCTGGCCGATGACCGGATCCTTCTCTGGACCGGCAGTTTTCACCATTACCGCACCGAAAGGTCGTGTGTGGAGTGCCACAGGGAGGTTCCCCATGGAAGGGTCAACAGCCTTTCCAGCACTCCCAATGCCCGGGTACCGCTGCCTCCCAGCCCGGTACCCGACTGGCTGAAACCATTTACAAAACAAGTAAACTGATCCTATGAAACCTGTCCGAACAATAATCCGGGAGAGGCCATGGCTTGGATGGCTGATCTTCTTTCTCACAGTAGCCATTGTGTTCATGCTTGGATTGCTGGCTTCGTCCATTGTGGAGCGAAGGGCGGAGGCCGTGTTTGCTTATACCCCCCAGGTGTCTTATTCTCAGTTCGAACCCCGCAATGAGATCTGGGGAATGAATTTCCCCCTGCAGTACCAATCCTATGAACAGACCTCCGACACGACCTTCCGTTCGAAGTATAACGGATCTGCCGGGATCGATATGCTGGAGGAGGATCCGCGGATGGTGATCCTCTGGGCAGGGTACGGATTCTCCAAAGATTACACCCAGGGCAGGGGCCACCACTATGCCATCGAAGACATCCATCATACGCTCCGTACCGGAGCCCCTTCGGAGGAGCGGTCAAGCCCCATGCCCAATACTTGTTGGACCTGCAAGAGCCCGGATGTGCCCCGGGTAATGAATGAGCTGATCGCCGAGAAGGGCGACTACAGGGAGGGGGTAGCTGCCTTTTACCGGGGGGACTGGGAGACCAGGGGCCACCAGATCGTCAATCCCATCGGCTGTGCCGATTGCCACGATGCCGAGACCATGAATCTGCGGATCACCCGGCCTGCGCTGATCGAGGCTTTTAACCGGATCGGCAGGGATGTTACCGAAGCCTCCCATCAGGAGATGCGGTCGCTGGTCTGTGCACAGTGCCATGTGGAGTACTATTTTAACACTGAGATCGTCGAAGGTACTCCCTACCTCACTTTCCCCTGGGACAATGGTTTTTCGGCCGATGCCATGGAGGTGTATTACGATGAAATGGGATTTTCCGACTGGACCCACCAGTTGAGCCGCGCCCCCATGCTGAAGGCCCAGCATCCTGGTTACGAAACCTTCATTACGGGGATCCACTCCCAGAGAGGAGTCTCCTGCGCCGACTGCCACATGCCCTACATGAGCGAAGGCGGCCGGAAATATACCGATCACCATATACAGAGTCCGCTGAACAACGTGGCCAATTCCTGCCAGGTGTGTCACCGCGAAGAGACCGGGACCCTGATCCGGAATGTGTATGATAAGCAGGACAGGGTAATCGAAAGCCGCCACAGGCTGGAAATAATGTTGGTCAGGGCGCATGTGGAGGCGGCCAGGGCCTGGGAGCTGGGAGCCACGGAGGAGCAGATGGAGGAGATTCTGACGGATATCCGCCATGCACAGTGGCGATGGGATTATGCGGCAGCCAGTCACGGGGCTTCGTTCCATTCGTCTCTGGAAACCACCCGGGTGATCGCCTCGGGCCTGGACATTGCCCAGGAGGCCAGGGTGAAGCTGGCCAGGGTACTGGCTTCTCTCGGCTTTAATGAGGAGGTTCCCTATCCCGACATTTCCACCAAAGAGAAAGCCCAGGAGTTCATAGGACTCCCCATGGAGAAGCTGGAAGAAGAAAAAGCTGAATTCCTGACCGGCATGCTGCAGGAATGGCTTCAGATTGCCGGAGAGCGGGAAGAGACCTATCCCGTGATCCCCTATGGGGGAGCAGGGGAATAGCCCCCTGGTGATGCAGGGCTAAAGAAAAATCCCCCCGGGGTTGCCTTCCGGGGGGATGAACTTACCAACAAATCTGAAAACAAACAACCTAAGCTTTCAGGGTATTGTAATCGTACCCTTCTTCTTTACTGATCGCCTGAGCGGCTACAGTGAGCAGTACACCGTATATCACTTTGGAAGAGATGTCTGCAATGGTGTAGGTGATCTGACGTCCCACCACACCGGCCTCACCGAACAGTGCCCCTTCCATACCGGCCAGGTGCGGCATCAGATATGCACCCGGGTAGAGCATCCATGAGAAGATAAACAGGACCCAGATGGTACTGAAAGCTCTTCCGGCCTTTGGCGGAACCCCCTCTTTTCCTTCCCTGATCACTCTTCTCATGAGGATCAGGATGTGAATGAAGAAGATGGTGGATATCGCACCCCAGATGAAAAAGGCGGTAGTATTGGTCACCTCGTAGAACTGACCGATATACCCGGTAATGATCATCATGGCACCGGAGAACCAGAACTGGTTCCTGATGCTGGTGAAGTTGCTTCTCTTTAAAGTCACCACGAACAGAATCTGGAAAAGCAGCATGGGTACATCGATCAACCAGTTCAGATAGCGGTATCCGTTGTTGAACAGATCGCTTCCCATACCGAGAAAATACCTGCCCTTAGCCTGATCGAACACAAAAGCGCTTGTCCAGTTGTTCGCCTGTTTATAGAGCAGAAGAGCGGCTGAAACCATCACCACCACCGAAAGCACGGAAGAGATCCGGTATCGCGGAGCGACACTCTTCATTGTCAGGATAAAATAGAATAATCCGGCCAGCATCACTGCATAGCCCAGAGTGAGGACATGGGCGACCATCTGGTAACCCATTTCGGACAAACCCTGTTCCATCCCCACATAATTCTCAAAAGTAGCGTTCCCAAGTTTAAACATTGTATGAATATTTACAGTTTAGTGTTAAACCGATAACAGCCACTTTTGTTCAATAAATAATACTAAAAATTAAACAAAATAGGTTTCAATCTCCTTTGAAAGCTGGAAATCCTTTTTGGTCAGTCCCCCGGTATCATGGGTGGTGAGCTCCACCGTCACACTGGGGTAGGTGATAGTCAGATCCGGATGATGATTCATGCGGTCTGCCATGCGGGCAATGGCATTGGCAAATTCAATACCCTCGTTGAAATTATTGAACGGAAACGTCTTGCGGATTTTCTTCTCTTCGATGACCTCCCAGCCTGGCTGGAGCTCCTTCATCATTTCATTCCGTGATGTCATACTTTTTTCAGGAATAACAACAGAAAACAGAAGGTGTTTAGATATTATAATTATATTTGATCATTCAGTAACACGATACTAATAATCGTAACACTATTTTGGATTTAATTCTACGACTATGCGTTCTGTTTTAATTCTCTCGGGCCTTCTTCCTCTGGTTTTTCTTCACGCGCAAAACAATCTTTCCGATACGCTGGAAATCGAAGAGGTGGTGGTCACCGGAACGAGGGTGGAGGTGGCCCGTCAGCATGTTCCGCTCTCTCTTTCACTGGTCTCCCGTTCCGAGCTGGAACAGTCGACCGAATCAGCTCTTCTCCCGCTGCTGAGTGAACAGATCCCCGGTCTGTTCGTGACCGAGCGGGGGATTACGGGTTTCGGTGTGGCCGAGGGAGCGGCGGGCCAGATCAACATCCGGGGATTGGGAGGGAGCCCCACCACCCAGGTGCTGATCCTGATCGACGGTCACCCCCAGTTCATGGGAATGATGGGGCATCACCTTCCCGATGCCTATGTGACTTCCGATGCCGAGCGGGTGGAGGTGATCCGTGGACCCGCCTCCTTTCTTTACGGCTCCAATGCCATGGGAGGGGCGATCAATATCATCACCCGGAAGCAGAAGACAGAGGGCGCCGAAGCCAGAGTCGGGGTGCAGTATGGGTCCTTTAATACACAGAAGTACACAGGATCGTTCGGGTTCAGGAAAAAGAAGCTTGAGATCTTCTCCTCCTTCAATCACGACCGAACCGACGGCCACCGGGACAGTGCTGATTTTCAAATATCCAACGGATATGTGAAAGCATCTTATCAGATCACCCCTTCACTGCGGCTGATGACCGATCTGAGCCTGGCAGCCTACGAGACCTCCGATCCAGGAATGTCGGGGGGGCCGGCCGGGGAACGGATCGATATCCTGCGGGGCAAAACCTCTCTTTCACTGGAGAACAGCCTGGAGCGGCTGGAGGGAGCTGTAAAAGCATACTATAATTTCGGTGAACATGAGATCTCCGACGGCTGGCACTCTCTGGACGAAATGAAAGGGGTGATGATCTACCAGGGATACCGCGGCTGGCAGGGCGGAACGGTGACACTCGGGTTCGACCATATGGTCTACGGAGGAAAGGGAAGTCCCATCTTTACCGTGCTTCGGGATGAGGAGGGGACGGTGATCATGCCGCCTGCGTTTACTCTATCTGAATCGAACGACCGTTGGATCGATCAGAAGAACACCGCACTGTACAGCAGTATTCAACAGATCCTCCGGGAGGAACTCACCCTGAGCGGAGGATTGCGGTACGAGATCAGCAATTCCTATGGAAACGAGTGGATCCCCTATGGTGGTGTTTCCTGGAATCCCTCTGCATCGACCGGCTTTACCTTCTCTCTGTCAAAAGGTTACCGTCCTCCTTCCGTCAGGGAGCTTTATCTCTTTCCACCTGCCAATGAACAGCTTGTTCCCGAAAGGATGGTGAATGTGGAGGCGGGATGGTCCCAACGCTGGCTGGACGGAAAAATGAGTACAGAACTGACCCTGTTCCGGAGCAGCGGCGAGAACCTGATCGTGCTTGTCCCACCGGCTGCACCCCCTCCTCCCCGGTACCAGAATAGCGGTCAATTCTCCAATGTTGGCCTGGAATCGGTCTTGAACTACGCTCCTGTCAGCGGTCTTCGGCTGCATGCCAACTATACCTACATCCATATGGAGAATCCCCTTCCTGCCACTCCCGCTCACCAGCTGTTTACCTCGGCCAGGTACCGGACTGGTAAATGGAGTCTGATGGCCAAATTGCAGGGGATCTTTCAACTGTATAACCAGTCCTCGGGCGGGATCAGCGTTATCGAGGACAATTATCAGCTTCTGGGGGCCAGGGTCGGATACCGGGTCGCCCCTTTTCTGGACCTGTTCCTTTCTGCAAATAACCTCCTGGACCAGCAGTACCAGATCAATGAAGGGTACCCCATGCCCGGGGTATCTGTACTGGGGGGATTCCAGGCCAGACTTTCCGGCCGGACATTGAAGAGACAGAATTAAAACGAAAGGCGGGAATGTGTCCCGCCTTTCTCACCTCCGGCGAATTACCCGCAAGTAATTCGTTAGGATTGGATTTATAAACTAAAACTACCGGAGGCTATTCCCTATGCGAATTCCGAAGTTAATTGTTCGCGGCTGGCACGGTCCGTATATGTATCCCGCATCTCTGAACATTCCCCTGTCGTGGTTTTTCTGCAGCTGGTTGAATATATTTTTCACTCCCGCGAACAGCTCCAGGTTGGTTTCCCTGGTCAGGTGGAGCTCATAGGTGAACAGCAGGTCGGTGATAAAGAATTGCTCGGATCTTTCCAGCCGCTCTCCGGCAATAACATCGCCATTTTCAAGCGCCGCCCGTCCGGCAGGATCTTCCGTATCAGGATCGAGACCAAAATGGGGCACCCACATGGACCCTGTATAATTGAATGTAAGGGCAGTGGTGAAATGTTCAAAGGTGGCCCACTCGAAAGTGGCATAACCATAGGTGTCGGGAGTGCGGACAAATTGAGTGGTCACGGATTCCTCCCCCTCACCCCAGGCCTGGGGTGAATTGTAGCGGCTTTGCTGCATGGTCAGTCCCAGCTGGGAGGAGAGCCGGTCCCCCCAGAAAGAGTTCCACTCCATATTCACTCCCCTTACGAAAGCATCCTCTTCTGCATTGACCCGCCGGTAACCCCAGCTTCCCAGAGTATCCAGCTCAAAAAATTCATCGGCAAACGGATTCTGCAGCAGGGTGTAGAATCCTTCCACCAGAAGTTCATGAAGAGAAGTACGGGTGTTGAAGTCCGAATTGACAGAGGCGGTGAATGAGTGCGAGGTCTCCTGGATCAGTCCGGGGGCATTGAAGTGCCGCACCCGGCGGGCGTTGATCAGTTCCACATGAAAATCTTCGTTGAACACCTGCGGGGCGCGGTAACCTTTCCCGTAACCCAGCCTGAACCTGAGGTTCGGCGAAAACTTGTAGAGCGCATTCAGGCGGGGCGCCAGCACCATATTGCTGTAATCTCCGTGACTCTGTCCGCTCTGGTCCGTGCGGTCCCGGATCATGTAATTATCAAACCGCACCCCCACCGACAGATTGACCCTCTTGCCCTTCCAGTCGTGCTGGATAAAGGTACCGAGTGTATTGACCAGCTGGTGGGTCAGGGTGGTATTCGGCCGGCCTCCGGCACCCAGTTTCCGGTCATGAACCAGGTTGGTGTTGTTATCAATGCCGAAGACGGTGGTGGAGGCGGCAAAGAGGAACTCATCGGCATTGATCACATACTGCCCGCCCACCGAACTGGTGAAATCATTGGTCTGGCCGTAGGCATTGGGATCCTGCATTCCTCCGTAATAGGAATCTCTGTCGACACCCTGCGTGGCGGCATAGAGGGTCAACTTATCGTATTTATCGTTCGTAAACAGGTCGAAAGAGAGGTTTCCGCCCGTGATCCTGTGTTCCACCTGCTCGGCGATATCGGCCTCATGGGGCAGGTATTCCAGCATATTGCCTCCCCTCCGGAATTCGTGGATCCGGTAGCCGTCCAGACTGATCTTGCTCCGTGCACCGGGTTTATGGTAGGTATTGAATCCGAAGGTGGTGTTTTCCATACCCACCAGGTCACTGAATCCGTCCCCGTTCTCGTCATAGGACTCCTTATCGCGGTACATTCCGTAGAAAAAACCGCCCGATTTCTGATCGTCGGTCACCACCGAACCTTGGAGGCTGATCTGGGCATCTCCTGCAGGGGCGGTTCCATGCTCACTCCCTGATCCGATCACCCCGTACCGGCTCTCCACCTGGAAGCTGTTCATCCTGGACTCGCGGGTGATCACGTTTACCGTTCCTGCGATGGCATTCCCGCCGAACAGGGCAGACCCGCCGCCGCGGACCACTTCGATTCGCTCCACCATATTGGAGGGGATCAGCTCCAGCCCGTACACCCCGGCCAGGCCGGAGAAAACCGGCCGGCTGTTGACCAGAATCTGGGTATAGGGCCCGTCCAATCCGTTCATCCGGAGCTGGGTAAAACCACAGTTCTGACAGTTGCATTCGGTCCTTAACCCGGGGGTGAAGCAGAGTCCCTCCGCCAGGTTGGACGACTGGGTCCGTTCGAAAAGGGCCGGGGAGACCGAAGTGATCACCACGGGTGTTTCGGATCTGTTGGTCTGGTTTCGGTCGGCACTGACCACCACCTCCTCCATGCGCATGATATCCTCTTCAATTTCGAAGCGGATGACCTGTGTCTGGTCGGCAAGGGTGATCACCTTCCGGGTGGCCGTCTTGTAGCCGATTCCGGTGACCCGAAGGGTAAAGGTTCCCGCCGGGAGATTGGTCAGCTGAAAGTGCCCCGTGGCATCGGTACTGGTACCAATGGTGGTCCCGTCGAGGGTCACGTGGATATGTGGCACATGATCACCGTTACAGATCACATCGCCGGTAATGTTGGCATCGGTGGCACTGGCCTGAGCCGATGCCTTCTGAAGGGGTAAGATCAGAACGAATGTAAGGGTGGCAATAAGTGGTAGATATTTCATGGTCTGGTTTCATTGTATGTAAAGAATCACTGAGGAGCATTCCCTATAACTCCCCGATTAAAACAGATTCTACATACAATGTGGCGGGTCCCTGCCCGGACGGAGATGGATCAGCAAAGGATAAACTGCACTCTCCCGGTCCGGGACAAACCTTCTGTTTCTTGCTGGGCGGAGAAGTGTCAGCGATAATGCGATAAGAAAGAATAAGATTTGAAAATGGTCCAGGAGGAAATAAATGGAACTCGAGTGCTGATGCCCGGTCCCCTGACCGGAATCCTCCCCTTTCTGAAAGGGATGGGCATGGGTAACCAGCGATCCGTCGGGCATCACATGCACATGGGTATATACGGTATTGTTGAAGACCAGGATGGTCATCACCAGTAACAGGATCAGTGATACCATTCGTAAAATTCCCCTATGCATTCTCGGCCTCATCTGTTTACAAAATAACAGGACCCTTTCCGTTTTCGGAATACCTAAAATCGGGTATTTCTCACCAATCCTTAATTTATAATCATTCTATGCGCCCAATTTCCAGGCGATTAAGCAGTAATTATGCTACATTCAGAGATCCATCACGACCCTGCAAACGGATACGAAAACAAAGTTTTCATTGGATTATGAATTCAAGGTGGAGATTGAGGATCCATCCAGGGTATGATAATTTCTCATTAAGTTGGCTGTCAGGCAGGAGTGGACAGGAAGGATATGAACGGTTTCACCGACAGCCGGCATTCCCTCAGGCCAGCAATCTGCCTTTGCTGTGCCGTGCTCCTGTGATAATCCTGTAAGGTATCCGGCAGAAGTTTCAGGATCCCAACCCTTTTTGGCTCTTCGGGCCAGCTGCCCAAATACGGTTCCTGAACCGCTTTCCAGCGATTCCCTGGAAAAGTGGACCGCTCCCCCGTGGATCAAAATCCGGTCAGGATCCGGGTATCTGCTTGTGACCGTACACTCCATGGCCACTGCAATATCTTCCGGCCTGCAGGACCCGATGGAATACTGGAACAGGTCATAGAAGACGAAATTTCCCGGAGTAAGGGTATCCACATGTCCGAACTCCTCCTGGACGCTGCAACCCGGAGTGTCCCCATAAAGCAGCCTCGGATCCAGGTGATGGAACTGCTGCCCGAGCCGGTTCAGGTCAGCAATGGATTTCTGGTGGATACGGTCCCTTTCTACCTGATCATCAGCTCGGTAGGAGTGGCCCGCATGACAGTAAAAACCCTTGAAATCCAACCGGCTGTTCTTACCGGCCAACCGGAGAAGAATCTCCATCACTTCCGGCTGTTCCGCCCTTATTCCCGTTCTGCCATAACCGGTATCCACATCGATGTAAAAACCCACCGGAAAGTCCAGCTGGTTCAGAAATGGCAAAACATCCGGATGATCGATCAGAACGGAAATGTCCAGGGAATGGGATAGCCGGGCCAGTTCCGGCCTGTCGGCCGGATTGAAAGGGAAGGCCACCAGGATGTCCTTCCAGCCTGAATCTGCAAAATACCGGGCCATGCGGAAAGAGGAGACCGTGATGCCGGAAACGCCATAATCCCTGAACCATCCACCGATCTCGGCCGACTGGTGGGTTTTAAAATGGGGTCGAAGAACGAGGCCTTTAGCCTCTGCCTTCCGGGCCATTCGCTCCACATTGGCCAGGCACTTTTCTTTATCAAGCAGCAGACGCGGCATCTAATCCTTCACCCTTTCGTTACCCCAGGGATTGGATTCCGGCCCTATGTTCTTCCTCCATTCATGCCGCCAGCGGTGGATATCCTGGAACCTGATGACAGGCATGAACTTCCTTTGCTCTTTTTCGGGGATGGGATCCAGCCTTACGGGTTGCTCCAGGTACCAGTAGGCTACGGTCGCCAACTCCAATGTGAGGTTGTTGGCATGACCGTGCTCGATGGAGAACAGCAAAGATTCATCAAAATAGATGGGATCTTCGATATGAAACCGGTAACAGTGAGTCCGTCCCAGCCATCCGATATGGTCCGGTACACGCGCATATCCGTAATAGGGGTGAAAATACTTTTCATTGGGGCACCACGATGAATTAAAGTAATCTTCGGTCCCTGTACCATGCAGGGAAGCCTTCGATTCTCCATCGATAAAGAACATATCGTCGCCCTCACCGTACCACATGGGTGTCGGGCTGTTCACGAAATAGTTAACCCCCACAAAATGTCCTTTTCCGGATGTTTCCAGGATCTTGTAGTTTTTCTCACCTCCGGGATTATGCGAGGGTCCCTGTCCGAGGGTGTTCCATTCGTTCTCTCCCTCCGGATCTCCTTCAGTCACCTCCTGGTTGTACCAGGCATGGAAATAGGCCACTTCATCCGGAACCTTTTCCATCTGCAGATAATCAATGTAGAAATAGAAGGCATTGATCTTCACATCGGCCTGGTTCTCGATCTCTATCTTTGCACCCCTGACGAAGGGCATTTTGAAATAGGAGACCAGGGCATTTCCTTTTACCGGCGAGGCTGATAAAGGGAGGGAAGCCCATGGATAGGTCTCATCCCAGCCCTGCCCGAAAAATGGTCCGATGGGGGATTCCACCGAAGGATAGTCATTTCCGTCCCAGTAAATCCGCAGGATGATATCAGAGCGGTTCAGGGCGGGGGCCTCCGGACTGATGGTGATCCAGATGTGATTGATCATTCCCGCTCCTTCGATCTCGGCCAGGGTGCGTGTCTCGCCCGGTTCGATATTCTCGAACCGGTCGTTGTTCCCGCCGGACCGGTCGTAGCTGCTTATCCGTTTCGATCGTACATCTTTCTTAATGATGGTCAGGTTTTCCAGGGCAGACTGGCAGAAGGCGCCGTCCTGGAGGATCAGTGCAGTCATAAGGATCGCACCGGAAATCAGGAAGATTTTTTTCATATTTGTCAGGGTTTTGCTAAGGTTTCGTTTGCAGAATATAGATAAAAATGGCCAAAAGAGTTCATATAACCGGGATAATTATCAGCCTGTATCTACTTTTTTCGTGGAGCCAGGTATCCGGACAAAACAGGATCCGGTCCGAGGATCCCTTGATACCGCAGTCCCATATCCGTGTCCCTGCTCGGGTGATCACTTCCGGGCCCGGGCATCATTGGTTCGGCTATTACGACAAGCTCCAGTTCGATCCCGGAGGAAGATATGTGCTGGCTGCAAACGTCGGCTTCGAGGGGCGTTCGCCCCGGCCCGACGATACGATCCGGGTGGGAATGATCGACCTTCAGGATGAAGACCGCTGGACAGAACTGGGAACCTCAGTGGCATGGGGCTGGCAACAGGGATGCATGCTGCAGTTCATCCCCGGTTCTTCCTCGAAAGTGATCTGGAACGATCGCTTGGATGGCCGGTATGTATCCCATGTGAAGGATATTTTTACGGGCGAAGAGCGGATCCTTCCCTTTCCCGTTTATACGCTGAGCCCGGACGGGCGCACGGCCCTCTCGGTGGATTTCGAGCGGATCAACGATCTGCGGCCCGGGTACGGTTATGCCGGTATTCCCGATCCAAATGCCGGTGAAATGGCACCCGAAGATGCGGGGATCTACCGGTGTGACCTGGAAACCGGCGAAAAAGAACTGATCATCTCCATTGCGGAGATGACCGGAATACCGGTGCCGCTGGATAAGGGAGACCCCTCCCTGGAGGACCTCACCACCCGGAAGAACTGGTTCAACCACCTGTTGTTCAATACCGACGGCACCCGCTTCGTCTTCCTCCACCGGTGGAAGTCACCGGTGAAGCTTCCGGTGGGAGGATTCGCCACGTTGATGTATTCCTCCGACCTGGAAGGGAAAGATATCCGTCTGGTGGACGGATCGGGATATACATCCCATTTCATCTGGAGAGACCCGGATCATCTGGCCATGTGGACCAAATTTGAAGACCGGAACGGGTTTTTTCTCTTCCGGGACGATGGCTCCGGAAAGCCCCTGAAACAACTGGGCCGGGGGGTGATGACCCGGAACGGGCACAATACGTATCTTCCGGGCAATCAATGGATCCTGAACGACACCTACCCCGACCGGGAGCGTTTACAGCATGTCTATCTGTACCATGTTCCCGGCGGAAAACGGGTGCCTCTCGGGGCATTTTACCTGGATCCGGCCTACCGGGGCGAGTGGCGTTGCGATACCCATCCCCGTTCGTCACCCTGCGGCACCAAAGTGGTGATCGATTGTCCGGTGGGCAAACAGGGACGCCAGCAGGTCCTGATGGATATCAGCGGTATCACTCAGCGGGATCCATGACCTGTTTCCGGAAAACATGGCGATTTAATATGAGGTTCAGATCAATATCTACAAACTCTTTTTAAATGAGACGATTATCATTTTTTCTGCAGATCGCTCTCGGGATGAGCGCCGGGATGCTGGCCCAGGACCATGCACTGGCTCAGGCCCGGGCAGCAGCTCAGTCCCAGGACCAGGCCCAGGAAGTAACACAGTCCATAGACTATTCACTGGCCCAGGCCCGGGCCGATTCGGTGATGCAGCGGATCATAGAGATCGGGCGGAGCGACAACCGCACCATGGACCACCTGGATGTGCTGTGCAACCGCTTCGGCGGCAGGCTGATCGGATCGGATGCTTTCGAAAATGCCGCCCTCTGGGCTGCAGGGAAGTTCGACGAGTGGGGCATGGAGGTGATCATGGATGAGGTGGGGGAGATCCCCGTGGGATTCAACCGGGGACCCTGGTTCGGGCGGATTCTTTCGGACAACGGGATGAATCTCCATTTCGCCACTCCTTCCTATACGGCCGGAACGAAAGGGGTTCAGCGCGGACATGTGCTGATCGAACCCCGGAATCAGGCTCAGTTCGACCGCATGAAGAGAGCGCTCGAGGGGGCGTGGGTACTGATCGAAGGAGAGAATGACGGGTTTCCCATCGATATCTCTGAAGCGGCCGACCGGGAGCGGGATTCCCTGAAGTCGGTGAAAGACACTGTCGTTCCCGCACTGTTTTACCGGGAAATGGTGGAGGCGGGGATCCTGGGGATCATCCAGTCGTCGCCCGTTCCCATCCGTGCGCTGGCCGACCGGAAGAATGTGTGGGACTGGACCTTTGAGACGCTGCCGACGGTGCCCGATATAAAACTGGACGAGCACCAGTACCGGCTCTTATACCGGATGGCAGGGGAGCGCAGGCATTTCGAGCTGGAGTTCGATATCCGGAACCATTTCAGGCTGGGACCGAGAAAATACCACAATGTGATCGGAGTGATTCCGGGCACGGAGTTTCCCGATGAGTATGTGATCATGGGCGGACACCTGGATGCCTATGATGTGGCCACCGGAGGGGTGGATAACGGTTCGGGGGTGACCCCCTCCATGGAGGCTGCCCGGCTGATCATGGAGGCGGGCGGAAGACCCAAACGGACCATTCTTTGCGTGCTCTGGGCCGGAGAGGAGTTCGGTCTGCTGGGATCCCAGAGCTGGGTGGACCGGTTCGAAGATGAACTGGAGAATGTCTCCAATATGGTGAACCGGGACGGGGGGCCCACCGTGCCGGTGGCCCTCAGCGTTTCGGAGGCGCAGATGGAAGATTTCAGGCCGATCGTGGAGATGATCAACACCATCAATCCCGAATTTCCGGTGGAGCTGACGGAGCGGAAGCCCGGGCCGAGGCCGGAGCGTCCGTGGGGAACCGACAGCGGTCCCTTCGCCGTGAAGGGAGTGCCCACCATCGGATTCCGGTTAGGGGATCCCAAAGGATACCATTTCAATTACCGGGAGATCTGGCACACTGAACGCGACCTCTACAACAAGAGCATCCCCGAATACCAGGAGCAGGCCGCCATTGCCACGGCCGTACTGGTTTACGGACTGGCCAGCCTGGACCATCTGCTCTCCAGGGAAGGGTATTATCTGGAGGAGGAATGAAAGAATGTGGACACTGACCGGGGCGGGGCAGGGTAGACCAGGGTTCCCTCCGGACTGACGGTCATCTCTCCCAGTGATCGGTAGTTTTCCCCTTCCATGGTCCTGTAAGCATCAAATATCTGGCCCTGAACGCCATGGATATGCAGGGTGACCTCTTTTTCTTTATCGCTCTTGTTGACCAGGACAAATGCGTTCCGCTGATCTGGTCTTCCTGCCTTGAAGGCCAGTATTCCCAGGGCAGGATCGTAATTGATCACGTCGGCCACCTCCATGCCCGGTTGTCCTGCACGGGTGACCTGCTTATAGTAGTAGTAGCGGTCGGTGACCTCCATGGAGCCGTCTTTCCATATCAGAAACGCCTTGTCCATGGAGCCGTCGCTGTACCGGCCGTCCGATCCCAGCCACTCCTTTTCACCGGCAATGAGTGCCCAGGGGATCAATCCGTTCACCTTACACTCGTAAATGTCCCGTCGGATATTTTCGATAAAATCGGGTCCCTCGTCCCAGGGCCGGGAGGTGACCCACACCGGGACTCCCGGTTTATGGGCATGGACCAGGTCCTGTCCCACGCTCCGGTAATCTCCGTAATAGACCGAAAGGGGCTCATCCAGGAAGGCGAAGCTGTGGCTGGTCATCAGGTCCAGGTTCTCCAGCGCCGCAGGGTCATCTACGATGGCCCGCGCGTATCCCCACTGGTCGAACCGGTACCATGACTGTGTCTCGCCCGGTGAGAGGCCCACCTTTTGAAGCCCGTTAGCATCCAGTACCTTGCGTGTGATTTTCAGAAATTCGGCCACCTGATCCGGAGGCCAGTAGAGGTTGTAATCCCTGTGGTCCTCCCCCGGATTGCTCCCGTCCCGGGGCCAGCGGTAGTAGGCGTCCCCTTCGTTGTGGAAGGAGAGATACTTTACCGGGAGGTTTTCCATCTCCAGCAGGTATTTGACCCAGGAGGCCATGTATTCGGCTACCTCATAACGTTCGGCAGAATCCAGGTCCCTTCCCAGGAGATATTTCTGGCGGGTCATCCAGGGGGCCGGGCCGTAAAGGGTGGCTATGGAGACGAAAGATCCGCCCCACTCCTTCATCATTTTCAGTCCCTCCCGGTTGAAATAGCGGATCCAGCGGGTGGTGCTCTGATGATCGTAGCCTGAAAGATCGATTTGCATGGGATCATCGTTGTCGTTCCCGGCTTTGGTCATTCCTTCGTGAAACGGGTCCAGGAACAGTTTCGTGAGGCCGGGCCGCAATCCCTCTGCCCCGAAGATCAGTTCCATCACTTTCCTTCGGCTCTCCTCGCTGGCAAAACTGAATCCGCTGTAATCCTGCGCATAGAGTTCGTAGTTGCGGGTCTGGGCCGACTGGACGTAGTTCACCCCGAATCCGTGCCAGGGTCTGAGCGGTCGGTTGAACCGGACATGGACGATCTCGTCGGGGACCACCTTCACCCTGTAACCGGAGTTCAGGTGGCGCTGTGCGGTTCCGGGGAATGAAAGAAAGGCAAGCAGCAGGGCAAAGATGGTCCGGGTCTTCATGATCTCAGGGTTTTAGTTCAGCATTCCGATTCAGCGCTCCGGTTCAGCGCATTAGTTCAATGGTCCGATCAGTTCGATGAGCGTGCCGTCGGGATCCTGTACCAGTACGAAATAGGCCGAGCCGTTGTCGAGGGGCACCGGGGTATCGCCCAGCAGCTTCACATCGTGTTCGCGGATCCGCTCCAGGAAGGGTTGCAGGCTGTTCACCATAATGGTGATATACTGCATGCCTGTATCGTCCTGGATATGAGTGGGCATGGAATGGGCCGGATCCCGGCCGAAGCTCATCAGCTTCCACTGGTTGGCATCGGGAGCGTCGGCCAGTTTCAGGACATCCACATGGAAGGGGATCGTTCGCCCCGGTTCACGCTATGCGGAGGCAAAAGCGGAAACGTCGTGGTCGACTTCTTCGAATTCCTCTATCGGAACTACTTCCCCGACAAATG
>CAZOHA010000007.1:0-81624 GCA_964579515.1 uncultured Bacteroides sp. | reverse complement strand
GGATCCCGTTGGCAAGTCCCGATTTCTTGCTGAAATCCTCACTCACATCGAATTCGCCCACCTTCTTCATTCCGATCACATTCAGGTAGAAGTCCAGTGATTTTTGCAGGTCGGTGACAACCACCCCCACACCGATCTGGTTGCTTGAGAATTCACTTTGTGCCAGCAGGCTGGCATTCGTTATGAAGGCTCCCACAAGGAGGAGCCAGGTTGCTGTTCGTTTCATGATGTGCTATTGATGGTTCATATTCCAAAAGTACTGATCATTGATCTCGGTCAATCCTGTGCAGGTGGAGTCGGGATCCTCCAGCTCCTCTTTCAGCCGCAGAAGTTCCCCTTTCAACTCCTTCACCAGAATTTGCTGTTCAGGCATTCCGTACAGGTTGTTCATCTCGGCCGGATCGGTCTCCAGATGGTAAAGCTCCCAGCTGGGTTCTACAGGCTGGAAATCGGTAACACCGCAGGGCTGCCCGTGGAAATAGATCAGCTTATGGGTGTTGGTCCGGATCCCGTAATGCGCGGTGACATCCCGGTGCAGCAGGTGCTGCCAGTAGCGGTAGTAGATAGCCTCTCTCCAGTCTTTCGGAGTCTGCCCCTTCAGCAAGGGCAGAAGGCTTATACCCTGCATTTCAGCCGGCACGGACAACCCGGCCAGTTCGATCAGAGTGGGGGCAAAGTCGGTATTGGCCACCAGATGGGAATCGACCGTACCGGGCTCAATGAACCCGGGAAAGCGAATGATCAAGGGCATCCGCATGGCCTCTTCATACATGAAGCGTTTGCTGAAAAAACCGTGCTCCCCCAGGAAATGGCCCTGATCGGCTGTATAAATCACCATTGTATTCCGGTCCAGTCCTTCCTTTTCCAAAAAGTCCAGGATCCTTCCCACATTTTCGTCCAGGACCCTTCCGCACTGGAGGAAACTCCGGATATACTGCTGATAAATATGATGCCTCTGGGTCATCTCATCCACCCCCTCCAGCCGGTCGTGGGGATAGGTTCCCTGGTTCATGTATTCCAGCTTCAGGGTGGTGATCCGGGATGCGGGTCCCCTCGTTTCATAAGTGTCGGACAGATTGTCCGGCACAGGCATCTCCGATTCCGAGAACAACGTATCATACGGAGGCCTTGCGGCCCAGGGATCATGGGTCGACTTGAAATGGCACATCACGAAAAAGGGCTTTCCCTGGTCACGATTCCGGAGAAAGTCCATGGTAAAATCGGCTATCAGGTCGGTCGACCATCCCCGGTAGGTGACCAGCGAGTCTGATTCGGGTTCATGAAACTGCGGGTCCTGGTAGCGCCCCTGCACAGGCAGTACTTTGTAATCATCAAAATCGGGCGGAGTGCACCTCAGGTGCCATTTACCGAACACGGCCGTCTGGTACCCTGCATCTCTCAGTATCCTGGTGCTGGTTACCTGTGTCGTATCGAAGCTCTGCCCCAGCCGGTAGAGCCCGTTCTTGTGGCTGTACTTCCCGGTGAGGATAGTGGCCCTGCTGGGAGAACATATGGAATTGGTGCAGAATGCGTTCGTAAACCGCATTCCTCCGGCGGCGATCCGGTCCACATTCCTGGTCTTCGCATGTTCGGCAAAGATCCCCTCGTAACAACTGATGGCCTGGGTCGTGTGATCGTCGGCCATGATAAAGAGGATGTTGGGCGGCACTGATCGGAATTCTTTTACCTCACATGAAGAAATCGACACTCCTGTGATGAAAATCAAGGTCAGATATGAAGAGGGGGTCAATTTCATTGATATACCTCTATTTTGAAATGCCTGTAGCAGGTATTCCGGTCGTACCGGTGGCGTATACCGAAATAGCCATGTGTGGGCCGTCCATGTGTGGTACCGTTCGCAATCAATTTATTATTCAGGTACCAGTCAATCGTACTCTCTCTGATTTCAATCCGATGCCTGGACCATGCTCGCATCAGGGCCATTCCTGGTATACAGGATTCTCCGAAATCTCCTTTGATATAAGCATCCAAGGTGGTGGAGTCGGTCCCGGGTATCTGTGTCATGTATCCAAACTCGATACCCGGGTGGAGGGAGGGTTCAGGAGCTCCCACGATGTACCCAATATAATCGTTATCACCCCTGAACTGACTGAAGCTAATGTCATAAGCTGAAATATTATCCGGAACAGGGGTGCGGCAGAACAGGATGGAATTATGAGAACGTCCTGCCTGTTGAAGATACCCTGAATCAGGGTGAATGACCCAAAAACCTCTTTTAGGATCATTCGGGCCCACCTCATCGATCAGCACCCAGTGTGCCGGTTCGTAGCCCGCTTCGAGCACTTTCCAATTAAATCCCAGTCCATGAGGTGGAGGTAGTTGAACAATATTATTTCTTAAGGGTCCCCGGCTTTGCTCTCCAAAAACATCTTCAATCAGAAGTATCTTTTCATTCCGCCGGCACGCCGGCAGGAGGAGAACCAGCAGGAGAAAACAACGGAACTTGCGGCTCATAGCTTTACCGAATCATACACCACCACCCGCTCCCAGAGATGGGCGGCATTTTCGATGAATTGCTTGTGCAGGGGATGTTCCTGGTAGATGTCGTGCTCCTTTTTTGAATCGAAGGAGACCGACAGGCAGTAGCTGTAGCTGCTGTCGATCACTTCCCGGTCGGTGCCGGCAGGAGTGCCGATATGCCAGGTCCGGATCTCCTTCACGCCCCGGATAAAGGGCTGCAGCTGATCCAGAAACAGCTCACGGTTTCCGGGGGTCGGATCGGTCAGCCAGAAATAGACCGTGTGCAGGAAGGATCCCTCCAGCTCCTTACTTCGCAGGCCTTGCAGTGCATGTGGAGCATTCCCTGTCCCGGTTCTTCCTGTCACAGGAATGGCCAGAAGGGCCGCAGCGCTTCCCGCCAGTTGAAAAAATCTTCTTCTTGTTTTCATGGTTACATCAGGTTAAGGTTATCTGGCGAAGAAGGTGGTGACACTTCCCGCCGGAGCATCAAATATAACCATTCCCCGCTCCACGGGGCAGGCTCCCATAGGGGCATACTTTTCATCGATCTCATCCAGTCCCGAACCGGGAGATTTGGTGGTACGGAAAGCCTGGAACGAACTGGCAGCGGTCCCTTTGACGGTCACGGCAATCTTTTGCGGGGTGTCGTTGATATTAGTCACAATGAATGCATCGGGATTTCCCGTACCGTTGGATGAAAAGGCAATGACGGCGGTTTCGGAATCCATGGCATACGCTTCGGCCACCTTCATTCCGGGTTGTCCGGCCCGGGTGATCTGCTTGTAAAAATAGTAACCGGGTCTGACACGGTAGGAACCATCCTCTGAAACCGTGAAGGCGGAGCCCGGATTGGGATCGCCCCCCACCCAGTGGGGCGGACGCTGGATCCCTGCCCAGGGAATGATGGCATTCACCTTCGCCGTGTAAATGTTCCCGTGCATCTCTTTGATGTTGAAGGCATCCATATTGCTCCAGCTGGTGGAGGTCACCCAGGCATGCAACTCCGGTCGCTTCGCCCTAAGCCGGTCAATCCCGGCACTCTTATGCTCTCCGAACCACCGCCCATAGTTGCCGCTATAGAATCCATGGCTGGTGATCAGATCGAGCGACTCCAAAGCTTCCTGATCCTGCAGAAAGGCCTCCACATATCCCCAGGTTCCGAAGCGGTACCAATTGGTGGTCTCCCCCGGGGTGATCCCCACCAGGCCCGCACCGGCGGCCTCCAGCTTTTCAGGCATCATTTTCACGAAATCTGTCACCTGTTCCGGTGGCCAGTACATGTTGTAATCATGTCCCTCGTACTCCGTATACCCTTCCTGGTCCCACCGTCTCCAGTCTTCCCCTTCGTTGTGAAGCGAGAGGTATCTGACGGGGAAATCCTCTTCTTCCAACAGGAACTTCACCCAGTCGACCATATAACCGGCCACGTCCTCCTTATGGGCGGGATCCAGGTCCCTTCCCCGGTGGACGTTCTGAAGGGTGGTATAACCCGGAGGTCCGTAAAGGGTGGTGATGATTTGAAGGTCCCGGCCTCCTTCGCGGGTAAGCTTCAAACCCTCTCGAACGAAATAGCGCATATTTTCGGTGGTGTACCGGTGGTCGAAAGATCCGCCCGCCTCTTTCTGATGCAGTGATCCGAGGAACATTTTCACCAGTCCCACTTTCAGGCCCTCTTCCCCGAAGACCATAGAGATTATTTCCTGTTTTTCCGGTTCATCCAGCAGGCTGAATCCCCCGTATTCCTGGTTGAACTCCTCCATGTCGGAGGTGTGGGCGGTCTCCACATAATTGAATCCGAATCCGTCCCACTGCTGGAGCGTCCGCGAAAAATCGACTGTTGCATGGACGGCAGTAAAGTCCAGTGCCTGGGGGAACGCGGCCGTAAGACCGACCGCGAGCATCAGAAAGGCGAAGGTTGATTTTCTCATATTCAAAGATACCTACAATCCGGCTTTCCTGTGCCAAACGCCGGGGGTATCTGGGGATCCATCATCGGGAACGTTCCCGGTTAATGATTATATTTAAGCGCTGCCATCATGAAGAAAGGGAACCTGACCATCAACGATATCGCCAGGGAGCTGGGTGTATCCAAGTCGACGATATCCCGCGCTCTGAGCGACAGTCACGATATCAGCCCGGAGACCCGGGAGAAGATACTGGAGTATATCCGGGTCCACGACTACCGGCCCGATCACACGGCCCGGAGCCTGCGCAGCAAGACTAACCGGACTATCGGGGTCATCGTTCCTGCCTACAACATTCCTTTTTACTCCATAGCCATTTCCGGGATCCAGGACTTCGCTTTGGGTCAGGGATACAATGTGATGGTCTGCCATTCCAATGAACAGTACGAAGTGGAGCGGAAAAGCCTGGAGGCACTGGTGGCAGCAGGAGTGGAAGGGATTATTATTTCAGTTTCACGCGATACCTGGGAGGATGACCATATCCGGAAGCTACAAAAACGAGGCATTCCACTGGTCATGTTCAACCGGGTGATCGAGGAGTTCAAGGCGGCCAAAGTGGTGGTAGACGATTATTATGGTGCCCGCGAGATGGTGGATTACCTGATCCGTACCGGCTGCAGGAAGATCGCCCATATCGCGGGACCTGCCAACCTGCTGCTCAGCGCCAACCGGAGGGAAGGTTACCTGGATGCGCTGAAAGACCATGGATTGCCGCAATCGGAGGCCTTGATGGTGGAGGCCGATTTTACCCTGGAGAGCGGTATCCGGGGAATGGAACGATTGCTGAAAATGAATAGCGGACTGGATGCAGTGTTCTGCGTATGCGATGCAGTGGCTTTCGGCGCCATGAAGGTGATCCGCAGGGCCGGGCTGGAGATACCCGGTGATATCTCGGTAGCCGGGTTTACCAACGAACCGTTCTGCGAGGTGATCGAGCCGGCCCTCTCCACCGTTGCTCAGCCCATTTACGAGATCGGTGAGTCGGCCTCCCGGCTGTTGTTTTCCCAGCTTTCCAATCGCGATATCCCGCCCGAGTTCTGTGTGTTGAATACAGAGTTGATCATACGCCGCTCCACCAGGTGAGCGGACCGGGCAGATGTGGTTTGTCTCATTTCTGATGGATCCGGCGGTGTTTTTCTTTTGAAAGAGGCCTTTTTTGTACGTCGGGGTATTGCTACGGGCACTGAAATCCGCCGCCGCGATCTGCAGGTCTAACGGGATCGTTCCCGTTTCTTTTTCTGGGGTTATGGGTGAGGGCCGGATCAATGCTTTTAAAAAATGTTGTAATATTATTTCATGCCATTACTTTACGTGGCGGCCGGAATAATGATCATGCTGATCCTGCTGATGTGGGTGAAGCTGGATGCTTTTTTCGCTTTACTGATCACCTCTTTTGTGGTGGGAGCGCTCAGCGGCATGGAGATCCGTGAGGCTCTTCAATCGGTTCTCTCCGGCATCGGGGGAACCATGGGGAACATTATACTGATCCTTACATTCGGTGCGATGTTGGGCAAGCTGATCGAGGAGAGCGGGGCAGCCCACACGATCACGCACAGGCTGACGAACCTGTTCGGGGTGAAGAATATCCAGTATGCGATCCTGATCACCGGATTCCTGGTGGGGCTTCCCATGATGTACAATGCCAGTTTCCTGGTCATGATTCCCCTCATTTACACATTCGCCTCCACCACCAGAATGCCGCTGATGTGGCTGGGAATTCCCCTTTCGGCCACTCTTTCGGTGGCTCACGGCTATCTTCCTCCCCATCCCGCGCCCACCTATGTGTCCTTTGTTTACGGTGCTGATGTGAACCATACCTTGATGTACGGGCTGGTCCCGGTGATCCCCGCCTGCCTTCTGGCAGGGATCGTTCTTTCCCGGTTCTTCCGGAACCTGAAGGTCACTCCTCCGGCGGAACTCTACCGGGAAAAACAGTTTAAAAAAGAGGAACTGCCAGGTCTGGGCCGCAGTGTATTTACCGCAGTTATCCCGGTATTACTGATGCTACTGGGGGCCCTGGTGGATATTCTGATCGGGAAGGAGACGGACTACCTGGCCTTTCTGCAGGAGCAGTTGACCAGTGCGCAGGCAGCCATCTTACTGAGTAAAGTATTAAACCTGGTCAAATTCCTGAGCGATCCGAACATGGCTTTGATGATGGCCGTGCTCATCGGTCTCTATACCCTGGGGATCAGGCAGGGACGTAAGATTCCCGACCTGATGAAATCAATGGGAAAGTCGGTGGGTGCCATTGCCATGATCATCCTGATCATTGCGGCAGGGGGGGCTTTCTCACAGGTGTTGAAAGACAGCGGTGTGAACGAGTATATCAAGCAGGTGGCCACAGGCATCGATTTCAATCCGCTGGTGCTTGGATTTGCAGTGGCGGCTATTATTCGACTGGCAGTGGGATCGGCCACTGTGGCGACCATGACGGCCGCAGGGATCCTGCTGCCGGTGGTTCAGGGATCGGATGTGATGCCGGAACTGATGGTCCTTGCCACAGGTTCGGGAAGCCTTCTTTTCTCCCATTTCAATGATATCGGGTTCTGGATGTTCAAAGAGTATTACAATGTGAGTATCAAGCACACCTTTGCCATCTGGACCGTCATGGAAACGATTGTCGGACTGGTGGGACTGGGGGCAGCCCTGCTGTTAAACTGGCTTCTGTAAAAGTAAATCTGCAAACAGAATAGTACATGAACCTCAACGAAATCCATAAGATCGCAGTCCTCGGATCCGGGAACATGGGTCCCGGCATTGCTCTTCAGTTCGCCTTGGCGGGGTATCCGGTGGTAGTATGGGGACTGGATGAACGCCGAAGGGCAAAGGCCCGGTCAAATTTCCTTAAAAACCTGGGGGATCTGCTCCGGGAGGGGATCCTCGATCAGGAGGGCGCTGATGAGATCCGTCGCCGGACCGGATTCACCACCGATCTGACCGAGGCCACAAAAAAAGTTTCCTTTTTAGTGGAAGCGATCCCGGAGGTGCTGGAGCTGAAGCAGGAGCTCTTTGCTCAACTGGAAAAGTCCTGTTCGCCGGACAGCATTATCGCTTCCACCACCTCCACTCTTCTCCCGTCGCCGCTTTCAGAAAAGATGAAACACCGGGAGCGGTTTTTGGTGGCCCATTTCTGGAACCCGGCCTATCTGGCACCACTGGTGGAGGTTTGCGGCAGCCCTCATACCGGTCAGCAGGTTATCGACACGACCATGGATCTGCTGGCAAAGATCGGGAACGAGCCGGTCTTGATGCGAAGGGAGATCCTCGGGTTTATCGGCAACCGGATCATGCACGCCATGAACCGGGAGGCACTGGCTCTGATCGGTGAAGGGGTGTGTGATGCGGCCGATATCGACCGGGTGGTCCACGCCAGTTTCGGTCCCAGGTTCGCACATCTGGGCCCCATGGAGTATCTGGATGCCACCGGGCTCGACCTGATCCGGAATATTCAGGGGTACCTCTACGGGGATCTGGATACCACCCCGGGGGTGCTGCCGCTGATCGATGAACTGGTGAAAAGGGGTGATCTTGGCAAGAAGAGCGGACGAGGTTTGTTCGACTGGTCGGCACGGGAGGATCGCATCAGGGAGAACCGGGACAAGGAGTTCATCCGCAGGCTCAGGGAGGTCCGGGAGCAGGACCGGGACCAGGCTTGGGAGCAGGACCGGGAACAGGAGGATCATGAGTGAATACAGGTTACTGGTGCTTCACAAGCTGGAGCACTCATTCGGGTATTATGATGTGGGAACGGGAAAGCGGGTGGCGCTGAATTCCACCAGGCCGTATCCCCATGAGATCTGCCTGGATCCGGGTCGAAAAAAAGTGTATATTGCCGAAATGGGGGTCCGCGGGATCGAATCGGAGGGTGCAGGCGGACATACGGTGGCGGTGTTCGACCTGAAGAGCAAACAGCGGATCGGCACCATCGATACCGGGCGGTATGACCGTCCCCACGGTATCGTCACTTTCGGGAACCGCCTTTATGTCACCAGCGAAAGCACCCGCCATCTGCTGGTCTGCGACCTGGTCTCCGGACAGTTGGTCAAAGCAGTGCCGCTGGAGCAGGAGTGCGCCCATATGGTGGCGGTTGATCCGCCGGGAGAAAAGGTGTATACCACCAACATAGGGTCTAATTCGGTGACTGCCGTGGATACAGGAGCCCTGCAGGTGCTGGGTCACATTCCCGTTCCGGAGCGACCCGAAGGAATGGCTTTCTCGCCCGATGGCCGGCGGATGTATGTGGTATGCAGGGAGGCAGAGTGTGTGGCGGTGATCGATGGCCGGAATGGAGAAGTGGAGGGAAAGATCACCACCGGCGACGGGCCGGTGAGAGTGGTGATCACTCCGGATGGCAGAAGGCTGGTCATTCCGCTGTTCCATTCGGCAGCGGTGGAGATTGTGGATACCGCTGCGGGAGCGGTGACCCACAGGTTGCCCGTGGGGCCCCATCCGGCCGGCACCTGCATTTCGCCCGATGGTCGCCTGGTGTTTATATCATGCGAAGATGAGAACAGGATCTACGTGATTGAAATGGAGACCATGGAGATCATTCAACTCATTGAAACAGGGGAGGGTCCGGACGCCATGATCTGCCTTCTCGCCCCGGAACTGCAAGGATCATAAGAACAGTATGGATTATATAAAGAAGCAGCTATGAAAGCCCTGGTTTTAGAGGAATACAATAAGCTGGTATACAAAGATTTTCCGGACCCTGAGATTTCAGAAAATGAAGTGCTGGTGGAGGTGAAGGCCACCGGGATCTGCGGATCGGATGTTCACGGAATGGATGGAAGCTCGGGAAGAAGGGTTCCGCCTCTCATCATGGGCCATGAGGCCTCGGGAATGATCGTGCGGACCGGAAAGGCAGTCGCGGGGTGGGCTCCGGGTGACAGGGTCACTTTCGATTCGACCATCTATCGTCTCGATGACTGGTATTCCCGGAAAGGATGGTATAACCTGAGTGACCAACGGATGGTGCTGGGTGTCTCTCCGGGTGACTGGAAACGGCACGGAACCTTTGCCGAGTATGTGGCTGTTCCGGAGCACATCCTTTACCGGGTGCCGGATGAGGTATCCTTTACCCGGGCAGCCATGGTGGAACCGGTGGCAGTGGCGGCCCACGCCGTGGAAATGACCCCGGTCAGCTGGAACGATTCGGCAGTGGTGGTGGGTGCGGGAATGATCGGTCTGTTCCTGATCCAGGTGCTGCGGTCCAGGGGGTGCGGTACCATTGTGGCCGTCGACCTGGAGGAGGAAAAACTGAGACTGGCGAAGGAGCTGGGTGCGGATCACACGTTCATGCCCCAGAAGCAGGATGTCGGAGAGGAGGTTAAGGCACTGACCGGGGGAAGGGGTGCCGATGTGGCCTTCGAGGCGGTGGGGATCGGCAAGACGGTGAATCTGGCCATCGACAGTGTCAGGCGGGGTGCCACCGTCACCCTTCTGGGCAATCTCACCCCTGAAGCGGAGATACCCCTGCAGGCCGTGGTCACCGGTCAGATCCGGCTCCAGGGAAGCTGTGCCATCTGCGGTGAGTATCCGGCCGTACTGGATATGATCGCCCGCGGAGAGGTCGATGTGGATGCCCTCCTCAGTGCCGAAGCCCCTCTTTCTGAAGGTGCGGAGTGGTTTGACCGGTTGTACCGGAAGGAGCCCGGACTGATCAAGGTGGTCCTGAAGCCGGAGAAATAATCCTGTTTTGCCTTGAATTCTTTTATCATGAACTCCCTGAAAATTATGAACGACCTGACAATTATGAGCGCCCAGACAATCTTTTTCAAAGGGCCGTCTGCTGCCCTGAGACTGATGGTTCTCTCTTTTCTGACCCTCGGATGGACCTTTTCCTGCCAGCCGGCCCGGGAGGAACCTGTTCGGGAGGAACCTGTCCACACGGAGTCTGTCCTTTGGTACGACTCCCCGGCCCTCGAATGGAACGAAGCACTGCCTGTGGGAAACGGCCGGCTGGGAGCCATGATCTTCGGAGGACCGCAGCGGGAACGGCTGCAACTGAACGAAGAATCGGTCTGGTGCAGGCAGGGTTCCTATGAGGATATCAGCGGGGAGACGATCCTGCCGGAGGTGCGAAGGCTCCTTTTCGAAGGCGAATACAGGAGGGCCCAGAGTTTAATGAAAGAAGAGTTGATGAACCAGCGGCTGCCCTCCGGCACCAACGCATATCAGACCCTGGGCGACCTGGTTATTGAATATGAGGAATCGGCTGATGTCACCGGCTACCGGCGGGAACTCAGGCTCGACAGCGCACTGGCGAGAGTCTCTTTCCGAAGAGATGGCGTGCCATACCGGCGGACACTTTTTTCGAGTGCGGTGGACGATATGATCATCTTTCGGGAATCGGCAGGAGAAGGGGGAAGTATCCATTGCATAATCACTCTGGACCGGCCCGGTGAAGGAGAGGAGGTGATCGTCGGACCGGAGGGGATCATCATGCGGCAGCACGTGGAGAACGGTCAGGGTGTCAGGTATGAAACCCGGCTCCGGGTGAAACTGACCGGCGGGTCGCTGGAACCCTACGGAACCGGCCTTCGTGTCAGCGGCGCCAGTGGCATGGAGCTCAGGTTGACCGCCTGCACCGATTATTTCGGCGGCGATCCCGAATCCCTCTGCCTGGATGCTCTTCAGAAGGCAGAAGGAAGAACTTTCCGGGCGATCCTGGACGACCATGTGGAGGAGTACCGGGGCTGGTTCGACCGGGTGAAAATCGATCTGGGTCCTTCGCCCACCCGGCAGATGCCCACCGACCGGAGGCTCCGGGAGGTTACAGGCAACAATGGGGATCCTGGACTGGCCGCACTCTATTTCAATTATGGAAGGTACCTTCTGATCAGCAGTTCCAGACCCGGAGATCTGCCTGCTAACCTGCAGGGGATATGGAACGAACACCTGGCCCCGCCCTGGAACGCCGACTACCATATCAACATCAACCTGCAGATGAATTACTGGCCGGTGGAGGTGACCAACTTGTCGGAGTGCCACCTGCCCATGCTACGTTTCATCGACGCACTCAGGGAGAGCGGACGGGAGACGGCACGCATCACTTACGGATGCCAGGGGTTTATGGCACATCATACCACCGATGTGTGGCACCAGACCGAACTTTTCGGTGAGCCTCGGTGGGGGGTATGGCCCATGGGAGCGGCCTGGTGCGCCACTCATTTCTGGGAACACTATTTATTTACAGGTGACAGGGAATTCCTGGAGGAGCTGGGTTATCCCGTGATGCGCGAGGCGGCTCTCTTCATTTCCGATTTCCTGGTGGAACATCCCGAAACAGGTTACCTGGTCAGCGGGCCTTCCACCTCGCCCGAAAACCAGTTTGTCACTCCGGCAGGGGATACGGCGGCGGTGAATATGGGTCCCGCCATGGATCTTCAGATCATCTGGCACCTTTACACCTCCTGCATCGAGGCCGGCAGAGTGCTGGGGATCGATGAGGATTTCCGGGATCTTTTGCAGATGCAACTCAGTCAGCTGGCTCCTGTCCGTATCGGGGAGGACGGGAGGATCCTGGAGTGGTCGGAAGAGGGTCTGGAGGAGATGGAGCCCGGGCACCGCCACATGTCTCACCTGTACGGACTCTATCCATCCCCCCAGTACAACTGGAAGGATGCTCCGGAGTATATGGAGGCGGCGGAGAAAGTGATCGAGCACCGCCTGAAGCACGGCGGGGGACACACCGGGTGGAGCCGTGCCTGGATGATCAATTTCTTCGCCCGGCTGAAGCAGGGTGACCAGGCCCGTTACCATTTTGTGAAACTGCTGGAAAAATCGACCCTGCCCAATCTGTTCGACAACCATCCGCCCTTTCAGATCGACGGCAATTTTGGCGGAACGGCGGGCATTGCCGAAATGCTGCTGCAGTCCCACGCCGGCTATGTGGAGCTGCTTCCTGCCCTGCCGTCAGCCTGGCCCGGCGGGAGTGTATCCGGACTGATGGCTAGGGGAGGTTTCCAGGTGGATATGGAATGGCAGGAAGGCCGGTTGATCAGAGCTTCTGTATTGTCGAAGCTGGGGAACCCGCTGGTCATTCAATACGGGGAAAGGGAGGCCCGCATCGACACCCGGGCGGGACAGGTCATTGATCTGGACGGTAGGTTGGATGCCGCGGACCCATCCCCAGATAGGTGACTGTATCGAACGCATCTCCCTTCCCGAAGGCTCTGGGGTCTTCCGTGATCCGCATCTGTTCGGTCAGCAGGACGGAGAGTTCTTCCTTAATCTCCGCATATTTTGGATCTGCAGCCAGATTGATCAGCTGTTCGGGATCGTTTCTGCAGTCATACAGCTCCTCGGCGGGTCTTTTGGCAAAAGCCAGGTCGTAAAGCCTCCTGTGAACCGGGTCTTTATCCTGGTTTTCCACCATATAGGTCTTGGTGATCCCGTTGTCGCAATCTCCCAGCCAGCAATAGGGAATGGCAGCCTCTTTATAGTCGGGGGTTCCGGCCGGCCAGCGGTCCGGTTCGAAATTCCGGATGTACAGGTAGTCGTGGTTCCGTATGGCCCTCACGGGGTAGCCCCCCATGTGTTCCTCCTGACCCGGCACATGGCGCTCCTTTCCGTGCAGCACGTAGGCGCGGTTTTCCCGGTCTACGAAACCTTCCTCCTCCGCAGCGAGGAGGTCAGTGAAACTCCTGCCGGTCATCTCTTCCGGGATCGCCACACCGGCCAGCTCCAGGAAGGTGGGGGCCAGGTCGGTCAGGCTGATGAAATCCTCCAACACCCTGCCCGGATTTTTCACTCCCTCACCCCACATGACTGCCAGGGGGACCCGGGCACCCGAGTCGTAATTATTGGACTTGCATCTCGGGAACGGCATCCCGTGATCGCCGGTCATCACTACGATAGTGTTCTCCAGGGCGCCCTGCTCTTCCAGCAGCTGTATGGCACCGGCCACCAGTGTATCGAACCGCTGTACCTCGTAATAGTAGTCGGCCACATCACTCCGCACCTCGGGGGAATCCGGGAAGCATTCGAACAGGCGGATCCTGTCCGGGTCCATGCCGCTGGCCAGACCGGTCCCCACGTCGTAGGGCCTGTGGGGATCCCATGCTCCCAGCCAGAAGCAGAAGGGCTGTTCTCCGTCCCATTCCGATATGAACTGTGCGAATCCGCCGGCATCGTCCGAATAGCGCGGACCGGCGGGGTGGCGTTCCCAGTTGGAAAGGTCGCCGGGCCCCCAGCTCTTCCGGTAGTGCCCTATCTTATACCCCGCATCTTCCAACAGCAACGGGAACACGGGAATGGTGGGATCCAGGGTGCTCCATAGGTTGGCACCGGGACCCAGCCGCCAGTGGTACTGTCCAGTCAGCACCCCATTTCTGGAAGGGGTGCAGGAGGGGGAGGTGATATAGGCATGCCGGAACAGGATACCCTCACCGGCGATCCGGTCGAAAGCGGGAGTCCCGACCACGGGATCGCCGTACGCCCCGGCATGCGGCCATCCCCAGTCGTCGGCAATTGCAAACAGGATGTTCGGGGGCGGGGCGGGTTGTTCCTGGCTGCAGCCGGCTGTCAGAAGGAGTCCGGCCAGTATACTGATTAAAAGAGAGGTTCGGGAACTGATTGCGGAAGGTGCCATTAGGAGATAGTATGAGAGTTGATCTGCAATGTTAGGATATTGGCCGGAATATTCAAAGGAAACCTGTTTTTCATAAGGCTGATTCCGGATCCGCTCCCTGTGGTGTTTTATGCTTATATTTATTCATATCTAACCTGAAAACCGTGATGACATGAAGACCAAATATCGCCAGCTGCTCGCGCTGGTCCTGATGGTGATGACCCTTGGGAGCGGCGTTTTTGCACAGGCGCTGCGGGTCAGTCCCGGCGGACGCTACCTGGAAACCGTGGGCGGAGAACCGTTTTTCTACCTGGGGGATACCGGCTGGGATCTCTTTAATGCGCTTGACCGGGAAGAGACCGTCCGGTACCTGAAAAACCGGGCAGAGAAGGGTTTTACCGTGATCCAAGCAGTGTTGCTGTTCAGGGACCTGTCGCTTCCCAATGCCTGCGGGGAGGTTCCCCTTTTGAACGGGGATCCGGCCAGCCCGAATGAGGAGTTCTTCCGTCATGTGGATTTCGTGGTGGAGAAAGCCGGAGAGATGGGATTATACATCGGTATGCTCCCCGCCTGGGGGAGGTTCTGGGCCGGGGAGGATGCCATCTTCACACCTGAGAATGCGGCTGTCTATGGTGAATTCCTGGGAGAACGCTATGCCGGTGAACCGGTCATATGGATCCTGGGAGGGGATGAGAATATCAACAACGACAGGGAGCTGGAGATCATGCAATCTCTGGCCACGGGCCTGAGGAAAGGGTTCGGGCAGGGACACCTGATCAGCTTCCATCCCAGGGGGCCCGGCCTCTCTTCCGACCATGTTCATCACGAGGAGTGGCTCGATTTCAATATGTACCAGTCTTCACACGCTGCCCATGACCATGATAACGGGCTCTTTGCAGAACATGATTATTCTCTCTCGCCGGTTAAACCCACCCTGGACGGAGAGCCAAGATATGAGAACATCCGGGTGGGATTCTATTTCGAAGGATCCAACCGTCTCGATATTTTCGATGACTTCGACTGCCGGCAGGCCGCCTACTGGTCCATACTGGCCGGTGCCTGCGGGCACACCTACGGTCACAATTCCATCTTTCAGTTCTGGGAAAGAGGAAAGGAGCCATTTTTCGGAGCGGCCGTCCCCTGGTACGAAGCCATGGATCATCCGGGCGCTTTCCAGATGGGGATTTTGAAGCGCTTCTTCACTTCCATGCCCTGGCAGCAACTGGTTCCTGCACAACAGATCATCCTGGGGGGTCCGCGGGATGGCGGGGGGAAGATCCGGGCAGCCATCAGTGGGGACAGTACTTTTGCGGTCATCTATTCCCCCCGGGGAGAACCGTTCACCATCGACAAAAGCTTCCTGAAACCGGGGATTGTCAGCGAATCATGGTTCGATCCCCGGTACGGGATCACCTATACGGTCCATGACAGTCATACCCGTGGCATTCAGACCTATACCCCGCCTACTTCGGGGAGGGGGAACGACTGGCTGATGATACTTCGCAGAGAGACCGGACCCTGAGTATTGCCGGTGTTGGTTTTTGTTCTATATTTGTTCAGATGATCAAATATGAACAAATGATCATATTGTGGAATCCTTAAAGCTGGTCTATAAGATAGCCCGGGCCTATTACGAAGAGGGGCTCACTCAGCAGGAGATAGCGGATAAGTACGGAATCTCGAGAATCAAAGTCTCCAGGCTGCTTTCAAGGGCGGTGAGTGAGGAGATCGTCCAGATCCGGCTCCATCCTCCGGAGGAGCATCAGACGGACCTGGAACAGCGGCTTGAAAAGCAGTTCGGTTTGAAAGAGGCCGTGGTGGTACCGGTCACTGATCAGCCATCCGGTCAACTGGAAGAGTCCCTCGGACGTGCGGCTGCAATTTATCTCCAGTCCGCCCTCCAGGGTCATGAGGTGGTGGGGCTCACCTGGGGAAGGACCCTCTTGAGCCTTGTGAACGCATTGAATCCCGTAAAGCTTCCCGGTTTGCAGGTGATCCAGCTGCTGGGCGGACTGGGGGAACCAGAGGCAGAATATCATGGAGCGGACCTTACCAGGAGGATGGCGCAGCTGTTCTCCACCCGCCCCCGGCTGATCCACGCCCCGGGAATCGTCCGTTCGGCTGAACTGTGCGACGAACTGATGAACGATCTCCAGGTGAAAAGCACGCTCGATCTGGCCGCCACGGCCGATGTGGCGGTAGTGGGAATCGGGTGGCTCGGTCCGGGATCCCCTTTAATGGAAAGCCGTTCCGTGTTGACGGAATCGGATAAGGAGCTACTCCTGTCTCTGAACGTGGTGGGCGATATCTCCCTGAGGTTTTTCGATGACCGGGGAAGGTATGTGGATTCGGCCGTCGACCGGAGAGTGATCGGGCTTACCTCAGCGCAGTCGCTGGAAATTCCCAGGGTCATCGGGATCGCAGGGGGCGCATCGAAATTCACTGCCATCCGGGCCGCATTGACCGGGGGACTGGTGCATGTCCTGATTACCGACCGGGGCACGGCTGAAAAACTGACAAAAACAACCTGATATGAATCTTTTACTTGGACTGGACTATGGTACCGGGGGGGCGAAAGTCTCCCTGATCGATGATTCGGGCAAAGAGCTGGCGTACGAGTTCGAAGAGTACCCCATTCTGACGCCGGGGCCCGGCTGGTCGGAACACGACCCGGTCAATTACTGGCAACTGGCCTGCCGGATCATCCCCCGGGCCCTCCGGTCGGCCGGTGCCGACCCTTCCCACATCAGGGGTATTGCGGTCTCTTCGGCACTGCCCTCGCTGGTGATGGTCGACCGTCAGGGGCAGCCTGTGAACAATGCCTACAACCTGATGGACAAACGGGCTACCGCCCAGGTCGAGCGGATCCGGGAACAGATCGGGGAGGAGCGGGTATTCCGCATATCCCGCAACCGGCTGGAGGACCATCCCATTATTGTGAACCTCCTGTGGGAGAAGGAGAACAGGCCCGATGATTTCCGGAGGATCCATAAGGCCCTGACCATCGACGGATACCTCAATCTGAAGCTGACGGGGAAGTTCACCGGTCACTATTCCGGTGCCGCATTTTACGGAGTGGCCTACAACCTGCTGGAGCGAAGGTTCGATACGGAGATTCTTCAGGAGTTGGGTTTAAGCGCAGAGCTTTTTCCCGACCTGTACCGTTGTGAGTCGATTATCGGAGAGGTGACGGATCAGGCAGCCCGGGAAACAGGGCTGGTCGCGGGGATCCCGGTGGCAGCGGGACAGGTCGACTGCAATGCCGGATGGTCGGGAGCGGGGATGGTGGAAGAGGGTGACATGCAGATGAACCTGGGGACCTGCGGGAATTTCGGGATCCTGACCCACGACACCCGGTTCTCCGATACCATGATCAATTTCTCCTACACCACCGATTCGGAGAACACCTACATTATTGTGCCCACCACCACCACGGGGGGACAACTGATCCGGTACATGCGGGACAATTTTTATCTCTACGAGAAAGCCCGGGAGAAGGAGGGCGGAAAGAACACCTTCGATCTGATCAATGAAGAGGCGGCCCTGGCGCCTCCCGGAAGCGACGGACTGGTGGTGCTCCCGTTCCTGATGGGAGAGCGGACCCCCATCTGGGATGTGAATGCCCGGGGAGCGGTCGTCGGCCTTTCCCTTCATCACTCCCGCGGTCACGTGGTCAGGGCCATGATGGAGGCGGTTGCCTTCGCCCTGTACGATTCTTTCCGCATCCTGATGGACACCGGCAAGACGATCCGTCCCCCTGTCATCCTCAATGAAGGCGGTGCCAGGAGCACGCTCTGGAGGAGAATCATCACCGATGTGTTCAACACCCCCACTGCCCTGGTCGGACGCCGCACCGGAGCACCCTTTGGCGATGCGGTCCTTGCGGGGGTGGCCACGGGGATCTTTCCCGATTTCTCGGTGACCAGACAGTGGGTCGATTACGTGGAACCCATGGAGCCCGACAGGGCCACCCATGAGCGCTACATGGAGTATTTCGGACTCTATAAGCAGATCTACCGGCATCTGAAAGATGATTTCCGGACCCTGGCCGGTATCCGGAACAAATATGGATCATTCAATGGATAGGTAACATGGAACTGCTCAGGAAACTGGAAGAGCGGGAGGCTGCCGGAAATCCGGTCGCGGTGGGGATCATCGGTTGCGGACAGATGGGATCGGGACTGGCGCACACCATCAACAACATCCGGGGGATGCAGGTCCGGGCCATTGCCGATATCGATCCAGAAAGGGGAAAGCGGACCTTTCTGGAGATGGGCATTCCGGACCACGAGATCTGCGAAACTTCCGCAGGCGGAGAGGCACATGACCTCTTGGCGGCCGGAAAATATCTGATCACCCCCGATGCCATGCTTCTGACGGGGCTCGGCGGACTGGAGGCCAATGTGGAGGCGACCGGGGTGACTGATGTGGGGGCCAGGGTGGCGGTGGCCTCCATCGAACGGAAGAAACCGATTATCATGCTCAACGTGGAGACCGATGTCACCATCGGTGCCTACCTGAGCCGCATGGCCCGCAGGAACGGGGCGCTCTACACGGTGGCCTCGGGCGATGAACCGGGGGTGTGTAAAATGCTCTACGAGCAGGCGGTACTGACCGGATTCGAAGTGGTGTGCATCGGGAAGGGGAAGAACAACCCGGTCGATTTTGATGCCACTCCCGAGAGTTGCCTGGAAGAGGCCGTCTCGAAAGATATGAATCCAAAGATCCTGGCCTCGTTCAAGGACGGCACCAAGACCATGGTGGAGATGGCGGCAGTCTCCAATGCCACCGGGCTGCTTCCCGACACCCCCGGCATGCACGGACCCAGAGTGGAGATGGAGGAGCTGCTTTCCACCTATATCCCCCGGGCCGACGGAGGGATCCTGTCCCGCAGGGGGACCGTGGAATACAGCACCGGGAAGATCGCACCCGGGATCTTTGTGATCGTCCATTCGGCTGACCGGCGGATCCGGAAGGACATGAAGTTCATCACCCATGCGGAGGGTCCTTATTATCTGCTGTTCCGGCCCTACCACCTGTGTGACCTGGAGACCCCCCAGTCCATCGCCGAGGCGGTCCTGCTAAACGAGGTGACCGTGGCAGCGGAGGAGATGCATTCGGAGGTGGCCACGGTGGCCAAGCGGGACCTGCAGGAGGGGCAGCAGATAAAGGGCATCGGGAGTGCCGATATCTTCGGACGGATCTTCACCTTCCGGGAGGCCAGGGAGAAAAGGCTGATTCCTCTGGGGATCGCCGGGAACGGAAAGGTGATCAGAGATATCCGTAAAGGAGAGCTGATTACCGAAGAGAACCTCCGGCCCGACACCTCCACCCTCATTTACAGGTTGCGCCGGGAACAGGATCAAATGACAGGTCATGGCTGAAAAAATGAAAGCGCTGGTGGTAAGGGCTCCCATGCAGTTTGGCATCGAACAGGTGGACCGGCCTGCGGCTCCTGCCGGCGGGTTATTGTTGAAAATACTGGCGTGCGGACTCTGCGGATCGGATCTGCGGACCCTCCGTTCGGGTCACCGGAAAGTGAGGCTTCCCTATATCATCGGACACGAGATCGCTGCCGAGGTGTTTTCGGAAGGTCAGAGGTACCGCGGACCCTGGAAACCGGGGGACCGGCTTGCGGTCTCACCGCTTGTCTATTGCGGAAGTTGCTACTTCTGTAATTCGGGAACCCCTGAGTACTGCCTCCGGTACCGGGAGATCGCCCAGGCCTGGCCGGGCGGTTTTGCAGAGTTCATGGCCCTTCCGCCGGAGGCCGTTACCAGCGGAACCATTCAGCCGGTCCCCTCCGGTATGGATCCGGTACATACCACCCTGGCGGAACCTCTTTCATCCTGCGTGAACGCCCAGGAGAAAGGTGCGGTGGGAAAGGGGGACACGGTCCTGATCATCGGTGCGGGCCCTGTGGGCACTCTTCACCTGGAACTGGCCCGGGCCAGGGGAGCCGAAAAAGTGATCATCGCCGATATTTCCGCCTCCCGGCTGGAACGGATGGCCGCCCATGGTCCGGACAGGTTGATCGATGTGGAAAAGCAGGATCTGAGGGAAGAGGTCATGAAGGAGACCGGCCGGCTGGGTCCCTCGGTGGTGATCACCGCCAATTCCGATCCCTCCACCCAGGTAACGGCCGTGGAGCTGGCCCGCAAGGGGGGCAGGATCCTTTTGTTCGGAGGGCTCCCGGCCGACCGGGCAAAGCCCGGGATCAATATGAACACTGTTCACTACCGGGGCCTGCAGCTGATCGGCACCACCATTTTCTCCCCGGCACACCAGCGGGAAGCCATGCGCCTTCTGACCGGGGGAAGGATTCCCGCCGGTAAGATCATCTCTCACCGGTTCCCTCTTGCGGAGTTTGAAGAAGCCGCCCGGTTGGCCCTCGATGGAAAAACCATGAAAACCGTATTCATTCCCTGAAAAAAAAGAAGCATGAACGCTACATCAAAACCTTTCAGAATCCCTGCCATTTCCCAGATCTGCATCATCGTGCCGGATCTCGACCGGGCCGTCAGGAATTACTGGGAGCGGTTCCGGGTGGGACCCTGGCATTATTATACCTATGGAAAGCCTCTGGTAAAAAGGATGACCCGGCACGGAAAACCGGCAGAGTACCGGATGAGGCTCGCTCTTTCCTATATCGGTTCCATGAGAATCGAGCTTATCGAACCGCTGGAAGGAGACACCGTATACTCGGAATTCGTTGAAAAACACGGGTACGGAGTACATCACCTGGGGATTCTGACCGACGACATGGAACAATCGCTGGATGAGGCCGAAGCGAGCGGACTGGAGATGACCCAGGACGGGGCCGGATTCGGACCGGACGATGACGGACATTTTGCATACCTGGACACGGAGGAACTCATCGGTACCACCCTTGAGCTGATCGAGCGTCCCCGCAGGCGTAATCCTCCGGAAAAGATTTTTCCTCCCGAAAGATGACCTCCTTACAATTCCATCCGGAAAACAATAAACTATAAAAATCAGATGACATGACAAATGATCGAAAAATAACATTCGGGGTCCTGATTGGGACCCGTGGTTTCTTCAATGGTGAACTGGCCAGGCAGGGCCGGAAGGATATGATCTCCGTGCTCGATAAACTGGGATTCGGGTATGTGATCCTTGATGAATCGGCCACACCCACCGGTTGTATCGAGACATTAGCCGACGCCGCGAAGGCGGCTGACCTGTTCATCGAGAAACGGAAGCAAATCGACGGTATCATCGTCACCCTTCCCAATTTCGGGGATGAGCTCGGGATCGTCAATGCCATAGATAAGGCCGGTTTGCAGGTTCCAGTCATGGTCCAGGCATGCGACGATGAAAACGACAAGGTGAGTGTGAATGAACGGCGCGACGCCTTCTGCGGAAAGCTTTCTGTGTGTAACAACCTCTACCAGTACGGGATCCCATTTACCGATACCACGTTCCACACCTGCAAGATCACCAGTGAGATTTTTGAGAATGATCTTCGGCGTTTTGCCGCCGTGTGCCGGATTGTCAAAGGCCTGACCCATGCCCGAATCGGGGCCATCGGGGCCAGGCCCGCGGCTTTCCAGACCATGCGCTTCAGCGAAAAGCTGCTACAGAATTCCGGGATCACCGTGGTGCCGGTGGATATGTCCGAGATCCTTGGCGCCGCCGGGAGGATCGGGAACGACGAACCGGCCGTTAAGGAAAAGCTGGAAGAGATCCATGCCTATGGCAACATCCCGGAGCATATCAATAAAGAGAATATCCTGCGGCAGGCTCGCTTCACCATCGCCAGCGAGCGGTGGATCGAGGAAAACGACATCGATGCCGCGGCATTCCAGTGCTGGACCTCCATCCAGGAGAATTACGGATGTGCCACCTGTCTGACCATGAGCATGTTCAGCGAGAAGCTGATCCCCTCGGCCTGCGAGGTGGATGTATGCGGGACCCTTTCCATGTATGCCCTTGCCCTGGCGACGGGTCAGCCCGCTGCGCTGCTCGACTGGAACAACAATTTCGGTGAGGACCGCGATATGTGTGTTTGCACCCACTGCAGCAACTATGCCAAGAGTTTCGTTCAGAATCCCATCGAGATCTCCAACCTGGATATCCTGGGGGAGACCCTGGGTGCCGAACGTTGTTTCGGGGCCATCAAGGGGAAGGTGGCCGCAGGTCCGTTTACCTTCTTCCGGGTATCGACCGATGATGTGATCGGTGAGGTACGGTGCTATGTGGGGCAGGGGGAATTCACCGATGATCCCTATGGCATGGACGGAGGGATCGCAGTGTGCCGTGTGGATAACCTGCAGGTGCTGATGAAGGTCCTTTGTCGCAATGGTTTCGAGCACCATGTGGCTATGGGTCGCGAACATGTGGCCGATCTCATAGAGGAGGCGGTAACGAGCTACCTGGGCTGGGAGATCTATCGCCACAATTGAAAAGATTAGAATCCATGGCAACGGGAGATACTGTTACGGCAAAGATCGATTGCCGTGAACCAAAACCGGGCAGGACTCGTGTTTTCCGGGGTTCTGCCGGCAGGGTGGTCTTTTTTCACCGGGATGAAGATCCTGAAGGAGTGAACCGCATCCATGCATCAGTGCCCGGTCTGACCGTGGAGGTGCTGCCTTCCAAGGGTTTTTCTGTGGGGCAGACCTGGAAGGATGACCGGCCGGTGTTCTGGAAGCCGCCCATCGGGTTGTGCGATCCCGGACGGCTCGACCTCCACTCACCGGAAGTGGCCGTCGCGGGAGAGCCTTCTCCCGGGTTCTCCTTCCTGAAGACCTTCAGCGGGGGGATCGAACTTTACGGGCTTCGCAACTGGGGAATGCCTTTCCGTGACCCGGAGAACGGAGGACTGCACCCGTTGCACGGGGAGACCTCCAACATCCCTGTGGAACATTGCGAGGTATCCATCGGCAGGGACAAGGTGGCCATGACCGGGGTTTTTATTTACCGGGATATGCCGCTGTCCTCCTCGTCCGGGGGATCTGACGGAAGCCCTGAGGGCGGCGGACAGGTGCCTGGAGGAAAACCGCAGGATGCCGGCGGCGGACAGGCCGGGGATCCGGACAGCCAACCCTGGTACCGGCAGGGCAAGGAGCTCTTCCGGGTCGAGCGGCAGGTGGTGCTGGAGTGGCAGGGTCCGCGCTTGCGGATAAACGATACGATCACTCATGTGGGCACCGGAGAACGGGTGCCCGACTGGGGATACCACATCACCTTTCACCCGGGGTCGGGGAGCCGTATCCTTGTCCCTTCCCGCTCGGTGGCAAACCGGTCCGGTCAGCCCGTCCCCGCTGATTTCGAGCAGTGGTCGCCAGCACCCGACCCGGCAGTCCGGGAGGAGCAGGGGATGATCCACAAAGGGTTACAGATCCTGGACGCAGATTCGGATGACAGGACCTCCCTGGAACCTGCCCGGAAGAGCGTGCAGACCGGGGATACGGATCAGGAGATGTCCCGTGCCCTGATCCTGCGGGAGGACACTCCCGCAGTCAGGGTCACCTTTCCGGCGGCACCCTACTTCCAGACCTGGCTCTGCCGTGGCGGGGCCTTTTCACGGGAATTCACATGGGCTTCGGATGGAGAGCCGCTGTTCAGGAAACCATGGGACGGGATCGGGATCGAGATCGGTTCCAGTGCCCTGGACCATGACGGGAACACCGACCCGGATGTGCCCGCAGAAAAAACGCTGCAACCCGGGACTTCGCGGGTGATCTCCCTGCATATCGATTTCCCGGAAAATGAAGAACTGGAGCGGGATATCCTGGAGATCCAACGATATAATACAGACCGTTCACTGAAAAAATAAGTATATTATGAAGAAAATATATTTGATCGTCATCATGAACCTGGTCGCGGGGATTATCCTGTCCTCCTGCGGATCGGGGGAGAACGCAAGTATGGAAGGTGCACAATGGGAAGAGGTGGAGATCACTTTGCAGGCGGAGTCGGAATATGATAATCCCTACACCGATGTCCTGTTACGGGCCGAATTTGTGCATGAAAATGGCGAAAGGCTGATCAGACCGGGATTCTGGGACGGAGGAAATGTCTGGAAAGTCCGCTTTGCCAGCACGGAACCGGAAGGGGCCTGGAACTGGAAGACATACAGTTCCGATACGCTTGATACTGGTTTGCACGGCCGTACCGGAACGATCCGCTGTGTGCCTTACCGGGGCGACAACCCGCTGATCGGTCACGGACTGCTGCGGATGTCGCCCGGCGGACGAAGCGCCGTACATGCCGACGGCACTCCCTTTTTGATGATCGGGGACACCCCCTGGGCGCTGCCCTGGAGGGGGACCATCGAGTCGGTAACCGCCTATGCGGAAAACCGGCAGGAAAGGGGTTTCAATGCCGCCCTTCTGATGTCGTTGCAACCCGACCGGGGTGCGGAGGGACCGGACGACCGGACCGCCACGGGTGGGTTCGGGGTCGCTTTCGAAGACCTCAGGGAGGGCCATATCAATCATCCCCGGCCGGAGTATTTCCAGTACCTGGACACCCTGACAGGCATTCTGTCAGGCCACGGGATCGTACCGGTTTACCAGCCTGTTTTTCATGGTTTCGGATGGAAAGGGCTGCAGGTACTCGGGTGGACGGTCGACCCGTCTGAATATGCCCGCTACACCCGTTACCTGGTAGCCCGGTACGGGGCCCGCCCTGCCATGTGGCTGGTGGGGGGTGATGGCAACGGGAAGAACAACGGGATCGAGGAAGGAGGGATCCAGGCCGAAAAGTGGGATGCCTACCGGCAGCCCACCGGGATCCATTACAATCCATTTGACGATTTTTGTCCTCCGCATATGTCCGAAAACAACTGTTATCACATGAACCAGTCCTTCCAGGATGCGGAATGGCTCGATTTCCAGTGGTGCCAGACGGGTCATAACGGGGAGCACCTGACACATAAGGTGGAGCGAATGTACGGGAACCGGCCCGTGAAGGCAGTGGCCAACGGTGAACCTACCTATGAAGGGATAAACGAACCATCCAACGGTTCGGGCTGGTGGCAGGGCCATGAAGCCTGGCTGCAGTTCCTTTCCGGGGGAACCATGGGAGTTGTTTACGGGGCGGGCGGACTCTGGAACTGGAAATTGTTCCCGGACGAGCCTGGCTGGCCCGGGTGGGCAAATTCAGCGGTATCCTGGAGGGAGGCCATCGAACTCCCGGGAGCGGTCTATGTCGGATACCTGGGTAAAGCGCTGAAAGGGCTGAACACCACCGACCTGGAAAAGCACCCGGAGCTGGCTGGCGGTAACCTCTGTCTGGCCAGACCCGGCGAGATCTATATCGTCTACCTTCCCGAAGGCGGGCAGGTTACCCTTTCACGGCTCACGGATGACCTGGAATACCGCTGGTTTGATCCTGTCCGGGGAGAATTCACCGGGAAGGGCGGGATCACCGGGGAAGAGCAGCAATTTTCCACACAGGCAGGAACCCCCGCGGTCCTGATCGTCAGTTGAACCATTTGATGCGCCATGAGAAAGCTCCTTTCATTCCTGTTCCTTTTCACCATCGCATGGACCGCCGCGCAAAACCCGGTGAAACCCGAAGTGTTCGTATTCACCGACATCAACATTGAAGCGGGTGACCCGGACGACCGGCAGTCGATGGTGCACCTGCTCTGGTATGCCGATGAGCTGCAGATCGAGGGGATCGTACCCGATGCCTGGAACAGACAGGGGAGAGAGGCCACCATGATGGCGCTCGATGCATATACCTCCGATTACCGGAAGTACGGTTTCGGTGAGAAGGGTTATCCGGATCCCCGTCTCCTGGCTGACCGGATCGCCGCTGATGAGGAGGATGCCATCCGGAGACTGAAGGAGGCTGCCATAGCTTCAGATGAACCGGTCTGAAGTACGGACCCCGCGATGAAGTGCCAGGCGAGGATTGCACCGTACCCAACTGGAACGGTCCGGGCCGTAACGAGATCTACAACGATCCGCGCTTTAACGCGATGTGGTGGCTTGAGATGAACTGGACCTACAACGGCATGTTCTCGGGCGAGGGTCCCCGAGAGATGTTCGAAAAACTCTCCCGCTTCGGTGCCATGGGCAGGCAGATCCAGGAGGTGGTCCGGTCACACTCCTGGGCCCGTTACTTCAGGGTGGGGGATACTCCGTCGGTGCTGTACCTGCTCGATCCGTCGCACGATCCCGACAATCCGGAAAAGAGCAGCTGGGCAGGAAAGTTCATAAAGCCATTTCCACAGGAGCGTCCCCATTACTATACCGACGACAACGGGCCGGTGGAGTGGGACTATGCCGATCCCTGCAACACCTGGGAGAACCTCGAAGCGATGTACGCCTACAACAAAAGTACCCTGGAAAATGAACGCCCTGGAATGTACAGGGCGCTCCTGGAGAAACTGGACCGTATTTACAGTCAGTTTCCCTGAGTGTTCTCCTTCTCTTCGATTTTATTCAACTCCTGCCGGTTCAGGTCGGCTCCCCAGCTGGGCCAGAGGGGATCCTCCGGATCAAAACCGGAAAACTTTTCGGCGGCCTTTTCGAAAACAGGTTTGGCTGCCATGTCCCCCCCTCCCATTTCATAGGGGGTGTTGAGGGTCAGCATTCCGTTCAGGTAGTAGACCCGGGGATTGTCGGGATTCAGGTTTTCGGCCTCCTGTAATGCAGCGATCAGATCATTGTAATAGAACTGGCCCCGGGTATAGGGATCCAGAGAAAGCCTGGCAATGATGTGAAGGGCATTCAGGACATGCACTTCCGATTCTCCGGGTGCCAGCGACATAGCACTGTCCAGATAGACCTGCGCCCGGTCGAGCCGCTCATCGCCTTTTGAGATATCCTGTTCGCCCAGAGTATGAGTGGTGAGGATATGAGCTGCGTAATAGTAGGGCAACCATTGATCGGGATACTTCCCGGCGATCTTATCGAACTGCTCCACGCATGCTTCCACTTCTTCGGGCGAGGAGGCCTGATCCATGGCCTCGATGCCCTGCAGCATCTTCTTTTTGTACCGTCTGCCCTGAGAGGTGGCTGGAAGGGCGATCAGCAGGGCCAGAAAAATTATACCGTATTTTTTCATGGATGGATGTTTAGGGTGAAATATTTATAATGTTGAAGAAAATTAAGAAATGGATACCATTTCCAGAAATATCAATAGCCGAAGGGTCGGTTTTTATCGGCCGGTGGTGCTATTTCCCCGGTGACCTGCTTCACTTCCGGGCTGGAATCAGTATCTTGAGCTATGCATTCGATGTATCTGCCGATCCTCATCCTCCTGGCATCCCTGGGCAAGTTGCTCTACGCGGGTCATGCCGGGGCTCCGGACACCATTCGCCTGGAAAACGGAGAATTGGTCCGGGAGCTCCGGATCGGACCGGAGGGGGTCTCCTCGACCCGTCTTTCGGTCGAAGGTTCCGCTCACAACCTGATTTCCGGAAGCCGGGATTTTTTCTTTCTGCTGAATGATTCCCCCGTTGATGGAAGTTCAGATTGGTCCCTGGAGAGCGTCGATACGATCACCGGGGAACATTCCGGGAAGGGGATCCGGCTGGTTCTTATGGGAGAAAACGAACTGGGCGGACTGATTCTGAAGGTGAATTACATGCTGTACGAAGGCTCTTCCGTCATGCGGAAATGGTTGATTTTCACCAACCGGAGTGCGAAGGATCTGAAACTGGAGGCGGTCAATGTGGAGGACCTGCAGACCACCCTGTCACCGACCCATACCGTAGTGCTGCACAATTACGGCAGGATGAAACACCTGGGCAGTTTTATTGGAAACTGGCACGATCCGGTGGTGGTATTGCATCATCAGCCGGGGCAAAGGGGACTCGCCGTCGGAAACGAAGCTCCGGGAGTGATGAAGCGTACCGCCTACCATACCAGGGACCGGAATCTGGAGGCGGGACTGACCCATCCGGGGCAGGATTTTCCCTTCCGGATGTGGCTGGAACCGGGCGAGACCTGGGAGACCCCGAAAACCTTTGTCTGCCCTTATGAGGGGCTCAGTGAAGGATTCTCGGTCATCGACGGCGAGGTGAATGATTTCGTCAGGCGCCATGTGGTGCCCCAGATAGTGAAACGAGCGGATAAACCCGTGTTTGTTTACAATACCTGGAATCCTTTCAGGACCTTCGTCAGTGATTCCCTGGTCAGAGAGGTGGCCAGAGCCGCCGCCCGTTGCGGGGTGATGGAGTTTATCATCGACGACGGCTGGCAGGTCAATACCGGATCGGCCACTTCCCCCGATGCCTGGGGGAACAACTACGGCGACTGGAATGTGGATACGGTGAAATTCCCGGGAGGTTTTCACTCCACCTTTGAGTATATCGATTCTCTCGGGATGAAGCCCGGGATCTGGATGAGCATCGGTTCCGCCACCTCCGATGCCCGGGTCTTCCGTGAGCACCCCGAATGGTTTGTAAAAAACCGTTCCGGAGAATTCGGAAACCTTCATTCCATGCACGACGACGATTTCCATACCAGCTGCTTCGGCACCGGCTGGATGGATTATATCGGCGATATCATCTCCTCCATGGTCAGGGAATACGGACTGGCCTACACCAAACTCGATTTTGCGGTGGTCACCAGCGCCTATGTGAACGATCCGGCCATATCGGGCTGCTATGCCACCGGTCATCCGCTGCACAGGGACCATCGCGAATCGCTTCTGGTGAATTATGAGCGGGTGCTGGAACTGTTCGACCGGTTACACCGGGAGAGCCCGGAACTCTTTATCGATTGCACCTTCGAAACTGCCGGGAAGCTACAGCTGATGGACTATGCCATTGCCCTGCATGCCGACGGGAACTGGCTGGCCAATTTCGAGGAGCCATCACCTGCAGGACCGCTCCGCATCCGCCAGATGGCCTGGTGGCGCACTCCGGCTGTACCTGCGTCTTCACTGGTTATCGGGAACACACGGATGGATGATCCCGGGTTCGAACTGGCTCTGAAGTCGTTGATCGGAACCCTTCCCATCGTGCTGGGTGATCCCAGGGAGCTGTCGGAAGCGGAGCGCGAAAGGATCAGGAAGTGGTCCCTGTGGATGCAGGAGATGCAGAACCGGTATGATTACATGTCGTACCGGCGCGATCTGCCAGGATTCGGAGAACCTGCGGAGGGTTCCTGGGACGGGTGGATGAGGATCAACAACGATACCGATGAGGGAGGAATTGTGGGAGTGTTCCGTCACGGTGCCCTGGAGCAGCAACGGCGGGTATTCCTGAAGGGACTCGACCCCTCGGGGTGGTATGCAGTCCGGCTGGCACCCTCCGGGGATCTCCTGATGAAGGCATCAGGAGAATTTTTGATGGAATCGGGATTCCCGGTGGAGATACCAGGGCTGTATGACGGTAAGATTTTCGAGATCGGATTGATCCTTTAAACAAAAAACCTGCCTGTGACCACACACTCTGCTACTAAAGCTGTTTCTCATCCCCTGTGGATGCTTCTTTTCGCCCTTCAGGCATGTATACCCCGCGCGGCCGCTCAGCCGGCCGCTCAGGCCGCTCAGGTGGGGAATGAAGAGATCTACCTGCGCATTAACCAGATGGGGTACCTCCCCGGGGAGTATAAATGTGCCATTCTTTTTTCGGACCGTCCCGTGAGAGGAGAGCTGCTGCTGGTTTCGGCGAAAAACGGGGAAACCGTCCGGAGGATCGGTCCGCGAAGGGTGGAGCGACCGGGGTGGGGGAGGTTCGGACATTACTACGAGGCCGATTTCACCAGGGTCATGGAACCCGGGAAATACTACCTGGAGGTGGTAAAAAGCGGTGAACGGAGCCCCGACTTCCAGATCAGCGGAGATGTCTATTCAGGGGAAGTGGAAAACCTTCTGGGTTTCATGAGGCAGCAGCGGTGCGGTTACAATCCGTTCCTCGACATGGTGTGCCACCAGAGGGACGGACGGACCTTTTACGGGCCCATGCCCGATTCCACCTATATCGATGTGAGCGGAGGCTGGCACGATGCGGGCGACCAGCTGAAATACCTGATCACCGGCAGTTACGCCACCGCCCATATGCTTCTGGCATTCGAACTCTATCCCGGGCGGTTCGGTGACCTTTGCGACGACCTTGGCAGAAAGGGACCCAACGGAGTGCCCGATATCCTGGATGAGGCCCGCTGGGGATTGGAATGGATCCACAGGCTCCACCCTTCACCGGGGGTGCTGGTCCACCAGGTGGGTGATGACCGCGATCATGTGGGATGGAAGCTGCCCGATCAGGACCGTTCGGACTATGGCTGGGGAGAAAACAGTTACCGGGTGGCCTATGTGGCCGATGGTCATCCGCAGGGTCTGCGGGAGTATCAGAGTGAAGCCACCGGCCTGGCCAATCTGGCCGGGCGTTCGGCAGCAGCCATGGCCCTGGCCGCAAGCATCTGGCGGCAACACCTGGGCGATACCATTTTCTCTGCCCGCTGCCTCAGGGATGCGGAGAGCCTCTACCGGCTGGGCAGGAAGAAGGAGGGATTCCAGCAGGGGAACTCCTACGGCGCCCCTTACCGGTACGGCGAGGAGACCTGGGCCGACGATATGGAGTGGGCGGCTGCCGAGCTTTACCGGCTGACCGGGAAGGGGCTCTATCTGCAGCAGGCGAAAGCCTATGCCCGGAAAGCCGGGACGGTCAGCTGGATGCCGCTGGACACGGCAGCCCATTATCAGTACTATCCGTTTGTCAACCTGGGCCATTTTGCGCTGCACCGGGTGGCCGGTGAGGGGATGCGTGACACTCTGGAGGCTTGGTACAGGACGGGGATCGAAAGCTGCCTGAGCAGAGCCGGACAGACCCCTTTTCATACCGGGGTCCCTTTCATCTGGTGTTCCAACAACCTGATGACCTCGCTGGTCACCCAGCTGATCCTTTACGAAAAGATGAGCGGGGACACCCGCTACCATGAATTCCTGGTCGAGCAGCGCGACTGGCTCTTCGGCAGGAATCCATGGGGCACCTCCATGTTCACCGGGATGCCGGAAGGGGGTGAATACCCGGTGGATGTCCATACCAGTATCTGGGCCCTCACCGGAAAGGAGGTGACCGGGGGACTGGTCGACGGACCGGTTTTCGGTACCATCTTCAGGTCGCTGAAGGGTCTGACGCTCTATTCACCCGATGAATTCGCCGCATTGCAGAACCCCTGCGTAGTGTATCACGACGATATCGGCGATTATTCCACCAATGAGCCCACCATGGACGGCACTGCCGGAGCGATCCTTATGATGGTCCACTGGGCGGTGGACCGGTGATCAAACCCCCTTTTTGCGGAGCAGGACCGACACCGGATGGATGACCACCATGCATCCCTTGGGCATATGGTTCAGTTCTTCCTCGATCTCGGTATAAAAGGTTTCCAGTCGGGTGGTGTCATCCACCAGTTCGATCACCACCGGAAGCTTCTCGGTCAGCTCCCAGAACCTGGAAGAGGTGATCCTGCTGCTGGAACCGTATCCCATGATGCCGCGGTATACGGTGGCCCCGGCGATCCCTTTCTCCCTGGCCAGTTCCACAATGTGCTGGTAGAACAGTTTCGATCCGATCCGGTCGGTGGAACTGGCATGGATCTTCAGAATGCTCTTGGTGTTCGTAATAGTCTTGTTGCCCTTCTTTGCCATGGTACTCGGATTAGGCCAGGAGCCTGGTGGAAATATAACCCAGATAAACTGCCGCGAATCCCAGAAAAACACTGAGTCCGGTGTAGAGAAGCAGGGGAAGAAACTGGCCGTTTCGCATCAGCATCAGGTTTTCCCCGGTAAAGGAGGAAAAGGTGGTGAATCCTCCGCAAAGCCCCACCATCAGGAAAAAGCGCCATTCGGCCGTTAACAGGGGACTCTTTTCAGCGATCCCGATCAGAAATCCGATCAGCAGGCTTCCTGCCACGTTGACGGTCAGGGTTCCCAGGGGGACCGACATCCAGTCGATGTTCCGGAATCCCCGGAAAACCGCGTAACGTCCGATGCTCCCCAGGAAGCCTCCCAGGCCGATTAACAGGAACTGTTTCCACATAAGATCTGCGGGTTTTGAGCCATTTATTCCTTCAGCCAGCGGTCGAGCCACGATTTGAATTCCCGTTGCCAGAGGATACCGTTCTGGGGACTCAGCACCCAGTGGGTCTCGGAGGGGAAAAAGAGGAGTTTACTGGGTACGCCGAGCATCCGGGCCGAATTGAAGGCAGCCAGACCCTGGGTATAGGGGATCCGGTAGTCGTGCTCCCCGTGGATCACCAGGATGGGAGTGTCCCAGTTCCTTACGAAGTGATGGGGCGAACCGGCATACGATTTCATGGCCACCGGATTATCGGTCTCCCATGGGGCCCCTCCCTTCTCCCAGATATCGAAGAACATCTCGTCGGTGGTCATATACTCCATTTCGGAGTTGAAGACACCGCAATGGGCGATGAACGCCTTGAAGCGCTTCTCATGGTTCCCCGCCAGCCAGAAAACAGAGAATCCTCCGAAACTGGCACCGATGGCACCCAGCCGCTCCTCATCCACGAAGGGTTCCTCCTTCATCACGTCGATACCACGCAGGAGGTCCAGCATCGCCTGACCGGTGTTGTCCTTGCTGATGGCGTCGGTCCAGTCCTGCCCGTGAGTGAGCACCCCCCGGCGGTTGGGGGCCACCACCACATAGCCGTTGGAGGCCATCTGACTGAAGTTCCAGCGGTAGCTCCAGAACTGGCTTAGGGGGGACTGCGGGCCTCCCTCGCAATAGAGCAGGGTGGGATACTTCCTGGCCGGATCGAAGTGGGGCGGGTAGATGACCCAGGTGAGCATCTCTTTGTTGTCGGTGGTGGTGATCCAGCGTTTTTCCACGGTCGGCATGGTGAGCTGCTCCAGGATATGGCGGTTTTCGAAGGAGATTTCGCCGGCCTCGCCGGTAGCCGGATCGACGCTGTAGATCTCCTGGGGCTTGGTCATATCGACCCGGGTGGCGATCAGCCGGTCACCGGCCGGGGCCACCGAGTGGTAGTCGTGGTCGCCTTCGGTGATCTGCCGGATTTCGGTGCTGTTCACATCGATCCGGAAAAGCTGGTAGGTCGATTCCACTCCGGCCACGAAGTAGAGGCTGTTTCCTCCGCCGGCCCAGGTGAGACCCGAAGGACTGTGGTCGAAATCGGGAGTCAGGTACCGTTTCTCCCCGCTCTCCAGGTCCATTTCGAAGAGCCGCTCTTTGTCCGATTCAAAGCCGGCCCGTTCCATACTGAGCCAGTAGATCTTCCGGCCGTCGGGAGAGAACAGCGGGGTCCGGTCGTATCCGGGCATACCCTCCGTCAGGTTGCGGGTGTCACCCATTTCCAGATCAAAGAGGTATACATCGGAGTCGGTACTCAGGGTGTACTCCAGTCCTGTCAGTTTTTTGCAGGTATATGCGATCCCCTCCCCGCCGGGGGTCCATGCGATCTGCTCCATTCCTCCGAAGGGTTTAAGGGGAGTGTCCCACGGTTCGCCGGGCATGATATCGGTACCTTCCGGAATGGATTCCCCGTCGAACCGTGCATAGAATATATGGCTGTAGGCACCGTCCTCCCAGGTATCCCAGTGGCGGTACATCAGGTCGGTGATGATCCGGGCATCCGATTGGGGCAGGTCGGGATAGATCTCTTCGGTAGGGGGTACCACCTGTACATCTTTGGTATAGAGGACCCGGCTGCCGTCGGGTGAGAAGGCCAGACTGTTGATCCCTCCCGCTATCCGGGAAATCTGTTGCTTGCCGCTGCCGTCCCGGTTCATGACCCAGGCCTGTACCTCTCCGGAGGCGGAAGAGAGATAAACGATCCGCCGGCCGTCGGGGTGCCATACTGCATTGAACTCACTTTCGGGGGTACTGGTCAATTGTACCTTCTCCGATCCGTCGCTGTTCATCAGGAACAGTTCCCGGTTACTGCCGTTCTGCTCCACGCTGTAATAACTGACACCGTAAAGGATCTGATCCCCTCCGGGAGAGACCTGGACATCCCCCAGCCGTCCGAATGCCCAGAGCACTTCCGGGGTCATGATATCGGACGAAAGTTCGGGCTGGTTCCGTGCGATCAATACGGGTGTGTTCTCGATCTGTTGCGGCTCCTGGCATGAGAGTGCAATGAGGGTCAGGAGTGCGAACAAGGTGATTTTTTTCATGGGACGGTAGTCTTTCGGTTTGGAACGACTAAAGGTAGGAATATTTCACGGGAGAGAGCCGTGCGGGGGATTACAACTTCGACTTCCGGCCAGCGTTATTGAAAAATGAAGAGTCAATTTTTGTACCTTTAATTGATCATTTTCGTAGAAGCAACAAACAGTTTATTTACCTCAACATTTTATGACATGAAAAAATCGATTCTTTTTCAAAACTGGATCGGGCTGATGGCGCTGATGCTGCTGGCCACAGCCTGTGAAAAAAAGGAGGAGACTCCGGAGTTCCAACAACTCTCTTTCGATTCGGAGGCAGTATTGGAAAAATTGCCTGACGGATTGATGAGCTGCACCGATGAATATGCCCGGGAGTGCGTGGGGATGATCGAAGACGCCCTGGATATGTCGAGCTTTCTAGATAACATGGAGGTTCCCGATGATGCTGTCCGCAGCTCGAAAAAGGCTTCGGGCGATACCTGGACCTGGACCTTCAGCTCCCAGGGGTTTACCTGGACCTTTTACTGGACCTATGAAGAGGACAATTCGAAACGCTACTGGACCATGGATATCCAATTCGGTGACGGCCCCCGTTACGATTACATCCAGGCCTGGGAGTGGAAGGACGGCCACGGGGGAGAGGTACTTTACAATTTCAACTGGGCCTATATCTATGAAGGGGAGGCATACGAGGAGGAATATGACGGCCTCTTCTGGCGCTATACCTGGGAAGAGACAAACGACGGGGGCTACGAATTCAGATGGTACTACGATGCTGCGGATGCCGAATTCCAGTATTTTATGGAGTATGATATTATCATAGGGAGCGACGGGTCCGGCCAGATCGACTACTATTTCTACGATGAGCTTTATTATCACATGGAGTGGGATGTGACCGGCGCCGGTTCGTGGACCTACTATTTTGGTGATACGGAGATGAGCGGCAGCTGGCCGGCCGGATAGAAAGCAGGAAATTCCCAACTTCAGGCGCACTGAACCATCAGGAGCGCCTTTTTTTTGATTAAAAACCGAGCTTTAATCACCGGTGGAGCTTCGGGACTGCCGCGATCCGGAGGATCCAGGAGCGGTTCAGGAAATGAACAATTCGGGCTTCTGATTTGACTATACAAGTACAAAAACGAAGAGCGATGGGAAATCCGAAAAGATATCTGCCAGGGGTCACAGTTTTCATCTTCATGCTGGCCTCTTTCCTGACCCTGTGGAGCCAGACCCCCACCCATTATCCCACCGGGAAGAATCCGCAGCCGTTCACCTTCTGGAACGTATTCTTTTACATTGTGATCCCGGTGATCCTGGTGGTTGCCTGGATCGGGATCAGGCGTTACCAGGCAAAGCGTGGAAAGGACGAGACTGGAGAAGATAATGACAAAGCGCAGGAAAAGGGGTGATCAGATTGGTGGTTCATCCTGGCCGTCACCCCCGATCAGTTGCCCTGCTGATGGGAAAAGCTCTTTCCTTACATCGGACAACTCCAGCCTGAAGTAGGTTCCGGGATTGTAGGTACTCTCCACGATCATCAGAGAGTCAGTTCCGGCATACCCTTTCACCTGATGGGTCTGCATATTCTCTCCCTCCAGGGTCATGGTGAAGTCTGCCTCACCTGGAGCCTGAAAATCATCTGCAAAGGTGTTGTGGGTCCTCCTGGCCAGTCCGTTGATAAACCTCTCCATGGATGCTGAATCGGCCATTAATCCCGCCACCATCCATTTTCCCTGGCTCCTCTCGGCCACAAAACCCGTATCGGCCGGGTAATCATAGATGATCTTCTGTAGCTGCCCGGTATTCAGCCGGGTCAGGGTCTGGTCCCTCCATCTGCTGAATGGCTGATTCAGACTCATGGAAAGAAATCCCTCCACCGAATAGACCTCTTCTTCATCCGACAGCCGCACATAGGAATAGGCTGTGCCCTGGTTCTGCCCGTAGCCGTACATCTGATTTCCTCCCTGTGCGGGCTGATAGGTAAAACGTCCCACCACGAGGTCGAGGAGCGTTTTTTCTCCCTCCAGGAGTACAACCCGGGTTCCCAGCGAGTCATTCACCTGGTACTGTGCCCATTTTTCAGGCGAACGGGCAACCAGCTGCTCGGCCTCCATGTCATGAAGTTCCGTGAGGGCATTCCGGACCGACTGTTCGCTGGCTGCAGCGGTGTTCCCGTCGCCGGCGACAGTCCACCCGTCCTGCTCTTTCCGGAAGATCAGCTCGCTGTCCCTGTCGGCCCTGGGATAGAGTTTCATACCGGTCACCCGGCTGGTATCGATGGTGACCAGTTCGCTCCGGAGGGTCTGATTGGAACGTTTCACCGTGGTGAAGCGGCTGATCACAAAAATAGCTGCCAGAACGGCAAAGATGATCAGAAGTACACGATTATTGAATTTTCCACTCATCGTTTATCAGAATTGTTCGTTTTACCTGTTGGAGTCATCAGTAATCCGCTTCCATCCGCACGATCCGCTGGTTTTTGCGAACCTGGTAACGAATGCCGCCGTACACCAGCACCAGCACGATGGGAAGCAGGAAATTCAGCCATTTCAGAAGGCTTCGGGTGCTGTCCTCCATCTGTTTAATGGGGCGTGAACTCACTCCTTTGGTGCGGAGTTCGATGAGCCCCGTATCGTCGCTCAGCCAGTCGATGCTGTTCACCAGCAGGCTCACGTTATCAGGGTTCACCTGCTGACCGTTATCGTTCACTGCAAAGTCCCCGTCCCCGATCACCACCATGCGGGTGTCTGCGCCGCCCGGGGTGCCGGGTAAGGGCCCTTCGAGTATGCCTGCAAGGACCTGTCCTTCCAGAGGGAAGTCGGCCTGACGCCATCTTCGCTGGAAATTGAAATAGGTGGGACTGCTCTGGGTCGCCGAGAGCTCGGAGCTGAACATGACCGGAGTGAACTGAAGGGTGGAATCGCCCATGAAATCAATGGTGCTGGCGAAGGGCAGGATCACCTCCTCCAGACCTTCGGTCACCGGATGATCGGCGAAGTTGTTGACCCGGGGAATGTGGGGAATGGCAATGCTGGAGATCTGGATGGCGTTGCCGACCTGCTGCTGCATGGTGGCCGAGATGCAATTCTGGTCGAGGATGAAGTTCTCGTTCACCTGGATCCCCTTTTCCCTGAGCCAGGACTCCAGTCCGGTGGTCACTCCGCTGCCGTAACCATTTTGCAGGTCACCGTCCACCCGGTTCATGGCCACCAGCAGCCTTCCGCCTCTTCCCAGGAACCGGTCCAGCTCACCGAATACCACCGCAGGAATGGAATCGGTGGGACGTATGACCGCCAGTGATTCGATGTAGGCGGGAACCGGGGTGGAATCGGTGACCGTTACCGGTTCCACCTCATAGAGGATGCCCAGTTCCTGACGGACCTGGTTCATTTGCCCGATGGAGGGTTCACCATGTCCCTGAAGGATCCCGATGGCAGGCTTGTCCACCACTGCCAGTTTCTTAATGGCTGTGGAGAGGGTATATTCCATGGCCAGGCCCGGCTCCACCAGCGGGATGGTCTCTTTCCGCTCACCAAGGCTCAGGACTGCTCCCATGTAGGCGCGCTGCTGCTGCATCTGATCCTTCTCCCGCACGTTGATCATCACCGGCTGGATCCCGTTCTGCATGGCTTCATTCTCCAGTTCCTCGTCTTCATTGGGACTGACAAACTCGAAGACCACCATGTTCCCCGACAGCTTCCCGTACTCCACCAGCATCTCCCGGAAGTCGTTCCGGGTCTTGATCAGCTGGGCGGGAATATCCTCGCTGAAATAGGCCTTGACGGTGATGGGCTCCTCCAGGTCGCGGAGGATCTCTTTGGTGGCATCACTGAGGGTGTACCGGTTGTTTTCGGTCAGATCGAGACGGAAGAAGAACTGTTCCGAAAGCAGGTTGATCAGGATCAGGATCGCCACGAACAGAAGAATGGTTATGCTGAAATTCTTTGTCTTCATAGCTTATTGGTTGAGGTTACGCTTGGCCAGGGAAATTTCTGTGAGAAACAGCCCCAGCACGATCAGTGACAGGAAGTAGATCAGATCCCCGCTGTCCAGCACTCCCCTTGAAATGCTGTCGAAATGCTGCCGCATGCTCAGACTGCTGAAGAGCTGGCCGGTCAGTCCGGAAATCCCCGAAGACAGCAGATCGAACAGCAGATGAAAAAAGATACCGATGAAGAGGGTGAGCAGGTAGGCAACGATCTGGTTCCGGGTGATACTGCTTGCCCAGAGCCCGATACTGATGTATGAGGCGCTCATGAAAAGGAGCCCCAGGTATCCGCAGAGTACCGCTCCCAGGTCCAGGTTGCCGATGCTGGCGATGGTGATCACATAGGGGGTGGTGAACACCAGTGCGGTGACAATCAGCAGGAACGTGGAGAGGAACTTCCCCAGGATCACCTGCCGGTCGGTAATGGCCCGCGTCAGGAGCAGTTCAATGGTTCCCGAACGGATCTCTTCGGCCAGCAACCGCATGGTGAGTGCCGGAATGAAGAAGAAGAGAGTCCAGTAAGCGATGGAGAAGAAAGAATTCAGGCTGGCCTGTCCCACCAGGAAAACATCGGTACCGAACAGCCAGGTGAAAAAGCCGCTGATTCCAAGGAAAAGGACCAGCATGATGTAGGCGATCAGGGAGTCGAAGAAGGACCTGAACTCGCGTTTACTCAATATCCATATGGTGTGCATACTCAATGTCTGTTTATTTGGTGGTTAATTGCCTGAAGATATCTTCCAGCCTGGTTTCAAACGGGATCATCTCGGTGAGGATCCAGTTTTTGCCGGCACAGAGCAGGAAGACCTCCCTTGCCACCCCGGAATCGGGCAGGCACTGGATCTCGAAACGGTTTTCCTCCCCATCGGCAAAGGCCACCTGCTGTACCTGAGAAAGTCCCTTCAGTGCACGGAAAACCTCGTTGGGCTCGGCCTCCTCCACTCTCACTTTCAGTATCTCCGCGCCGCTGGCCTGTTTCCTGAGAAGTTCGGAGGTGCCGTCGGCCACGATTTTTCCCCGGTTGATGATCAGGATCCTGTCGCAGGTGGCCTCCACCTCCGACAGAATATGGGTGCTTAAAATCACGGTCTTGTGCCGGCCGAGCTCCCGGATCAGTTTTCTGATCTCCACGATCTGATTGGGATCGAGCCCTGAGGTGGGCTCGTCGAGGATCAGTATCTCCGGGTCGTGGATCAGCGCCTGGGCCAGACCCACCCGCTGGCGGTACCCTTTGGATAGCTCTCCGATCTTCTTGTGCTTCTCCTTGTTCAGCCCGGTGACCCGTATCATTTCGGCCACTCGGGGAAGAATCTCCTCTTTCGGCATTCCCTGGATCCCGGCTACGAAATCAAGGTAATCGATTACCGGCATGTCGAGGTAGAGGGGATTGTTCTCCGGGAGGTACCCGATATGGCGCTTGACCTCGTCGGAATGCTCATCCAGCGATTTACCCCCGATGGAGATACTTCCCGAGGTGGGAGCGATGAAATCGGTGATCATTCTCATGGTGGTGGTCTTCCCGGCGCCGTTGGGACCCAGGAAACCAACGATCTCCCCGGTCTTTACCCGGAACGAGATGTCGTCCACCGCTTTCTGGCCCCCGTACTTTTTGGTAAGATTTTCAATGCTGATATCCATGATGACAGGTTAAGGTATAATGCGGCATAGCCGTGCCGAATGACGGGGGCAAAAATAGTGAAACCTCAATTTTCTGTAAAAATGCACCCCATCCATTTTAACTAACTTTAACAATTTTCATACTTTCGTTCTCAAAGCCTTCTGACATGCAATCACCGAGCTTCACCACCCTGAGGATCCTCACTTACCTGCTGGCGGTGACACTGGCGGCCGCCTCCATCCTGGGGGCCTTCGTTCCTTCCACCTATGAACTCGATTCCGCTTCCATCGCTGCCCAGGGGGCCGGCCAGGACCTGGTGAACCTGTTCCTGGTGGTCCCGCTGCTGCTGATCACTTTCCGGTATGCCTCCCGCGGGCACCGGACGGCGGCCCTGTTGTACGGGGGAACGCTTTTTTATATTCTGTACTCGTTTGTCATATACTGTTTCGGTGTCCATTTCAACCATGCATTTCTCCTGTACTGCGCCACTCTGGGGCTTTCACTGTACAGTTTTATTCTGCTGGTATCCGGACTGAGGGACTCGCAGGTCGAGGAGTGGTTTGCAGGGGCCCCTGTCAAACTGGTATCGGTGTATCTTTTCCTGGTGGCTGTCATTTTTTACGGAATGTGGCTCGGTTCCATTGTTCCTGCCATGGTGGAGGGCCGCCTTCCCGCCGACGTGGCCGACTACGGCCTGCTGGTCAACCCGGTGCATGTGGCCGACCTGGCCTTTGCACTGCCTGGCCTGCTCATCGGTTCGGTGCTGATCTGGAGAAAGCGGGCCATGGGTTATATCATTTCCTCGGTGGCCCTGGTGTTCATGATCCTTCTGACCATTGCCCTGGCCGCCATGGTGGTGATGGTGACCCTCCGGGGGATCAGCGAGGATTTTTCTGTGGCGGCTGTGTTCGGGGTGCTTACCCTGACCAGTATTACTATCACTGTCCTGCTTTTCCGGAGGATACAGCGATGAATAAGCCGATGAGAAATAAACAGGTTTTCCTCCTGATTGCCGGATGGATCTTATACACACCGATATTGGGTCAGACGAAACTGAATCTTGATTGGGAACTCGGATATCCCGGAAGGGAAACAGGGTCCTCACTTCTGTGGACCGAAGCGGTTGTTCCCGGAGCGGTACAGCTCGATATCGCCCGTGCTGAAGGATACGGGTCGTATTACTATGCCGAGAACTGGAAGGATTACCGGTGGATGGAGGACACGGTGTTCACTTACCGAACCGTGTTCGGTAAGCCGGAGATGGAACCGGGCGAGCGTCTGCTCTTCCGGTCTCAGGGTATCGACTATGCCTTTCAGATACGGATGAACGGACGGTTGATGCTGGAACAGGAGGGGATGTTCTCCCCGGTCCGGCTCGATGTCACTTCCGTACTGGAAGATAAAAACGAGCTGCTTGTGAAGATCCTGCCGGTCCCCAAAAAACACCGGATCCCCGAAGACCGCACCCAGGCGGCTTCCAGTGTCAAGCCGGCGGTCAGCTACGGGTGGGACTGGCATCCCAGGCTGGTCCCGTCGGGAATCTGGGATTCCACTTTTCTCGAGATCCTCCCCGCCTCACACCTGGAGAAAGCCGAGGTGACCTATACTCTGGATAACAACCTATCGGAAGCGCTCCTCCTGCTGCAGGTAGCGGGCCGGGAGCTGGAGGGGAGCAGTTGTACCTGGAAGCTTTACGACCCGGAGGGAGAGCTGGCGGATGTGCAACTGTTTTCTCCCGGGAACAGGACCGGTGGGCTGCAGATCCGTCTCCGGGAACCGCTCCTGTGGTGGCCGTGGGATCTGGGTGACCAGGCACTCTATACCTGGACGGTGGAACTTGCGGACAGGTACGGATCGACGGTTCAGACCCTGAGGGGGAGGACCGGTTTTCGCCGGGTGAAACTGGTGATGAACGAGGGGGCCTGGAGGGAGCCGGCGGGTTTTCCTAAAACACGGAGCGTGGTGCCCATGCAGCTGGAGATCAACGGTCGCCAGATCTTCTGCAGGGGGACCAACTGGGTGAACCCGGAGATTTTTCCGGGGATCATCACACCCGAACGATACGGCGAACTGATCGACCGGGCCGCAGAGGCCCATTTCAATATGCTCCGGATCTGGGGAGGGGGGCCGGTGAACAAAGAGTCGTTCTACGACCTGTGCGATGAGAAAGGGATCCTGGTGTGGCAGGAATTTCCGCTGGCCTGCAATCATTACGAGGCGACTCCTCCCTATCTGGAAGTGCTGGAGAGGGAGGCGGAAGCCATTATCCGGAAAGTGAGGAAACACCCCTGCCTGGCCATCTGGTCGGGAGGGAACGAACTGTTTAACTCCTGGAGCGGGATGACCGACCAGTCGCTGGCGGTCAGGCTGCTCAACAGTCGTTGCCTGGATCAGGATCCCCTTACTCCTTTTATCTCCACCTCCCCGCTTTTCGGAGTGGGTCACGGGCACTATGTGTTCAGGGATATGGAGACCGGTGAGGAGGTCTACTCTCTGATGAACAGGGCACACTTTACCGCATATACGGAATTCGGCATGCCCTCGCCCTCGCCGGTGGAGGTGCTGAAATCGATCATCCCTCCGGAGGAACTGTGGCCTCCGGCACCGGGCACCTCCTGGGAGAGCCACCATGGCTTCAATGCCTGGGTGGGTGAAACCTGGCTGATGCAGGGGCTGATCGAGGATTATTTCGGAGAGTCGGCCTCGCTGGAAAAACTGACGGAACACGGTCAGTTGCTCCAGTGCGAAGGGTACAAGGCGATCTATGAAGAGGCGCGGCGCCAGAAACCTTACTGTTCCATGGCTCTGAACTGGTGCTTCAATGAACCCTGGCCCACTGCCGCCAATAACAGCCTGGTGAACTGGCCCAACCGGCCGAAACCGGCCTTTTATGCGGTCAGGGATGCCTGCCGTCCGGTGTTGGCCAGCGCCCGTAATACAAAGTTTCAGTGGGAGCGGGGTGAGAAGTTCACCACACATCTCTGGATCCTGAATGACCGGCATGAACCTGTCACCGGTGCCAAAGTGAGTGCATGGCTGGTGTCGGGCGAAGAGGAGCTGCTGCTGGGGGAGTGGGAATCCGGGGGAGCCGGGCCAGATGAAAACATCGAAGGGCCTGTTGTCAGCGCCGTGATCCCCGACTGGCCCGCCCGACGTTTCCACCTGGAGCTGAGGGTGGAGGACAGGCCGGCCTGGAATTCCGGCTACCTGTTCCTGCTGAAGCCCTGAACCCCGGATCTGTAACCCCGGACCCCGGATCTGCCACCCCGGTCCCTTTTCTGATGACCGGAAGGGTCTCGCCGGCATACCGGCACCTCCTAATTCAGAACCTTTGAATAGATGCGGGAGCGCCGGTGCTGCCTTTTCTCGAAATGGCGCCAGATGCTCTGGACTTTATAGTTCTCTTCCAGTTCGCTGTTCGACTCTGCGTAAATAATTCCGTTCCGGATGGCTGCCCCTGTCAGGTGTACCATGGTCAGGGCAGTCACTCCTTTGCTCTGGTACTCCGGCAAAACTCCAGTGAGCAGCAGATCGATCCGGTCCGGATTTTTGATCGCCTTGATCAGGTGGTACCATCCCAGGGGGAACAGCCTTCCCCTGGCTTTCTGAAGAGCTTTTGAAAGGGAGGGCATGGAGATCTGGAATCCGATGACCCGGTCCTGCCTGTCCAGGATAGCGGTGGTGTAGTCGGGTTTCAGGAAGGAGAAGTATTTCTTCACGAAATAGGTAATCTGTTTTTCGGTCAGCTCGGTGAATCCGTAGAGCGGCCGGTAGGCTTCATTGATCACCCGGAAGACCTGACTGGCATAGGGAAGCATTTCCCTGACCGATGCAGCCTCCAGCAGGCGAAGGCCGTAACGGTCCCGGACCACTTCACTCATCCGGACCACCTTTTCCGGGATCTCCCCGGGCACCCTGAGTTCGAACTCCACATACTCGATCTCCTTCCCGTAACCGAGACTCTTCAGATGCTCCGGGTAGTAAGCCGGATTGTATGCACCGGCAAAGGTGGGCATTTCGCTGAATCCTTCGATCAGGATCCCCTGCCGCTCGAAGGTGGTAAATCCCATGGGACCCACCAACCGCTCCATTTCATGAGTTCTGGCCCATTTCTCCACCTCGCCGAAAAGCCTCGCTGCCACCTCCCGGTCGTCGATGGTGTCGAACCAGCAGAACCGGGCGTCACGCTTTCCCCATTGCTCATTGTAACGGTGGTTGATGATCCCGGCGATCCTTCCCGCAGGCCTACCCTCCTTATAAGCCATCAGGAAAATGGTGTCGCTGTGTTCAAAGGCGGGATTCTTTTCCGGGCTCAGGGTCTCCATCTCACCCCTGATCAGGGGGGGCACCCAACGGGGATCATTCCTGTAGAGACGATAGGCAAAACAGACGAATCGTTTGAGCTCCCTTCTGGAGGTAACCTCTCTGATCTCGATGGGCATATGGTCAGGATTGTCGGCCAAAGTAAACAAAAAGCAACGGATAGACCAAAGGCAACACTCAGGTCATTCCAAATGTAATAAACGGCCGGTCCTGTCTTTTGCTATCCGGATTCAGCCCTGCATGGGATAGCTGAACAGCGGTTTGGTCTCCAGCCCCTTCTTCTTGATGGCCATGATCTCCTCCTGGTCCATGGGTGAGAAACCGGTGGCCAGCCTCAATCCCATGGAAAACAGATCCTCATGTCCCGGAGGGATGGCCGAGGTCACCGGATGGGAAAGGGTGAACCGGAGTCCCTTATCGGCTTCCTCTTTAGTGGGCAGAGGCTTGTACCAGGTTTTCGAGTTGGTCCGCTCTTCCCCCTCTTCCCAGGGTCTCCATGCCATGGCCTTAAGTGCGAGGATCCCCATCTGCTTCTCTTTTGCTCTTTCCATCACCCGGGGACCGAAATTCCCCGCATACCAGGTGGCAAAGTTGAACGGGAAGAGGATGGTGTCGAAATCGAACCGGTCCATGAGAGCCATGGCCGCCTCCACCGAGTGGGCCGAGAATCCCAGGTAACGGACCCTGCCGTCCTCCCGGGCCTCCAGAAATGCTTCCATGGCCCCGCCTTTGCCGAAGACTGTGTCCACATCGGCCGGATCGGTCACCGCGTGAAGCTGGTAGAGGTCGAAATGGTCGGTCTTCAGGTACTCCAGGGACTGGTTCAGCTCCCGCAGGGCACCTTCCCGTTTTCGCTCCTGGGTCTTGCAGGCCAGGAACACCTTTTTCCGGTAGGGTTCCAGGGCCGGTCCCAGCATCTCCTCGGCGTTCCCGTAGGTGGGAGCCACATCGAAATAGTTCACTCCGAAATCGACCGCTTCCGCTACCCGGGCGGCTGCCTGTTCGGGGGTGGCCTGGTCGACCACGATCCCGCCGAAACCGATCATGGAGAGTTTCTCCCCGGTTTTCCCGAGGGAACGCTTTTCGATCTTACCTTTCAGGATCTCCCGCTGGATGGAATGGAGACCCGCGGGGAACATGCTGATCAAGGGAGCCGCCATGGCGGTCGTCTTCACAAATGTCCTTCTTTTCATATCGGGCAGATTTAGGTTTTCTGCCTACAAGATAGGGCTTTGAAGGGTGGAATAGAAATCTTCCATGATCTTTTCCCGGTCGAAATTCTCCCACAGGATGATTTTTCTCTGATTCCGGGGTCGTTCCTGCCACGCACCGTTGACCAGGATGGGACAGTGGATCACGCTCGATTCCGCCCATGAAGGATCTTTGACGATGGCCACGGCGGCCATGTCGAACAGGGACCGGTAGCACCCGTCCTCCAGGTGGTCGATGTGCCGGAAAAGGCTCACCGAGTAATCGCCGAAACAGGTAAATTCACCCCCGTGCCTTCCCTCGACCGGCTCTCCGGTCTCCGGTCCCATACCCGGCATGCGGGTGTAGATCTCGTGCCGCGCCACCTTCACTGCCGCGGTACCGGAGGGTTCGCCATATCGGACAGTGACCATTTCGAAGGGCACTTTCGTCTGCAGCACATAGTTCATGGAGACCGTGTCGTTCATCATGTTGTACTCGCCCGGTCCGGGGTAGTTGGATCCCAGCCAGACCACCCGCACCCTGCCGGTGATGGAAGGCTCTTTCTCCAGGGCGAGTGCCACGTTGGTGAGTTTTCCGACGGCCAGAAGGACCAGCGGTGAATGGCGTTCTTTTTTCGCCTCCCGGATAATGAACTCCACCGCATCCGCTCCGTCGTAGGAGTCTTCGCTTAAATGGTTGCGGATCTCCCCGAAGTCTCCGTCGGCACCCCGGTAGACCGGGATCTCCCCTTTTTTTCCGGAGAGGGTCACTACTCTGACGGCCTCCTCATACTGCTCTTCAATTCCACCGCCGTTGCTGGTGGCATTGACGGTCACCCCGATCACATCGAAAGTGCTTTCATTGAGCAACAGGTATGCCAGGGCATGCTGGTCGTCCAGTTCATTGTTGGCATCGGTATCGAAGATTACCGGGATCTGCCCGGTGCTGATCGTTATCCACGATCCGAGGATCCAGGCTGCAATGCAGGTAAGGAATCTTTTCATGGGTAAGTTTATCAATGTTGGTGAAATGCATCGGAAATGAAGGAGAGCACCGCCGGAAGGGACTCTCTCCAGTAGGTCCAGGTGTGTCCCCCGTCACGGACCCGGTATTCATGGGGGATCTCTTTCTTTTTCAGGGCAATGTGGGCCAGGGAATTGCCCTCGTAGAGGAAATCATCATCACCGCAATCGATATACCAGCGTACCTTCTGCAGCTCCTCTTCTGGCAGCTCTTCGATCAGCTGAAGCACACTGTGCCGCCTGAACCATGCATCTTTCTGCTCCTCGGTGGCCGATTCCCACCGCTGCCTTCCTCGCGGCTGATTCATCTCCTCCCTGGTGAGCGGGCCGCAGTAGGCGCTCAGCGGACAGGCCGAGGAGAAGAGTTCCGGGTGGTGGAGGGCGTACATGAACGAACCCCCGCCACCCATGGAGAGCCCGGCCACCGCACGGTAACGCTTCTCTCCCCTGATCCGGTAGGTGCTCTCCACGTAGGGCATCAGTTCCTGGAAAAAGAAATCCTCATACCTCCATTCGCCCGTGGGATCGTTGAAGTATCCCCGCCGCCCCGTATTGGCATCGGGCATCACCACGATCATGGGCGTGGCCGAGCCCTCATGGATCGCCCGGTCGGCAAAATGGAGGATCTCCCCGAACTGTATCCATCCGGTCTGATCATCCCCCGCTCCGTGCAACAGATAAAGCACCGGGTAGCTTCGGTGCGAGGTCTCATAATCCGGAGGCAGGTAGATGGCGTATTTCCGCTCCATTCCCAATATCGAACTCTCCATGGAGAGATTGTCAAAAACTCTTCCCTGCCGGGCCCCCGGCTGTGCTCCCAGCTGAGCGGTAACCGCAAGGGCCAGGAACGTAATGGTGATCGGTTTCATAGGTTTGTCATTAATGATGGATTTACAGTCTACGTTTAGCTGAGCGGTTCTCTGTTTGGTTCCCTATGGGACAGACCGCCACACAGATCCCGCAGACCCTGGCTTCCGGGCCGAGACCCTCTTCACCGAACCTGCGGCAGGTCTCCCTGCACCGGTGCGCATCGAAGAATTCATCCCTGTCCACACCGGTATCCCACAATTTGCCTGATGCGGCCGAGGGGGGACAGGCATCGACGCACACGGTGCATTTTCCGCAGAGACTTCTGTCGATGGGGACCCCGGTGGTTGCGGGAAGAGTATCGGTAAGGATGGTCACAAACCTGACCCGGGGACCGAACTTCCGGGATACCAGCAGCGCGGTTTTACCGATCCACCCGAGACCGGCCCGGGTGGCCACCATTTTGTGGGAAAGCTCTGTTCTGAGTGTCCGGCCATAGGTTACATCCATCTCCTCCGTGGAAATGCTGGGCTCCACCACCAGGGCCTCTATGGCGTTGTTCTTCAACTCACCGGCAATGAGGCCCGCCTGGTCCGAAAGTGTGTGGTTGATCTCCTTGTAATGTTCATAATAGGCATGAGTCGGACCCTCTTTGATGGCATCGAGGGTATCCGTATCCAGCCTTCTGCCGATGGAGATGCCGTAAGGGTAATTGCTGAACTGCTCACCGGTCAGTCCTTCCAGGTTGGCGAAGCCGAAGAGGTATTCCTTCTCCGGATTCAGATGTTTCTTTAAAATGGATTCTGCCAGATTCATCATTTGAGGAGCCAATCGGCGGCATGTGCGGCCCATGCCTGCGGTTTCGACCTCACACTGTACCCCTGGCCCACCAGGAATCCGTTGGCTGCAGCGTATGCAACGTGAGATCCGTGCCTCTCAAGGCTGTTGATATCCAGATCCAGGAACAAGATCCGGTCGCCGATGAGCGGCTTCACCATCCTGGCCACCTGGTTGGTCCGTTCCACCTCCGCCCAGATTTTGTTGTAAAGATCTTTGATCCGGGGCTGCTTCTCCTTGCTGTAGATGTAATGAACCCCGTTCCCGGGATGCCTGAAACAGATGGTGGTCACGAAAATGGTCAGAGGATCTTCACCGGACTGACCTCCCTTGGCCGAGTCGGTGCCGACATAGATCTCCACCTCCGGATGTTCACGGATATAATCCCTGATGTAGGATTCCAAATCCGAAATGGGTCCGCCGTTCCAGAACCTGAATCTCATGCGGTAAAAGTAATGAAATTAAAAAAAAATGCGAATGATTATCTTTATGGGGGATGGACCGTGTACATAATCAACCGGGTTATCTTTCCCTTCAAGGGGCAGGGGAACTGCGAAGCAGAGGGGAGCTTCTTTGGGAGATGCTGGCCGGCTGTACCCTCTGTCCCCGGATGTGCCGTGTCAACCGCCTGGAAGGTGAAACAGGGTTCTGCAATGCCACCTCCGGGCTGAAGGTAGCCTCCTTCCATCCTCACTTCGGTGAGGAGCGTCCCCTGGTCGGTTCAGGAGGATCGGGAACCATCTTCCTGAGCCATTGCAACCTGGGTTGCGTATTCTGTCAGAACTGGGATATCAGCCACGGAGGGGCCGGAAGAGAGACGGAGATTCCGGACCTGGCCTCCATGATGCTGGGGCTGCAGGCGCGGGGTTGCGAAAACCTCAATATCGTCACCCCCACGCACTATTCCCCCCATGTGGTTCTGGCCCTGGATATGGCAGCCGGCAAAGGATTGCGCCTCCCCCTGGTCTGGAACAGCTGCGGGTGGGAGCGAAAGGAGATCCTGAAGCTTCTCGGTGGGGTGGTGGATATCTACCTGGCCGATTTCAAATACATGGATAAGGCGAGTGCCTCCACCTATGCCGAGGGGGCACAAAGTTACCCGTCCGTTACCAGGAAGGCCCTGATCGAAATGAACCGTCAGGCGGGGGTGGCCCTGCCGGATACCGGCGGAGTGATCCGAAAGGGACTGATGATCCGCCACCTGGTCATGCCGGGTCACCTCGAAGAATCCCGGAGAGCCATGCGATGGATCTCGGAGAACCTGCCCAAAGATACCTACGTTCATATCATGATCCAGTACCGGCCGGCCTACCGGGCACACCTTTTTCCGGAGATCGACACCTGCGTTTCAAGAAAGGAGTATGCCGGGGTAGTGGAGGAGGCCCGAAGATGCGGGCTCACCAACCTGGATGTGGATATTTAATACCCGGAATTTTATTTCCAGTCATAGGGAGTGACCTGGTAGACATAGTAGTTGAGCCAGTTGGAGAAGAGGAGGCTGGCATGGGCCCGCCACCGGATCACCGGTGGTTTGGAGGGATCGTCGTCCGGGAAATAGTTCCTGGGGATTTCGATGGCCATGCCTTTTTTGATATCCCGTTCATACTCCTCCTTCAGGGTGAGAGGATTATACTCCAGGTGCCCCGAGATGAAGATCTGGCGGCTGTCGGACGAAAGGACGATATTGGAGCCCACTTCGGGCGACCAGACCAGCGGGATCAGGTCCGGATGGTTCCGGATATCCTCCAGCCGGTTCTCGGTATAGCGCGAGTGCGGTGCCGGGAAATAGTCGTCGAACCCCCTCACCAGGGGATGCTTGCGATCACCGATCAGGTGATCGAATACTCCGAAAACTTTTCCGGGCAGGGGGTACTTCTGAATGCCATAGTGGTAATACAAACCTGCCTGGGCCCCCCAGCATATGTGCATGGTATTGCTCACATGGGTCTTGCTCCACTCCATCAACTCGCAGAGCTGTTCCCAGTAATCCACCTCTTCAAACTCCAGGAGTTCCACCGGCGCCCCGGTGATGATCAGTCCGTCGTAACGCTGCGACCTGACCTGATCAAAGGTTTTGTAGAACACCTCCATATGCTGCCTGGGGGTATTCTTCGACTCGTGGGTGTCCATGTAGACCAGATCCAGTTCCAGCTGGAGGGCGGTGTTGGAAAGAGCACGCAGCAGGTCGGTCTCTGTGACCATTTTGAGCGGCATCAGGTTCAGCAGCGCAATGCGCAGCGGACGGATATCCTGGTGGACCGCCCGGCTCTCCTCCATGATGAAGATATGCTCTTTTTTCAGCTCGTCGATGGCCGGTAGCCTGGCAGGTAAGTTAATGGGCATGCTGGTGGTTTTGATTAATAACTGATGGGATGGGGTTTTGTTTGATGGCCAATGCCGCTTCAATCCTCCCTGGTAGCCATTTTTATTGCGGTCATGGGGCTGGTCGGGCTTTCCGTTTTTCATAATGAACGCAGAACCAAAGGGATCGGTAGCGCCCTACCTGATTATGCGCCGGATCCTGCAATTTTTCAGCTACAGCATCCAATTGAAGCCTGCGGTATTTTTTCTTGTATTCGCAGCTTCCCTGCTTTCATCCCTCTTCACCGTTTTAATCCATGCTGTCCGCACTGCTCGTTCCAATCCGGTCAACAGCCTTCGTTATGAATAGGAGCCGGACCGGGAGGGATCAATCCTCGAACTTGAATGAAACCTTCAGCTTCGTCCGGTAGAATTCGATCTTTCCGTCCCTGATGTGCATATCCATGGCCGATACTTCGGCAATCCGGAGGTCGCGCAGGGTCTCCGATGCTTTCTTGATGGCATTGTTGGCGGCTTCCTCCCATGAGCTGGGGCTGGTACCCACCAGCTCGATAATCTTGTATACACTGTCTGACATGGCTACTGGTTATTGGTTTACTGCAATTTACCACTATCGAAGTACATTGTCAATGTATTCGACAGCACAACACTCACCGGTAAAAGAAAAATCCTTATATTGGCCGGTGTTAACACCAATGGGTAAAATCGTGACACGATGTCGGTAGTCCGTTTTGGCGTTTCCTTCGAAAAAGAGGTGCTGGATGCTCTGGATGAATATGTGGAGGAGAATCAATTCTCCAACCGCTCCCAGGCCCTGCGCCAGCTGGTAAACAAGCATATTGCCGAGAAGAAATGGCTGTGCAATAACCGGGTGGCGGGTGCGGTGACCCTGGTCTATGACCATCACAAGAGGGAAATAGCTGCTCACCTGGCGGAAATACAGCGGAAATACAGCGATGAGATCCTGTCGGTTCAGCGGTTCATTCTGAATGAGGAACACAGCATGGAGGTGATCTCTCTGCTGGGTGTGTCCGCCAGGCTGACCGAACTGTCCGACAGGCTGATCTCGGAAAAGGGAATTCGCCACGGAAAGCTGATCATGTCCCGGTTCGACTGAGAGGATCGGACAGTGCAGATGCGCGACAAGAGCGGCACGAAAAGAACTATGGAGGATAAAGGATGCAACTGAACAAAGATATGAAGCTGAAACTGGAGCGGTTGAATGAGTGGTTCGGAAAAAGGGAGGGATCGATCGTGGCCTTTTCGGGAGGGATCGACTCTTCGCTGGTACTCTTTCTGGCCAGAAAATGGCAGGGCAGGGAGGCTGCCATAGGGGTGATCTCCCGTTCGGAGAGCCTGAAGAAACGCGATTATGAGCTGGCTCTCTCTTTCTGCAGTGAATATGACATCCATCTGGAGGTGATCACCACCCGGGAGATGGAGGACGAGCGGTACAGCAGTAATCCGGTCGATCGTTGCTATTTCTGCAAGGAGCACCTCTATACTGACCTTGGGGCGGTGAAAGAGAAGTATCCGGAATATGAAGTGCTGAACGGGACCAATGCGGATGATTATTCCGACTACCGGCCGGGGCTGAAGGCCGCCCGCAAGTATGAGATCCTATCCCCGCTGGCGGAATGCGGGGTCACCAAACCGCAGATCCGGGAGATAGCCAGGTTTTATGGGCTGTCCAACTGGGACAAACCTGCCAGCCCGTGCCTCAGTTCCCGGGTACCCTACCATCACCGGATCACTCCCGAGAAGTTGCTGGAGATCGAGCAGGCGGAGGAGGTGCTCAACAAGTTCGGTTTCGGAGATGTGAGGGTGCGGCATTACGGCGACCATGGCAAAGTGGAGGTACCCCGGGAAGATCTGCCCCGGCTTATGGAACAGAAGGAGAAAGTGCTTGAAGAGATAAAGAAAGTGGGTTTTAAAGAGGTGGTGATCGACCAGGAGGGGCTGGTCTCCGGAAAACTGAACAGAGCCCATAATAGTCCATAATAGTCCATAAAGTCCATAAAGTCTTTAAAGTGGGAAAGATCCTGTATTATGATTGTTTTGCGGGCATCAGCGGAGACATGAACCTGGGTGCCCTGGTGGACCTGGGGGTCGATCCGGCCCATCTGGAAAACGAACTGGAGAAACTGGGTATCGAAGGGTTCCGGCTGGAAGTGGAACCCGGCATCCGAAAAGGGATCGGAGGCACCAAGGTGACCGTGGTGGTGGAGAATCCCGACAATGAGAAACACCGCCATCTGCGGCACATCAGGGATCTGATCAACGGAAGCAACCTGAGCGATAAGGTCAAAGAGAAATCGCTGGAGATTTTCCGGCGGGTGGCAGACGCTGAGGCGAACGTCCATCAGATCTCCGTGGAAGAGGTCCATTTTCACGAGGTGGGTGCGCTCGATTCCATTGCCGATATCGTCGGTGCGGCGATCTGCCAGGAAGCCCTGAAGGTGGACCGGATCCTCTCCTCACCGGTGCAGCTGGGAGGGGGAATGGTCCGGTGTGCCCACGGATTGATGCCGGTACCCGCACCTGCAACGGCAGAGATCCTGGCAGGACTCCCGGTCCGGTCGGGCCTGGTCGATTATGAGGCCACCACCCCCACCGGAGCAGCCATCCTGGCGGCAACAGTATCGGAGTTTACGGGAACCATGGACTTCACCATCGGCAGGACCGGTTACGGCATCGGACACAGGGACGGACCGGTTCCCAATGTGCTCCGGGTATTTCTGGGTGAAACTTCAGACTCCGGCCGGGAAACCGTAGAAGAGAAGGATGGTCTTACAGTGGCTGAGGCCGTCATGCTGGAGTGCAATATCGATGACATGGATGCCGAGTGGTACGGGCATGTGACAGAGATGCTCTTCAATGCGGGTGCCTCCGACGTCTTCCTTACACCGGTGGTCATGAAGAAGTCGAGGCCGGGACACATGCTCAGCGTGCTCTCTAGGAGGGAGCTCGTGGGGTCGATCAAAGAGGCGATCTTCAGGGAAACCTCCACCATCGGGCTCAGGGAGTATCCCATTTCAAAAAATGCGCTCCGTCGCGAGGAGGGAGAGGTGGAGACCCGTTTCGGGCCGGTCAGGGTAAAACGGAGTTATCTGGGCGGTCGTCTTGTCAATGAGAAACCTGAATTCGAGGAGTGCCGGAGGATCGCCATGGAGCACGGCGTCACTCTGGAGGAGGTTCGGAAGGAAGTGTATAAAAAACTGTGATGGAAAAACAAGAATTAATACGGATACTGGAACAACTCCGCAGCGGAGAGGTGCACCTGGAGTCGGTGGTGGAGCAGATTTCCCACGGCGGACTGGAAAACCTGGGCTACGCGACCATTGACACCGACCGTACCAGGAGGACGGGAATCCCCGAAGTGATCTACTCGGCGGGAAAGACTCCCGAACAGGTGGCGGGGATCGCCGTGAAGATGAAGCAGAAGGGCATCCCTATCATGGCCACCAGGGCAGAAAGGGAGATATATGATGCAGTGCACGCCAGGATCCCCGGTGCAGTCTATCATGATCAGGCCCGGCTGATCGTTTACCAGGAGGAAAAGCCGGAGCCCGCACCGGGACATATTGCGGTGGTTACCGCCGGTACTTCCGATATCCCTGTTTCCGAGGAGGCAGCGGTAACCCTTGAATTCCTCGGGAAAAGGGTGGAACGGATATACGATGTGGGCGTGGCCGGGATCCACCGCTTGTTCGACCGGCTGGGGTTGATCCGTGATGCCCGGGTAGTGATCGTGGTAGCCGGCATGGAGGGTGCTCTGGCCAGTGTGGTGGGAGGTCTGGTGGAAAGGCCGGTGATCGCTGTTCCGTGCAGCACGGGATACGGGGCCAATTTCGGTGGTGTCTCGGCTCTTCTCTCCATGCTCAACAGCTGTGCATCGGGAGTGAGTGTGGTCAATATCGACAATGGTTTCGGCGCAGCATGCCAGGCGCATCTGATGTGGAACGCCATGCAGCCGGATCAACACCGGGTTCAATCATGAACCTGCAATGCCGGGGGTTCTGCTGACGGCCGGAGGCAGGCAGTTTCAGGGTTTTGGATCCGGTAGAGATAGTTACTGGTCCGCATGAGAATACTTCCTTCCGCTGCTGCCGGGGTTGCCCATATCTCTCCTTTGAGCCTGTTTAGGGCCAACTCTTCGTAACGGTCCCCCGCCCTGCATACGATGGTCTCTCCACGGGTGGAGCTGAAATAGAGAAGACCGCTGGCATAGATGGGAGAAGAGTGGAACTTTCCACGCAGACGTTCCTCCCAGAACACCTTCCCGCTGCGGGCATCGATGCATTGAAGTGTACTCTGCGAATTGACCGTGTAGAGTTTTCCATCCATCGCCACGGGAGAGGAAAGCTGCAGGATGGGGCTCTCCATGCGCCACTTGACGTGGGTATTACCGATATCTCCCTCTCCTTGAGGATCTACCGCAAAGAGCTCGGCGTATCTTTTTTCGTTCTCCCCGGTGACAAAGGAGGTGTAAAAGTACACCCATCCGTCACATTCCACCGGCATGGCAATGGTCGAGTCTTCACCCTGGATGATCCGCCACACCTCTCTGCCTGTCTCCACCTCGTAGGCGACACAAACCGCCGATCCGTTGCTGATCAGGAGGTCTTTACCGTTTACACTGATTATCAGCGGGGTCACATAAGCTTTTCTGCCGATCTCCTCCAACGGCTCATAGAGCTCCTGCGGGCGGCCGGTTCGCCAGATGGTTTCACCGGTCTGTTTGTCGAGGGCAGTGATATACTGAACGTCGGTTCCCTCCATGTGAACGATCAGTTTGTCCCCGTGAAGGATGACCGATGATCCTGGACCCTGAACATGATCGCAATGGAGATCGGTCCGTTCCCAAACCTTCTGCCCGGTGGTGGTATTCAGGCACGCTGTTCCGTATCTTCCGAAATGAACATAGAGAAAACCCGCCTCTATCGCCGGGGTGGGGGTGGCGTAACTGTTCACGGAATGTTTCCGGTAGAGGGTGTCGGATGTGAAGACGGTGATTTCCTTCAATACATGGCCTGATTTGAGATCCACGCAAATCGCCTTCAACTCCTTTTCCTTTTCCAGGGCGGTGGTGATCCACACCTGATCCTCCCAGACCACCGGGGACGACCATCCCTTACCGGGGATGGGGCTCTTCCAGGCGATATGTGTACTGTCATCCCAGCGGACCGGAAGAGGCTGTGTGCAGATACCGTCCAGCTCCGGACCCCTGAACTGGTTCCATTGTCCGGCATGTTCCTGGGCCTGAATATGAAGGATGGTTCCGGCCAGCAGGAGTACAACACCGGAAACTATGATGAGAGATTTCACAGGGGTAAGATACGTATTATTCAATTTTTCACACAACGGACCGAGGTGGTATTGAGACGGTACCCCCCTTCATATCTGCCGATCCCGGGCTCATCTGCCGACAACATACGGTACACGGCGTAATCCGCATCGACCGGGATGGAAGTCCAGAAGACGCTGAAATTTCCCATACCGCTGGAAGAACCGTCGTTCCAGACCATTCCGGCAGGCAGGGCGGAGAAACCCAGCTCATTGGTGGCCCCTTCGTTGGGGTCATCCCAGACAGGATCGGTCGACTTGAGCTTCCCGCCTTCGTTGTTTACACCCCTGAAACCGGTGGCGTCCCGGCCGGATGATTCCATACCCAGGACAGCTTCCAGCTCTTTCCACTCCTGGTCGGAGGGTATGTGCCACCGATCAGGGCAGACCCCCTGGGAGGAGGGTTCCTCGCTGTACTGCATCATCTCATCCCATGTGTATTGTCCTCCGAATTGGTCGCAATAGTCACTGCTGTTGTCGTAACAGTGCTTCTCGAGGATGGAGTTATCGGTCAGCTGGGCCGAGACATCCACCATTACTCCGATATCCAGATTCCGGGCCATCCAGCACTGACCACCGATCTCGGTAGTAGGGTAGGACTTTCCGTCCCGCTCGTCCATCAGGTCCATCCCGCAGGCGAACAGGGTCCTGAAGCTTCTTGCTTCCCCGTAGCTGGTACCTTTTTCGTTGGTGGCATAGGCCCGGATATAATACTCGGTGTCGTGTTGCAATCCGTACAGCGTGATTGTGAATGACTCGGGTCCGGTTCCTGATACTTCGTATTCATCCTCCAGGGTAGGGGTAGTATTCACGTTGCTCCAGCATATCCCCTTGGCCAGGATCGTATCATTTCCGGCGTCAAGGATGGTTCCGCTGCAGGTGGCATTGTCGGGGCCCACATTGGTGATGTCGCCGGTGGTTACCGTGGGTAAAGTCACCTCCTTGGGAGTATCGAATTCCTCCGTATTCCCGTAAGAGGTTCCCGCGCTGTTGGTGGCATACGCCCGGAGGAAATAGCTTCGGCCCGGATCAAGCCCCTCCACAGTGGCCGTAAACTGTCCGGTGCCGCTTCCGACTGCCAGATAGGACCCTTCTAAGGTGGGATCTGCCTGGGATCCCCAGCATACTCCCCGTTCAGAAACCTCCGTTCCCCCGTCGCTGTGCACCTCGCAGATGCATTCCACCGAAGTAGGCGTTAGTAGAGTGACTGCGCCGGTTTCCACCACCGGCTTCTCCGGCGGAAGGGTCGTAAAAAGTATCGAGTCGCCGAATACCCGCTGATCGTCCGAGGAGGCATAGGCCCAGAGATAGTAGCTGGTTCCGGGCTCAAGCCCGGTGATGATCTCTTCGTATGTCCCTTTATCCGATTTTCTGCCCCGCTGGGTGTATCTTTCCGATCCGCCCCTGGTCGATGAGGTGGAGATACAGAAGCCGTGCTCCACCACTCCGTCCGGCCCCACATCCAGAAGAGTCCCGCCTGCGGAGCATGAAGTCAGGGTCACTGACGAAACCTGCCCGGTGCGAACCATCACCAGTCGCCCGGGCTCCACTTTTTCGCACCTGCAGATCAGCAGGAGGGAGGAGGCAATCAGAAGCAACCGGGCCATACGGGCCGGTAAGGAGGTGCCGGGTATAATGGTACGGATCATTGTTCTCGTCTAAGAAAAATAAAATCACCGCCCTGGTCCCCCACCTGTTCTATCTCGCCGTACTGGGGGACTGCATCGCTGTTGTTGATCACAGCCAGTCTGAAACTACTGTACAGTTGTTCGGAGGAGAGGTATTTCTCCTCATTCTCCTCCAGCCTGTCGATTAAGAATTCTGCAAAATAACTGCGGTCTGGTACCTCTGTCAGGGTGCCGCTGGTCATAGCCTTCCGGCTGGGCAGTTCGTAAAGTCTTTCGTAGGCTTTCTCTCGGTTTCCGAACGGTGATCTGGTGTTGAAAATGGAGCCTCCGAAACAGGCATCGGCAATTAAAAGCGTGTGCTTGGACCGGATCTCCTTCAGATACGATACCAGGGTGCTGTTCCTGAACCAGTTGGTTTTCACGCGGCTGTCGGCATCGGCCGGCAGCCAGTAACCGTTATTGGCCTCCTCATCCCACCAGCCGTGTCCTGCGTAAAAGATCAGGAGGTTATCTTTTTCTGTAATGATGTCCGAAATGTAGTCCAGTTCCTCAATAATCTCTGCACGGGTGGCATCCTTAAGCAGGTGGACATTTTCCTGATCGAACTGATAATAATTGGTCAGCGTGTGATGAAGTCTCTCGGCATCATGAATGGCATTTCTCAGGTCCCGGATCTCCTCATCGTGATACTGGTTGATCCCGATGATCAGACCGTAGTAGGTGGCTTCCTCTGTGATCTTTTCAGCCAGGGAGAGTTCGGGGGGAGCGTAGGCGGCCATGAAATGTACCTCCCGGATATTTTCCCGGTTATCCATGGCTATGATTTTTACCAGGTTATCTCCTGGATTTAATGGAATCCGGCATGAAAAGATCCCCTTCTCATTGATGCTCTTCAACTCTCCGTTGACAGATATGAAACTGATCCCGGAACTGTCGCTGACCCTTCCCACAAGATCGATCGGTGATACCGGAGAATAGAATCGGGTTCCCAGATAGATGGTCGGGGAGATGAACTCGATCCGGGGCGGATCGTTGTCGACCACCTCCGGCATGCGGCGGATCCGGACGCTGGCAACCTCACTTCGGATCTCCTGTGCCGGGAGAGGGGCCACAGCCAGGGTCAGAAAGGAAAGGATCAGGCCGGGGAGAATGCCCCGCGATAAGATCTTGTTGGTATGGAAACTCCGGGTCTTCATCGGCCTAGAATTGATATCGGATGGTCAGAGAGGGAACGGGTGTGGAGGAACCATTTCCACTCCACATGAAAGACTGAACAGCGGTTCTCACTGAAAATCCACCTGTCCGGCTGATGGCGGAGGAGGTATTCAGGTTGGAGGTACCGGCCAGCGTCCAGACCAAATCGGCTGCCCAGATGCCGATGGCGGTATAGGCCAGGATTTCGGAGGCAAGATCCTGGTTGGTGGCTTTCCGGAAGGAAGGGTCCACGTCGGATAACCGGGAAACCGAACGGTATGCATCATAGCTTTCAGCGGCCCTCCTGTTCATGTACACCGATCCGGCAATGCAGCCGTATCCGACTGCTCCCCTGATCCAGTGGGGCTTGCCATGAACCCTGGAGAGGCCCAGTCCCGGAAGTGCAAGCGACTGAAGAACCAGTCCGGCCCTGCTCCATTCGCTCTGCACCGAAGCGGAGGTCTCCTCGTACCCTGCCAGTTCATCCTCCCGCGGTTGTGTCGACAATTCATCCGCTTTATCCATTTCCACGTCATCGGCCTCCGGCTGGTTCCCCCCTGCCATCAGTTGTTGCTCTGGAAGGGCTAAAACCTGGAAAAAGATCTCCTCATCCAGAAAAATCTCATCTTTTTCCAGATCCCAGAGGATGGCTTTGGATTCTCCGCCGGAGATATGTTTTCCGATATCACCCTCAAGGCTTTGGGCGTCAATGGTATTACCCAAAGAGTCTTTGATCTCCAGGCGGATAGTAAACAGGTCCGATGGAGCTGTTTGAACCAGATCGTACTCGATCCTGACGGTTTCGCCTTCCAGGTGGATTATCGGCCGGGGAATACTCAGCCCGGTCTGTGCCGGTAAAGGCACGAACGGAAGGGTGATGAAAATGAGGATCAGACGCGGTATGAGGTCTGTTACGCGCATACGGATCCGTTACCGGGGAGGATTTATTCCTTCCCTCCCTTGTAAATATACAACAGAAACGGATTCAGTGCAATACCTGGCGTCCGGCTACTCCTCGAAAGCGGCATCGAAGTCGATCTCCGATGGGGGGAAATCGATTTTCTTGACGTACTGGCACGATTCGGTGGCTCCGTGTTCCCGGTCCATGCCGCCGTCTTCCCACTCGACCGACAGAGGACCCTGGTAACCGATGCGGTTAAGGGAGCGGATAATCTCTTCGAAACGGATATTTCCCCGGCCCACCGACCGGAAGTCCCAGTAGCGTCCCGGATCGCCGAATTCGGTATGTCCGCCGAACACGCCCGCTTCCTCCGGTTTGCCGGACCAGCCCACATCTTTCATATGGACATGGAAGATCCGGTCGCTGAACAGTTCAATGAAACGGACATAATCCACTCCCTGATAACCCAGGTGGGAGGGATCGTAGTTGAATCCGAAGGCGGGGTGGTGGTCCAGCGCCTCCAGGGCCTTTTTTGCCGAGGCGATGTCGAATGCGATCTCGGTGGGATGCACTTCGAGTGCGTAACGCACACCCATGTCCTGGAAAGCGTCCAGGATGGGTTTCCACTGGCCTGCAAATGTTTTGAAACCCTCTTCGATCATGGAAGCCGGGGTGGGGGGGAACCCGTAAAGCAGGTGCCATATGGGACTCCCGGTAAATCCGTTCACCACTTTCAATCCCATCCGTGCAGCAGCTTCCCCGGTCCGTATGATCTCATCTGCAGCCCGTTTGTTCACCCCTTCAGGATCTCCGTCGCCCCAGATATAGGAAGGAAGAACGCTTTTATGCCGCTGATCGATCCGGTCCGAGACCGCCTGTCCCACCAGGTGCGTGGAGATGGAGAATATTTTCAGTCCGTGACTCTCCAGCAGAGCCAGTTTCTCCCTGCAGTACCCTTCGTCGGCCCTATCCACCTCGAAGTGATCTCCCCAGCATGCCAGTTCAAGTCCGTCATAACCAAAGGATCTGGCTTTCTCGCAAATGGTTTCCAGCGGAAGGTCCGCCCATTGTCCGGTGAAAAGTGTGACTGGTCTGTTCATATCGGTTTTGTTAAAATGGTTAAAGTTGCCTGATCCAGATATTTCTGTAGGAGACCGGGTTGCCGTGGTCCTGCAGCATAAGAGGGAGTTTTTCCTCGTGCTCCTTGTATTTAGGCTTTCCTATGAACTGGGTGGGGCCTTCAAGCTCCACGTGATTCTGGATCAGGACACCGTTGTGAAGGACCGTGGCATAGGCCGGCGACAACAACGATCCCTCTTCCCCGAACCTGGGAGCGGTGAATATAATGTCATAGGTTTGCCACACTCCCGGGGGGCGGCTGGCATTCACCAGAGGGATGTGCTGCTTGTAGATGCTGCCTGCCTGCCCGTTGTAATAGGTTTCGTTATTATAGGAGTCGAGCACCTGGACTTCATAAAGCCCCATCAGGAAGATCCCGCTGTTGCCTCTTCCCTGGCCATCCCCCTTTACCTCTGCCGGGGTGCGCCACTCCACATGCAGCTGCACATCGCCAAAGGACTTTTTGGTCTGTATTCCGCCGGTCCTGGCCTTTACCGTCAATGCTTCATCAGCCTCCCAGCCCACGGGTCCTCCGCGCTGGCCCTCCCAGTGCTCCACGTCCTCCTTACCTCCGTAAAGCACAATAGCATCGGAGGGAGGCTCCGTTCCCTCACCGGGAGTGACCACTGGAGGTTTCCTCGACCAATCCTCGGTCTCCTCCGGTTTCTGGCAGCGGCCGTTGAACAGAATAGCGGACAGAAGTCCGAGCAATACAAGCTTTTTCATTTCAGTATCAGTTTTTGTTTTCAGTATGAAGTATCTGCTAATTTAATAAAGTCTAATTTTATAGTTCCACCTGCGAGGAACAATTTCCGCGGCGGGTGGTTTTATTGGAAATGATAACCGCTCTATGCGAAATCTGATATTCATAGTGATTCTGCTCTGGGGACCAGGTACTCTGCTCCATGCACAGCAGGATACCGCCGGATATAAAAAGGTCCGCCTGGTTTCCGGGGAACAGCTCGATTCCGCTGCCAGGGACACCCTGAATCCTTTTGAAGATCTCTTCGAGAAGGAAGAACCTCTCCGGATGACCCTGGTGAGCGATATCCGGAACCTGAAAAGGCACAGGAAAAAAGAGGAGTACCAGCCTGCCGGGATGACCTGCCTGATGCATGACTCGATCCTGGTGACCCATCCCGTGAGGATCAGGGCCAGGGGAAATTTTCGCAGGGATAACTGTACAGTTCCTCCCTTTTTTCTGAATATCCGGTATGCCGGCATGAAGAACCATCCGCTGGGCGACATCCGGCGCGTCAAAACGGTGGTCCGTTGCCGTCATGCCAGGCAATACGAGGACTACGTGCTGAGAGAGTATCTGGTATATAAGCTCTACAGCCTTCTGACCGACTACAGCTTCCGGGTGCGGCTGATCGAACTGACCACGGTCGATACCGGAAAAAGGAACAAGGACAAGAATACCCGCACCGACTGGGCGTTTTTCATCGAGCCGGAGGAACTGATGGCCGAACGGCTCAACGGCCATGAGATCGAAAGCGACCGGCTATCCATGCAGATGGTCAACCGGAAGAAAATGGATTTGATGGCCATGTTTCAGTATATGATCGGGAACGGCGATTATTCAGTGACCGGGCGCCATAACCTGAAGATCGTCAGTGTGGCCAATGAGGATGCCACCGGGTTCGTACCCGTACCCTACGATTTCGACTATACCGGACTGGTTAATGCCCACTATGCGGTTCCCGGGGAGGGTCTGCCGGTCAAAACGGTCAGGGAGCGCTACTTTCTCGGGCCCTGCAGATCCGTCGAACGTTTCAGGGAGATCATTGATATCTTCCTGGATCATGAGGAGGAGATTGCCACCCTGATCAGAGATTTTGAATACCTGGACGAAGATGAGAAGAACGATATGATCAATTATCTGGCTACATTCTTCCTGGCTGTGGAGAATGATGATTTCATTGAGCGCCAGATTATTTCCACCTGCAGATCCTACGATAACCCTTAGAACAATTTCTGTCTGGTCCGGTTATTGTACTAGGTAGATAATGAGGATACGATCAATCAAACCAGGTTTAATGAGGAGATCAAATTTTGCGGGGGCAGTCGTTATCAGTCTGGCCCTGATGCTGCTGGCTGTTCCTGAGGGAAGGGCCGGCGGGGATGAAAGGCCGAGGAACGTGATCCTGCTCATCGGAGACGGGATGGGTCTCTCGCAGGTATCGGTTCCCTATTATTACGGGGATGAGGAGCCCGCTTTTAACCGGTTCAGGTACATCGGTCTTCAGCGGACCTCTTCTGCCAACGCCCCGGTCACCCAGTCTTCGGCGGCAGCCACCGCCATCAGCACGGGTTTCAAGACCTATAACCTGGCCATAGGGGTGGATACGGATACCATCCCCAGGGAGAATCTCGTTGAGAAGGTCTCCAAAAAAGGATTCATGACCGGACTGATCGCCACCTCCACGGTGACCGATGCGACACCGGCCGGTTTTTATGCCCATCAGCCCGACCGCTATCTGCAGAGGGAGATCGCTCAGGATCTTCTGAAATCGGAGATCGACTTCTTTGCCGGCGGGGGGATCAAGTACTTTCTGGATACCACCGGTGTGGATGTTTTCAAAGAGAATAACATTATCATGGATTATTCGGGGATCCGCAGGATCCGTAAACCGGAACCGGGCATGCGGTATGGATTTCTGCTCGCCGCCGACCGGATGCCGGCCATGCTGGAGGGACGGAAGGATTTTCTCCGGGATGCGACTGAAGTCGGAATCGATTTTCTGTCAGGCAGCGGAGAGGGCTATTTCCTGATGGTGGAAGGTTCTCAGATCGATTGGGCGGGCCACGGCAACAACGCCAATTACATGGTTACCGAAATGAACGATTTCAACCGGGTGGTGACGAAGGTACTGGACTATGCCGAAAAGGACGGACAGACGCTGGTGGTGGTCACCGCCGACCATGAGACCGGAGGATTTACCCTGGGTGCTGCCGGTGAGAACGGTTATGACGCCGATTATACCACCATTGAACCGACTTTTGCCACGACCAACCACTCGGCGGCCCTGGTACCCGTATTTGCTTACGGGCCCGGTGCGGAGAACTTCCTGGGAGTGTACGAGAATACCGAGATCTTCCACAAGCTGCTCTATCTGTTAACCGGGGAGAGGGAGTGATCCTCACCCAACCGCTTAAAGATTGTCGGCGAGCCAGTCTCCCACTTCAGAGGTCCGGTAACCCTTACCGGCGGCAATGTCTTCGGTGACGATCCCCTCGTCCATCGAGCGGTCGACTGTTGTTCTGACCGCCTTCGCCTCTTCGGTCAGATCCAGCCCTATCTCCAGCAGCATGGCGGCTGAGAGCACGGTAGCCAGTGGATTGGCGATATCTTTTCCGGCGGCCTGGGGGTAGGAACCGTGAACGGGTTCAAACACAGAGGTATGGATCCCCACGGATGCAGAAGGCAGTAGTCCCAGCGACCCGGTGATCACGCTGGCTTCATCGGAGAGGATATCCCCGAACATGTTTCCGGTGACCATCACATCAAATTTTTTCGGCCACTGGATGATCTGCATGGCGGCATTGTCCACGAACATGTAATCCACATCGATACCGGGATAGTGGGGTGCCATTTCCTGGGCGATTTCGCGCCATAACCTGGAACTGGCCAGCACATTGGCCTTGTCCACCACCGTCAGCCTCCGTTGCCTTTTGGCTGCATATTCGAAAGCCAGCTTCAGGATTCGTTCCACCTCGGGGCGGGTGTACATCATGGTGTCGAACGCTTTATTCAGGTCCTCCGACCTTCCCCGTTCCCCGAAATAGATCCCGCCGGTCAGCTCTCTGACCACCACAAAATCGGCTCCTTCCACCAGGTCCTGCCGGAGCGGACTCTTGTGCAGCAGGGAGGGGAACGTGTTCACGGGGCGGATGTTCGCATAGAGTTCCAGCTGCTTCCGCATGGATAGAAGTCCCTGTTCGGGTCTGACCTTAGCTTTCGGGTCGTTGTCGAATTCCGGATCTCCGATGGCTCCGAACAGCACGGCATCCGATTCCATGCAAAGGCGGTGGGTATCCGCGGGGTAGGGTTCACCCACCTGATGGATGGCGGCAGCACCTGTCAGCGCCTCGGTAAACCGGAAGGTGTGACCGAACCGGTTCCCGACCGATTTCAGCACCTTGACGGCCTGGTCGACGATCTCGGGACCGATCCCGTCGCCTTTGAGTACGGCAATTTTGTAATCCATATCACAACGACTTTACGACTTTACGACTTTATGACTATTATGGGCTTTCAACGATATTGAGCATCCTGCGGGTGCACTCGATGGCTGCCACTGTCTGGTCGGCCTCCAGTGCACGGGTTTTGATGATATTTCCCTCATGCTCCCAGGTGATCATGCACTCCACCAGGGCATCGGTCTTCCCCCCCGGCGGAATGGTAACCACGTAGTCCCTGAGAACGGGAAGGCTGCGGTCCAGTTTCTGGTATACCTTCCGGATGGCTTTGACAAAGGCATCGAACTGACCGTCGCCTGAGGAGGTCTCTTCGTAGACCTGGCCATCGATCTCCACCGACACGGTGGCCACAGACCTCAGTCCCCGGGCCACCGAGAGCTGGAAATTGCAGAAACGGATCTTCTCCTCCACGCGTTTGCTCCTCAAGACGTCGGAAATAATGTAGGGCAGGTCCTCCTTGGTGATGATCTCCTTCTTGTCGCCCAGTTCGATCACTCTCTGAGTGACCAGCTTCATGTCCTCCTTTCCCAGCTCGATCCCCAGCTCCTCCAGATTCTTCTGAATACTGGCCTTTCCCGACATCTTCCCGAGGGCGTATGTTCTCTTCCTTCCGAAGCGCTCAGGCAGCAGGTCGTTGAAATAAAGATCATCCTTCTGGTCCCCATCCGCGTGGATCCCGCTGGTCTGGGTGAAGACATTCTCCCCGATCAGCGGCTTGTTGGCCGGGATCCGGATGCCGGAATAGGTCTCCAGCATCTTGCTGGCATGGTACAGCCGGCTCTCCCGTACGTTCATGTCGTAATGGAAATGGTCCTTAACCACCCCGATGACACTGGATAGGGGCACATTTCCGGCCCTCTCGCCCAATCCGTTCAGTGTGGTGTGGATCCCGGTAATGCCCGCCCGGATAGCCGAGAACGCGTTGGCGGTCCCCAGATCATAATCGTTGTGTCCGTGATAATCGAATGAAAGTTCGGGATAGCGGGTGATGATGTCCCGGCAGAATTCATAAGTCTCCTGCGGATTCAGGATCCCCAGGGTATCGGGGAGCATAAAGCGTTCGATCTTCTCTTTCCCGAGCGCATCCAGCATCTGGTACATATATTCCGGCGAATTCCGCATGCCGTTGGACCAGTCCTCGAAATAGATGTTCATCCGGATACCCATATCCCCGGCGACAGTGATGACCTTTCTGATATCGTCAATGTGCTCCTCCGGAGATTTACGGAGCTGCTGAGTGCAGTGCTTCAGGGACCCTTTGGTCAGCAGGTTATCCACCATACCCCCTGCATCCCTGATCCATCGGAGGGAAACATCCCCGTCCACAAATCCGAGCACCTCCACCTGTTCGACGTAACCATTTTCCCGGGCCCACCGGAATATCCCGGAGGCTCCTTCGAATTCCCCTTCCGAAACCCGGGCCGAGGCCACTTCGATCCGGTCGATTTTCAGGTCATCCAGGAGCATTTTGGCGATGTTCAGTTTTTCAGTGGCGGTGAAGGATACTCCGGAGGTTTGCTCACCGTCACGGAGTGTGGTGTCCATGATTGTAATCTTCATGTCTGGTCAGATTTAGGTAGTGGAACGGAGCCTTTTCCGGGGTGCTGCTTATGCCCGGCTCTCTTCGAAACGGGCGATCTTATCCCTGATGTTCATCAGGAAATCGATATCATCGTAACCATTGATCAGGCACTTCTTTTTGTAGGGATTGATCTCGAACTGTTCAGAGGCACCGGTGGAGAGGAGGGTGATCTCCTGCTCTGCCAGATCCACTCTGATCAGGATCCCCGGATCATTTCTCACTGCCCGGAAGAGGGTCTCCAGGAATTCGGGCGACACCTGCACCGGCAGCAGGCCGTTGTTGAGGGAGTTGTTCTTGAAGATGTCGGCAAAGAAGCTGGAAACCACCACCCTGAATCCGTAATCGTAAATTGCCCAGGCGGCATGCTCGCGGCTTGAACCGCTTCCGAAGTTTTTCCCTGCCAGCAGGACAGAACCGCTGTAGGTGGACTGGTTCAGGACGAATTCGGGATTGGGTTCCCCCTTCTTATCGAACCTCCAGTCGCGGAACAGATTTTCACCGAACCCTTCTCTGGTGGTGGCTTTCAAAAAGCGGGCCGGAATGATCTGATCGGTATCGATGTTCTCGATGGGCAACGGAACGGCAGTGGACTCCAGTGTCCTGAATGGTTGAATGGGCATGGTTCTCAGATTTCAATGGTGATTGAACGGGGATCGGTGATTTTGCCGGTAATGGCGGTTGCGGCTGCGGTGACCGGGCTGGCGAGCATGGTCCGGGCACCCGGTCCCTGTCTCCCTTCAAAATTCCGGTTGGAGGTGGAGACGGCCAGTTTTCCCTCCGGGATCTTATCATCGTTCATGGCCAGACAGGCCGAACATCCCGGCTGACGCAGTCTGAAACCGGCCTCTTCCAGAATGGCGGTGATCCCCTCCTCGTGCGCCTGTTTTTCCACCTGTTTCGATCCGGGTACGATCCAGGCGGTCACATGATCTGCTTTTCTGTGCCCTTTGACAAAGCGGGCTACCTCTCTCAGATCCTCAATTCGTCCGTTGGTGCAGCTACCCACGAATACATAATCCACCTGTTTTCCAAGGATCTCCATTCCGGGTTCAAATCCCATGTATTTCATAGACCGTTCGAAGGAAGCCCGGGTTTCCGGCTCGATCTCATCCAGGGAGGGGATATGGCCGGTGATGCCGGTGCCCATGCCGGGATTGGTCCCGTAGGTGATCATGGGCTCGATCTCGGAAGCATCGAAGCGGATCTCCCGGTCGAAAGCCGCATCTTCGTCGCTTTTCAGCTCCCTCCAGCTTTCCACCGCTTTTTCGAACTCCTCCCCGGCGGGCGCAAATTTCCTTCCCCGGATATAGTCGAAGGTGGTCTGATCGGGGGCGATCAGCCCCCCCCTGGCTCCGCTTTCGATACTCATATTGCAGACTGTCATCCTTCCCTCCATGGAAAGGCTGCGAATGGCCGGTCCCGCATATTCGATGAAGTAACCGGTTCCTCCGCTGGCGGAGATCCTGGAGATGATAAAGAGGATCACATCCTTGGCGGACACTCCCTCCTGCAGCTCTCCTTCCACGGTGATACGCATTTTCTTTGGCTTGGGCTGCAGGATACACTGGGTGGCCAGTACCATCTCCACCTCCGAGGTGCCGATTCCGAATGCCACGCTTCCGAATGCTCCGTGGGTGGAGGTGTGGCTGTCGCCGCAGACGATGGTCATCCCGGGCTGTGTGATTCCCAGCTCCGGTCCGATGACATGGACGATCCCCTGATACGGGTGATTCAGACCATACAGGGTGATCCCGTGTTTTTCACAATTCTCGGTGAGCTTGTTCACCTGGAATGCTGAAAGCTCATCCCTGATGGAGAGATGCTGATCAACGGTCGGGACGTTGTGGTCGGGTGTGGCCACAGTGTTCCGGGGCCGGAATACCGGGATCCCCCGATTGTCGATTCCCGCAAATGCCTGGGGACTTGTGACCTCGTGGATAAGGTGCCTGTCGATATAAAGCACCGACGGTCCTCCCTGGATCTCCTCTACCACATGCGCATCCCAGATCTTGTCGAATAGTGTTCGTCCTGCCAAAATTCTTCGGTCTTTATGCTGTTAAACATATTGAACAAGCCGCAAAGGTAAAAAACTTTGACTCAAAGTCATCGCTTTTCCTCTTTCAAACGCATTATACGGTCAGCCGCCTTTCCCATGCGCTTCTCCCTGCTCTTCTTTCTTCCGGACCAGGAACAGTCGGCCGGAGCCGGTAGATCTCCGTATGCTTCGCCACCGGATCTCTTACTTCGTTTCCCGCCGCAGCCCAGCATCAGATTGAGACCGGCTCTCAGGTGCAGGGTTCTTGTATTGAAGGGATAGAAGAACCCGAGAAGGTTGTCGCTGGTCACATGGAACTGAAATCCCCGCCCGGTATAGGCCAGTGCAGCCCCGATATTGTAGGGGGTATGGTTGAGATAGGACCAGCTGGCGGTCAGAGTGAACCGACCGGCTACCCGGGTCCGGGCCGAGAGGGTGACCGATGAGTGAAGTTTCCTGCGGAAGATGACATTCCGGCTGACCAGTCCGGCGGTGAACCGCTCATTCAGCTGGTGGGAGGCTCCCAGGTATAGCTGTGCGGGGAACACGTAGGTATAGGGATCCTGTGAGGTGGTCACATCGAAGGAATTGATCAGGGAATCTCTCAGTTCGCGGAAAAATGCGAAGGAGATCACATCGGTGCCGGGATCCACTCCGGTATAGGAGAAGGAACCCTCTCCGCTGACATTGTTCAGATCGGTCCTCCAGCGCTGAAAACCCAGATCGAGAAGGCTGGCGGAAAGGGTGGTCTGAGGGCTCAGTTCATAGATAATTCCCAGGTCAAGAAGGAATCCGGGATTGCCTCGGTTCAGCAAAAAAGGAGCCAGATCCACTTCATCCAGCTCGATCCCTTCAATATTTCCGTCCGGATCCTCGATGATGGTTACCGGAAGGGAGGCGTTCAGCAGGTAGTTCCCCTCCAGCAACAGATCGAAGCTGTTGGGACCGGTAGTCAGGTCGATATCAGAGGTACCGGTCGAAAGGGCGGCTTTTCCGAAAAGCATTCTTGCCCTCACTCCCGCTGTGAGATAGGGACCCATCCTTCTGGATAAAGAGAGACCGTATTCTCTCAGGTAGTAGCCCCCTGTACGCAGGGCATCGAACCGGACCGTTTCACCCGTATAGGGGGCATTTCCGTAAACAGCCGTCCGGGCAAGGGATCCCGGGATAGTCTGGAAAGACTGGATTCTTTCAGCCATGTGGAAAGTGAAATAGAGAGACTTGTACCGGTGTCCCAGGTAGACTGTATGGAGCATGGACTCACCGGTGATCAGGTCTGCCCGGTGCATCTGTCCGGTTACCTGTTCGATATTCCAGGTGTCGCTCCCTGCCAGGTCATTATAGGTAAAGGCCGTATTACTGTAGGATAGGTGTGCCGATGAGATTGCTGGGATACCCACCACCCAGTCGCACTCCGGCTGAACGGCAGGGTTCAGAAGATTGGACTGGGGGACCCGGTGCATCAGGTAGAGGGTGTTCCCCTGCTGGGCCGACCCGGGCTGGCTGATGAAGAGAATTCCCGCCATCAGCAGGCAGGGAAACAGCCCGGCGATATGTTCCCTGCCGAGTGTCAATTCTCAATGATGAGTTCAAGCATGGCTCCGATCCGGATCCTGTATTCATAGCCTGGATAGTAGGGGATCAGGGAGATTTCAGGATCTCTCACCAGGATGACAGCCCTGAAATAGATCTCCGTGGCGTCGTCGATCTGTTCGATGCGCGCTCGGTCGAACAGGGCATCTTCGATGGTGAGGGAAGGATCGATGGACTCTCCTTCACCCACCACGCTCCCCGGAGGAGTGATCAGCGGTCCCCAACCGAAAACGGAATCGAGTACCAGTTGTGAATCGTCCCTGAAATAACCCTGCGCCAGAATGGTGTCCGGGAATCCGTTGTAGGCATTGATCCGGAACAACATCCGGTTCAGATTGTCCAGATTATCCCGGACAGAGGCGAAATTGAAATCGAGGGTGCCTTCCATGACTACCTCGGCGCGGGAAGCCCATCGGGGAAGCCGGGTGATGGTATCCAGCTCGAGCAGAGAGGTGTCGACCCCACTCACCGAATTGAGACCGAACACATCATCTCCCAGCGGGAAGGCCACCTCCGGATTCCAGACCAGAGTTCCGGGGAGCTCCTCCGGCATATCCCGCAGACAGGAAAGGGGTGTCAGCACCGTCAGAATGAGCAGGGCAGCGAGCAGGAGGGATGCCCTTCCGTATAGCGGTTCCGAAAAATTCATAACTGATCAGGCAATAAGATAACCTGTAAAAGATAACGTTCAAATGCCATTCCTGTGTAATATAACTGTTATTTTTGACCGGTTATTCTGAAACAACCTAAAATGCTTACAGTTCACAAGATCGGAGGCACTTCCATGTCGGATTTCGATGTGGTGCTGCGGAATATCATTATCGGACAGGCGAAAGAAGGTGATTATTATAACCGCATTTTCGTCGTCTCGGCCTATAGCAATGTGACCAACTGGCTGCTGGAACATAAGAAAACGGGTGAACCGGGAGTCTATGATCTGTTCCGTAACCGGAAGGATTATGATGCCGCTCTCGACGGGATCCTTCAACGGCTGCTGGAGATCAATCACACCATGGAGGGAACAGGACTCGACCTGGAGGCAGCCGACCGGTTTATCCGGGAACGGATCGGTCAGTGCAGGAACTATCTGGTGAGTCTGGATGAGGTAATGGCATCGGGATATGTGGACAAGTCGAATATCCTTCTGGCTGCCAGGGAGATCCTTGCATCCGTCGGAGAGGCCCATTCGGCCTTCAATTCGGTCAATATTTTGAAGCAACACCGGATCAATGCCCTCTTCGTGGACCTCTGCGGATTCAACGACACTGCTTACCTGACCATCGATGAGCGGATCGAAAGGGCATTCAGCGGACTCGATTATTCATCGACCATTCCCGTGGTCACCGGGTATACCAAGGGTACCGAAGGCATCATGCGGGAGTTTGACCGCGGCTACTCTGAAGTGACCTTCAGTAAGATAGCGGTAAAGGTGAAGGCCACCGAAGCCGTGATTCATAAAGAGTATCATCTCTCCAGTGCCGATCCGGCCATCGTGGGGGTGGAGAATTCCCGGGCGGTGGGATCGACTAACTACAATGTGGCCGACCAGCTTGCCGATATCGGAATGGAGGCGATCCATCCCAAAGCCTCCAAACCGCTTGAGATTGCAGGCATCCCTATCCGTATCAAGAATACCTTTGAGCCGGATCATCCGGGCACGCTGATCACCCGGGAATACAGCGGGGAGGAGTCCAGAGTGGAGATTATCTCCGGAACCGACCGGGTGGTGGCCATGGAGGTCCATGATCCGCTGATGGTGGGACAGGTGGGATTTGACCTGGATATGATGAAGGTGGTGGAAAGGTACGGAATCTCCTATATCCTGAAGGCCACCAATGCCAACAGCATCACCATGGTGATCTGGGAGAGAGATTTTTCCGAGGCGCTGGTGGCCGAACTGAAGGCACTTTATCATCTGGTCACCGTAAAACCATGTGCACTGGTCTGTGCCCTGGGAACCAATATTGCCCGTCCGGGTTCCCTGTCCAGGGCAACCGCGGCACTGGCCGGCAGCGGGATCAATATCGAAGCAGTTTCCCAGTCGCTGATGCAGGTGAATATGCAGTTCATCATTGCCAGGGAGGACTATAGGGAGGCCGTCAAAGCGCTGAACCGGGCACTGTGCCTGCCGGAATAGGTTTCGGGTTCCGATTTTCCGCGGGATTATTAAACCCTTTACCGGTTTCGTAATCATAATAGTATTGCTGAATGTAACTCACAGGTATGCGTTTGAAGAAGATCTCGATTGCAGGGATATTGTTATTACTGGCGGTATCGCTCCGGACTGCCACGGCGCAGCCGGCCGTCGAAGAAAAGCCAATGCTGAAGGACCAGCTCTCCATCCTTGAACAATCCGATACCATCGGAAGAAGGGAGGATGCGGTGAGGGTTTTCATCGACTGTGAGCACTGCGACATGAATTACATCAGGGACGAGATCCCGTACGTGAATTACGTTAGGGATGTAAAAGAGGCCCAGGTATATATCCTGGAAACCAGCGAGCGGACCGGCAGCGGGGGAAGGAAATACACCTTTGCATTTGTGGGACAGCAGGATTACCGGGGGATCAGCGACACCCTCAACTACAGTAGCCGGCCCGACGATTCCAGGGACCTCAGGCGGGTCTGGCGGACCCAGATGCTGAAGATGGGGCTCATGCCCTATGTGGCCCGGTCGCCGCTCTATACCGAGGTGATGATCACCGCTTCCGAACGGGTGGAGAGGCAGGAAGTGGAGGACCGCTGGAATAACTGGGTGTTTGAGCTGGAGTCGGAACCCAGTTTCGAGGGGGAGGAATCGCTGAAGGAGCTCTCCATCAGGAACTCGGTCTCGGCGGTGAAGATTACCCACGACTGGAAACTCGATTTCGATTTCGACCATTTTTTCGAGCGGACCAAATACACCTTCGATGACACGGTCTATACCAACGACAGGAGTTTCGAGCGCCTCGATGTACTGGTGGTAAAGAGCCTCGGAGAGCACTGGTCGGCCGGACTCCGGACCGATCTGAGTTCCTCCTCATTCCGAAATACCCGGCTTGATTTCCAGCTCCTTCCCTCCCTGGAATACAATCTGTTTCCCTATGCACGCTCCACGCACCGGCAGCTGAGGTTCCTTTACGGGATCGGCGGATCCTTTAACCGGTATATTGATACCACGATCTTTAACAGGATCGAGGAGCAGCTATGGCTCCACCAGTTACAGATCGCCTACCAGGTCCAGGAGAAGTGGGGATCCGTCAATGTGGCCCTGGAGGGTTCCCATTACTTCCACGATTTCACCAAGAACCGGGTGGAGGTGAACGGGTATATTTCGGTACGTATTGTGAAGGGGCTCTCCCTCAGGGTGGGAGGTGCGGCCGCAAGGGTCAACGACCAGCTCTCCCTGGTAAGGGGCGAACTGACCGAGGCGGATATCCTATTGCAGCTTCTGGAACTGGAGACCGCTTATAATTTGGAAGGGGAGATCGGACTGACCTATACCTTCGGATCGATCTATAATAATGTGGTGAATCCCCGGTTCGGCAACGGAAGGCGCTGGTTCTGATTCAGACTTCCGGGCCGGCGGTGAGATCGAGCACCTCCTGCCAGGAGGATTCCGGGATCTCCACCTCTGTCTGACAGTGAATAATCCAGTGTTGATGTGATCCCTGGCCCGGGAAACGGGCCCCCGGATCATGGCCTTTCACGAACTCCAGTGTCTGACCGATCATCCGCTGCCTCTGCTCCCGGTCCAGGTGTTTTTCCAGGTCGATGGATATGAACACCTGCGACAATCCGGTTTCATGGGTCATACGTCCGATATCCCGGGAGGTGTTCCCTCCAGACAGCATAGCAGCTGCCAGGTCGAGGATCATAGAGAGACCGCTGCCTTTCCAGAAACCGGTGGGAAGAATCCTGCCCGTTTCGAGGATCTCCCCGGGATCGCTGGTCAGCTTCCCTTCCCGGTCGAAACCTCCGGGCTCGGGCAGCCGGAGCCCCTTTTTCAGGTGCCATTCCAGCTTTCCGTAGGAAAACTGGCTCATGGCCATGTCCAGCACCAGGTGGCCCTCCCGGTCCGGGATCGCCATGACCAGTGGATTGTTCCCCAGAGAGGGATGTTCTCCTCCCCAGGGAGGCATGTTGGGAGTGGTGTTGGTCCATCCCAGGAACAGGAATCCTTTCTCCGCCACCCTCCAGCCGTAACTCCCTCCCCGCATCCAGTGATTGGTGTTTCTCAGACCCACGCAACCGATGCCATATTCTGCAGCCAGTTCCACCGACCGGTCGGAACACCGGAGCGCATTGGTAATCCCCGGTCCGCGACAGCCGTCCCACTGCTCCAGTGCCCGGAATGAGTGGAGCTGAACGGGGGATTCCTCCGGAAGGATGATCCCCTCCCTCACCTCTCTGATAAACCTGGGGAACCTGTTGATCCCGTGGGAGAATACCCCCCGGAACGTGGAGACGGAAAATACCTCTGCGATCTCCGCAGACCGCTTCCCGGAGAATCCCTCTTTCAGCAGGATCTCCTCCAGTCTCTTATTCAGTTTATGGAAAGTGATCTTCATACTTTTTCACCCGGAAAGCTTTGCTTACCTTCGGTGGCGGATCAAGAACCTCACCCGATATGATAAAAATAGATAAAACAGGCGTTGCCATCCTATCCATTGCGTTTTTTTTCACCCTGGGATGCGGGCGTTCGGCAGGTGACCGGCCCGCTGTTTCAGGGAAAGATCCCGCCGGGACCGGACAGGTTGCCGGACCGGCCGGAAAGCAGGAAGCAAAGGATCGGCCGCCTGAAAACCGGGGAGTTGATGTCGGCGGACAGTTGCGCCAGGCAGCCCTCGACGGAGATGCGCTGACGCTGCGTTCGCTGCTCGGCGGTGCACCCGAGGTCGATGCACCGGATGCCGAGGGTCATACCGCCCTGATGTTCGCTGCCTTCAACGGCCATGCCGGCATCGTTCGGGCACTGCTGGATGCGGGGGCGGACGTGGGACGGAAGGACTTCATGGGACGAACCGCCCTCCTATACGCCGCCACCGGACCCTTCCCGGAAACTGTGGAACTGTTGCTGGAAAAGGGAGCCGAAGCCAATGTTGCCGATCAGAACGAACACTTCACCCCCCTGATGCATGCTGCCGCAGAGGGCCATCTGGAGGTGGTGAAGCTCCTGGTGGAGGCGGGTGCCGATCCCGGACTCACCGATGTGGACGGTGACAACGCTGAATCATTTGCACGGCAGGGAGGACACACCGAGGTGGCCGGTTACCTCTCCCGGCTCGACGGTGATTAAACCCTGACCTTTCAGGATCGTCCAACACAACATGCCTCATTTTTTTTGATGCAGAATCTACACATGTGGCCTTTTTCCATCGATCTCACGGTATGGCTTTTTCCGGTCCTCCTTCTGTGGGCTCCGGCTGGTCTGTTCGCCCAGGATACCGGTAGCCGGGACCGGAGCATGGAGCAGCTGATGGACCATGCCTATGGTCCCGATCAGTCCCTGATCAACGGGTTGCAATTCTATGACCGTTACCTGGGGGTCATGGGACACCCCTATCTCTGGGAGGACCGGTTCCGGGAAGGCAGTGTAACCATCGGTGGAATGAAGCATGAGGGACTGGAGCTGAAATATGATCTGGTGGAACAGGAGGTGGTGGTGAAATACACCGGCGGAGATGGCCTTACCAACCTGGTGGTGACGGTGCCCGAACATCTGGAAGCATTCTCGGTGGGACCGGTGCGTTTCCGGCGTCTGAGGATCAACGGGACCGAGAGCAGGTTTTACCAGGTGGTCCCGACGGATCACTTCGATGGCTATATCCACTGGGAGAAAAAAAGGGTATTGATCAACGGCAATACCCGTTACCGGGAAAAATGCACCGGTGTAACCGGCCACTATTTACTGCTGGTGGATGGGGAGTGGAGATCTTACCGCAACCGGAGGAGTTTTTTACGATGCTTCCCTGTGGAATGGAAACGTGAGATCAGAGCGACCCTGCGGTCACAGAATGTACAGCTCGGCCAGGCCTCTCCCGAAGAGATGATCCGATGGCTGGAGGCTGTTTCGGATACCATCGGGAAAATGGATTCCCCTTGAAAAGCCGAATGTCCATAGCGATAATCATTGTCCTCGCAGGATTTGCCGATATCTGCGGGCAGGGAAGCGGCATGACCGGGAACGAGATGGACCTCCGATTCCGTGGCAGTTTCAGGGATGTGCCTTTTGCTGAATTTGTGCAAACCGTGGAAGACCGGACCTCAGCCCGGTTCTATTACCTGGAGGAGTGGATCAGCGGGATCAGGGTGACGGCAGCCGGAGACAGCCTCTCGCTCCGAAAGATTCTGACGGATCTGCTGGAACCGGTATCCCTCTCGTTCCATATCGATTCCGATCATTCGGTTTATCTGGTCAACCGGCCGGAGCTGGTCACACATCTTCCCGACTATAACGATCCACCGGAGGGCATTGCCACGGAATCAGCCTCCGCAACCGAAGCAGCCGATTACACCCGGACCGAGCAGCGATATGTGGAAGGTCGGCAGGCGGTGACCCTGGAGACCTTGGAGGTGGGTGATCGTGAAATGGAAGGAGGTGGCCGTGCGGTGATTCACGGCAAGATGACAGATGCCGAAACCGGTGAGCCCCTGATCGGTGCCACCCTTTACCTGGAGGAGCTGAAAAAGGGAGTGGCCACCGATGTGGATGGCCGGTTCAGCCTGGTGGTCCCTCCCGGGAAGTACCAGGCAGTTTTCAACTGTATGGGGATGGAAGAGAGGAGTGTCTATCTCCGGATCTACTCCGGGGGAAATCTGAATGTGACCATGGAGAAGAGTCTGATCCCCATCACCGAGGTGGTGATCAGGGCCGACCGGTATCACAATGTAAGGGGGACCCAAATGGGATTCAACCGGCTCAATTACCAGGTGATGAAAGAGGTCCCGGTCGTGATGGGGGAGAAGGATGTGCTGAAGGTGATCCAGCTGCTGCCCGGGGTGCAGAGCGTGGGAGAGGGTTCTTCGGGATTCAATGTGCGGGGGAGCGCTGCCGACCAGAACATGATCTATATCAACAAGGTGCCGGTTTACAACAGCTCCCATCTGTTCGGATTTTTCACCTCCTTCAGTCCCGAGATCGTTAAGGATTTCACCCTCTATAAAAGCAACCTTCCGGCATCCTACGGAGGACGGCTGGCCTCCTTTTTCGACATCACCACCCGTCAGGGGAATATGAACAAATACACCGCCCGCGGCGGGATAAGCCCGGTAACGGCCCAGCTGGCGGTGGAGGGCCCTCTCCGGAAAGAGAAGAGTGCTTTTATCCTGACGGGCCGTTCCACCTATTCCGACTGGATCCTCGATCGGCTGGGTGATCCCGAACTCAGAGAGAGTGAGGCCGCTTTCTCCGACCTGGCAGGTGCCGTCACTTGGGAACCGGGGGAGAAAACTCTCGTGAAGCTTTTCGTTTACCGGAGCGGAGACCGGTTCGCGCTGGGAAATACCAACCGGTATGACTACCGCAATCAGGGGGGATCGGCCATCCTGAGGCGGCGGTTTTCGGAACGGCTGACAGGTGATTTTTCACTGGCTTACGGGGGTTATGAATATGGTCATCAGGAGATGTCCGTTCCGCCCGAAGCCTATTCCCACAATTACCGGATCGATCATTATGAAGGAAGAGCCGATCTTACCTGGCTCTCCCTGGGTCCGCACCGGCTCACTTTCGGGGGAGGCGCCATTTACTACCACCTGGACCGGGGAGATGTGGAGCCGCTGGGAGCATCCTCCCTTCGCACCCCGGTCAGCCTGGGAAAGGAGAACGGACTGGAGGCGGCAATCTACCTGGCCGATGAGATCACCCTGATGCCCGATCTGACACTTTATGCAGGAATCCGGTTCGCTCAGTATCTCCATCTGGGTCCCGCCTCCGTTCTGGATTATACCGAGGGGGCGCCGTTGCGTCCGGGTTTTGTGGACGATACGCTTTCTTTTCGTCCCGGAGAGGTCATTCAGGGATACTTCTCTCCGGAACCCAGGGTGGCGCTCAACTACCGGCTGGATAACAACCAGTCGTTCAAGTTCTCCTATAACCGGTTGAGGCAGTTTCTTTTCATGCTCTCCAATACCATCGCCATTTCACCCACCGATCAGTGGAAGCTGGTCGATTCCCATATCCGTCCTCCCTCCGTGGACCAGCTATCGGCGGGCTATTACCGGGATTTTCCATCGGGCGGGATCAGCACCTCCCTGGAAGTTTATTACAAGCGGGCCAGGGATGTGGTGGATTACCGCGACGGGGCCGATTTCATCGGAACCCCCTATGTGGAGACCACAGTCCTTCAGGGAGAGCAGAAGGCCTACGGGGCCGAGCTACTTTTAAGGAAGGAGGCGGGGAAGCTCAACGGCTGGTTCTCCTATGCCTATTCACGGTCGATCCTTCAGTTTGCCTCCGGACTGGCAGGGGAGCAGATCAACCAGGGCCGCTCCTTTCCTTCCAACTACGACCGCCCGCATCACCTGAGCCTGGTGACCAATTACCGGTTGAACAGGAGGCTCAGTCTCTCGGCCAACCTGGTCTATATTACCGGCCGACCCGCCACCTTCCCGGTCTCGGTCTACTATGTGGACGGGCTGGAATACATCCGGTATTCCGGAAGGAACAGTTACCGGATCCCGGATTACTTCCGGGTCGATCTCTCCGTGAATCTGGAAGGGAACCTGAAAGAGAGAAAACTGTTCCACAGTTTCTGGATGCTCAACGTCTATAATGTCACCGGCCGGAAAAATGCCTATTCAGTCTTCTTCCGCAACGATGAAGGGGTGATGAACGGCTATCGTCTTTCGATTTTTTCCAGGCCGTTGATCACCCTTTCGTGGAATTTTAAACTGGGAAACTATGCCAGTGAATAGAACTCTCATACTCCTGGCAATCACACTGGCCATGGCGGGTTGTGTGGATCCCTATGAGCCGGAGATCAGCGAATCGCAGGAGGTGGTGGTGATCAACGGGGTGATCACCGACCTGCCCGGCCGGCACCGTGCCACTGTTTCCATCTCCTCCCCCTACAATGAACCCGGCTACCGGCCCTACAGAGGATGTGTGGTGGCGGTGAAAGATGAGTCAGGCAGTGTATACACTTACAATGAAACCGTACCGGGAGAGTATGAGGCCTGGATCGGGGAAGATTTCCTCGGGGTGGGCAAGTCCTATTCCATGGAGGTGGTCACTCCCGACGGCAACCGGTATGTTTCCGATTACGATACTCTGCTGGCGTGTCCTCCCATCGATTCGGTCTACTATGAGATCACCTCCCGGGGCACCTCCGATCCGGCGGTAACCCGGTACGGCCTGCAATTCTACTGCGATATGGAGGGAACCCGGGACGGAGCCAGGAATTTCAGGTGGCTGTTGGAGGAGACCTGGGAATACACCTCTCCCAACACCGGTACTTTCATCTATTTCGGGGGAGGAGGGGAGAAGCCCCTTCTGAAAGATACAGTTTATATCTGCTACTCGGTCAGCAGGATACCTGCCGTTTTTGCAGCCAGCAGCCGTTCCCTCAGCGTGAACCGGATCCGCGGGTATCCCCTGAATTTCGTCTCCGACGAGTCTCCCAGGCTGCTGATAAAATACAGTCTGCAGGTGGAACAGCATTCTCTTTCCAATCAGGCCTATGCTTACTGGGAACAGATGGCAGCCCAGTCGGCGGCCGACGGGGGGCTTTATGAGACCCAGCCGTCCACCGCCCGGGGAAATTTTTACCCGGCAGGGGATCCGTCGGAGGAGGTGCTGGGATGTTTTTATGCCACCCAGTCCCGGAAAAAGCGGATCATGGTGGAGAGAGACTTCGAGTTCTTCATTCCCTGGTACACCTGCACCCTCGATACCATCCAGTCGGTCAGTCAGCTGGGGACCCTGTATCCCTATTACCTGATATCGATCAACCCGATGGGAGTGGGCCCTCCCTTTCTTACCGGTAACCGGAGATGTTTCGATTGCAGGGAGTGGGGAGGGACCAATGTTAAACCTGAATACTGGTAAGCGGATGAGTGCTATGTCAGGGAGATTCAGTCTGATACTGCTGGTGCTGCTTCTGGGCGGCCGGAACCACACCGACGGGCAGTCTCGGTTCGACCCGGGGTTCTATGAGCTGGCCTCCCGGATCAGCGAACGGCTGGTGGTAAGCACCGACCGATCGCTCTATATCGCCGGGGAGACCCTCCGGTTCAGGACCGACCGTATCCTGACCGGTGCGGATGAGGTCAGCTCGTGGAGCAGCGTGGTGTATGCCGAACTGACCGACGCTGCCGGAAAAACCGTTTCATCGGCCAAGTTCCCCCTTCAGGGGGGGTATTCCGTTGGTTCCCTTTCCCTCCCCGAAGGAATCCTGACCGGAAACTATATTCTGAAATGTTATACCCGGTGGATGCGCAACGAGGGACCCGGTTGCTTCAGTTACACCGGATTGAAGATCATCCAGCCATTCCGGAAAGAGGTGGTCCGCAACGGAACACACTCCGGGGACTCCCGGCAGGACAGTATGGTTCATTGGCTTCCGGATACGCTTTCCTGCAAAGTTACCGCAGAGCAGAGGGGAACTACGGATCAGATGGAGATCAGTGTCACCGTCCCGGCCATCGCGGAGGGTGAGATCAGGGGGTGTCTCACCGTTGTCCCCCTTGGTGCAGAGCCGGAATTATTCGGATCCGATATGACTCCCTTCCCCGTGGCCGGATCCGGAGCTTCCCCCGATATTCAACAGATAAACTTTCTGCCCGACCGGGGACAGGGCCTCTCTCTGACAGGATCGGTGGTGAATGAACAGGATGAGCTGGTGCCGCTGTTGCCCCTCCGTTTCTCCCTTCTTGGAGAACGGCCCGATTTCTTTGCCACAGTGACCGATTCCCGGGGGCGGTTTGCCATACAGATTCCTGCCGGGGAAGGGGATATGGAGCTTTTTGTCTCACCCCGCAGCCGCTCCGGAGAGTCACTGCAGGTACGCATTGATCAGGATTTTGATCGTTCCCCTCCGGTGGTGGAACCTCCTGTTTTTTCACTGCCGGAGAGCCAGAGGGAGCTGGCCGGGCGGATGGCACTCAACCGGCAGCTGGAAGAAGCTTTCCTTTCCGGCTATGATCATCGTGAAAAGGCAGACTCAGCGGTGAGCGGGGAAGGGCGGGTCACTGATCCTTCCGATCCATCCCACGTGCCGTTTTACGGAACTCCCATGTTTTCGCTCGACATGGATGAGTACGTGGAGCTTCCCCTGCTGGAAGAGGTGTTCATCAATCTGGTGCCGATGGTGCAGGTGGTCAGGAAAAAGAAGCAGACCCGGCTGGAGATCCTCAGCGATAATCCCGCCATGGACTATTACAGTCCCCTGTTACTGATCGACCACATACCGATACAGGATCATGCGGATGTGATGGGACTGCCGCCCGGGGAGATCAGCCGCATCGATGTGATCCACGACGTGTATGTCAAAGGCAGCCTGGCCTTCGGCGGAGTGATCAGCATCTTTTCCAGAAAAGGAGATATGGCCGGAATCGATCTGCCCCGGGGGGCCTATTTTTTCGACTTTACCGGTTTCAAATCCACCCGCGGCGGAACAACCATCACCGCTCCTGCCTCCTTCAGCGATCAGCGCAGCGGTTCACGGATCCCCGATACAAGAAATACAGTTCTCTGGGTCCCCGATCTGACCTTCCGGGAGGAGTCCGGCAAAACCCTGCGGACAGCGGTGATCCCGTTTCCCGCACCTGCCGGGGAGGGAACCTATGTGGTTCTGTTCAGGGGAACGGATTCCAGCGGCCGGCTTTACGAGGCGCG
>CAZOHA010000006.1:96047-116391 GCA_964579515.1 uncultured Bacteroides sp. | reverse complement strand
GGACTTTATATACTCTAATGAATTCCTAATTTCTAAGCCACTTTTTTTGTGGAACTATTAATGATTTTTTCTCTCGGATCAGTACATACATAGTCAGGGTCAAATGGTTTCTTGTTTATCACTACACTATATACTGTTCTGAGCATTTTATTCGATATATTATTCATTATGAGATAATGCGGCTTTCCTTCCAGCTGTTTCCTCTGATAATAAAGGCGGTATTCCTTGTTATGGGTAACTGCAGACTTTGCTCCCATGTATAAAAGGGTTTTAAGCTTTTTATCTGCAAATGGACTGGTCCTGGCCTTTGCTTTCATCTCTCCAGAAGAATTGGGGAAAGGGCACACCCCTGCAAATGAAGCCGCTTTTCTTGCTGTTGTTATTTTCTTGAAATTGCCGGTTTTCACCAACAAATCAGTGGCGATTACTGGTCCGAACCCAATGATGCTTGTAACCAGTAAATAGTTCTCAAAAAGTTCCTGATCAGACTCAATAAGCTCTTCCATCTCCTTCTCTAATCCAACTATTTCACTATCCAGACTTTCCAGAACCTTCTGCAGACAAGTATGCACACTGATAGTCTGCATGGGAAGATGCTTCCTGCCTTTCTCACTGGTTATAAGCATCTTCCTGCTTCTTACCAGCTGCTCCCGAAGAGTGTACAACTGTTTAAGCTCAGCAATAAGTTCACTGTCATACTCTGTGAAAACAAGCTTGTCGGTAAATCGCTCCCCATACTCCCGGATACGCCTGGAGTCTAAAGGATCCGACTTCCCTCTTACCAGACCCAGGCTATGCTTTATGGTATAGCCAGGAACAAGAGCAATAGGAATTTGTTCCTGATTACTCAAGTATACCAGGAGGTCTCCATATACACCCGTATGCTCTGCACACAATATCGCACCCTCTGGTAAAGAGGATAGAAACTTCGATATGGATACAACCTTGTTTTTCACTTCTCTGCTTCTTTCTTGTCCTTTTTCGTCAATAAAGTTTGCTTCAAACTTTTCCTTTGATAAATCAATTCCGTAAACTTGCATTACACTTTTTTTTTGTGCTCCGCATTGAGTGGCTAACATCGTGATAATGGGTTCAAACCCTAAATACTCTCTGGCTTTAACTCAATAATCTGCTGTGCTTAATATAAAGTTTAGGTTCTACCTTTGGACTTTGTAAAACTAGCGCAGCAGATGGAGCTTTTTCTAAGAGTAAATATCACGAGAAATTGATTCATTTATTTCCTTTCCTTTTAGTTGCGTAAACTAACGATGGACTTTACAGACTTTATGGACTATTATGGACTTTTTGACTACATTCGGGGTTACCAACTAAGCTAAACCCATGGGACTGGTTATCGTTCTGTTCTATTTCCTCTTTCCCGCCTATCTGCTTTTTTACAGTACCCGCTTCACCATCATCAACAAGATCGGGGTGGTGGTGATCTGTTATGCCGGCGGACTGGTGATCGGGAACATCAACATTATCCCTGCCTCCATTTCCGGCCTTCAGGGGGATCTGATGGGGGTGACCATTCTGCTGGGGATCCCGCTGGTTCTTTTCTCCGAGAATGTGGCCCGATGGATCCGGATGGCGAAAACCACCTTTATTTCGTTAATGCTGGGGGTGATTTCGGTGGTGGTCCTGGTTATGATCGGTTATTATATGTTTCGGGATACGATCCCGGAGATATGGAAGATCTCCGGGATGATGATCGGGGTATACACAGGAGGCACCCCCAATCTGGCAGCGATCGCCAGGGGACTGGGGGTGGAGGAGGAGCTTTACATTATGACCCATACGGCCGAGCTGGTCATCGGTGCCCTGGTCCTGCTGTTTTTGCTCACCGGGGCCAAGCCCCTGTTCGGTCTCCTGCTGCGCCCATACAAGAAACGGAACGGAGAGGACCGGCCCCAGCTGGATGTGGCCGATTTTGAAAGCTATGAGGGATTCTTTAAGAGGTCACAGTTTTTGGCAACCCTGCGGGCCTTCGGAGTGGCACTTCTGATCTTCGCCATCGGTTACGGAACGACCTTTCTTTTCAGGGGGGATGCCAGAGACACGGCCGCCGTGCTGACGGTGACCACCCTGGGCCTGGCCGCCTCGCTGATCCCCTCTGTCAACCGGATCAAGAGTTCCTTCCAGCTGGGCATGTATTTCATTTATGTCTTCTGCGTGATCGTGGCTTCCAAGGCCGACATCATGGCGCTTTTCAGTGTGGAGAACATCCAGCTGCTCTACAGCCTGCTGCTCTACATTGCGGTGGTGATCGTGGGTTCCCTGATCCTCCATGCCATCCTTTCCTGGATCTTCAGAGTCAATGTGGATGAATACATCATCACCTCCACTGCGCTCTCCAACTCTCCGCCGTTCGTTCCTGTAGTGGCGGCTGCCATCCGGAACAAAGAGGTGGTGGTGCCCGGTATGATCATCGGGGTGATCGGTTATGCCATCGGCAATTATCTGGGAGTGGCCATCGCCTATCTGCTGAAATAGTTTTTTTATCTTCGCAATATGAGGCTGGTGCTGAAGAATATCTCCCGTCTGCTCCTGGCCGGGCAGGATCCGCCACCCCGGGCGGAAGGAGTTTCCATGAATCAGATCAGTACGCTGGAAGATGCCTGGCTGGTCATTGAAAGTGAGAAGATCGGTTCATTCGGGATGGGTGAAGCGAGGTTACTGCCCGGGGATGAAGTGATCGATTGCGGAGGTGGGATGGTCATACCCGCTTTCTGCGACTCACACACCCACCTGGTCTATGCCGGCAGCAGGGAGCGGGAGTATGAGGATAAAATCAGGGGCCTCAGCTACGAGGAGATCGCACGCAGGGGAGGGGGGATCCTGAATTCGGCGGCACTGCTTTCGGAAACTTCCGGGGAGGAGTTGTTCCGGCAGTCGCTGGAGAGGGCCCGGGAGATCATCCGGACGGGTACGGGAGCGGTGGAGATCAAAAGCGGCTACGGGCTCAATACCAGGGATGAAATGAAGATGCTGAGGGTGATCAGGCGTCTGGGCGAGGAGACCCCGCTGACGGTCCGGTCCACCTTTCTGGGGGCCCATGCCTTCCCTGCGGGATACCGGGAGGACCCTGACAGGTATGTGAAGCTGATCGTGGAGGAGATGATTCCCGCGGTGGCTGCCGAGGGACTGGCCGACTATATTGATGTCTTCTGCGACAGGGGGTTCTTCACGGTTCCCCAGACGGAACGGATCCTGGAGGCCGGTGCACGGCACGGGCTTCCTCCAAAGATCCATGCCAATGAGCTCGACTATTCAGGGGGCATCCAGGCCGGGGTAAAATATCAGGCGCTTTCGGTCGACCATCTGGAATTCGTGGGTGAGGAGGAGCTGGCAGCCCTGAAAGGGAGCGCAACCATGCCCACCCTTCTGCCCGGTGCCTCTCTCTTCCTGGGACTCTCTTATGCGCCGGCCCGTAAACTGATCGATGCAGGACTGCCGGTGGCGCTGGCTTCGGATTACAATCCCGGTTCCTCCCCATCGGGAAATATGGAATTGCTGATGTCGCTGGGGATGATGACCCTCCATATGCTCCCCAACGAAGTACTGAATGCGGTCACTCTGAACGGTGCCTACGCCATGGGGCTTGAGAATACCCACGGTTCGGTCACTCCAGGAAAACAGGCCAACCTGCTGGTTACAGCTCCCATGCCCTCGTTCGGATTCATGCCCTATTCATACGGCACCAGCCAGATCAGCCGGGTCATCCTGAACGGCCGGGTCATCCGGTAATTACCGGAATTGTTCATTTAAAGCGGTTTTAACATGGAAAAGATCATCGAATGTGTTCCCAATTTCAGTGAAGGAAGGGATATGAAGATCATCGGACAGATTACCGGCGAGGTGGAGGCGGTGGAGGGGGTGAAGCTGCTGGATGTGGATCCGGGCAGGGCCACCAACCGTACCGTGGTGACTTTCGTGGGAGAGCCGGAAGGAGTTCTGGAAGCAGCCTTTCGCGCTGTCAGAAAGGCGGCACAGGTGATCGACATGCGCCGCCATTCGGGCGAGCATCCCCGTTTCGGCGCCACCGACGTCTGTCCGCTGGTCCCGGTCACGGGGATCACCATGGAGGAGACGGCGGAGCTGGCCCGCCGGCTGGCCGGGCGGATCGGCAGCGAGATCGGGATCCCGGTGTACTGTTACGAGCAGGCGGCATTTTCATCCGGCAGAAAGAACCTGGCTCAGGTGCGGGCCGGGGAGTACGAGGGTCTGAAGGATAAACTGGCTGACCCGGACTGGAAGCCGGATTTCGGCCCGGACCGGTTTGTCCCCGAAACGGGCGCCATTGCCGTGGGAGCCAGGGATTTTCTGGTGGCCTACAACGTGAATCTCAATACCACCTCCACCCGCAGGGCCAATGCCGTCGCTTTCGATGTGCGGGAGCGGGGCAGGGTGAAGCGGAAGGGTCACCCGCTGACAGGGGAGATCGTCCGCGACCGGGAGGGCCGGCCGGTCATGATACCCGGATCCCTGAAGGAGGTCAAGGCGATCGGATGGTTCATCGAGGAGTACGGGGTGGCACAGATCTCCATGAATCTTACCAACATCTCCGTCACACCGGTTCATGTGGCCTTCGACGAGGTATCTCAGAAAGCGGCTGCCAGGGGGCTCCGGGTGACCGGATCGGAACTGGTGGGACTGGTGCCGCTGAAAGCAATGCTCGATGCCGGCCGCTATTTCCTGAGAAAGCAGCAGCGCTCCCTGGGGGTCCCCGACAGCGAACTGATCAAGATCGCGGTCAAATCGATGGGGCTCGATGAACTGGGTCCGTTCAATCCCGAGGAGAAGATCATTGAATACCAGCTCCGGAAAGGGAAAGGGAACCGTCTTGCCGGAATGAGCCTGGAGGAATTCATGCAGGAGACCGCATCGGAATCGGTGGCTCCGGGAGGGGGCTCGGTAAGTGCCTATATGGGATCGCTGGGTACCGCTCTGGCCACCATGGTGGCCAATCTTTCCTCCCACAAGCGCGGATGGGACGAGCGGTGGGAAGAGTTCTCCGGCTGGGCTGAAAAGGGCAAGGAGATTCAGGAGAGGCTTCTGCAGCTGGTCGACAGGGATACCGGGGCCTTCCATGCCATCATGACGGCTTTCCGGATGCCCCGGAAAACCGACCAGGAGAAAGATGAGCGGAAGAAGGCCATTGAAGAGGCGACACTGGGAGCCATCGAGGTACCTTTCGAGGTGATGCAAACTTCGTTCCGCGGTTATGAGGTCTCCAGGGCCATGTGTAAGGAGGGGAATCCCGGGAGCGTCTCGGATGCCGGTGTGGGGGCCCTGGCCCTGCATGCCGCCATTGAAGGTGCCTGGCTCAACGTGCGGATCAATGCGGGCGAGATGCGTTCTCATCCCAGGGTTCAGGAGATCCTGCAGGAGGGGGAGAAACTGTGCGACCGGTCGGCCCGGGAGAAAGAAGAGATCCTGAAACTGGTACACTCCAACATCGACTAAATGAGAGGCAGATGTCTGTTTACGGTACTGTCGGCCTTACTGCTGAAGCCCATGGCAGCGGAGGCACAGGTGATCGTTCCGGATGATTTCCCCGGAATCACCGTGGAGACCTTCGGACCGGTGGCACCGGGATCGTTGTTCCTTTCGGTATCGGCCGATGTGGAGGGTACCGGTTACTACGTGATGGTCCTCGACAACGAGGGGAAACCGGTCCGCTACAGGGAACTGGCCGGCGATTACGCCTATGATTTCAAGATGCAGCCCAACGGGCTGCTCTCCTATGCACAATTTATCTCTCACCACAGCTACACGGGTGGAGGGAACGTGGTCCATATGCTGCTCGACCAGCAGATGAATGTGGTCGATTCCCTTCAGATGAAGAACGGGTATGTGGCCGAGGCACACGATTTTCAGCTGCTCCCCAACGGTCATGCGCTGATGATCGGATATTACATGACCCGGACCGACCTGAGCGACCGGGTGGAGGGCGGCTATCCCGATGCAAGGGTTTCGGGCGGGATCATCCAGGAGCTGGACGACCGGGGAAAGGTGATTTTCCAGTGGAGGAGCTGGGACCATTTCGATATCGACAGCTATTCTTTCCGGCGCGGTGCCAACAGGCAGGAGGTTAGCGCGTTCCATCTGAACACCATCAACATGGACGTGGACGGTAACCTGCTGGTGGCCACCCCCAGGGTGGTGAGGAAGATCAGCCGGCAGACGGGGGAGGTTCTCTGGACCATGGGCGGAGAGGAGAATCAGTTCTCTTTTACCGGGGTGGACAGTCTCACCGGACTGGATCAGTCCAACGGCCATGCCTTCTACAGACTCGAAAACGGGAATTACCTGGTCTATAATAACGGGGGAAGGATGCACACTCAGGATAATTCCTCCGTTCATGAGTTCCGGCTCGATCAGGAGAACCTGACGGCCGGGCTGGTCTGGTCGTACCATCCCGACCGGCCCATCCCGGCGTGGCACCGGGGAAACGCGTTTCGACTGCCCAATGGCAATACCCTGATCGGCTGGGGCGGAGCCAGCGGAAAGCCGGTCCCGGTCTGCACCGAGGTGGACAGCACCGGAAGGGTGGTGCTGGAGGCATTTTTCACCGATTCGTTCATGGAGAGCTACCGGGCCTTCCGGTTCGAGCTGGGCGAACCCCTGCTTTTCGAAGATTCGGTTTCCGGTATGGAGACCGGGAAGGAGTATGATTTCCATGTTCCCGACACAGTGGATTGGAGAGTGAGGGTGCGACCGGATTCATTGTGGGGCGCCAACCCGGAAGAGAACCGTCTCCGTGTCCGGGTGATCGGACGGGCGCCTCTGAACCCTCTTTTTCCCGGCAGGGATCCCAGGGTTCTCCCGGCGGTCGTTCAGCTGATCGCTTCAGGTGCCGGGTTCAGCGGGGTGCTGAAGATCGATCCTTCCGGCGGGAAAGGGCAGCCGGAAGGGGATGTGAAATTAACCGATCTGACCATCTATCAGAGGAATGCCGGACCCGGACAGGAGTTTTTTTCCGGGGGAACCTTTTTCGATCCTCAGCAGGAACTCCTTTCCACTGCTGTATCCATGGAAGCTGGCGACACTCTGGAGCTGGTGACGGGCTATCCCGATCTTCCATACCTGGCCCGGACACCCTCCTGCGCCGAGCCGGAAAACCATGGTGTTGTCAACCTGGAGGAGCCGGTGAGGCTGGAGTGGGCACCCGAGGGGTTCTTTACCCGGTTCACGCTGCAGGTGGCCACCGACTCTCTTTTTCAATCGGTGATTTACCAGAAGGACAGCCTGGAGTCGACCGTACATCTGTTCGAGCCGGAGACCGCCGGGGACCATTTCTGGAGGGTGAAAACCTTTACCGAAGAGGAGGACGCGGTCCTGGAGAGCGAATGGTCGGCACCCTCTGTTTTTCTGGCCGCAGAGCCCTTCCTGGAACTGGTTGCACCGCGGGCTGGAGATCGCTGGCAACAGGGGGAGGATCAGTTTATCGAGTGGACCGGAAACCTTTCCGGTCAGGTGCGGATCGGGCTTTACCGGGAAGGTCTGCCGGTGCAGGAGCTGGCGGTGACCGGGAGCGACGGGGCCTGGAAATGGGAGATCCCGCAGGAGCTGGAGATCGGTTGCCGCTATCAGATCCGGATCAGCAGCAGTGCGGACGACCTTCTGTCCGATGAGGTTAAGGGTTTCTTTTCAGTGGTGGATTCCACCGGCAGTGACGGTTGTGAAGTTTCGGCCCCGGCCGGAACCCTTCCCCCGGAATCCCGGGTGGAGGTATTGGCCGGTCCCGGCGGAGATGGTTTCCGGATCCGGTTCGGGACATCCGGACCGGCCCGGATCCGGACGGAGGTTTTCAACCTGTTGGGCCAGAAGGTCTTTTCGTCGGGCCCCTCTGACTATCAGGCCGGGGACCATACCATTTTCGCCAGGGTGCCCTCCGGCACTCCCCGTCTCTGGATCATCTCGCTGGAGGTGAACGGAGTGCGGTGGTTCCGGAAAATGGTGTATTGACCGGGAAATTGGATCGAATCATCGAATATGTGTCCGCTTTTATGACTTAACAGCTGTACACTGCTTTCAAACCGTATCACAACCGTACAATTTCGCAGATTCACTGTTTTAGATCTTGAATTCTTGGACGTTGTGCCTTGTTTTTTTTATTTTTGGGGCTTTGGCAGAGGGTTTTCTGCCGGAGACCCCTGGCAGATTGCGATTGACAGAACGTTTTTAGTCAGAAAACTCATTTATCTAAAATCAATTCTATGAAAAAAGCTCTCTTTTTCATGTCATTGCTGGCGTTCGTCGGTTTCTCATTGCGAGCCCAGAATGTGGAGATCACCGGTACGGTGGTGGCAGCCGATGACGGTGCGGCCCTGCCCGGTGTCTCGGTGGTGGTCAAAGGGACTACCATCGGTACGGTGACCGATTTTAACGGTCAGTATACCCTGAATGTACCTCAGACAGCCACCACATTAGTGTTCAGTTTTGTCGGGATGCTCACTCAGGAGGTGGAGATCGAAGGAAGAACGGTAATCGATGTGGCCCTGGAGACCGATGCCATCGGTATCGATGAGGTGGTGGTCACGGCCTATGCCACCAAGCGAAAGGGCGGCATCACCGGATCGGTTTCGGTGGTGGAGTCGGAGGCATTCGATGCCAAACCGGTCGCCTCTTTCGACCAGATGATACAGGGGACCTCCCCCGGAGTGCAGGTGGTTACCAGCAACGGGGCCCCCGGCTCCACTGCATTGATCAATATCAGGGGGGTCGGATCGATTTCTGCCGGGAACGAACCGCTGTTTGTGGTGGACGGTATCCCGGTGCAGTCCAATTCTTTTACCGAGCTGAACCCCAACGATATCGAGTCCATCTCTATCCTGAAGGATGCGGCAGCCGCATCACTCTACGGATCCCGCGCCTCCAACGGGGTGGTGCTGGTGACCACCAAACGGGGGCGCCAGGGAGAATCGAAGATCGATATCCGTTATCGCCGGGGACTCAACGTGATGAACGAACCTCTCTTCGAGCTGATGGATGCCAGGCAAAAACTCCAGTATGAAGTGGACCTGGGTTTCCGGACCGGAGGGAACGCATCGCAGGCGGTGATCGACTCCCTGGCAGCTTATGACCACAGCTGGGTGGAGACCCTTTCCAGGGACGGTATGGTGCAGTCCATGGAGGCTGCTGTATCGGGAGGAACGAAGGAGACCAGTTACTTCCTGTCGGTCCAGAAATACGATGAAGAGGGGATTGTGGAGCTTTCGGAGATCCACCGCCTTTCGGCACGTATCAATGTGGAACACCAGGTCAAGGATAATTTCAAGATCGGGAACACTTTCACCGTGGGTACCTCTGATATGAAGGAGGTCAGGGACCGGAGGAACGTGCAGAACCCTTTTGCCGCGATGACCTTCTACAACTCCTATGAGCCCGAGCTCCTTCCCAATGGCGATTTTAATCCCACTCACCAGGGGTTCAGTATCTCCGAGGCTCTGGAGAACAATCCGGAGGAGATCAACCAGCTGGTGGGGGTCGGAAGTATCTTTGCCGAATGGGACATTATTCCCGGGCTGACCTTCCTGACCCGCGGCGGGTTGAACTGGAGAGAATTCACCAACGAGTATTATGTTCAGCCCGGTTCGATCCTGGCCCAGTATGTGGGAGATTATAAGAGTGATGACTGGAACAGGAGGTATACCTACACCTGGACCAACACGCTCAATTATAATACCACCTTCGACGAGGTGCACAATCTGAACATCCTGGCAGGTACCGAGTACAACCAGTACTGGTTTAAGTCGATGTTTGTGGACGGGGAGGGATTTCCTTCGCCCAAGCTCAGCACACAGGCCAATGCGGCATCGATCGTGGATGGTGAGACCACCCGTTCCGACTGGTCGCTGGTCTCCTATTTCGGGTCGGTATCGTATGATTTCGATCAGACCTACGTGATCGAAGCCTCTTTCCGCCGGGACGGAAGTTCACGTTTCGGAGCCGATAACAAATACGGTAACTTCTGGTCGGTGGGAGGCAGCTGGAACATGCACCGGATGGGATTCATGCAGGGGATCGCCCTGATCGACCGCCTGCAGCTGCGTACCAGTACCGGGACCTCCGGGAACTTCAATATCGGGAATTACGCATCCCTCGGCCTGTACGGTTTCGGAAGCTACAACGGACTCTCGGCCAGTTTCCCCTCCCAGCTGGAGAACAACGATCTCACCTGGGAAAAATCGATGATCACCTCCGGCGGGATCGACTTTTCACTGCTGGGCTACCGTCTGAATGGTACTGTGGATCTCTATACCCGTGATACAAAGAGCCTGCTGCTTAACAGGCCCCTTTCGGCCACCAGCGGATTTACCGGCCGCAACGAGAATATCGGGGAGTTGAACAACAAGGGGATCGAGGTGGCCCTCAACGGGGATATCATCCGGATGGACGACTTCCGGTGGAACCTGGGCGCCATGGTCTCTCACAATCAGAATACAGTGACCAAGCTTTACGGAGAGGAAGGAGAACCGATCCAGGAGCGCTACACCATCATCGAAGAGGGAAGGCCCATCAACACCTTTTACATGGTGCGCTGGGCGGGAGTGAACCCGGCCACCGGGGATGCTCTCTACCTGGATAAGGAGGGGGAGGTGACCAATGTATGGAGCGGAGACGACAAAGTGGCACTGGACAAGACCGCCGATCCGCTGATGTACGGTACCATCAGTACCCGGTTCACTTACAAAGGATTCTCTCTCAGTGCATCGGCCTACTTCTCCTACAAGAACTATATCGTGAACGGGATCTCTTTCTTCACCCTTTCCGACGGAGGAGATATCCAGTCCAACCAGGATGTGCGGATGCTCGATTACTGGCAGCAGCCGGGCGATGTGGTGGACAATCCCGCTCCATCGGTGGGTAAGGCCCAGCATTATTCGACCAGGTACCTGGAAGATGCTTCGTTCCTGAGGCTGAGAGACCTGACCGTTTCTTACGACCTGCCGTCATCGGTTCTGTCCAATATCAGGATGCGCTCGCTGAGGATCTATTTTACGGGCCGGAACCTGCTGAGATTTGTGCCTTACTTCACCGGATACGATCCGGAGGTGGGCCTGCCCAGCCAGGAGAGTTCGGATGATGCGGCCCCGGGAAGTTTCTATGACTTCAGTTATCCGGCCACCAAGTCGTTTACCTTCGGAGTGGACATTGGATTTTAATCACGATCTGAGTAAAAATACAGCTATACCATGAAACATAGTATTATCATCATCAGCATAGTTGGACTGGTACTCGCTACGGGGTGTGACGACAGGCTCTATCTCGATCCGCACCAGAGTATCTCCACGGGTCAGGCATTTGAGACCCTGGCCGATTTTTCCTATGCCATCAACGGGATGTATGCAGGCGCCCGGAGCGGAAACCTCCACGGAGGGCACCTGAACATCTATCCCGACATTATGGCCGACAACCTCACCCGCAGCCTGGAGGGCAGGCTGACCCACACTACGGTTTATAACTGGCAGATCTCTTCCGACTACTACCTGATGGAGGGGATCTTCGACCAGGCCTACCTGGTGATCCTCCGGGCCAACAAGATCCTGGAGTCGGCAGGGGAATTTGAACCTGCCGACGCCGGTGAACAGGCAGAGCTGGATCACTATAAGGCGCAGGCCCTGGCCATGAGGGCCCTGATGCATTTCGAACTGGCCAAAGTTTTCGGCAAGGCTTATTCTCAGGCCTCTGCCAGTGATCTGGGAGTTCCCTATATCACCTCTTCGGAAGCCACCTACCCCTCCCGCGACGGTCTTTTGGATAACTACGACAGGATCGTGCAGGACCTGGAGGACGCCTACGACCTGATCGATCCCTCCATCACCAGCAAGGACCGGTTCAATCAGGCGGCCATTGCGGCCCTTCAGGCCAAGGTGGCCATGGAGATGGGCGACTACGCCACGGTGATTTCCAAGGGCGAAGAGGCTCTTCTTTCAGTTCCCGTCGCCTCCAGGGATAATTTTTTCGGGATCTGGAAGGACGAGAACAAAGACGGGGTGCTCTTTTATATCAAGGTGGAGAAAAGAGACGATCTCCAGCTGGGAGTGAACTACAGCCAGTCCAGCGCCCAGGGGATCAAGTCCGAATATGTATGCAGTTATGAACTCTATCAGCTTTACGATTCGGCCGATATCCGGCTGACCAGCTATATCACCACCTCCGATTTTGAAGGGAATACCTACAACCATATTGAGAAGTACCGGGGGCGTTCCTCCACGGTGGAGGCCAATCCCACCCCCGACCTGGTGGACCTGAAGATCCTGAGGGCGGCCGATATCTCCCTGCTGGTGGCAGAAGCCCACATGACAGGAGGTTCGCAGAATCCGATCCAGGCCCTGGAGTACCTGAACGATGTGCGGTTTAACCGGTACGATACCACCGCCATCTCGTTCCCTCCCCTGAACAACCTGGACCTTCTGGATGAGATCTATCTACAGCGGAGGCTGGAGCTGGCTTTTGAAGGGGACCGCCTGTTCACTCTGAAGCGGCTGGGTCGCGACATTGAGAGGACCCCCGCCGGCCATTACGCTGACGGTTCGGGTGTGGGACCCGATGAACTGGTCCTGGAGGCCAGCAGCCACAAGCTGCAGCTTCCCATTCCGCAGAGCGAAATGGATGTGAATCCCAACATCAGGGATCAGCAGAATCCCGGTTACTAATCCTAAAACCTGATGAATCATGAAAAGCTCGATAATTAAAGGTTTATCCGTACTGATCCTGCTCGCCGCCGGCATGATGTCGTGCGAAGAGGCGGATCTTACCTTCGATCAGGACAATGCCTTTGTGGCCTTCTCAAGCGGATCGGGATCCCTCTCCGAAAGTGCATCGGAACCACTGATCATTGAGATCTATTACGCATCCACCTCCACTGCTCCACTATCGGTGGAGGTGACTTTCGATGCCTCGGGGTTCGACAACCCCGCCGTGGAGGGTGAGGACTTCAATGTGGTCTCCAGCAAGACGGTCAGCTTCGAGAATGAGCTGGTTCAGCTTATCGAGATCGAAGCGATCGATAACGAGGTGCGTGACCAGGACCGTTCCGTCAACATTACCCTCTCCGGCGATGCCAGCATCGGTATGGCCGGCGGGATGAACGGCACTTTTCTGCTGACCATCGTGGATAACGAGCATCCCCTGGCCAACTGGATCGGCGATTATGTGGTAACGGCCGACAGCTACGGAGATGTGCTGAACGGTGAAGCCGATGGTGCGTGGAACGAAGAGTGGGCGGTGACCACCGCCCCCGTGGATGGCGATGAGACCCAACTCAGCATCGTCGGGATGGCCTTCGGGGATCTCCCGGTGATCGCATCGGTCGACCTGGATGCCATGACCATCACCCTGCCTGCCGGTGCCAATACCGGCGAGGGGTATGGATATGGACCCACGGTGATCTGGAGGGGGAATTATGAGACGGTGGAGGAGGCCGACGTGGTCGGCTCCATCAATGCCGACGGATCCATTGCCATCGACCTGGTGACCATGATGCTGCCCGATTTTGGCAACTTCGTATGGGATTCCTTCAACACCACCTGGGCCCCGGCTGCCGCAAAGTCGTCCAGGGTCCCGCTGGCACCGGTGGATAAACTGAACCGGTAATTGAGACCTGACAGCCATTTGAAGCAGGTGCCTTTGCAGGGTTTGCGAAAGGGCACCTGCTTTTTTTTCTGCCTGGCCACAGCATGGTTGCTGTTTCCTTTCCAGCTCCGTTCACAGCAGCAAATTCAGGTGGCCACTGACCTGGAGATCTTCGGTACCGCCACTTTCGACTACAGGGAGGTGGCCACAGAGCTCAGTGAAATCGAAGGTACTCCCTACCTGGAGGAGGACTTTTCGGAAGGCAGTGTTCTGATCGGGAATACCCTCTATAAGGGGGTGATGCTGAGATACAATGCCTACCTTGACCGGTTCGAGGCCCGGCTAAAAGACCGGACCGTCGAGATCGATCCCGTAAGGAGGATCTGGTGACACTCGTCCGGCACTTCTCAGAAAATGAATAGCATCTGGGTCCTGGAATCCTGCCGGCCGGAGATCCTGAAAATGAGCAGGCCCCTCCGGGTGGTCCGATAGAAGCTGGTCCCCGGGGGGAGTGCATCGTTGATCACCATCCTTCCCGTGAGATCGAATGCATGCAGGGTGGCGGCAGCGTTGGAATCGTTCTCGATTTTAATCCGGCCCCCTTCCGATGCAGCGATATGGAAGGTCAATTCAGGATCGTCCACCTCCACCCATTCCGAGGGTTCGGACCTGCTGGTGCAACCCTGGCTGTTGGTGACCTCCACGCTGTAGATGCCATTGCGATGAAGGACCAGGAATTCACCGCCGAAATCGATGATTGAATCGTTCCGCAGCCATTCCACACGGTTGTAGCTGGAGTAATTCTGCACCAGGATCTCCCGGTAGCCCTCGATCACGGAGCTCTGAAGCTGGAGCCTGGGCGGGTCAGGGGCAGGGGAGAGGAGAAAGTTCCTGGATGTGAGTGTATCCCCGCACTTGTTCGAGGCGGTAAGGAACACCCTTCCCGCCGCTCCGGTACCGATCTGCATGGTGACGCTTTCCAGCGAATCGGGACCCGCGATCTGCCATCCGGCAGGGGTCTCCCAGCGGTAGCTGACCTCCTCTTCAGCTCCGATAAAGAACTCCTGGACCGAGTTTTCACAGGGACTGATCCGGTCCGATTCGATGACGGGGATGCGCGGAAGCGATTTCGGCTGCAGTGAAAGTTCAATGGGGGTCGCCTCCCCGCAACTGTTGAACGGGATTACACTCAGAATTCCCGGTTCCTTCACGGGGGTGACCCATATGGAAGCACTGTCGCTGCGTCCGCTCCACCCCTCAGGAACAATCCAGCGGTAGGAGGTTCCGGTGGTGCTCTCCACGCTGAAAAGATTCGGTGTGTTGGTGCAGGGTACCGTATCACCTGTAATCTCCTGGTTGATATTGGGAGGGGAAGTGAGCGGGGTGACGGTCCTCTCCGACCGTTCCCCGGTCCCGCAGGTGTTGAACGGGATCACGGCCAGGGTGAAAGGATCCTCCGGCACCACCAGGTGAACATCATCGTGATTGAGGATGGCCGAACCGGCCACATTCTCCGTGAGCTCCCAGAAATAATCATATTGCGGAAGGCTTTCGAAGAAGTAGATCTCCTCATCCAGGTGGCAGGGGGTGGCCATCCCCTCTATCCGGATCTCTTCGTCGGGAGCAACGGTGCAGTACCTGGAGCTGAATCCGGGGAATCCTCCTTCCGGCCCGGTCTCAAAGGTAATGTAGAGACTCCCGGAAGTGGAGGTGATGAGGGTATCCGGGTTGGAAAGGGTGCCCGAAAAGCGGGCCAGGACCGGTGATTCGTTGCCTGCGCCGTCGTAGACGGTAACCACATCCGGGGTATCGGTCAGGAAATCGGTAAATGTCAGAGTGACCGGCAGCTGGTTTTCAGGTTCCACCAGCCATACGAAGCGCCTGCCGGGGGGGTATTCCGGGGCGTTGGTCACCCGGATGAACCCGTTGTTCTGATCGGTGAAGGTGGAGTCGGCCGCCACGAAGACCTCTTTCATGCCCTCCACCAGCAGGCTGTAGTGCTGCAGGGAATCCTTCAGAGAGTCCTTGTGGGTGACCAGGAGATCGTAATATCCCCTGGAAGGCTGTTCCAGAATGATCTGCTCCACGTTGTCGACGGCATTGTTGCCAGGGGTGGCAGGTGAGTCTGGTCTGGATGGATCCAGGGTGAAGGGTTGCGAAACGTCACCGGTGGCCCGCCGGACCAGACGGATATCCAGGTCGTTCACCAGCACAGTATCTTTCGGATCCAGGGCACGGGTCACCACCGGACCCTGCGGATCGGTCCAGCAGAGAGTGACCCGGATGGCGGAATCGCCGGAAGCAAAGAAGCTGTGCCGGGCGGTGGCCTGCTCTGCAAGGCTCTCCTCCCTGATCAGCAGCTCCTCCCGGCTGATGAACCGGGCCGCCCGGTAGGTATTCAGAAGTCCCCAGCCGAACCGGTAATCGGGTCCGGGGTTCCCTGCATCATCGGCAGTGTGCAGGATCAGCCCCTTCAGGGTGGCGGATTTCATGAACCGGCTGAATTTTTTCATATGCAGTTCCTGAAGCAGGGCCAGGGAACCCGTCACATTGGGGGCTGCCATGGAGGTGCCGCTGAGGGTTTCGTAATCGTTATCGCTGTTATAATAGGCGGAGAAGAGGGTTTGACCGTTCCCCACAATATCGGGTTTGATGCGGCCGTCGTCGGTGGGCCCGAAGGTGCTGAAATCGGTCATCACCACATCTCCGGGACCCTGGTAGCCGCCCTCCACATCGCGGACCGCTCCCACGGTCAGAATATTTTTGGAGGTGGACTGGGTTCCGATACCATCCCACCCGTCGGGACCCCCGTCTTTGCTTCTCACTTTGTTGCTGGCTTTCCAGCCGTTGTCCCAGACGTAGTGCTCCGCTCCGGCACCGGGCCCTTCCAGTCGGTCGTTCCCGGCCGATTTGACAATCAGATAATAGGGATGGTCGTAAGCGATTCCGTCCCATGCCCTGGCGTCGATCCCGTAAAACCCGAATTTATAATCCTCCTCTTCCGAGATATCCACATCGCCGTACCATTCCCATCTCCCCTCGGAAATGTTAAAATCAAAACCGTGGATGAAACCGTAGGAGTGGTTGGAGAGCAGGAGCCCCTCTTCCCCTGCCTGTCTCATCTCTTGGTTGTCATTGTCCCAGTCGTAGCCCTCGATGAACGACTGACTGGCCATGCCCGTGGCGTCCGGCTCCAGCCCGGCGGCCCCGATGGTCCCTGCCACATGGGTGGCATGACCCACGATCTCGAACCCTGAATCGAGCGAATAGACCCTCGAGCCGAATTCCGAATGGGTGGTGCGGATCCTGCCCCCGTCCCAGACCCCCACCAGGATGTTGCGTCCCCGGAGATTCAGTCCCTCGATGGCTCCGTTCCAGACCCGGTCGGTGGATACCGAAATGGCGGCATCGATGTTATGGGTAGTCAGATACAGAGGGATCCGGCCCTTCACGATCCGGCTGATCTCCCGGACCCGCCCGGTGCGGTCCACCTCCCGCACCGGGATCCCGTAGCGGCCGGCAAAGGCCACTGCCTCTTCTTTTTCAGGGTCCTGAGGGAGGGCTCCGATGATCTTTGCTCTCCGCTCCAGCGAGGAAGGTGCGAGCATCTCCTGCTGCGCCGTGACGGTTATCACCGGAACAATGGCCAGGATCAGGATTATGACACGTTTCATCCCCATAAAAATAGCACTATATCTTCCATTGGTAACCAGAATGATCAGCGATAGTTTATAGGGACTTTCTTTTTTTAGCGGTGATGTCCATATGTATCTAATAAACAACATTTTAAATTGAACGCCCTCATATAAGTATTGTTTTTAATTGACGTCTGATTGGGCCGATATGTACCTGCTTTCTTCTGGAAACCCCGTCAATATTGAGTTCCGGTTTATTTTGTATATGATATTTTTTTTATAGATTTGGCCACGTATAGAATGATGTGCTAATTGCTTATTAAACCTAAAACTTTAATCTATGAAAAAGTTTGTTTTCGTATTGTCACTCCTGTGCTTCGTAGGATTCAATCTGTTGCAGGGACAGGGTGTGCAAGTGACGGGTACGGTGACCAGTGCTGAGGACGGTGCTGCACTGCCCGGGGTGTCGGTAGTTGTACAAGGTACGACTATTGGTGCCGTAACCGATTTCGAGGGTAAATATTCCATCACGGTACCCGACGAAAATGCAACGCTGATGTTCAGTTTCGTTGGGATGATGACCCAGCAGGTTCCGGTGGATGGCAGGACCCAGATCGATGTGGTCCTCGAGCCTACTACCACCGAGCTGGACGAAGTGGTGGTGACCGCTCTCGGTATCTCCAGGGAGAGAAAGGCCCTGGGTTATGCAGTTCAGGAAGTGGACGGTGAAGAGATGACCCAGGCCCTTCAGACCGACGCCGTCAGCGCGCTGTCGGGAAGGGTGGCCGGTGTGCAGGTCTCCTCCTCCACCAACATGGGAGGTTCGAGCCGGATCCTGATCCGCGGGGCCAACTCCATCACCCAGAACAACCAGCCGCTTTTCATCGTGGACGGTATCCCCATGGACAACTCCAACTACAGCGGTGGCGGCGCTGCCAGCGGTAGCGGTGGTGTGGACTACGGGAACCTTTTGAACGACCTGAACCCCGATGAGATCGCCGATATCTCGGTGCTGAAGGGGCCCGCGGCCGCTCTGTACGGTTCACGTGCCGCCAACGGGGTGATCATTATCACCACCAAGAAGGCCCGCAAAGGGATCCGCGACGTATCGGTGGAGTTCAGCTCCAACCTGGGTTTCGACAACGTCTATACCATTCCCTTGCTGCAGGATAAATATGGCGGTGGTGCCACTATCTCCGATGCCGCCGGCGGTGTCAACGGATTCGAGCAGGTCAATGTGAACGGGACCAACTACCTGGTTCCCCAGTATGCCGTGGACGAATCGTGGGGACCACGATATGATCCTGGCATCAGTGTGATCCACTGGGACGGTATCAATGAGGATGGTACCTACACCACCCGCCCCTGGACCGCTCCCGCAAATGATGTGGAGAAATACTGGGAGACCGGTACCACCTGGGCCAACTCCATTGCCATCAGCAAGTCGGGACCGGCCTACGGGGTCCGGTTCGCCTATAAGAACACCATGGTGGACGGAACCATGCCCAACTCCGAGCAGGGCAAGAACGACTTTAAACTCTCTTCCGATTTCAATATTGCGGAGAACCTGACCATCAACGGAAGTCTGAATTATGTCCGGACCGATACCAAGGGCCGTCCCGAGCTGGGATACAGCGACCGGTCGGTGGGCCAGAAGTTCTTCCAGTGGGGCCAGCGCCAGCTCGACTACGAAAGGCTGAAGGAGTACGAGACCTCCGCCGGAGAGCAGCGGACCTGGAACAGGATCTCCCTGTTCAATCCCACTCCCAAATACTCGGACAACCCCTACTGGACCGCTTATGAAAACTATCCCGATGATCTGCGGAACCGCCTGTTGGGGAACCTTTCGCTATCGTGGGAGATCGTGGACGACCTGGTGCTGAAGGGAAGTGTTTACCAGGACTACTATAACTTCTCGATCCGTGAAAGACTGGCGGTAGGCTCGCAGGCCACTTCCAGTTACTACGAGATCAACAGGGAGTTCACCGAATACAACTTCGAAGGGATTCTCTCCTACAGCAAGCAGCTGGAGAGTGTGGGCTTCTCCGTGCTGGCCGGTGCCAACCGCAGGACCAACCGCTTCGATATGATCCGGGGTCAATCCTCCGGCGGACTGGTGGTTCCCGGGGTTTACAACCTGCTGAACTCAGCCGACCCGGCACTGATGAACGACTACACCGAAGAGCGTCAGGTGAACTCTGTGTTCGCACAGGCTTCGGTGGATGTGGCCGGACTGCTCTTCCTGGACGGAAGCTACCGGGTCGACTGGTCCTCCACTCTTCCCGAAGATAACAACCAGTACGGTTATCCGTCGGTTTCGGCCAGTTTCCTCTTCTCCAACCTGATCGAGGCCGCCTGGATGGATCTGGGTAAGATTCGTCTCGGATGGGCCGAAGTGGGGAACGATACCAATCCCTACAATGTATTCGCCACTTACAGCTACAACGGTTCGGGAGCCTTTATGGGAACCCCGCGTGTGTTCAAGCCTGATGCACTGCTGAACGAGAACCTGAAGTCGGAGACCACCCGCTCCCTGGAAGCCGGGATCGACCTGGTCTTTGCCCAGAGCCGCATCGACCTTTCGGCCACCTATTTTAATAACACCACCTTCGACCAGATCATGCCCCTTCAGGTCTCACAGGCCACCGGGTATGCTTCCCAGTATATCAACGCCGGGGAGATGGTCAATAAGGGGATAGAGGCCTCTCTGGGCCTGGTGCCCGTAAGGATGGGCGATTTCGAGTGGTCGCTCCGCGTGAACTACACCAAGGTGAACAACGAGCTGGTGGAGCTTTTCGGAGATCTCCAGTCGCTGGATATCCAGCGGGCTCCCTTCGGGGGTGTTTTCCTGAGGGCCAGCCTGGGTGATACTTATGGAATGATCTGGGGTCATGATTTCATCTATGACGATGACGGAAACAAAGTGGTGGGACCCAGTGGTTACTGGGAGCAGACCCCCGACCTGGTTCCCATCGGATCGGTGCTTCCCGATTACACCATGGGCATTCGCAACAACCTCTCCTGGAAAGGACTGGACCTGAGCTTCCTGATCGACATCCGCCGGGGCGGGTATTTCTACTCCCTCAGCCATATGTGGGGAATGTACTCCGGGATGATGGAGGAGA
>CAZOHA010000006.1:0-95947 GCA_964579515.1 uncultured Bacteroides sp. | reverse complement strand
TATTTCTACTCCCTCAGCCATATGTGGGGAATGTACTCCGGGATGATGGAGGAGACCGCCGGGGTGAACGACCAGGGTAACGAGATCCGTGATCCTGTCGACCAGGGAGGCGGACTCAAGCTGGAAGGTGTGACCGGAGATATCACCTTCAACGAGGACGGTTCCTACACGGTGACCAACACCGCACCCAACGAAACCTACGTTTCCGCAGCTGGATGGGGTGCACGCCACTACCACGGTTTTGGATTTCCTTCAGCCCAGTCTGTCTTTAAGGCCGACTATGTGAAGCTGCGGGAAGCTACTATCGGCTACAACCTGCCCTCTGACTGGTTCGGCGGATTCATCAAGTCCCTGCGCGTATCGGCCTACGGGCGGAACCTGGTGACCTGGGGACTGGCCAAGCCCGGATTCGATCCGGAAATGACCGCAAACGGATCCGGGAACATCCAGGGACTGGAAGGTGGTCTGCAGCCGATATTCAGGACCATGGGTCTGAACCTCAGAGTTAATTTCTAATCATTAAATGGCGAAACCAATGAAAAAGCTTAAAATATCAATCGCATTTGTATTGATCCTACTGCTGGGTGCCTGCGATGTGGAGTATTTCGACAATCCCAACGCACCCAGTACCGCCCCCACCGCTGCGCTGTTCAATAACAACGCCAAGCGGATGGTGGACCAGATGTACGATATGTGGTGGTCCGGAAGGTTCACCTATGTGACCATGCAGTACTGGCAGCAAACTGAATACGGTGATGAGGACCGGTATGTATACCGGGAGTCTCAGCGCCAGATACAGAACACTCTTTATGAGATCCAGGAGAATTACCGCGAGATCATCCGCCTGAATGAGGATCCCGATACCAAAGATGCGGCAGCGGCTTCCGGAGCCAATGTGAACCAGATCGCCACATGCCGGATCATGATGGCCTATATGTGGGATGTGATGGCCAGTGCCTGGGGAGATATTCCCTACTGGTCCTACGGCGGACAGGACAACGCCGATTTCCAGGCCCTGCAGCTTTCAGGAGTGGAGGAGCAGATCATCACCCCTGCCTATGCCACCCAGGAAGCTATCTTCGAGGATATCCTGACTGAACTGGATGAGGCTGCCGACCAGCTGGATCCCACTCTGGCAGGAATGGCCGGAGACAATATCTACGGCGGTGATCCCGAGGCGTGGGCCAAGTTTGCCAACTCCCTCCGGCTGAGGATTGCCCTGAAGATCCGGGGAGCCAACCAGTCCCTGGCAGACCAGCACATCAGCGATGCGCTGGCAGGCGGAGTCTTCGAATCCAATGCCGACAACGCCATGTTCGCCTATGAGACGGCCGATGCCAATGCCAGTATGAGCTACAGGGCATGGTTCGTGGGCAACCGGAGCGACTTTGCGGTGGGTCACAGCTTTGCCGAGCTGCTGAAAGGGAACAACCTGGTGGGTCACGATCACGCCACCCTGGTTCCCGGGGCCAACGCCAATCCGTTCCTGGGGATCACCGATCCCAGGCTGGCCATTTACGCCCAGCCCAATGCTGACGGAGACTATGTGGGTATGTTTATCGCCGAGAGTTCGGCCGAGGCAGCCACGTTTGTCTGGGAATCGCTTCCCGGTACCGCCATCATCGAGACCCCGGAATTCGCCGAGACGCTGATGGAGTATGCCGAGGTGGCCTTTATCCAGAGCGAGCTGAACGACTGGGACCAGACCGAGTATGAGAACGGGATCACCGCCTCCATGCAGAAGTGGGGCGTGGACCAGGCAGAGATCGATGCCTATATCGCCGCGGTTCCCGCTGCCGGTGAGGAGACCGTGCTGACCCAGAAGTACATCGCCCTCTACATGCAGGGATCCACTGCATGGGCCGAGTACCGCCGGACCGGGTTCCCCAGGACACTCATCCCTGTATTCGAGGACTACAGTGTTTATGTGCCCTCCACCGATACCTGGTGGGACTATCGCTTCGAGCCGCTGGTGGAAGAGGTGACCGACCTGCCCTACCGGATGAAGTATCCGCAGCAGGAGCAGACCCTGAACGGGGCCAGCAGGAAGGCAGCAGCCGACCGCCTTGGCAACGGAGATGTGATCTTCTCCAAGCTATGGTGGGATGTGAACTGACCCTGAATTAGCATATCTTGTTGAAGAGGGCACCGGACCGGTGCCCTCTTTTTTTACTATATTTGCCCTTGTTTTAAGCATCTGTAGGTATGAGTGACTATTCCATTACACACCTGAGGGAACTGGAAGCGGAGGCGATCTATGTGATCAGGGAGGTGGGAGCGCAGTTTGAGCGTCCCACCCTTCTGTTTTCAGGGGGGAAGGATTCGATCGTGATGTATCACCTGGCCAGAAAGGCATTCTGGCCCCAGGTGGTCCCGTTCCCCTGCATGCATATCGATACGGGGCATAATTTCCCGGAGACTCTGGAGTTCAGGGACAGGCTGATGGAGACCACCGGGGGAAGGGTGATCGTCCGGCTGGTGCAGGATACCATCGATTCCGGGAAGGTGGTGGAGGAGACCGGGGTCAATGCCAGCAGGAATCTGTTGCAGACGGTGACCCTGCTGGATGCCATCGAGGAATTCAAGTTCGATGCCGCCCTGGGGGGCGGGAGAAGGGATGAGGAGAAAGCCAGGGCCAAAGAGCGGTTCTTTTCCCACCGGGATGATTTCGGGCAGTGGGATCCCAAGAACCAGCGGCCGGAGCTCTGGAACATCTTTAACGGCCGGAAGCACATGGGGGAACATTTCCGGGTTTTCCCGCTCAGCAACTGGACCGAGATGGACGTTTGGCAGTACATCTACCTGGAGGATATCGAGATCCCCAGCCTTTATTTCACCCACAAGCGCGAAGTGTTCAACCGCGACGGCGTCTGGCTGGCCAAGGCCCCCTTCATGCAGCTGAAGCAGACGGAACAGTACGAAACCAAAGATGTCAGGTGCCGCACTATCGGCGATATCAGCTGTACGGGCCTCACCCTTTCCACAGCCAATACCCTGGAGGACATTATCCTGGAGGTGGCGGCCGCCAGGTCCACCGAAAGAGGGGGGCGCTACGACGATAAACGGTCCGAGGCGGCGATGGAGGACCGAAAAAAAGAAGGCTATTTTTAAAAATAGCCTTCTTTTTTTCGAGTTTATAAAGTTTTAAAGTTATAAAGTTTCTAAGAAAGTTGACTATGAGTGCGAGCGAGGATCTGACAGGGGGGTACCTGGATATGAAACTGTTGCGGTTTACCACCGCGGGAAGTGTGGATGACGGCAAGAGTACGCTGATCGGCAGGCTTCTTTTTGATTCCAAGGCGATCTTCGAGGATCAGATGGAGCAGCTGGAGATGGCCAGCGAGCGGAGGGGGGAGGAGCAGGTGAACCTGGCACTGCTTACCGACGGCCTGAGGGCTGAAAGGGAGCAGGGGATCACCATCGATGTGGCCTACCGTTATTTTGCCACTCCCAAACGGAAATTTATCATCGCCGACACTCCGGGGCATGTGCAGTATACCCGGAACATGGTTACCGGTGCCTCCACGGCCAACCTGGCGATCATCCTGGTGGATGCCAGGAACGGGGTGCTGGAACAGACCATCCGCCACTCTTACATCGCCTCCCTGCTGGGAATCCCCCATGTGACGATCTGTGTCAATAAAATGGATCTGGTGGACTACAGCCAGGAGGTATTCAACACCATACGGGAGCAGTTTACCCCCTTCAAGGAGCACCTGAATATCGGGGATGTACGTTTTATCCCCATCAGTGCACTCAGGGGCGACAACGTGGTGGATAGAAGCACTTCGATGGACTGGTACGGGGGACCCACGCTCCTGGAGTTGCTGGAAACCATCGATATCCGGCAGGATGCCGACCTGAAGAACCGGAGGTTCCCGGTGCAGTACGTGATCAGACCGCAGCGGGACGAATTCCACGACTATCGCGGGTACGCCGGCAGGGTTGCGGGAGGGTTGTGGCATCCCGGTGAGAAAGTGGCGGTGCTGCCCTCGGGGATTGAGACCACTCTGGAGGCCATCGATACGATGAACGGCGAAATGAAGGAGGCTTTTCCCCCTCAATCGGTGGCTTTCCGGCTGGCGCACGACATCGATATCAGCAGGGGCGACATGATCGTGCCGGCGGAGCAGAAACCTTCCATCGGGCAGGAGATCGAGTTAATGGTCTGCTGGCTCAATGAGAAGCCCATGTTGCTTGGCGGGAAATATGTGATCCGGCATACCACTTCTGAAATGCGGGGGATCATCCGGTCGGTGCAGTACAAGGTCAATATCAACAACCTGGAGGAGGACAGGGAGGACCAGTCGGTCGGTCTGAATGAGATCGCCAGGATCACCCTGAAAACCTCCAAGCCGATCTTTTACGACTCCTACCGTGAGAACCGGATCACCGGGAGTGTGATCATCATTGATGAAGGGACGAACAACACGGTGGGTGCGGGAATGATTATGTAGCGCCCTCTTTCAGCATTCCGATCACATCCTGGATAATCTCTCCGTGATCGAAGGCCAGTTTCGGCAGCCGGTCCAGTGTGAACCAGTTCAGCTGGGCCGCATCGCTCCCGGCTCTCGGAAGTCCCATCTCCTTTTTCCAGATCATCACGAAGACCTGTGTGATCGTCCGTCCCCGCGGGTCCCTCCCGGGTTTGTCATAGGTTTCAAACCGGATCAGCTCTCCGGCACGTATCCCTGTCTCTTCCAGCAGTTCCCTTCTTGCAGCCTCCTCCAGGCTCTCTTCCATCTCCATAAATCCTCCCGGAAGCGCCCACTCTCCTTCGAAGGGGGGATTCTTCCGCCTGACCAGCAGGATCTCGGGTTCCCGTTCCAGCCTCAGGACAGCCACATCGGAAGTCACCATGGGTCTGGGGTAGTCGTAGGTATATTTTTTTCCGGCATTCATGATATCGTTGCTACTGGTGTACCTGCAAGAAAAGGGCTTTCTGACAAAAATCCAAGGGGAGGATTGAAAGTTGGAAAAGATATTCTAATTTCGCGCAATGAACTGGTTCAAAGGGATGATCAAAATCTGGAAGACCATCCAGATCTACCTGTTCTATCTGATCGGCATTCTACTGGTATATTTCATGTTTCCACGGGAGGGGAAGTTCAGGTATGAATATGCCAGGAACACCCCCTGGATGCATGAGACCCTGGTAGCCCCTTTCGACTTTCCCATCTACAAATCGGAGCAACAGCTTCAGGCTGAAAGGGACAGTCTGATAAGGAATTCGAATCTCTACTTCGATTTCGACTCCGTGGAGGGAAGGGAGATGATCGGTACATTCACCGAAGACTACAACAGCCTGGTCACCTCCATGGGGATGGGTGCCTATGTATCGGAGGCGTGGAGCTCCACCGGCCATGTGATCGAAGATCTCCTGGAAGAGATCTATGGGACCGGGGTGATCGAGCGCCATCCGGTCCTGGAAGAGCGGGATCTGGATCAGCTGACGGTCATGACAGTCCGGAACACTCTGGCGGAGGAGCGAAGATACCGCTCCTTTTATACCGAACGAACCGCCTATGAATATCTTACCTCGGAGGCCGGGAGGATCAATCCTGCTTCCCGGTCCATCCTCGACCGGATGAATCTGAACGATTATCTGAGGCCCAATGTGCTGTATGACGAGGAGACCACGGCGAAGGTCAGGCAGGCCAGTCTGGAGGAGCTGACACAGACCCAGGGCATGGTCCAGGCGGGCCAGCTGATCATTGCCACAGGTGAACTGGTGTCGGGAACGGACTTCCGGATCATCGAATCACTGAGAAGGGAATACGAGACCAATCCCAATGTGGAACGGAACTACCTGGTGGTTTATCTGGGACAGTTCCTGCTGATCAGCCTGATCTTCATGTCCCTGTTCTGGTTCATCTTCACCCTCCGGAAGGATATCCTCAACAGCCGCTCGCAGACACTCTTTACCCTGGGACTGATCGTGGCCATGGTGGGTCTGACCAAGGCTGCCTCGGTCAACGATGCGGTCAGCGTCTATGTGATCCCCTTCGTGATCGTCCCCATTTTTCTGAAAACATTCTTCGATACCCGGTATGCCCTGTTCGTGCACATGATGACCCTGCTTCTGGCCGGTTTCTGGGTGCCTAACAGCTACCAGTTCATCCTCATGAACTTCCTGGCCGGACTGGTGGGGGTTTTCAGTTTGCGCTCCTATTACAAAAGAGGGATCCTTTTTTACACCGCCATCTTCGTCTCCCTGTCGTATGCCCTTGTTTATATTCTCATCTCCATCATGCAGGAGGGGGCCCTCTCGGAGGTCGACTGGATCAATTTGCTGTGGCTGGCGGGAAACGGATTGCTGATCCTGACCGTCTATCCCCTGGTATTTCTTTTCGAGCGGGTTTTCGGGTTTCTCTCCGATGCCACCCTCTTCGAGCTTTCCGATACCAACCAGCCATTGCTGCGACAGCTGGCCGAAAAAGCGCCGGGAACCTTCCAGCACTCCATGCAGGTGGCCAACCTGGCCGAGGAGGCGATCATGAAAGTGGGCGGCAACTCTCTGCTGGTAAGGGCAGGCGCTCTTTATCACGACATCGGGAAGATGGAGAACCCGCAATACTTCATCGAGAATCAGCACGACAATGACAATCCCCATGCGGCCCTGGACTTCCGGACCAGTGCCAGGATCATCATCGATCATGTGGTCAGGGGAGTGGAGATCGGGAAGAAGCATAAGCTGCCGAAGAAGATCCTGGATTTCATACGTACCCATCACGGGACCAGCACGGTGCAGTATTTCTACCGGTCGTTCATTAACTCCAATCCGAAGGAGGAGGTGGACATCAGTGAGTTCACCTATCCGGGGCCGAAGCCGTCCGCCAAAGAGAATGCCATTCTCATGATGGCCGACTCGGTGGAGGCTGCCTCCCGGACGTTGAAGATCTATACCCCTGAATCGATCTCGGATCTGGTCGAGAAGATCGTGGAACATCAGGCCAGGGAGGATCAGTTTTCTGAAGCCGATCTGACCTTTGCCGATGTGGCGCAAGCCAAAGAGATCTTCAAGACGAGGCTCTCCAATATCTACCACTCCCGGATCGAATACCCGAAATAGCTCACTGGAGCAGTTCGATCACCTCCGTATCGGGGTAATCTTCCTGATGGAAGGTGAAGGTTCCGGGTTCCAGCTCCCGGTCCCCCTCCACTTTCCTGAGGACCATGGTGTAGACGATCCCCTCCTTGTGCTTCAGCTCCATACCTTCCAGCTTCAGTGTCTGGGGGTGTATGAACATCTTCAGCATGGAGTAGGGGCCCGATAGATCTTTCGGATAGAGCTGAACTTCGATCCGCTGACTGCCCATGAAGGGGCTCTCGCCCATGAAGCGGTATTTGAAATCCTGTTCGTACGACTTGATGATCCGGATGGGGACCGCCTGCAGGTATCCGGGTTCCTCCGGGTCCGGGGTGCTCACGTAAACTTCCTGGTTCTCGGTATTCTGCGAGTAGAGTTTTTCGCCGTCGTAGTAGACGATATATTCATCCACCACGATCTTGTATTTCAACCCTTTCATCCATATGATCCCCTCTCCCTCCGCGTAGGTGTCGCGCATGATATCTTTCCGGATGTAATCCATCTCGATCCGGTATCCCTCGTCCATATCGAATTGCGCGGAGACCGCCTGAAGATAGCAGTCGGCTTTGGGATCCTGCTGGGCTTTCAGGGAATGGGGCGTCAGCAGGGATATCAGCAGGAGTGGCAGCACGGCCAGCTTCAGGGCTAACAGCATGGATGGCAGCACAGGAGGAATCAGAAACCGGGAGATGGATCTCATACGATATCGTTTAGGAAAGGTCGTTCAAAATCTGTTCCAAACTGAATTCATCCTGAACCAGGACCTGGCGGGCCTTGCTTCCCTCGAAGGGACCGAGGATCCCGGCGGCCTCCAGCTGGTCGACGATCCTGCCGGCCCGGTTGTAGCCCAGGGCGAGTTTCCTCTGGATCAGGGAGGTGGAACCCTGCTGATGCTGGACCACCAGGCGGGCCGCATCTTCGAACCGGTCGTCCCTTTTGTCGAGATCCACCTCCGGACCCTCACCGGTCTCATCGTCCACCGGTTTCAGCATCATGGCACTGGGATACCCTTTCTGCCCGCCGATAAATTCGGTCACCTCTTCAATTTCGGGTCCGTCGATAAAGGCACACTGGATCCGTGTGGGCTCGCTTCCGCTGAGAAAGAGCATGTCCCCCCTGCCGATCAGCTGGTCGGCGCCGGAACCGTCGAGGATGGTGCGCGAATCGATCATGGAGGTGACCCTGAAAGCGATCCTTGCCGGAAAATTGGCCTTTATCACCCCGGTGATGATATTGGTGGTGGGACGCTGGGTGGCAATGATCAGATGGATCCCGATGGCTCTGGCCAGCTGGGCCAGCCGGGAGATCGGATGTTCGATCTCCCTGCCGGCGGTCATGATCAGGTCGGCGAACTCATCGATGATCACCACGATAAACGGCATGTACCGGTGACCCTTGTGGGGATTGAGTTTCCGTCTGATGAATTTGGCGTTGTACTCTTTGATGTTCCTTACCTGGGCGTTTTTCAGAAGATTGTACCGTTCGTCCATCTCCGCGCAGAGGCTGTTGAGGGTGTGGATCACCTGCCGGGTATCGGTGATGATCGCCTCCTCCGATTCGGGCAGTTTGGCCAGGTAGTGACGCTCGATCTTGCTGTAAAGGGAGAGTTCTACCTTTTTGGGGTCCACGAGGACGAATTTCAGCTGGGCCGGATGTTTCTTGTAAAGCAGTGAGGCTATGATGGCGTTCAGTCCCACCGATTTTCCCTGGCCGGTGGCTCCGGCTACCAGAAGGTGTGGCATCCGGGTGAGGTCGAACACGAAGGTCTCATTGGCTATGGTCTTTCCCAGAGCGATGGCCAGTTCCATCTCTGCTTCCTGAAACTTTTTCGACGCCAGGATCGATTTCATGGATACGATCCGGGGATTCTGATTAGGCACTTCGATACCGATGGTGCCTTTGCCGGGAATGGGGGCAATGATCCGTATTCCCAGGGCGGCAAGGCTCAGGGCAATATCATCCTCCAGGCTTTTGATCTTTGAGATCCGGATACCGGGAGCCGGAACGATCTCATAAAGGGTTACCGTGGGCCCGATGGTGGCCTTGATCTTTTCGATCTTGATGTTGTAGTTCCCGAGGGTCTCCACGATCCTGTTCTTGTTCGAGATCAGCTCATCGTTGGTCACGGTGGTATCTCCCTGGTCGTAATCGTTCAGAAGGCTCAGGGGGGGATAGAGGTACTTGGGGAGATCAAGGGTGGGGTCATACTCTCCAAGGGCGCCCTCATCGGGATTCAGGTCTTCCGGATTGGTGGCCGATACGTCTTCGATGGTCATCTCCACCTCGTCTCTGCTGAGCTCCTCTTTCTCCGGACCGCTCTCTTCCATTTCCATGCTTCCGCCGCCGGTTGCAACGGTATCATTATCCATTTCACCGGAAGTTTTCAACTGATCTTCATTTCCTTCCTGAAGGCCGGTCTCCGGGGGACCGAAGGAATCATTCCAGTCGGGTCCGGGGGCGCGGTCCATATCATTTTCCGTTTCACCGGTCCCCTTTTCTCCATCCCTGAGGGAATGGCTCAGGAGGAACAACCTTTGCTTTCTGGCCCAATCCAGAAATCCGGTGGAAAAAAGAAGCAGGGAGCCAAAACAGATCACCAGCAGAAAGATGGTACCGTAGAAGCCGACCCCGGCCAGCAGCCAGCGGCCCAGGAAATACCCGTGCTGTCCGCCCGGTCCGCTCCCCAGTAATCCGTTCGCATCGCCAAAGAGGACACCGAGGGTGATCGAAATGAGAATGGCCAGCAGCAGGAGGTTCCGGACCGCCTTCCAGGTCCTGAAAATCCGGATCCGATAGAGGGCCAGTGCCCAGAGTAAAAGAACCAGGGGAAACAGAAAGCTGGCCAGGCCGAACCATTTGTTTATCAAAATATTGGAGACCCAGGCGCCCAGTTTGCCACCTGAATTTTCCACCCGCACCTCCGGTCCGGAAAGCACCTTCTCCCATTCGAAATCCTGATCGGTTCTCCAGTTCACCAGATAAGAGATCTGGGAGATGATCAGAAATACAGCTGATAGCATCAAGAGGATTCCAAGGGCGTACCTGAAACGGTCGTCCTTCAAGAAAGCCACTGTTGAACCAAGGAAACGGATGATCGGATTTTTCTTCTTCGTTTTCTTCCTGACCATACTCCACCCATTGCTTTAACGTTCTAAGGTAATAATAACGTCAGGCGAGCGGCTAATCTTTTGTAAACAGGCTGTTAATAATCTCTTCCATCGCCTCACGGGATACCCGGCGGTACCCTTCGGGGACAGTAAACAGTTCAGATTCAACTGTTCTTGTTTCGAATTCCGAACATGTGAGATGCATTTTGAGAAGGCTCAACTGAACCCTGAACTCGGAGAGCGGATCATCGATGGAACGGTAAGGTGTGGTGATATTGGGCTGATTCACCGAGAATTCCCGGGTGGAATAGATGTTGAAGCGGTCCGTTCCCGTATCCACTTCGATGCGTTCCGATCGCAGGCCTCCAATGACGAGGGTATCGCCTGTATAACTGAATTTCAGATTCTCCGGTTCCACCACTGCTGCCGGAAGCTCTCCTCTTTTTCCTTCGTAATAGACCTTGTTGCCGAAAAAATGGAGCATGGTGGTGACCCTTTTTCTCTGCAGGTCGGCAATCTGGACCAGGGAGAACTGGCTGAAGAATCCCTCGATCCTTGACATGACATGATACTCTGTGAAGTAAGCCTCCATTTCGGAGGGAAGCAACCGGGTGGGAACGTCACCCGCCTTCTCCTCCAGATAGTCGATCCGGTAGGTGATATGGTAGGCTTCCAGATTTTCAGGCAACCGGATATCCCGGCGGCAGCCGGACCAGAGAAGGAGGAGGAGAGCGATGGAAAGCGCGCGGGGATATACTGACACAGCGGACGGAGATCGTTTTGACAAAATTAGGAAATAATGTTGTAAAAGTGCTCTTTTTTGATGAACGCAGGGTTTTACTTTGTTTAGCTTTGCAGGATATCTTCCAATGACATTCCATGAAAAAGCTTGCGGTGATCGCACTCGGCGGAAATGCACTTTTGCGTGATAACCAGGTCGGGACCATCGACGAACAGGAACAGAACACCACCGATACCCTGGAGAACCTGGTTCACCTGATCAGGGACGGATACGATCTGGTGATCACCCATGGAAACGGGCCTCAGGTGGGGAATATACTCATGAGGAACGATGCGGGGGAAGCGGTTTACGGAATTCCCCAGATGCCGGTGGATATCTGTGTGGCGGATTCCCAGGGCGGCATCGGTTACATGATCGAACGGATGCTGAGGAATGTGCTCCACGCTCACGGCATCCATAAAGAGGTGGTTACCCTGGTGACCATGGCACAGGTCCGGAAGGACGACCCTGCCTTCGACCGTCCCTCCAAACGCATCGGCAAGTCATACAGCCGGGAGGAGGCCGACCGCATTTCGGAGCAGAAAAAGTGGATATTCAAGGAGGATCCCAAAAGGAGGGAGGGATTCCGGAGGGTGGTGCCTTCTCCGGTTCCGGTGGAGATCATCAATGAAAAAGTGGTGGAGACCCTGGCGAGGCAGGGTACGATCGTGGTGGCAGCCGGCGGGGGAGGGGTTCCTGTCTACAGGGATGAGCAGGGCCGGATCCGGCCCTCGGAAGCGGTGATCGATAAAGACCTGGCTTCTTCCCTGCTGGCGGCGAGGATCGGAGCGGATGAATTCTACATCCTCACCGACGTGCCCTTTGTCTATATTCATTACGGAACACCGGAACAGGAGGTGAAGGAATTCCTGAACTATGCAGATACCAGGAAATATCTGGAGGAAGGGATGTTCGGGGAGGGGGATATGGCTCCCAAAATAAGGGCATGCCTTCAGTTCATCGAAAAAGGGGGTGAAAAGAGTGTGATCACTGAAGCTTTCAAACTGGAAGACAAGAGCTTTGGAACGAAGATCACCATGGAGTACGATACCTGATATTTTTATATTTTTGACCATATAATCCGAAAATCCTTATTAATCATGGCCTTTAACTTACGAAACCGGCATTTTCTGACCCTGCTCGATTTCACACCCCGGGAGATCCGGTTTTTGCTGGATCTCAGTTTTTCCCTGAAAAAAGCGAAATATTCAGGAACAGAGGTGCCCCGTCTGAAAGGAAAGAATATCGCACTGATATTTGAGAAGACCTCCACCCGCACCCGTTGTGCATTCGAAGTGGCCGCTCTGGACCAGGGAGCGGGTGTGACCTATCTCGGACCGTCGGGTACGCAGATCGGTCACAAGGAATCGATGAAGGACACGGCACGGGTGCTGGGCCGCATGTACGACGGCATCGAATACCGGGGGTTCGGTCAGAAGGTGGTGGAGGAGCTGGCGGCCTATGCGGGGGTTCCCGTATGGAATGGCCTGACCGACGAGTTTCATCCCACGCAGGTGCTGGCCGACCTGATGACCATGACAGAGCATTCCGACAAGCCGCTGCAGCAGATGAAATTCTGTTATCTGGGCGATGCCAGGAACAACATGGCCAATTCCCTGATGGTCGGAGCGGCCAAGATGGGGATCGATTACCGCGCCGCTGCGCCTGCTTCGGTTCAGCCCGGGGAGAAACTGGTGAATAACTGCCGTGAGATCGCCTCCGGCACGGGAGCCAGGATCCATATCACCGACAGTGTGCAGGAGGCGGTCGAAGGGGCCGACTTCCTCTATACCGATGTGTGGGTCTCCATGGGCGAGTCCGAGAGCGTCTGGGAGGAGCGTATCCGTCTGCTCACTCCCTACCAGGTGAACAAGAGGGTTATCGAGATGACCGGCAACCCGTCGGTCGGGTTCCTGCATTGCCTGCCGGCCTTTCATAACCGTGAGACCAGGATGGGGGAGGAGATTTTCAGCAAGTTCGGCCTCGAAGCCATGGAGGTGACCGACGAGGTGTTCGAATCGGATCACTCCATTGTTTTCGACCAGGCAGAGAACCGGATGCATACCATCAAAGCCATCCTTGTTGCTACCCTTGCAGGCTGACTTTCGTGTGTAAAGGGGGATTCAGAAGAAGAGGTGGCGGAGGAAGAAGAAGAGAATGGCCCCGCAAACCATGAGTTTCATGCCCACGCCCATCAGGAAACCCACAAAGGATCCCCATGCGGCCCGCAATGCTTCTTTGTCCTTTTTTCCGGAGCTTACTTCGCCGATGTAGGCTCCCAGAAAGGGAGCGATGATAATGCCCGGCGGCCCGAAAAAAAGGCCCGCCACCACACCGATGGTGGCTCCCCAAACCCCTCTTTTGGACCCCCCGAACCGGCGGGTACCCATGACCGGTACTACATAATCGAGTATGGTGACCAGCACCACCAGAAAAAGAAGGATCCACAGCACATTGTCGTATCCTGATGCACCCCGGTGAATGTAGTCGGTCCACCGGAGCATCAGGAAACCCACCCAGCTGATGGGAGGACCGGGAATCACCGGCAGGATGCTTCCCGCAAATCCGATTAAAACGAGCAGAGCGCCGATCACGGCCAGTGTCACATCCATGGGACCGGTGGATTAGGGGATTCCGATAATATCATCAAATGCTGCATAAAGTACACAGTAGGAGAACGGCACTGTGAGCAGTAAACCCACCCCGAATGCCAGGGCCCCGAGCAGATTGATCCCTGCAAGTACCAGACAGAGCAGAAAGATCTGGCCGAAGTTGCCCGAGACTGTCTTCCTGCTCAGGCTCACCGCTTCGGTGGGATCGACATCATAGAACCAGACGAAAAAATGGGAGAAGATATAACTGATGGCAAAATAGACGCCGGGAATGACCAGCAGCAGCAATCCAAGGACCACCACCACGGTGATCAGGAGGTTCAGGAGCAGAAGCGGAAGGAAGCGGTCGAATCCGCGGAAAAAATCAGGAAGTTCCACCTGCCGGTTGTGCCGCACCCGGCGGGCTACCACATAATAGCCGACAGTGACGGGTCCTCCCAGCAGAAGTCCGCTGACCGGATTGGAGAAAACCAGTAAACCAATGAGGCCATACAGGATAAAGATCGCGGGCGACTTTCTGAACAGATTGAATCCCACCTGCAGCACATTCTCGACGGAAAGGGTGAATCCCTCGGATGCCCTGCTCACCCTCTGATCGATATCCAGAATGACCTTCATGTGATGATTTTTTCGAAATTAATAAAAAATTGTACATTTAATTGAAGAGTTGCCAGGTGATGGAGGAGCATGAGAACCTGTATGAAAAGATCCGGGAGATTCTCGGGGGACAGCCGGGGAGGATGAAAGTCCTGGAACAGCAGATCGATATGGATCTGCAGGTGGAGTATTATGAAAGCTCGAGCAAGCTCAGGAAAGAGCTGGACGATCAATGGGCCCTGGACCAGATACCATATCTGTCGGAACCCGGTTACACGGAAGATGTAAAGAAGGAGATCCTGGCACGGCTGGCGACCGTGGAGCGCGTAGAATCCTACCGGGCCATTGAAAAGTTCTGCCGGGAGGGAGAGGAGTCCCTTCGCGATTGGGCCAGGATGGCCCTGAATGAAAGCCGGATGCACCTGGAGACTTCGATCATGGAGGAAAACCAGGTGTTTATTTCCACCGGACTGGGCGGTAAGGGAGAGAAGTTACGCTATTTCATGGTGCTGATATCGCGGTGCAACATCCCTTTGAGCCCCACGCAACGCAAGGTAATCCGCAATGAATTTGATGCTGCACTGAAGAAGTACGATGCCGAAGTGGAGGAGTTGAGATTCTCAGAGTACCTGGCCACCATCATGTTGCTCCTTCCGATGCACCATTCCATGAAATCCGTTTTTCAGGAAGCCATTGATGAATGCAATCAGTTTGGCAATTTTCTGATGGACGACTTCATCGTCACCAACGTCAGAAAACTGTCATTCAAAGAAATAAAGGAATTCCTTGACAGAAGCGATGGAAAAAAGGGAGAGGGATACGGGGTTCAGGCCTGATCTTCTCCCAGATCCTCAAATTCCACGTTGGTGAAATCTTTGACTTCACTCCCGGTGACCCCGGTCCCGTTCTGTTCTTCTCCGGTGCCGTTCGACTGGGGATGGTGTAATTTCTCCTCATCCTGGTCCATGGTCTGAGGATTGAATTCCCTGATGTACTCAATGATCTCCTTCAGACTGTCAGAGAATTTGTCGAAATCTTCTTTGTAGAGAAACAATTTATGTTTCTCGTAAAAGAACTTGCCATCCCTGTTGAAGCGCTTTTTACTCTCGGTGATTGTCAGATAGTAATCGTTCCGGCGAGTGGCTTTCACGTCGAAAAAATAGGTCCTTTTCCCGGCCCTAACAGCTTTAGAATGGATCTCTTCCCGTCCCGCTGCTTCAGTTACTACCTCTTCAGATTTAGCATTTCCTTCATCAATCATTACATCAGATTTAGTTAGGGTTTTCCTAGTTTATCTCCAAAAATGTGAAATATTTTAAATAATATCAAATTTTGCTACTATTTAGGACGAAGCTAAACTTGCTGTTGAACAGTTGTTTCAAAGATTAAAATTTAGTGTAAATTTGCATCGATTACAGATATGGCCAGAAGTTCTTTAAAAAATGATCAGCAGGAGACAATTACGAATCAAGGCACTGCAGTCCCTCTATGCATATTATAAAACGGGAAGAGAGGACATGGGACGTTCAGAGAAGGAGCTCCATTTCGCTATTGAGAAATCCTACGAGCTGTATCATTACCTCCTGCTGCTGATCATTGATGTGGCCCTTTATGCGGAATCGCGGATGGAGCTGGCCAGAAACAAGCGGATACCCACCCGGGAGGACCTCCACCCCAATACCCGGTTCATTGAAAACCGGCTGGTGATGCAACTCAGGAACAACACTCATTTGCTTCGCTTCGTGGATCAGCACAAGCTGAACTGGACCAATCATCCGGAACTGATCAGGGAGCTTTATCAGAACATACTGAACAGTCAGGAGTATACCGACTACCTGGAGGCGGAGGAGAACAGCTACAATGATGATAAGAAATTTATCTCCTGGGTTTACACGCACCTCGTTTTTCCAAGCGAGTTGCTTTCTTCTGTTCTGGAGGAACAGAGTATTTACTGGAACGACGACCTGGAGTTTATTATCAGCATGATCATCAAAACATTCAGGAAATTCAAGCCGGAAGACGGCGAGGAAAAGCCACTGCTCGAACTCTATAAGAATAAAGAGGACAGGGATTACGTGGTCAGGTTGTTCCGTCAGTCGATCCTTCACCGGGACGAGTTTGTGGAATATGTCAGGAAAAACACCAGGAACTGGGATCTGGACCGGATCGCCTTTATGGATATCCTGATCATGCAGATGGCCATTGCCGAACTGACAGCATTCCCTTCGATCCCGACCAAAGTCACTCTGAACGAATATCTGGAGATATCGAAATTTTACAGTACCTCCAAGAGCAATGTATTCATCAACGGAGTCCTCGACAAGGTGGTGTTCCAGCTGAAGGAGGAGAAGAAAATCGTGAAAAAGGGAAGGGGGTTGATAGGTGAAAATGAGTAAGCACCTTTTGTTAGGTATGATATCCGGAAAGTTGACCCGCGACTTTGGAACAATCATTGTTGGAGAGAAGGCTGCCATCTGTGGCAGCCCATGTGAAAACAATCATGTGAAATAAATTATCTGTATTAATTTAAAGTTTTACTAATGAATCTGTTATTTCAAATTCTGTCTCAACCTGCAGCACCCGGTGGCGGTGCCGGAATGCAATCGTTGATCTTTCTGTTGCTGATCATTGTGGTGTTCTACTTCTTCATGATCAGGCCTCAGGTGAAGAAGCAAAAAGAGGCCACCAGTTTCAGGAACGCCCTCAAGAAAGGAGACCGGGTGGCAACCACCGGGGGAATTTACGGGAAGGTCAATGATGTAAAGGATCGCACAGTGACCCTGGAGATTGCCGATAACGTCGTGGTCAAGGTGGACAAAACTGCCGTTGTGGCCGAGCCGGGGGAGCAGACTTCATCCAGAAAATAGGGAAAAGCGGGGCGATTGGAAAATAAGTTTCTCTCTAGGTGGCCCATGATGACCGGCGGACAGCGCCTGCAGATCAGAAAAAGGATTCTGTTGTTCTCAGTGTTCCTTTTCGTATCTGTATTCATCTGGTTTCTGAATGCCCTGAGCAAGAACTACACGACCGTTATTAACTATCCCCTGGAGTATACCGAAATGCCCGAAGACCGGGTATTCGTGGGAACGCTGCCAAGGCAGCTGGAGCTGACAGTGAATTCCGACGGGTATACTATCATGAGGTATAAAGTATTCCGGAAACCGGTACCTATCAATTTTAAAGTTTCAGCCTTCAATCTGAACCGGCCCGGTCAGGACAGTTCACGGGCTTATATCATTACCAGGTACCTGAAGGATCAGGTGGCCCTCCAGTTGCCGGCCGAGCTGCAATTGCTGGAGATTAAGCCGGACACCCTTCATTTCCAGTTTGCCGGAAGGGTTTCAAAGCAGGTCCCCGTGATACCCGATTTCCGGTACGAGGTGGACAATCAATTTACCATCCTGGACGGGATTTCGGTGGAACCGGGATCGGTGATGGTGACCGGCCCTGACCTGATCCTGGACACCCTTGAGAAGGTTTATACCGAAAAGAAAGAGCTGGGGCTTATCTCCAGGGATTACAGTGACAGGGTGAGACTGAGGTCTTACAATGGACTGGAATATGACCGGTCACGGGTTCTGTGCACGATCGAACTGGAAAGGTTCACCGAGATCCAGCTCTCGATTCCGGTAGAGGTGATCCATCAGCCCGATTCGATCTCCCTGCAGACTTTTCCCTCCCGGATCAAGTTCACCTGCATTGTCGGTCTCAGCAAGTACGAGAGGATCAATGCCAACCTGATCAGGGCGGTGGTCGATTACGAGAATATTACAGAAGGTGAGCGGATGGTGGAGGTGGAGATCCGGAACGTTCCTCTCTATCTGATCAGTTACGAATATTACCCCAAATCGGTGGAATTCCTCAAATCACGGAGATGACCAAACTGGTGGGGGTTACCGGGGGGATAGGCAGCGGTAAAACGCTGGTATGTGATATATTGACCAAACTTGGTGTACCTGTCTATTATGCAGACAGGGAGGCGCGCAGATTGATGGAGGAGGATCCGGAAGTGGCCGGGGAGATTTCCCGCCTGCTGGGGAAGCGGGCCTACCGAAACGGGAAGCTGGATCGCTCGTATATATCGGAAAAGGTGTTCGGTAACGATGAGCTTCTCCATTCACTGAATAAAGTGGTGCATCCGTCAGTCAGGCGTGATTTTGCCGATTGGGCCTCCCGGCAGGGAGATGCCGGTTATGTGGTGGAGGAGGCTGCGGTCCTTTTTGAAAGCGGAGCCCACCGTTACATGGACCTTACGGTGCTGGTGCTGGCTCCGGAAAAAGTGAGGATCAGGAGGGTCATGGAAAGAGACGGGGTGGATGAAACGAGTGTCAGGAAAAGAATGATGCACCAGATGGATGAGGACCGGAAAAGGGAGATGGCCGATCATCTGATCTACAACAGCGGCGGGGAGATGCTTCTTCCGCAGGTCGTGGAACTGCATAAAAAATTGTTGAACAGTTGAAAGAAGAACTATGGCAAAATTTGGAAAATGGGTGGGTCTGGGCCTCGGATGGGCACTGGGTGGTCCCATAGGGGGAATTCTCGGCCTGGCCGTAGGTTCCATCTTCGATTCGGGCTCCACCATGACCGGACCCCAGCCCACGCAGGTCAGGGGCCGTACCCTCAGAGGTGATTATGCCGCCTCTCTGCTGGTCCTGATCGCCGCAGTGATGAAGGCCGACGGAAGGGTGGTGAAGAGTGAGCTGGATTACGTGAAACGGTACTTTGTCTCCCGCTTCGGCGAGGACACGGCCTCCGAAGCGGTGGTTTTGCTCAGAGATATCCTGAAACAGGAGATCCCCCTCCGGGATGTGACCCACCAGCTCGCCCAGCGTCTCGATTACTCCTACCGGCTTGAAATGCTTCATTTCCTGTTTGGCATCGCTTCTGCCGACGATGCCGTCAGCGATTCGGAGAACAGTGTGATCCAGAGGATCTCCGGCTATATGGGTATTACCGATTCCGACTTCCAGAGCATCCGAGCCATGTTTATCGCTCAGACCGACGCCTCCTACAAGATCCTGGAAATCGAGCCCACTGCCGCCGATGAGGATGTGAAGAAGGCCTACAGGCGGATGGCCATGAAATATCATCCGGACAAGGTCAGTCACCTGGGCGAGGATTTCAAGAAAGTGGCTCATGAAAAATTCCGTAAAGTGCAGGAAGCTTACGAGCAGATCAAAAAAGAGCGAGGCCTGAATTAATCTAGTTTCCAATCATCATTTCCAAGATATGAAAACGATCAATTTAAAAGATATTCTGTCCATTTCAGGGAAGGGCGGTCTTTACAAATACATTGCCCAGGCCAGGAACGGTATCGTGGTGGAATCCATCGAAGATAAAAAAAGGCATGTGGAACCTGCCACGGCCCGGATCAGTTCCCTGGAGGATATCGCGATCTTCACGTCTAAGGAGGAGGTTCCCCTGTCGGATATCTTTTTCCGGATTCACGAAAAGACCGGCGGCGGGAAGGCCATCTCGCATAAATCGCCGGGGCAGGATCTGAAGGACCAGTTTGAGGAGCTGGTTCCCGACTATGATCCGGAAAGGGTCTACGTGTCCGATATCAAGAAGGTTTTTCAGTGGTACAATCAACTTCAGGAGCACTCCTTGCTCGAGGTGAAAGAAAAGACCGGGGAGGAAGAAGAAGAAAGCGAAAAGAAGGAAGAGGAAAGCGAAAAGAAGGAAGAAGAAACTGATAACTAACTCTCTTCTCTTCCCTTGGCCTCCTGCCAGATGCTCTCCATCTCTTCGAGGCTCATCTCCTTCAGTGATCTTCCGTTCTCAGCAGCTCTCTTCTCCAGATGGGTGAAGCGGTGGATAAATTTCCGGTTGGTCCTTTCCAGGGCGGTCTCAGGCTCGATATCATACAACCTGGCTGCATTGACGATGGAGAAGAGAAGGTCTCCGAACTCCTCTTCCAGGTTCTCCCTGTCATGGCCGTTCGAGAGTTCACTTGAGATCTCCTGCAGCTCTTCTTTTACCTTTTCCCAGACCTGCTCCTTTTTTTCCCAGTCGAATCCCACCGCCCTGGCCTTATCCTGTATCCGGTGCGACTTGATCATGGCAGGCAGCGAGACCGGCACCCCCGCCAGTACACTCCGGTGACCCTCCCGCATCTTCAGTTCCTCCCAGTTCCGGACCACCTCGCCCGATCCGCTGACCTTCCGTTCGCCGAAGACATGGGGATGCCTGAAGATCAGCTTCTCATTGATCCCCCGGATCACATCGGCAATATCGAATGCCCCTTGTTCAGAGCCGATTTTCGAATAGAATACGATGTGAAGTATCAGGTCTCCCAGCTCTTTGCGTATCTCATCCAGGTCATGGTCCATGATCGCGTCGGCCAGTTCGTATGTCTCTTCGATGGTCAGGTTACGCAGGCTGTCCAGTGTTTGTTCACGGTCCCAGGGACACTTCTCCCTCAGTTCATCCATGATCTCCAGCAACCGTCCGAATGCTTCCAGCTTCTCTTCCTTGCTATGCATGTTATCTGTTATTGAATTCGATCCTGATGGTCGAGTTTGTATTCAATTTGAGCAACCCGGCCGCATTCCCGTTCCTGATGGCGATCTCCAGCAGGTGGATGCTGTTGAACAGGGCCAGCAGCTCACCCGGCGGCACCTCATTGTAACGGGTCCTGATGCGTTGGATCCTGTAGTGCTTGCTCTGAACGTAAATGGTAAAATCACGCCCCTTTCCCACCCGCTTGAACAGCTCGGCGGATACATTGGTGATGGCGTTCTGGTACGAGTCGATGTAGACCACACTGCCGCTGATGGTATCCCCTTCGATAGCCGGCCGCAGGGGGGTCTGGCTGCTGTACCCGGAGGTCAGCTGACCGAGGCTTTCGATGGCTTGTCCTCTGGAAATTGCACATGCGGCATCTGCCAGTATGGTCAGGGAGAGAAAGGTGCTTTCACCGGAATCTGTGTCGCGGCTGAGACTGGCTATCTTCTCCCGGCTGAGGCTTACTACCTTCTCCGGTTCCGATCCACCCAGGAGGCCCAGCATTCCGTTATCAGCACAAAGAAAGAAGTGCCCGTGAAGCGTTGCTGCGAGCAATTGCCCGCCGGGCTCCGGCTCCGTATTGACCGCGATCAGATGTATGGAGCCCTCCGGGAACCGCCGGTAGCTGTTCCTGACGATAAAGGCGGCCTGTGCAGTGTGGAAAGGCTTAATCCGGTGGTTCAGGTCGACGATCAGAGCGTCCTTACACTGACTGAGAATTCTTCCTTTCAGAGCGCCCACGTAAAAATCATCATTGTTCCAGTCGGAAGTCAGCGTGATGATGTGCATGAGCTCGCGGCAGGGATTTTCTTATTGCAATGTTAAAAAAAACGGCGTATTTTGCACCTCCAAAAGTAGCGAATATAATTGAATATATGGCTGAAAAGCTGATCTATTTGGAGGGTGTGGATCCGGTTGATTTCTATGGTGTAAATAACGTTCGCTTTAATAAATTCATTCAATTATTTCCCGATTTGAAAATCGTCTCCAGGGGCAACGAGATCCGAATCTCCGGTGATCCCGGGCGAATGGAAGAATTTGAAGATAAAGTCGACCTGTTTCTCCGGTACCTGCGTAAATTTCAGACCGTCACACTGCACGATCTGGATGAACTGCTGGTCGGTTCGGCGGATCAGAAAATGGAGGCCCCGGGACCCTCCGATGAGGTCCTCCTGTTCGGTGAGAGCGGACGCAAGATCAGGCCTCTGACCGTTAATCAGAAGCGTCTGGTAGCTGATGGCAGGGAACATGATCTTCTGATCGCTGTGGGACCTGCCGGAACGGGAAAGACCTACACGGCCATTGCCATGGCGGTAAAGGCTCTGAAGGAGCGGGAGGTGAAGAGGATCATACTGACAAGGCCGGCCGTGGAGGCGGGGGAGAAGCTCGGATTCCTGCCGGGAGATTTCAAAGAGAAGCTGGACCCTTACCTTCAGCCGCTGTACGATGCACTCAGGGATATGATACCGGCCCGTAAACTGATCCAGTTCATGGAGGATGGAACTATTCAGATTGCACCCCTGGCCTACATGAGGGGACGAACACTCGATGATGCTTACGTCATCCTCGATGAGGCTCAGAACGCCACCTCCAATCAGTTCAAGATGTTTCTCACCAGAATGGGCCCCCATGCCAAATTCATCGTTACGGGCGATGATTCGCAGGTGGACCTGCCCCGGCGGGAGGATTCGGGACTGGTGCAGGGGATCAGGATCCTGAAACCGATCAGCGGGATCTCCATTATCCGGTTCGACGACCGCGATATTATCCGGCATCCGCTGGTCAAATCGATCGTAAAAGCATACAACGGTAATAAATAATAAATGATGGACCAGGCACTAAAGAAAACAGAATTCCAGTTGAAAGGTCAGAAGAATCTTTATCAGGGAAAAGTCAGGGATGTGTACAATATCAATGACGAGTATCTTATTATGGTGGTGACTGACCGGATCTCGGCTTTCGATGTGGTTTTGCCACGGGGTATTCCTTTCAAGGGACAGGTGCTGAATCAGATCGCCTCCAAATTCCTGGATGCCACCGCCGACATTGTTCCCAACTGGAAAATCGAATCGCCCGATCCCAATGTGACCATCGGTCATCTGGCCGACCCCTACAAAGTGGAGATGGTGATCAGGGCCTACCTGACAGGTCATGCCTGGCGGGAATACCGTGATGGAAAACGCGCTATCTGCGGGGTTCCGCTACCCGACGGACTGAAAGAGCATGACCGGCTCCCGGAGCCGGTCATTACCCCGACCACCAAAGCGGAAAAGGGCCATGATGAAGATATTTCCCGCGAGGAGATTATAGCGAGCGGACTGGTTCCGGAGGAGGAATACGAACTTCTGGAGGACTATACCCGCAGGCTGTTTCAAAGGGGAACCGAAATGGCGCAGACGACGGGACTGATCCTGGTGGATACCAAATATGAGTTCGGAAAAAAGGAGGACCGGATCCTTCTGATCGATGAAATCCATACCCCCGATTCTTCGAGGTATTTCTATGCCGACGGATATGAGGAGAGGCAGGCGAAGGGGGAGCAGCAGCGGCAGCTCTCCAAGGAATTCGTACGTCAGTGGCTCATAAGCAACGGATTCCAGGGCAAAGAAGGGCAGCAGGTACCCCCGATGCCCGATGATTTCATCCAGGAGGTATCGGACAGGTATATCGAGTTATTTGAACGAATCACCGGTGAGGATTTTTTGAAAGCGGATACCTCCCGGATGGAAGAACGCATACTCGGCAATATCCATGCGTTCATTTCCAGATAGATTCCGGTTCTTTTTTCTGGCGGCGTTCCTTTTTGCAGCGGGAATGGCTTATCCCCAGGAGCCTGTAGAGGTGGAGCGATCCACCAACAAGGTGATTCTGGAGGGTACCGTTTATTACATCCACGTGGTGAAACCCGGGCAAACCCTGTACAGCATTGCAAAAGCTTATCAGGTATCCCAGAAGGAGATTACGGTGGAGAATCCGTCCGTGGTTTCAGGTCTGCAGATAGGCCAGGCACTGAAGATCCCCGTTCATCCCACCATGGCACCGGATCCCGGCACCTCCCCTTTGCCCGCCGCCGATTCCATCCACAGGGTTGAACCGGGCGAAACCATCTACTCCATTGCCCGGAGCTACGGTCTCGACGAGGAGGAGTTGATCGGGGCCAATCCGGGAGTGGATCCGGAGGAGATGCATCCCGGCACACAGCTGAGGATACCCCCGCCCCGTGAAACAGTCCGGGAACCTGCCTATGACGAGCAGGGAATGGCGTATCATGAGGTCAAACGGAGAGAGACACTCTATTCCATTGCCCGCTTTTACGGTGTTTCCGTGCAACAGATCAGAGCTGCCAATCCTGAACTGGGCTGGGGAGGACCACGTGCGGGGCAGACCATCAGGATCCCGCTTCCCCAGGCAGTTGATCAGCCGGAGCGGCCGTCCGACACCATCCCCTCTGACACCCTCACCATGCTGCCCTCCGATACCCTTCCGGAACCCTATATGTACGATGAACTGGCGATCAGGCACCACGACCCCTCCCGCACCTACCGGGTGGCTTTCCTGATTCCGTTTCAGTTCGAAGAGCAGGAGCCTCTCGACTCCCTGCTGGCGGACGTCAGGTCGGAACGCAGGAGGAGCAGGATCATCGAGCGCTACAGGATTGAGGAGCGGACACCCCAGTCGGTCCACTTTCTGGAATTTTTCCAGGGAGCGCTTCTGGCGATCGATTCCCTCAGAAAAACCGGCATGGAGCTGGAGGTAAGATTCTACGATACCGAAAGAAGTATGGACCGTACCCTGGAGATCCTTATGCAGCAGGAAATGGAAGAGTTTGATCTCTTCATCGGACCTTTCTACACATTTAACGTGGAGATCGCCGGTGAATTTGCCGAAAGGCACCGGATCCCGCTGGTGACTCCTTTTTATAACGAACTCGACCTGGTGGGTGAGAATCCCTATCTCTTCCAGGTGAGCCCTTCGCTTGAACAGGAATACAGGGAAGCGTCGAAACTGGTGGCCAGCAAGCACCGGTACAACATTGTTTACGTCAGGGAGCAGGATACCCTGGACCTGGAACAGCACGCTCTTTTCAAAGAGCTGATATTTCAGGGTTTCGACGATTACCGGCCATCCGAGCCGGTGGTGTTCAAGGAGGTGGTCCATCAGATGGCAGGTTCAGGAGAGATCATCCACTCACTCTCTCCCGACCGGAAAAATCTGGTGGTGGTTCCCACCCGCAACGAAGCACTGGCCAGCAGGATTATCTCCTACCTTTTCTACCAGCTCAAAGACTACGACATCGAGGTGCTGGGGGGACCGTTCTGGACGGAATTTTCCAGTATCGACTACCGCTATTTCCATGAACTTAACCTGATCTTTTACAGTTCATTCTGGGTCGATCACCATGATGAGAAGGTGCTCGGATACCTGGCGGATTTCAGAAATCATTATCTGAACGAACCTCTGTCCACCACCCGGAAAGGGGCCAACTACGGCATTCTTGGATACGACATCACCTTTTACTTCATGGATGCCCTGCGCCGTTTCGGTCCCGGATTCATTCTGCAGCTGGAGCAGTTTTCAACCGGGCAGGTCCAGATCCCCTACCGGTTCAGGCGGGTAACCAGCTACGGAGGATTCGAAAACACCTCTTTGCAATTCTACCAGTTCACTCCCGAATTGGAGATCAACAGAATCGAGGTGCCCCTGCCGCCGCGCCCCCATTACTATTTCCGTCCGATTCCCGATCCGCGCGAACGGAGATACCTGCGCCGGGACACCGATCTCCCCCCCCTTTAAAGACTTTAAGACTTTACAGACTTTACAGACTTTACAGACTAACGCGTGGCTTTTTCCAGCCTCCTCAGTATCGAGAAGATAAATGCCGCCGACAGCAGGCAGGTGACCACGAAGATCAGCCACAGCTGCCACAGGTCGATCTTTTCCCAGAAAAAACTTCCGATAAAAAGCAGCTTGTTTCCCACCGCTGTAGCCAGCAGCCATCCGCCCTGCATCACACCCTGGAAGCGTACCGGGGCCACCTTGGAAACGAAGGAGAGACCCATCGGGCTGAGGAACAGCTCTGCAAAGGTGAGTACCAGGTAAGACGACATCAGCCAGTAAGGCATCACCCTGGAAGAGTCGGGAACCGGCTGGTATTTGATCACCCCGGCCTCATCGACCACCTGCAGTTCGTGGGGAGAGACCAGGTTAATCGATCCGATCACCATGATCACGAAACCGAGTGCGGCAATGATCATTCCGATCCCGATCTTCCTGGGGGTGGAGGGTTCCATCCCCTTTTTGTTAAGCCAGCCGAAAACCGCCATCACCGCGAAAGTGAGCGAGACGATAAACAGGGGATTGAACGACTGGAAAACCTCCGGGGCAATGGGATTCAGGGCATCGGCGCGGTTGTAAAAATAAATCGCAGCAGCGCCTCCCACCGCCGTCAGGATCCCTCCGGCGACCCTGGTGTTTCTGGCATTCTTTCTGCCGATCAGCATGACGATCCCGGCGATGACAGCAATGACCGAAAGGATATTATCCAGCCGGAAGAACATAAAGGTAAATGGGTCGACCTTTTTAAGGGTGTAGTCCCTTGCAAAGAAAGTGTATGTCAATCCGTTCTGGTGAAATCCCATCCAGAAGAAGATGACCACAAAGAAGACCAGCAGCAGTGCCACTACCCGCTGTTTCTCCTGCTTGCTGGCAATCATGCCGATCCATGTCACAAATGCGATGAAAAGACCGATGGCACTTCCGGTGGCGATGTTTTTGACAAGACTGATCAGGACAGCTGCTATGGCGCCGGCGACCAGAGCGACGGGGATCGCCAGAGGCTTTTCACTGAGGGTAATGGTGGATTCACCCGTGGTGCGGCTCCTTTTGGGCAGATATTTGTGAAAGATCAGGTAGGCCAGCAGCGAAATCACCATGGCGATGGCCGCAATCCCGAAGGCCATGTTATATCCTTTGGAGAAGGTGTCGATATAGTCGGCGGCAAAAGCGGAGAGATCAGTGACCGGTCCGCTGATATGGACGGCATTGGCCAGTTCCCGGAGCACGGAAACATCCTGAAGGGTCCCGTCCTTATACTGGTGACAGAGCGCCGGGAGGCTGCCGTCGTGCAGGTATCCGTTCATCTTCAGCCACCAGTCACGGATCCCCATGGCGGCAAAAGGTGCAAAAAAGGCTCCCACATTGATACCCATGTAAAAGATCAGAAAGGCGTTATCCCGGACCTTGTCATATTTGGGATCATCATACAGTTGTCCGACAACCGCCTGCAGGTTGCCTTTGAAGAATCCGTTTCCGATGGCGATGGTAAAGAGTCCGACCAGCGTTACCGGAAGGGTGAGACCGGGAATGACCAGCATGGCATAGCCGATGAACATGATCACCTGTCCCATGGCGATCACGGCCGTATATTTTTTGGTGGCGTCGGCGATAATGCCGCCCACCAGCGATAACCCATATATGAAGAAGTAGAACCAGCTGTAAATATCTCCTGCCCGCTCAGCAGCCAGTCCGAACTTGGCCTGGAGAAATAGTACGAGGATGGCCATCATGGTGTAGAAACCAAACCGTTCTCCCATGTTGGCGAAAAAAGCCACATAGAGTCCTTTGGGGTGTCCTTTAAGCATGGAATTCAGAATTTTGGTCAGATAGTTCAGGGCAATGGCCACAAATATAGAAATTGTTTTTTCTTAATTTTGATAGAAACTGGATGTTATGAAAATTTTCGACGCCGAAACAGTCAATGAGATCGATGCCTACACCATCGAACATGAACCGGTGGAATCGATCGATCTGATGGAACGGGCAGCGGGGAGGCTCACCGGCTGGTATGTCAGGCACTTTCATACCGACCGCAGGGTTCTGATCTTCGCCGGACCGGGGAATAACGGAGGCGACGGACTGGCCATGGCCAGGCAGCTGGCCCGGAGGCAGTACCGGGTCACCTGTGTGGTGCTCCGGTTCGGGAATCCTTCGGACGACCACCGGGTGAATATGAAGAGGCTCGAAGAGCAGGAGCTGGTGGAGTTGGCGGAGGTGGGGGAGGAGGATACCCTTCCGGAGATCCGTCACAACGATGTGGTGGTCGACGCCATATTCGGATCGGGGATCACCAGGAAGGTGACCGGTTTTCCGGGGAGGGTGATCCGGCATATCAATGAGCATGCCCGGACAACTGTGTCTGTGGATATACCCTCCGGGCTTTTCGGAGAGGACAATTCGGACAATGATCCGGATGGGGTGGTAAGAGCCGACTACACCATTACTTTCCAGTTTCCGTTCCTCTCCTTTTTCTTCAGGGAAAATGAACCCTTTGTGGGAAGATGGAGGGTGCAGGATATCGGACTTCATCCGGAAATCACCGGCGCACGTGAATCCGGGTACCGGACCACGGAACCGGAGGATGCGGCCCCCGGTGTTCCGTTCAGGAGCCGGTTTTCGCACAAGGGCACCTACGGACACGCTCTTCTGATCGCAGGCAGCCACGGGATGATGGGTGCCGCCCTTCTGGCTGGCCGTTCGGCCCTGCGGAGCGGAGCCGGCCTGGTCACCCTGCATGTCCCCGCCCTTGCCAATTCGATTGTTCAGACAGCGTTCCCCGAAGCTCTCGTAAGTATGGACCGGTCGGAGGTCCTATTCTCGGAACCTCCCGCTCTCTCCTCCTACTCGGCGGTAGGGATCGGTCCCGGCCTGGGGACCGGAACCGAAACCGGCAGGGGTCTGAAAGCGATCCTGGAGAGTGTGGAAGTTCCCCTGGTGATCGATGCTGACGGACTCAACCTTCTGGCAGAAAATCCCGGGTGGTACTCCCTTTTGCCGGAAGGGACGATACTCACTCCCCATCCGGGGGAGTTCGACCGGCTGGCCGGAAAGAGCCCTGACGGATATCAGCGGCATGTCAGGCAGAAAGAGTTCGCACAAAAATACCGGGTCTACGTGGTCTTAAAAGGAGCTTTCACCGCCATCGCCACCCCTGACGGGAATTACTGGATCAACACCACCGGTAATCCGGGCATGGCCACCGGCGGGAGCGGCGACGTATTGACAGGAATGATCGCCGGACTTCTGGCACAGGGTATTGAACCGCTGCAGGCCGGCATAACAGGTGTCTACCTGCATGGTGTGGCAGGAGATCTTGCAGCTGCCTCCATCGGTCAGGAGGCCATGATCGCCGGGGATATGATCGATCACCTGGGCGAAGCCTTCGGACGGCTCTCCAGGAATGTTTTGTTTTAAGGTGCCTAAGTCGTATTTTCACACCTGTATCAGTTCAACGTCCCATGAGATATCGTATATGGTTATTTGCAATCCTCTGGCTGGCGGCCGGTTGCGCCACCACACAGGATCTTAGTTTCCAGGTCACACCGGCCGGGGAGGAGGCACCGGAATCGATCCGGAGTTACCGCTACACCCTTCCTCAGACTGTGCTGCAGGTGAAAATGGTCTACGTGGAGCGGCAGTTCATTCCCGGACCTTACTGGGAGTATGCCGAACGTTTTCTGGGGATCACCGATGTGGTGGGTCAGCGATCGTCCCAGTGGAACATCAGTGATGTACAGGTCACCGCTTTGCGGGAACCCGACCCGGCCCATCAGTATGCACTTCACCTGCTGGAGGGGGAACTCACGGCCGATGTATTCCGTCCTTACCTGGAGAATGGATTGCTCTGGGACCGCTCAGGAAGGGTGGATGCGGGATTCAGGGGACCGGGAATGGAACCGCCCCCGGCGGGCGAACTGCCCCTTTTCTCGGACCGTACAATCTATTCCAATTTCGCCGAGCGGACCGAAACCATGTATAAGACTCTGGTGACGGACACCTCCTTCGTGGAGGTCCCGGTTCAGCGAACTGTGGTGGAGCAGAAATCGGTGGCCACCAAAGCCGGCGAGGCCGCCGAATTCATTCTTGAACTGAGGACCAGGAGATTCGAAATGCTCACCGGAGAGTATGAGGCATACCCCGCCGGGGAGGCGATGGAATCGGCCATCCGGAAACTGGATGAGCTGGAGCGGGAGTACCTTTCCCTGTTCACCGGCAAGACCTTTTCCAGGGTCCGGGAGCGTTCGTGGTTCGTGATCCCCAGGGCCGGCGGAGCTCCGTCCAGCCAGCGGCTGGGTGTTTTTTCCCGGCAACTGGGATTTGTTCCGGCAGAACTGATGGAGGGGGCCTCCCTGGAGATACACTTTTCACCCGCCCCCAGCAGCTCGGGTCTGCCGGTCATCCCTTCCGGCGAAGAGGTGAGCTATTCCATGCCCGGAAAGACCGGGGGGAGGCAACCAAACCTGCTCTATTACCGGATCCCGGCGGTGACTGATCTGACGGTGCTGCATGGTGAGGAGGTGCTTTTCAGAAAGCACGTTTCTGTTTTCCAGGCCGGGCCTGTGGAGTCCACTCCTGTCAGATGACCGGTTGAACGGAAGACACCGGTTACAATTTCCTGAGACTGGTCACCTGAATCTGTTCCCGGTCGGGGGTAAGCACTTTCAGAAAATAGATCCCGGGAGTGTAGGAGGAGGTGTTGATCACCACCATGTCGCCGGGATTCACCCGCTGATGCAATCCCTGGCTGATGATCCGCCCCGTCACGTCCTGCACCTCCAGGAGGTAATCGCCCGGAGACTCCAGGTGGAAACGGATGTTCAGTTCATTTCTCACCGGATTGGGATAGACGGAGATGTTCCAGTTCATCCGATCCGGTACGATTCCCACTCCCACATCAAAGGGCTGCTGGAACCCCTGGGTAAGGGCCATATCGCCTCCCGTGAGGGTGGTTACGGCCAGCTCCCCGAGGGTCCATGAGATACTCAGATTACCTGCTTCATGATATCCTCCTGCAGATGAGACCACTTTAGGATCAAGCCCGATCTGACCATTCAGGGCCGGGCCGAAGAGAGCTGCCAGCATCAGGAGCAACAGTGATTTCTTCATGGGAAATGAGATTTATGTAAAATTGGTAAAATCATTGCTCAGATTCAACTGTTAAGCAAAAAAAATCCCTCTCCCGGCAGCCTGAGTGTGCCGGTCACCGGACCGGCACGTTTTTCAGGATGGCCACCAGGAATTCCCAGAATTTCTTCACAGTGTTGATCTCCACCTTTTCATCGGGAGAATGGGGAAAGCGGATGGTGGGTCCGAATGAGATCATGTCCAGGCCGGGATAGACCCCTCCCAGCAACCCGCATTCCAGTCCTGCGTGAATCGCCTTGATCTCGGGTACTTTGCCGAATTCCCTGTGATATACCTCCTGACAGACCTTCAGGATGGGTGAATCCATATCAGGTTTCCATCCGGGGTACTCCCCGCTCAGCTCCACCTCCGCGCCGATCAGCTGGAAGACCGCTGCGATTTTCCAGGCGGTCGCCTCCTTGGCACTGTCCACCGAGGAGCGGGTGAGGTTCAGGACCTGGAAAGACCCATCCTTCACCCTGGCAATGGCCAGATTGTTGGAAGTCTCCACCAGGCCCGTCATTGACTGGCTCATTCTCTGCACGCCATTGGGACAGGCAAATACCGCACGTATGAACCGGTACTGTTCTTCAGCGGGAACCACCCCCTGCGGAGCGCCTGCTCTCTCACAACTGAATTCCAGGTCGGGTTCGGTTTCGGCGAATTCATTCCGGCAGATCTGCTGATAGCCGTCCACCATCTTTTCAAACTTCTCTGCAGCACCGGCGGGCACCACGACCGTGGCATGCGACTCCCGGGGAATGGCATTCCGCAGGTCGCCTCCTTCGGCTTCCGACAGGCGGATTTTCAGATCTGCTTCGGCCTGCATCAGAAACCTGAACATCACTTTGTTCGCATTGGCCCTGCCCAGGGCGATGTCCATGCCCGAGTGACCGCCTTTCATCCCGCGTGCACTGACCCTGTAAGCCTCATGGCCTGAAGGGACGCTCTCCGGGGTGTAGGCCTTGGAAGCCGATATATCGATCCCTCCGGCGCAGCCCACATAGAGTTCTCCTTCATCCTCCGAGTCCATATTAATGAGTATCTCCCCGTCGAGCAGACCGGGCTTCAGCCCGAAGGCCCCGGTCATCCCGGTTTCCTCGTCGACAGTGAAAAGCGCCTCCACCGGCCCGTGCTTCAGGTCGTCGGATTCCAGCACGGCCATGGCCGCTGCCACACCGATGCCGTTGTCGCTGCCCAGAGTGGTCCCGTCTGCCTTCACCCAGTCGCCATCGATCACCGGTACGATGGGATCCTTTTCGAAGTCGAACTCCTTATCGCTGTTCTTCTGGGGAACCATATCCAGGTGCCCCTGGAGGACCACCGTTTTCCGGTTCTCCATACCCTTTGTTGCAGGCTTTTTGATAATCACGTTCCCCACATCGTCGACGACCGTTTCCAGTCCCAGCTCCTGTCCGAAGTTCTTCATGTACTCAATGATCCCGGCCTCTTTCTTGGAGGGCCTGGGGATCCGGGTAAGGGCGTGGAAATGTTTCCAGACCTCTTTTGGCTCTAGATCTCTGATAGTACTCATTTCGTTATTTTTCAGGTATTTGATTGCACACGGCTTGTAATACATGTAACTCATTTAATCCGGTTTTTGCCCCGTCGGCATCTCCAGTCCGAACCGTTGTTTCGCATCGGCCCGTTTCAGCTGAAATGCCAGGAAGATGGAGATCACCCCGAGGATCACCAGCATGAAGATAGGCCAGGTGTAGTTGTAGGGGGGGATCTCTCCCATGATTCTCATGTTGGTGATCTGCTCGCTGATCTCAGCGGTGGACAGTCCCTGTGCCTCGAGGTTTTCGCGGATCGTCTCCACCTGTTCGACCACCCTGGGATTCACCAGGTCGAGGAATGCCCCGATACCCCAGAAGAAGAGCGCGAGCCCCCAGTTCTGTACGGTGAACATGGAGGCATAGGCTGTGCCGAGGCGGCTCTCTTTGACGATCTTTGCCACGGAGGGCCACATGGCTGCGGGGATCAGGGAGAAGGCGATCCCCAGGCTCAGGAGCCCGAAGTAACCCAGGACCTGGCTGTTGAACAGGGACAGGGAGATGTGGGCAAAGATCAGCAGCACCGATCCGAGGATCATCAGCGAGGCAGCTCTCCCTTTCCGGTCGACGTATCCGCCGAAAATGGGGGTGAACAGGATGGTTCCCATGGGAATCAGACTGGCGGTTTTGGGGCCGTTCTGGAGCCAGACCGAAAGAGTGCCCCAGAGGCCGCGGATGAAGAGAAAAAAGAGCAGACCGATCACCAGCAGGGACCCGATCTTTCCTCCCATCTTCTTGAATCGGGCCGGGACCATGGAAAAGGCCAGCCCGAATATGAACAAACCCAGATAGATGGCCACGTTTCCGAACGACTGGCTCCCGAAGAGCCGGAAGTATTCGCTGCTTACAGGGAGGTCGTAGCTGAAGCCGAATTTGTTGACCAGAAGGTCGGGGGCATACTGGATAAATGGAAACACTGCGGAATAGAAGGATACACAGAGCAGAGCGATGAACATGAAGGAGCGGTTTTTGGCCAGTGCCACCAGGTCGGAAAATTTAAAATCCTCCTCCTCTTCAGTGGTGCCGCTGTCGGCCCGGATGGCCTTATCCTGTTTGTCGAGCGTGTAGTCGAAAATGGTATATACCAGGAAAACGATCAGCGAGAGACCGATGAGGGTGGCGGCAAAAGCCACTGCCGGAGGGACGCTTCCGCCCCCTATATCGATGGAAAGAGCCAGACCCATGGCCGATCCCAGCCTTCCGAAACCCATATTGATCGCCATGGCAAGAGCCAGCTCATACCCTTTGAACCACTTGACCACGGTACGGGTCGATACCACACAGACCACCTCCAGGCCCGAACCGAACAGGATCCTTCCGAGGATCATCATATTCAGCTGTATGCGGTGACTCTCTCCGAAAAACCCGTGAGCTGCAAGGGCGGTTATGGCGGCTCCAAGGGTGGCCAGGGCGCCGAAGATCAGACCTGCACGGCGCACGCCCCATTTGTCCAGCACGATTCCGCCGACGATGATCATCCCGAACAGATTGGCAATGGTGGTCAGACCGATCAACCTTCCGAACTCCTCGCTGGTGAATCCCATTTCGCTCTCCATCAAACCTTTCAGTCCCCCGAAAAAATCCTGAAACCAGTATGTGGACAGCATCAGCATGCTGACCAGCACCAGCATCAGCCAACGGAGAGGTGCAGAATCGCGGAGGGTTTTTCGTATCGCTTCCATCAGTGTAAATTTTTAATTTTGAACGGTTTTAAATATGTACAGAGCGATAAAAATAGAAAAAAAATGGAGCCCGCCGGCCTATTGTTGAACATAGTGGATAAGTTCGTGGTTGATCCCAAAGGAAAATTCATATCATTACGTTTATAAAGAAAACCGATCAGATGATGAAGCGACTTTTTTGGATCTGCACTCTATTGCTGTTGTTGGGGATGACCGCCGCGGAGGCCCAGGAGGAGGTGAACTGGTATTCCATCGACGAGGCGATCCGGCTCGCCGCCGAGGAGCCCAGGGTTCTGATGATCGATGTCTATACCGACTGGTGCGGATGGTGCAAACGGATGGATGCCATCACATTTTCCGATCCCGATGTCGCCCGGATCCTCAATTCACAGTTCTATCCTGTGAAGCTGGATGCCGAGGGCAAACAGGATATTGTCATCGGTGACCGCACCTATCAATTTGTGGAGAGCGGCAGGAACGGTTATCACGAAGTGGCAGCGATCGTGACCAGGGGCCGGCTTTCCTATCCCACCGTCTCTTATGTGGATGAGAGAGGCAGAGTCCTGGAGGCCTCCCCGGGATTTCAGAATCCCGGACAGTTCAGGGTCCAGCTGGCCTACTACGCCGATGAGGCCTACAAAACCCAGAGTTTCGAAGAGTTTTCCGCCTCCTACCCGGACTGATACATAGAAAGCATCTGCTCCAGTTCTCCCCGGATCTCTAATTGAAGCGATTCCGGCTCCAGCACCCTGGCATCCTTTCCCAGCCCCAGTACCAGCGATTTGATCTCGTAGGTGGGATGTACCCGGAAGCTGAAAACCACCTGCTCTTCATTCTCAGATTCTATATTCTGTGATTCGTGCCAGGGCTGACTGATCAGGTACTGTGCCTGGGTTTTCTGGACCGCCAGACGGATCAGGGGAGGAGTTCCCTGTGGTGCAATGATGCCGATGGTATTCCGGAAGTAGTCTCTGGTATCGAAAGGAGCGGGCAGGTAGGTGGCCGAAGAGACTTCCTGAAGGTCCCGGATCCGGTCCAGGGCATAGGTGCGGATCTCTTTCTTGAAGTCGTTCATTCCCACCAGGTACCAGCGGAAGTTATGCTCCCTGATCAGGTAGGGATGAACCTCGTTGAAATAGGGTTTATCCTCGTAATAGGGCAGATAGAAGATGCGGACCACCTTCTGTTTCTCCACTGCCCCGATCAGTGGTTCCAGATATCGGACACCCCTGATCCCCGGGATCTGCCTGAAGCTGATGAAATCTTTGTTTCCGTATCGTTTGTAAAGGTCGGCCAGCAGGGTATGTATCTCCTGGTTTTGATTGGAATAGTGCATGGTGCATAGCGGTTTGTCCAAAATTAGTAAAATTGATGGTTGAGTTTTGCTGAATTTGCTTATCTTGATTTTTCAATCCATGGCCCTCAGGAAGCACGGCATAGCAACAACCGGTGATGAAGCCGGTGCCCCGGACGGGAAACCGTGCATTCTGACCATCCGCAACCGTTCCCGCCGCAAACTGAACCTGGTCCTCCACGGAACCCAGGTGAACACCGTCAGGGCGATGATGGTCCGCCGCTATAAACGGCTGAAGCTGATCAAAGGTACCTACGTACTGGAAGCCTGGCTTTCGGAGGGACGCATAGGCATACATGCGGTGAATATACCCCATATCAGCATCGAGAAGATCACCTCCAGGAAGGATGTTTCGATCCGGGGCAGAAAAATCGTGGCCGATTTCACCAATAACCGGGCACGGCTGGAGATCGACCGCGAACCGTCGGCAGCGGAGTTGATCCAGAATGATCAGCAGCTCCGGAATGGTCAGTAGTTGAGGTTGGAGGCCAGGAGGCGTTCCACTTCCCCGGTCTCCATGCCTTTCCTGGCAGCATAGTCCGATACCTGATCACGGCCGATCTTTCCCACGAAGAAGTATTTGGATTCGGGATGGGCAAAAATCAGTCCGCTCACCGAGGCGGCAGGTACCATGGAGTAATTCTCCGTCAGCCGGATTCCGGATTTTCCGGCGTCCAGCAGATCGAACAGCACCTTTTTTTCCGAGTGATCGGGGCAGGCAGGATAGCCGTGTGCAGGCCGGATGCCGCGGTATTGCTCCCTGAAAAGGGATTCGGGATCCAGGTTTTCACCGGGTGCATAACCCCAGTACTCCTTCCGGATCTTTTCATGGACCAGCTCGGTAAAAGCTTCGGCAAGCCTGTCCGCCAGAGCTTTAAGCATGATGGAAGAGTAATCGTCATGTTGCTCCTCAAATGCCCTGATATGCTCTTCGATCCCTATGCCGGCGGTCACAGCAAAAGCCCCCAGGTAATCCTTTTGCCCCGATCCCTCCGGAGCGATGAAATCGGATAGACAAAGATTGGGAAGAGCTGCTTCCTTCTCCGACTGGTTTCTCAGATTGGTGAAACGGGTCAGGATTTTTTTCCGCTCCTCACTTTCATATACCAGTATATCATCACCGCGGGCGGCGGCGGGGTAGATTCCGAACACCGCATTGGCCCTCATCCATTTTTCCCGGACGATCCGTTCAAGCATGTCACGGGCATCCTCATAGAGGCTCCGGGCTTCCTTACCATAATCGGGATGATCGAAGATATCCGGGAACTTGCCGCGCAGCTCCCAGGTGACAAAAAAGAAGACCCAGTTGATATAGGGGATAATCTGTTCCATGGGGAAATCGAGCAGTGTGACAGTCCCCGGGGAAACCGGCGGATCGATTGTTGTGCTGGTCCAGTCGATCTTCAGGGCGTTCTTCCTGGCCTGTACCAGGGTGACATACCTCACCTCCCGTCCGGCACCTTCATAACTCTTCCGGAGAGCTTCGTACTCCGCTTTTGTCGTATCGATGAAACTGCCCCTCTGTTCAGGCGATATCAGGCTGCTTACCACGGAGACACTCCTGGAGGCATCTTTCACATGGATCACGGGCCGGCTGTAACGGGGCTCGATCTTGACCGCCGTGTGGATCTTCGATGTGGTGGCCCCTCCGATCAGCAGGGATTGCTGCATGTTCCTCCGTTCCATTTCTGAGGCCACATGCATCATCTCTTCCAGGGAAGGTGTGATGAGTCCCGACAGGCCCACGATGTCGACCTTCAATCTTTCCGCTTCGTCGAGGATCTTTTCGGCGGGGACCATCACCCCCAGGTCGATCACCTCGAAATTGTTGCATCCCAGCACCACACCGACGATATTCTTCCCGATATCATGGACATCCCCCTTGACTGTCGCCAGCAGTACCCTGCCAGCGGCACTCGATCCGGTTCCCTCATCGCTCCCCTTCTCCTGTTCGATGAAGGGCAGGAGGGTGGCGACGGCCCTTTTCATCACCCGGGCGCTTTTCACCACCTGGGGAAGAAACATCTTTCCGTCCCCGAACAGGTCCCCCACCACGTTCATCCCGTTCATCAGAGGACCCTCGATCACCTTCAGCCCGAGCCCGTACTTTTGATGGGCCTCCAGTGCATCCTGCTCGATGTGTTCGGCGATCCCCTTGACCAGCGAATGGCGCAGTCTTTCTTCCACCGGGAGGTCACGCCAGGAATCCCTTTTCTCTTCCGTCCTTTCCTCGTCAGCCAGGGTGCCGGCATATCCGATGATCCTTTCGGTGGCATCGGGCCTGCGGTTCAGCACCAGGTCCTCGGTATACTCCAGCAGGACCGGATCGATCTCGTCGTACACCTGAAGCATACCGGGATTGACGATCCCCATGTCGAGACCGGCCCTGATGGCATGGAACAGAAATACCGAATGAATCGCTTCCCGCACCAGGTTATTGCCGCGAAAGGAGAAGGAGAGGTTGCTGATTCCTCCGCTGACCCTTGTGCCGGGGAGGTTTTCTTTGATCCATCGGGTGGCCTCGATGAAGTCGACCGCATATGAGTCGTGTTCTTCGATGCCGGTTCCGATGGTGAGCACGTTGGGATCGAAAATGATATCTTCGACCGGGAAATCCAGCTTCTCCCGGAGGAGGCGGTGTGCACGCGAGCAGACTTCGATCCGGCGTTCCAGGGTGGCCGCCTGTCCCTTTTCATCGAAAGCCATGATGATGACTGCCGCACCATACGACCTGATCCTCCCTGCCTGTTCCAGGAAAACCTCCTCGCCCTCTTTCAGGCTGATCGAGTTGACCACCGCCTTGCCCTGGATACATTTCAGTCCCGCCTCGATGACATGGAACTTGGAGGAGTCGATCATGAATGGAACCCTGGAGATATCGGGTTCAGCCATCAGAAGGTGGACAAAGGTCACCATCTCCTTCTCCGCATCCAGCATGGCATCGTCCAGGTTGATATCGAGGATCATGGCCCCGTCCTCCACCTGTCTGCGTGCGATCTCCAGTGCCTCATCGTACTTTTTTTCCCGGATCAGCCGGGCAAATTTTCTGCTCCCCGCCACGTTGCAGCGCTCCCCCACATTGATGAAATTCGATCCTTGGTAAGCAGTCAGCGGCTCCAGCCCGCTCAGCTTCAATCCGTGGGAAGGAGCCGCAGGTGTCCTTACCCGGGCCTCCTCCAGCAGAGAGGCGAATCTCCGGATATGTTCCGGGGTGGTTCCGCAGCAGCCTCCCACGATATTGACGAAGCCCGAATCCAGGAAATCTTTGATGTGAATAGCCATCTGTCCGGGCGACTCATCGTATTCACCGAACTGATTCGGAAGTCCGGCATTGGGGTGGGCCGAAACGTAGCGGCCCGATTTCTGGGACATCTCCTCCAGGTAGGGGCGCATCTCCCCGGCTCCCAGGGCGCAATTCAGTCCGATGGAGAGAAGATCGACATGGTCAAGCGAAAGCATGAACGCCTCCAGGGTCTGTCCCGAAAGTGTCCGGCCGCTGGCATCGGTGATGGTGCCCGAAACCATGACGGGGATCCGGCGGCCCATCGTCCCGAGCACCTCTTCAATGGCCATCAGGGCCGCCTTGGCATTCAGAGTGTCGAACACCGTCTCCACCAGCAACAGATCGACTCCCCCCTCCATGAGGCCCTCCACCTGCTCCCGGTAGGCAGCTTTCATTTCATCGAAGTGGACTGCCCTGTAACCCGGATCATTCACATCGGGCGAGAGGGAGGTGGTCTTGTTGGTCGGGCCCAGTGAACCTGCCACGAACCGCGGCTTCTCCCCGGTGCGTTTCGTCCATTCTGCGGCTGCCTCCGATGCGATCCGGGCCGCAGCTGCGTTGATCTCTCTAACCAGAGATTCCATTCCGTAGTCGGCCTGGGAAATCGATGTGCCATTGAAGGTGTTGGTTTCAATAATATCGGCACCCGCCTCCAGGTAGGCTTCGTGGATCTCGCGTATCACATCGGGACGGGTGAGGCAGAGAAGGTCGTTGTTTCCTTTCAGATCGGAAGGATGGCCGGCGAACCGTTCACCCCTGTAATCCGCCTCTTCCAGACCGTATCGCTGGATCATGGTGCCCATGGCTCCATCCAGCAGCATCACTCTCTCCCTGAGAATGGCCGAAATATCCATCTTATCATTCATCACCTTGCGATATTCTTCGATACCCGCGGGTTTTTCAATCAACACGAAGGTTTCTCAACCAACGCGAAGTTCTTCAATTCCCGCGAAGTAATCCGATTCCCGCGAAGTTACGCAATTGTGCGGAAGGCCTGCTCGAAATCGGCAATGATATCATCGATGTGCTCCAGTCCGACCGACACTCTCAGCAGGGTGGGGGTCACCCCGGCTGCCAGCTGGGCCTCTTCCGGAAGTTGCTGATGGGTGGTGGCAGAGGGTTGAATGATCAGTGTGCGCACATCGCCCACATTGGCCAGGTGACTGACCAACTGAAGATTATCCACCAGTCTGGTGGCCGCCTTCTTTTCCCCTTTGATAGTGAAGGAGAGCACCCCTCCCGCTCCCCTGGGCAGATATTTCCGTGCCCGCCGGTAGTGGGGACTGCTTTCCAGTCCGGGATAGTTTACCTGTTCCACCGCCGGATGGCTCTCCAGCCAACGGCCGAGGGCCAGGGTGTTTTCCACATGCCGCTCCATCCGGAGGGAAAGAGTCTCCAGTCCCTGCAACATCAGAAAGGAGTTAAAGGGGCTCTGGCTGGGTCCCACATCCCTGAGTCCCTCCACACGTGCTTTGATGATGAAGGCGATATTGCCGAACGGACTTCCGGCGCCGAAGGTTTCCCAGAACTTCAGTCCGTGGTATCCCTCGCTCGGTTCGGTAAACTGGGGAAACTTCCCGCTGCCCCAGTCAAATTTTCCGCTGTCGACGATCACCCCGCCGATGGAGGTTCCGTGACCCCCGATCCATTTGGTGGCCGATTCCACTACGATATGGGCTCCGTAGTCGATGGGTCTGCAAAGGAAACCTGCAGCTCCGAAAGTATTATCGACGATCAGGGGAATCTGGTAACGGGCGGCGAGATCTCCGAATTTGTCCAGCTCGGGAATGTGGAACCCGGGATTCCCTATGGTTTCCAGATAGAGCGCCCTGGTATTTTCGTCCATCAGTTTCTCGAAGCTCTCCGGTTCCAGCGAATCGGCGAACCTGGCATCCCATCCCATATTTTTAAAGGTGACTCTCAGCTGGTTGTGGGTACCCCCGTACAGATAAGGACTGCTGACGATATGTTCTCCGGGCCGGAGCAGGGTCTGAAAGGTGAGGAACTGCGCTGCGTGACCCGAGGAGGTGGCCAGAGCTGCCACGCCTCCTTCCAGGGCGGCGATCCGTTGTTCGAATACATCGTTGGTGGGATTCATGATCCTCGAATAGATGTTGCCGAACTCCCGGAGGGCGAAGAGCCTCGCTCCGTGTTCCGAATTATTAAAGGTGTATGAGGTGGTCTGATAAACAGGGACTGCCCTGGCATTGGTTGCCGGATCGGGAGTCTGACCCGCATGGATCTGTAATGTCTCGAAATGATTCATAAGCGATTTATTGGATTAAAAGGAGTAGGTCAGTCCGATCCCCAGTAACTCCTTAAACTGCACCCTGGGCTCGGAACTGTCCGGCAAACCGTCGCCGGTGGTGTCCACATCGAATTCGATATCGCGGTCGTAGATCAGCTGAGTCATCAGGGAGGCGGAGAGGAATTCATTCACCTTGAAAGTGAGCAGAAGATCCCAGTTCACATCCACGTACTGAGGATTCTCCAGGTAGTTGGAGAACAGATCGATCTTGGTGTCCAGCAGTACGTTGGTGAGGATCTCCTGTTTGAACCTGACCTTGATGTATCCTCCGAATTCACCCCGGATCTGCTGACCGGGATCGAGACCGAACGATCCTTCGTCCGAAAGATCTTCATCCAGGACGAAAGTGAACTTTCCCGACAGGGGGGCAATCAGCATGGAAAACCGGTCATTGGGCCGGAAGTCGAAACCTGCAGAAAGGTTGAGGTAGGCGGGGGCCATGAAGTTGGAGATCTTGATCCGGTCCTCCTCACCCGGCCTGTCGTATCCTTCGGCAAGTTGTGTTCTGAAACTGAGCAGTCCGGAGTAATTCCATCTTTCGGAAGCTCTGTATCCGAATTTGGATGAGAGCTCCAGCTGATCATCACTCTTTCTGGCCGGAGATTCTCCCTGCTTGATGAGTCCGAAGCCTATGGCCAGATCGTTGTCCCAGGTAGTGATTCCGTTATCATAGTCGGCCGATAATTTGACCAGTGCGTTTCCTGAGAGACTGTTTTCACCTCCCGCTGCCCAGTTGGAGAGGGAGAGTTGCGAGAAATTCAGTGAAGTGATTCCTTCGTATTTCCAGACCGTGTCGGTATCCACCGGCTGCTGGCCATACGCGGCCAGGGACATCAGAAAGAAAAACAGGCTGAGGGTAGGGTTTTTCATGATTAAATGGTTGAAATGATTAGTTGGAAGGGAATTCGTTTTCGGCGAAGGTCTTGAACCGCTCCATGTTGAGTATGGTATTGCTCCTGAAGGCATTCTTCAGGAACGGGGCCATGAGCGCCATCAGGCCACGGAACCGGAACAGGTTCTCGGCGTGCCAGACGGTCCGCTCCGGTCCCGCCTCCTCAAAGCGGCTTTGCATTTCATTGTACACTCCCTTAGTCCGGTATTCCACATGAAATGCTTCGGGAAGATCATTCAGTATCACGGTTTCAGTCATGACCAGATCCCCTTTGCGACCTTCATAGACCAGCTCGGAACGGCAGCCCTTTTTCCCGGGGGTTCCCTCCGTCACGGAATGATTTTTAAGTCCCGCCTGCCACTTGTATAAATTGTCATGATTGTCAAAAAGCCCGACCACCTTCTCCCGGGGCAGGTGAATGGTAATTTCGGTGGCATACTTCATCTTTTCAGGATTATGGTGACTAAACAACTTACCTGGTTGATTGTTTGGCCGGACCGTTTTATCTCACCTGAAAATAATATTATATTCGCGGTATGGAGATCAGGGAGCTTTACCGGAGCCTGAAGGAAGCCTACTCGGCGGATAACCTGGGCCGGATCTCGGGGAGAATCATCGGGATGTTCCGGGAACGCCGGTATGATGAACTCCGTCATATCCAGCGGGTGGTGAACGAGTACACCCCCTGCCGGGAGGAGAAGATCAACCGGGTCTTCTCCCGGCTCATCATGTTCTATCATCCCGACCGGCTGAACCAGTCCCGTTCCAGGCTGGACGCCGCATATGGGCGGGGGGATTTCGAGGAACTTTTTACCATGTCACATATCCTCCATGTCCAGAACCTGGAACCGGAGCATGCCACGGTCAGTGAGATCATCACTGACGAGGACCTGGCTGAAGAGTTCGGTTGGGACCAGGGAGAGGACGGATTCAGTTATTTCACTCACCAGGAAAACGAAGAGGAGCAGGCAGATCCCTATGACTTCACAGAGAGCACCTTTTTCACCGCATTGAAAAGGCGGGTGTATGGCAATCTGAATGTGGATTTCCCCATGTATCTGCTGGAAGATCTGGAGGAGATCGAAATGGCAGACTACGACATCGGGTCGCTCGACGGAATTGAGTCGTGCCGCATGGTACGGGTGGTGGATCTCTCCAACAACAACCTGACCGGACTGACCGAACTGCAGGAGCTGCACCAGATCGAACGGCTCTATCTGTCTAACAATCACATCGGGATGATCGACATCCTCAGCAATTTGCTGGTCCTGCAGGTGCTCGACCTCTCCTATAACGACGTGGACGATCTCACTCCGCTCTTTGAACTTTCACACCTGAGTTATCTGAATGTAATGGGGAACCGCATCCCTGCCTGGCAGCTGGAGATCCTTCAGCAGAAAGGGATCACCGTGGTTTATTGATTCGGTCTCAGGGCCTGTTCCAGGTCGGCTTTCAGATCATCCGCATCCTCGATGCCCACCGAAAGCCGGATCAGTTCCTCCGGAATTCCTTCCGCTTTTCGCCCTTCTCTGCCCAGGTGCCTGTGGGAGGTATGTGCCGGAGAACTGCAGATCGACTCCAATCCTCCCAGACTCATGGAGGGTTTGATCAGGCGCAGCCTTTTCTGGAAATCCAACCCGTTCACACCCTCAACCACGAAGGAGAGCATCCCGCCGAAACCGTTCATCTGGCGGCTGGCCAATTCGTGTCCGGGGTGACCGGGAAGACCGGGATAATTGACCTGTTGGATCTCCGGCCGGTCTGCCAGAAAACGGGCCAGTTCCATGGCGTTGTCATTGATCCGTTCCACCCTGATATGCAGCGTTTTCAGACTTCTTTCAAGCATATAAAGGGTCAGTGCGTTCAGGGACCCGCCCATATTCAGAGCGGTCTGGTGGATCCGCCCGATCCACTCACGGTTGCCAGCGACCGCCCCGGCCAGCAGATCGCTGTGCCCGCTCATGTATTTAGTGGCGCTGTGGATAACCAGGTCGATACCCAGGGAGGCGGGCTGCTGATTGACCGGTGAGGCGAAGGTGTTATCGATGATGCTCACCACACCCGCTTCTCTGGCCATTCCGGCCACTGCTTCGATATCGGTGATCTGCAACAGCGGATTGGAAGGAGACTCAATGTATATCAGTTTCGTATTTTTTCTGAGCGCCTTTCTGAGCTCCCCGGGGCTATGGCCATCCGCCACGCTGTAATCGATGTTGAATTTCCTGAACTCACTCTCCAGAAAATGAGAAGTTCCGCCGTAGAGGCCTCTCTGGAACAGGGCATGGTCGCCGCTTTTCAGGATGGTGAACAGCACCGAACTGATGGCCGCCATGCCTGAGCTGAACACCAGTGCGGCCTCGGTCTCTTCAAGGGATGCGATTTTTGCGGCAACAGCCTTTTCATTGGGAGTATTGAGATACCGGGGATAGACAGTCTCTTCCCGGCCGATGAATTCGTAGGAGGTGGAGGTGTAAACGGGAGAGTTGATCCCCCTGTTCAGATCGTCCCGGAGGGTTCCGGAATGGACGCACCGGGTGGGGAATTTATGCATGGGACTTCAGGATGGTTTTCATGGCAGTAACATTGCGTTCGTTCAACACATTTTTTGCTTCGGGGGTATAAAGGTATCTGAACAGCTCATCATAATGCTCCTCCACCCGGGGACGAATAATCTTGTAGGTGGGATTCATCAGTTTGTTCTCGATGGTGAACCCTTCCGCAAGCAGGGCGAAGGTGGCCGGGATCCAGCGCTGCGGGAAAATATCCCCGTATTTACCGGAGGAGCGGTACTGCCGTACCTCCTCGTCGATCAGCTTCAGGCAAGCCTCGGCGGCCTCATCGCTTTCCGGGTCCAGACCTTTCTCTCCGACGAACCGTTTGAATATCTCGGCGCCCGGATAGATCAGGGCCACGGTGAACGGATTCTGGTTGTTGTAGAGCAGGCATTGCTCGATGTATGCCGACTGGTCGGTGAAGGTCTCCTCGATCCCCTCCGGACTGTACTTCTCTCCGTCATCGGCGATGAGCAGGCTTTTGAACCTCCCCAGCACATACAGAAATCCGTCGGTATCCAGAAAGCCCATATCGCCGGTAAAGAGCCATCCTTCACGGATGGTGTCTGAGGTAGCCTTTTCATTTTTCCAGTATCCTTTCATCACATTCTCGCCCCGGACCACGATCTCTCCCTTCTCTCCCAGGGGGACCTCATTTCCTTCTTCGTCGCAGATCTTCACCTCCAGGTTATGCGGAATCAGCCCGGATGAGCCCATTTTATAGGCTTTTTCACTGTTGGCACTGATAATGGGGCTCGCTTCGGTCAGTCCGTATCCCTGGTACATGGGGATGCCGATGGCGTAAAAGAATCGCTGAAGTTCAATATCCAGAAGCGCACCTCCGCCGATGAAGAACTTCATATTCCCGCCCATGGCGTCCCGGACCTTTCTGAACACCACCCTGTCGAAGAGGGTGTAGAGCGGCTTAAGCAGGGCGCGGCTTCCCCTGCCCCGGTCCCAGGCGATCCCGTTGTAGCGGTAGGCGATCTTCAGTCCCGTGCGGAACAGAGACCAGGTGAGCTTACCCTTGGTGCGCACTCCGTTTTCAATGTTGTTCCTGAAGTTCTTGGCGATGGTGGGAACACTGAACATCAGGTCGGGCCGGATCTCCTTGATATTTTTGGAGATATTCTTACGGGTCTCGATGGAGCTCTTTCCCATTTCCAGGGCAGCCAGACTGGCCCCTACCGACATCAGGGTAAAGATCCCGGCGGTGTGAGCGAAGCTGTGATCCCAGGGAAGGAACAGGAACATCCGGTAATCCGGGGGGATGGTGATCAGTGAGAGGGCCTGTTCGGTGTTTGCGGTATAGTTCCTGTGACTCAGCATGATTCCCTTCGGATCGGCCGTAGTTCCTGACGTGTAGCATATATTGGCAATATCGTCGGGGTGCACCGATTCGCAGGTACGCCGGAACGAGTCAGGGTCCCTGTCGATCAGTTGCTGCCCCTCTTCCATCAGGTCGCCCATATAGATCTCATTCTCCCCGTAGCTCTCCTTCGGGTCCATCAGGATCACCTTCTCCAGCGCCGGCAACTCTTTTTTCAGAGGCTCGATCTTCCTGGCCTGACTGGCCGAGACCACGATCATCCTCGATTCCGAGTGCCTCAGCCTGAAAAGCAGGTCGGCCGGTTCATTCAGCTGAATGGAGAGGGGGACATCGACGGCACCCACATAGAACATGCCCATTTCAGCGGCCACCCACCAGGTACGTCCTTCTGCCAGCAGGGCCATCCGGTCTCCCTTTTGCACTCCCAGAGTGATCAGACCGGCGGCAAAACGGTGGACCAGCACTCTCAGCTCGGAAAAGGAGGTGGATTGATAATTACCGTCACGCTTTTCCCACATGTAGGGATTGCTGCCGTGTTTTTCGACATTCTCTTCGAAAAATTGTACCAGGGATTTCATAAGGTTTATTTAAAGCTCGATGATCTGCTCGCGATCGGGACCGACCGAAAGGAAACTGATGGGAACCTGCAGCTCCTTCTCCAGGAAACGGATATACTGGTGAAGTTCGTCGGGGAACTGGTCCCTGGACCGGATACCGGTCAGATCGGTTTTCCATCCGGGGATTTCGGTGAAAATGGGTTCCACTCTGGCTTCCAGGTCGTAGGGCAGCCGGTCGGTGATCCGCCCATCGATCTGGTAAGCGGTGGCTACCTTGATCGTTTCAAATGAGTCCAGCACATCGGTCTTGGTCATGATCAGCTGGGTCACACCGTTGAGCATCATGCTGTATTTCAGTGCCACCAGATCGAGCCAGCCGCATCGCCTCGGACGGCCGGTGGTGGATCCGAACTCCTTCCCGATATCCCGGAGCTTCTCCCCATCCTCGTTCAGCTGTTCGGTGGGGAAAGGTCCGCTTCCCACCCGGGTACAGTAGGCCTTAAAAATTCCGAATACCTCGCCCACCGAACTGGGTGCGATCCCCATTCCGGTGCATGCGCCTGCACAGATGGTATTGGAAGAGGTGACGAAAGGATAGGAGCCGAAATCGATGTCGAGCAGGGTTCCCTGCGCCCCCTCGGCCAGGATGCTCTTTTCCTGTTCCAGGAAATGGTTGATCTCATATTCTGTATCGACCCGGGTGAACTTACGGATCACCTCGATCCCCTCGAAGAATTTTTCCTCCTCCTCCATGGTGTATTCAAAGTCGTACAGTTTAAGGAGCTCCTGATGCTTTGCCTTGAGCGCTTCATACCGGTTCTGGAAGTCCAGGTCCAGATCCCCGACCCGGAGCCCGTTCCGGCCCGTTTTATCCATATAGGTGGGTCCGATCCCCTTCAGGGTGGAGCCGATCTTCGATTTACCCTTGGCAGCCTCCGAGGCGGCATCCAGAATCCGGTGGGTGGGAAGGATCAGGTGTGCTTTTCTGGAGATCCAGAGATTCTTAGTCAGATCGACTCCCACCTCCTCCAGGGCTTCGATCTCCCTTTTGAAAACGATGGGATCCAGGACCACGCCGTTGGAGATGATATTGAGTTTGTCTTCCCTGAAAATTCCGGAGGGAATATTGTGCAGGATGTGTTTGCGGTTATTGAATTCCAGGGTATGTCCGGCATTGGGGCCACCCTGGAACCGGGTGATGATATCGTACCGGGGGGTGAACACGTCCACTACCTTCCCTTTTCCTTCATCGCCCCACTGCAGGCCCAGGAGCACATCAACTTTCATTCGTACGGTGATTGATGAGTTGGCATAAAAAAGCCGGATATCCGGCGTCAAAATCGAGGTAAAAATAAGAAAAAAAACCCATTAAGGAGCCTATTCCCCGTGATGTCCGTTCTTGCTTCGCCCGTAAATGTAGAGTGAATGATGACTGGGCGAGAAGTTGTTGAGCTCGCAGGCCGTCCGGATGATCTCTTCGATCCTGGGATCACAGAATTCGATCACATTACCGGTTTCCATATCGATCAGGTGGTCGTGCTGCATGCACTGGTAGGCTTTCTCGAACTGGGCGATATTCTTGCCAAATTGATGCTTCACCACCAGGTTGCAGTCCAGGAGCAGTTCGATGGTGTTGTATAGCGTGGCCCTGCTCACCCGGTAATTCTTGTTTTTCATGAAGATATACAGCGACTCGATGTCGAAATGCCCGTCCCGGGAATAGATCTCATCGAGAATGGCATATCTTTCAGGGGTTTTACGGTGACCTTTCCGCTCAAGGTATTCAGTGAAGATCTGTTTTACGGTCTCCTTGGTCTCCTCGTTCACCATAATTCAGTCTAAGTAAATATTGTCTCGCTAAGATAGCAATTATTTTAATTTAGAACGGATAAGGATGGGATTTTGCTACTTGACCTCCACGCGGTGAACGGACTCCACACCTTTCAGTTTCATCAAATTCAGAATCAGATTGTTCAGGTCGCTGGTGTTGTGCACATACAGATCGATGGTGCCGTCGAAGATCCCGTCGTGGCCATGGAGGCTGATGGTGCGCATGCTGATGTTCAGCTCCTTGGTGATCGTATTGGTGATCGAGTTATACACTCCGAACCGGTCCCATCCGCTGAGCTGTATACGGGCCAGGTAGGAGAGCACTTTGTGCTGGGTCCACTTGGCGGCCACCAGTTTGTCGCCCTGGCTCGACATGATCTTGATGGCTGTTTTGCAGTCTGTCCGGTGCACCAGCAGGCTTCCGTTTTCCTGACGGACCGCCACCACCTCGTCGCCGGGAATGGGATTGCAGCAGCGGGCCAGGTTGTAATTGCTCTCCTCATCGACTGTTCTCTCCCTGAGGATCAGTGTGCCTTTGGAATCATACTCCTCCCTCCGGCTGGGTTTCTTTGGCGACCTGCCCAGGGAGAGGTCCCACACCCGCACCCACTTATTCTTGGTATTTTTACTCAGTACGTCCTTCAGATCGTCCAGGCTGATCATACCGCTGCCGATCTTGGAGTAGAGTTCATCTTTGTGGGTCGAGTTGTAGGCAGGGACCAGTTTTTTCAGTATCCTGGAGCTGGGAGTCAGGTTCAGCTCTTTCAGTTTCTCGATCAGGATCTGCTTGCCCACCTCGGTACGGTTCTTGGTCTCCGATTTCAATGCATTCTTCAGAGCGGATTTGGCCTTCACGGTGGTCACGAACTGATACCAGTCGGTGGTGGGTTTCTGCACCTCCGAGGTCAGGATCTCCACCTGGTCACCGCTGGTCAGTGTGTGACTGAGCGGGACCAGCCGGTGGTTCACCTTGGCACCGATGGACTGGTTCCCGATCTCGGTATGGATCTCGTAAGCGAAATCGAGGGCAGTGGCATCTTTGGGAAGGGTGACGATATGGCCTTTCGGGGTGAAGACCATGATCTCGGAGGAGAAGAGGTTGAGCTTGAAATCATCCAGGAACTCCAGGGCATCGCCCGAAGGGGTTTCCAGGGTCTCCCTGATCCGTTTGATCCACTTGTCCAGTTCCGATTCGGGCGAAGTCTTGTCCTTGTACTTCCAGTGCGCCGCAAATCCCCTCTCGGCGATCTCATTCATCCGGTTGGAGCGGATCTGCACCTCCATCCATTTTCCGTTGGGGCCCATGACCGTGGTGTGCAACGCTTCATACCCGTTGGCCTTGGGGGTGGAGACCCAGTCCCGGATCCTTTCGGGTTTGGGGGCATAGATATCGGTGATGATGGAATAGATGTTCCAGCACTGGGTTTTCTCGGGTATCTCCTCTTTCGGCTCAAAAACGATGCGGATGGCGAACAGGTCGTAGATCTCCTCAAAAGTGACATTTTTCTGATGCATCTTCTGCCAGATAGAGTAGATCGATTTCGGCCTGCCCGAGATGTGGAAGGTGAAACCGTTCTTCTCCAGGGCATCGATGATGGGCAGGGAGAAATGGTTGATCAGGTGCAGCCTGCGTTCTTCGGTAAGCTTGATCTTTTCTGCGATTTCATTGTATACCTCCGGATAGCGGTATTTGAGGCTCAGGTCTTCCAGTTCCGATTTCAGGGTGTAGAGTCCCAGCCGGTGGGCCAGGGGAGCATACAGGTAGATGGTCTCGCCCGAGATCTTGATCTGCTTGTTCCTGGGAAGGGAGTCCAGGGTCCGCATATTGTGCAGCCGGTCGGCCAGTTTGATGAAGATCACCCGCACATCATCGGACAGGGTGAGCAGCATCTTCCGGAAATTTTCCGCCTGCAGGGAACTGGTCTCCTTGTCGAATACTCCGGAGATCTTGGTCAGTCCGTCAATGATCGAAGCGATCTTCTTTCCAAAGGCGTTCTCTATATCCTCAATGGTGAGGTCGGTATCCTCCACCACATCGTGGAGGATGGCGCTCACCGTGCTGGTCACTCCCAGGCCGATCTCTTCACTGACAATAATGGCCACCTCCAGGGGGTGAATGATATAGGGATCCCCCGACTTGCGGCGCATGCCCCTGTGGGCATCATGGGCCATCTTGAACGCCTTCCTGATCAGTTTCTCATCTTTGGCGGTCTGGCAATGATTGCAGTTCCTGATCAGGCGCTCCAGCAGTTCGTTGATTTTCCGGTCTTCTGCGACTAATTTATCTGGCATCGGTTCCACTCTTCCCTGTTCCCTGCAAAATTAATGCAAATTTTTACGAATACAGCATGCGGGCTCAGGGATATAGAAGTGTCAGGTTGCCGGTATGGGTCCGGAAGTGCCCGGTGTAGTCGGTATACTGGATATAATAGACATAAACTCCTTCATTGGCGTTCTCCCCGTTGAACCGGCCGTTCCAGCCCTCACCTGGATCGGTGGTTTCAAACATTTTCCTTCCGCCGCGGTCCAGGATGATCAGGCGGTACTCCTCCGGGGCAAAATCGAACCTGGGTTTGAATACTGAATTAATATCGTTGCTGGCCGGGGTGATGGCGTTGGGAACCTGCATTTCGCTGGGAAGCTGGATCTCGATTATATTGGAGACGGAGATACCCGGCTCACCCGGGTCCCCTGGATGACTGATGGCCTGAACCCTGAAACTGATGGAACCGGGCTGATCGCCGTGGGCAAGCGATCCGACCGGAATGCTCCAGCCTGTAGTGGTTCCGGTGGCCATCTCCTCCATGATCTCGCCGTCGGGGCTGATCTGTTGAAGATTGTACTCTGAAAGGCCTGTTGTGAAGGAATCGTACCCGTTCCATTCCAGGGTGATCATTTGATTGCGGACCTCTCCCTGGAGCACGATGCTGTTCCCCGTGTTGGATTCCGAGATCACCAGCGGTTCGGGACATCCCCCGGGCTGATAAACGGACTCGATCTTGTACTGATAACTCACGGAGGTGGAGACCACCTGGTCGATGTAGGTCTGGATCGACTGGGAGGCGCCGGGAAGGCTTGCAACCGGAAGGAACGATGCAGCGCGATCGCTTCTTCTCAGTATGCGGAAGTCTTTCACCTCTCCGGAGATATCGGCCGAGAACTGCAGCTCGATGGTATGGGGATCGATAACCGAAACATAGTCGATGGTCAAATACCCGGGTGCATCCGGATAAAGGGTTTCCACCTCTGTGACGGGGGAGAGGGAGGAGAGACCGCTGATATTTACAGCCTCCAGGTAGTAGCGATAGGTGGAGTTGATGGCGACCCCCCTGTCCAGATAGGAAAATTCAGAACCGATAATGAATCCGGCCTCGCGGAACGCTCCTCCGTCGCGGGACTGCCATATGCGGTAACCGGCGATCTGTCCCTCATCCCAGCCCAAGTAGGGAGTCCAGGTGATCCGGTTGGAGGGGCCGCAGGGATCGAACGACACAGAGGCCTCCACGGCCTGATGGGTATTGTCCTCGAACAGGCTCTCATTGCTGCTGCTGTCCTCGGCGGTGACCGAGTAGGTGAGGTTCTCCAGTCCGCTTGTCAGATGATGGTATTCCAGGGTGCCGCCCGAAAAGGTGAAGAGTCGGACGAATGCCCGGTCCTCGTTCATTTTATAGAGGTGGTAATATTCGATATCGGGATCTTCACTGGGCTCCCACTGAATCAGGACCGAATCATCCGCCGGATCAAACGGGTCACCGTGCTGCACGGTAACCCGGATCAGGTCCGGCAGATCGGGAAGCGCTCCCTGGGCAGCTGCCGCTGCCGGAACCAGAATGGAAAGGAACAGGCATATGAACCTGCCCCATCCGGCTGTCTTCTTGCTTAAATCCATACTCCACATCTTGGTCCGGCTCTGACGCTCAAGGGAACGTGACTGCAAAGATAGTGTATTCTTCCGCATCAATCCTTTTTGTGCTGAAGTGTAAAATACTATTTTTGTTCTGCCATGTCCTGGAAGCGCTTTGTAAACCAGATTAATAATTTTAGAATCAGGTATTTATCTGGTCACAGGTTTATCTATCTGCTTTCGGTCTTCGTCGGCCTCGGTTCCGGTCTTGCCGCAGTGGTTATCAAGAACCTGGTCCATTTTATACGGGAGGCGCTGGAGCAAAGTTTTCCCGGTGATTATACCCGGATCTACTATTTCGTTCTTCCGGTGGTGGGGATCGCACTGACCGTTCTGTTTATCAAATACTTGAACCGGAGGCCAGTGGGCCATGGAATACCGGGGGTGCTCTTCTCCATTTCCAAGAATAACGGGATCATCCGGACCCACAACCTCTATTCCAGTGTCATCACCAGTGCACTGACCGTGGGTTTCGGGGGCTCGGTCGGACTGGAAGGGCCTACGGTGGCCACAGGCGGTGCCATTGGTTCGGGTATAGGTAAGATCTTCAAGCTGACTTACAAGGAGATCACTCTGCTGATATCCTGTGCCTGCGCCGGAGCCATGTCGGCCATTTTCAAGGCACCCATCGCAGGGATCGTTTTCGCACTGGAGGTGATTATGCTCGATCTTACCGTGTGGGCGGTTATCCCTCTCTTGATCGCTTCAGCCACTGCCGCTCTGACCTCCTACTTTTTCATGGGTCAGAATGTGCTGTACTCTTTTCAGCTCGCCGAGTCATTCCAGATGGGACAGATCCATTTCTACCTGCTGCTCGGAGCGATCGTGGGATTACTTTCGGTCTATTTCACAAAGAGCTATATCTATATCACCGGCTGGTTCGAAAAGATCCGGAGTCCGTGGCAGAGGCTGATGCTGGCAGGGGCAATCCTGGGAGTGATCATCTTTCTCTTTCCCCCGCTCTACGGGGAGGGTTACGAGATAGTCAACCAGGGGCTCCGCGGAGAGTTCCGTCAAATGTTTCAGGGGACTTTCTTCGAAGGCTGGGAACGCTCTTTCGCACTCACTTTTTTGTACATTCTCCTGGTGGTGGGATTCAAGGTGATCGCCACCACTCTGACTTTCGCCGCAGGCGGTATCGGGGGTATCTTTGCTCCCTCCCTCTTTATGGGGGCCAATATGGGCCTGCTCTTCGGAATTACCCTGAATCAGTTCGGGATCGATGTTTCGGTGAGCAACATGGCCCTGGTGGGAATGGGCAGCATGATCGCAGGGGTGATCCATGCCCCACTGACCGCCATTTTCCTGGTGGCGGAGATCACAGGCGGGTACGAGCTGCTGTTTCCCCTCATGCTGGCCGCCACCATCTCATACGGCACCGTCCGCTATTTCGTGAAGAATTCGGTGTACACCGTGCAGCTGGCGAACCGGGGAGAGCTGATGACCCATCACAAGGACCGGAACATATTGTTGATGATGAAGGTGGCCGATCTGATCGAGACCAACTTCAGGACGGTGAGGGCCGATGACACCCTGCGCGACCTGATCCGCGTGATCACCCAGTCGAGCCGGAACATCTATCCGGTAATCGATGAGAAGAACAACCTGGAGGGGATTGTGAAACTGGACGATATCCGGCACATCATGTTCAATCAGGAGATGTACGATACCACCAGGATCAGGGACCTGATGATCACCCCCGAATGGACCATCGAGTCGACCGATCCGATGGAAGATGTGGCCCGTCAGTTTTCCGAAAGCGGAAGGTATAACATCCCCGTGCTGGAGAACGGTAAATACCTGGGGTTCGTATCCAGGGCACGGGTATTCTCCTCCTACCGCGAGATGCTGAAGCACTTCTCCGAAGAGTGACCACAGGGAAATTATAACAATTCTAAATGGATTAATTTTTATGTTTGTGATTCTTACTATCAGTTCCATCCATGCCGAGTTTCGTCATCAATGAAAAGTGCGACGGGTGCAAGGCCCAGGACCGCACTGCCTGCCAGTTCATCTGTCCCAACGACCTGATGGTTTTGGATCCTCAGTCCAACAAGGCTTATAACCGGGCTGTGGATATGTGCTGGGAGTGCTACAGCTGTGTAAAGATCTGTCCAACCCAGGCCATCGAGGTCAGGGGGTATGCCGATTTCATGCCCATGGGGGCGGTGGTTCAGCCGCTTCGAAGTTCCGGATCCATTCTCTGGGCCGTTCGGTTCCGCAGCGGACAGGTCAAACGGTTCAAGTTTCCCATTCGGACCACCGACGAGGGATCGATCGTTCCAGATGCCGGGTTTTCCACCGGAACGGAGGATCTGAAGTCACCTGTGCTGAGAACGGAACCAGGATCACTGAAGAAAAGCGAAGAGAAATGAAAGCCACTGATTTTGAAACCGTTCTGGTGGAGACCGATCTGCTGATACTGGGAGGGGGGATGGCTGCATGCGGAGCCGCTTATGAAGCGGCACACTGGGCCGCAAAGCATCATCAGCGGGTAACCCTGGTCGACAAGGCGGCCATGGACCGAAGCGGTGCGGTGGCCATGGGACTGTCGGCTATCAATCTCTATCTGGGTCTGGCCGACGGCCGGAACAGCGTGGAGGACTATGTGGAGTATGTGCGGAACGATCTGATGGGGATAGCCCGGGAGGATCTGGTGGCCAATATCGCCCGGCACGTGGATTCCTCGGTCCATCTTTTCGAAAAGTGGGGCCTCCCCATCTGGAAGGATGAAAACGGCAACTATGTGAACGAGGGACGCTGGCAGATTATGATCCACGGCGAGTCCTACAAGAACATCGTCTCCGAGGCGGCCAAGAATGCCCTGAAGGAACTGGGCGACCGCGGAAGCTATTTCGAACGGATTTTCATCACCGAACCGGTGGTCTTTGAAGATCGCTGCGTGGGAGCGGTCGGATTCAGCGTGAGGGAGCAGAAGTTTTATCTATTCAGGGCCAAAGCGGTTCTCGATGCCATGGGCGGAGCGGTCCATATCTTCCGTCCCCGTTCGGTGGGGGAGGGCCTGGGAAGGTCATGGTACCCGCCTTTCAACAGTGGTGCCAGCACCTATTTCACATTGCGGTCGGGTGCCGAGATGACCTGCCAGGAGGTTCGTTTCGTTCCGGTTCGCTTTAAGGACGCCTACGGACCGGTGGGGGCCTGGTTCCTTCTTTTCAAGGCCAAAGCTACGAATGCCAGGGGGGAGGATTATATGCAGACCCGCGCCGGTGAGCTGGAGAGATGGGCCCCCTTCGGGACCTCCAAACCCACTCCTGCCAATCTGAGGAATTACTTGATGCTGAAGGAGCTGGAAGAAGGGAACGGACCCATATACATGCGCACCGACGAGGCCATCCGCCAGCTGGTGGCGCAGATCCCGGACGAGAAGCAGGCCAGGCGCAAAATGAAAGAGCTGGAATCGGAGGCTTGGGAAGATTTCCTTGATATGACCATCAGTCAGGCACTCCACTGGGCCTCCCATAACATTATGCCCGAACAGCACCCCTCGGAGATCTCGGCCTGTGAACCTTACTTTATCAGCTCTCACTCCGGAGCCTCGGGCGCCTGGGTGAGCGGACCCGCCGATCAGGCCGGAAACGGATATCACTGGGGGTATGATCACATGACCACCGTCAGGGGGCTTTTTGCGGCCGGAGACGCTTCGGGGGCCTCCTCCCACAAGTTCTCTTCGGGTTCGTTCACCGAGGGAAGGATAGCCGGAAAGGCGGCCATCGCCTTCTGCGTCGATCATCCGGAGGAGGTATCCCTGCCCGACGAGCAGGTGGCGCTGCTTCGCGAGAAGACGCTGGCACCGCTGGAGCTATTCGAAGAACATTCGGGCTACACCAACGATCCCGATGTCAATCCACACTATATCAAACCCCGGATGTTCATGTTCCGGCTCCAGAAGATCATGGATGAATATGCGGGAGGCGCCTCGGTGGGATTCAGGACATCGGGTGCCCTCCTGGAGAAAGGCCTTGAATATCTGCGGTTCATGAGGGAGGATGCGGAAAAGCTGGCGGCATCCGATCTGAACGAGTTGATGCGATGCTGGGAAAACATCCACAGGCTGTGGCAGGCGGAATCCCATATCCGCACTATCCTTTTCCGGGAAGAGACCCGCTGGCCCGGTTATTATCAGCGGACCGACCATCCCTCCATGGATCCCGGCTGGGAATTGTTCGCCAATTGCACATGGGACCCGCAAACCGGTGAATGGAACATGATCAGGCGACCCATCAAGCCTGAAAATTAGACTCCTCTATGGACCGAATGAATAAGCATCTTCCGGTTCTGATCATCGGAGGAGGCATCAGCGGGATCACTGCTGCAGTGGAGCTGGCCGAGACCGGCCGGAAGGCGGTTCTGGTCGAAAAGGAACCCTGTCTTGGAGGAAAGGTTTCTCTTTTCAATAACTATTTTCCCAAGATGTGCCCCCCTTCCTGCGGACTCGAGATCAATTACCGGAGGATACGTTCCAATCCGCGCATACAGTATTACACCGGGGCAGAGGTAATAGGGATCGAGGGTCGCAGCGGACAGTTCAGGGTGACCGTGGCCCTTGGTGCCCGGTTGATCAATAACCGCTGTACCTCCTGCGGAGAATGTGCCGCGGCATGCCCGGTTCCCGGCGCCATACGGGTGCCCGGGGGACTCTCTTTTCCCAGGAAATACACGATCGATGCCTCGCTCTGCGAAAGGGAGCAGTGCAAAAAATGTGAGGAGGTGTGCAGCTATGATGCCATCCAGCTGAATGCGGTGCCAACGGAGGTGGAGATATCGGTCAGCGCGGTCATTGCCGCAACAGGATGGGAGAGTTACCCCGCTGCAGCCATCGAGGGCTACCGGTATGCGGAGGAGCCCGATGTGATTACCAATATGGAGTTTGAAGAGATGCTGGCAGAGAGCAGCACGAATGAGCGGCCGCTGGCAAGACCCTCCGACGGAAAGAGGCCGGAGCGGATTGCCTTTGTGCAGTGTGCCGGTTCCCGCGACCGCCGCCATCTGCCATACTGCTCGGCAGTCTGCTGTTCAGCCTCTCTGAAACAGGCACTCACTCTGGTCCGGGAATACCGGGGGATTGAGACGACCATCTACTATATCGACCTGCGGGTGCCGGGAAGGAACGAGACGCTTCTGAGGGAGGCACAGGAGGAGGGATCGGTCCGGTTTATCCGGGGCAAAGTGGGCCGGATACTGGAGGCTTCGGGGGATGGCCGGCTGGAGGTCGAAGTGGAAGATATCGCGGAGGAGCGGAAAAGCAGGGAATCATTCGATATGGTGGTTCTGGCCGTGGGAATGGTGCCTAACCCTGCGGCCCCGGGAGTGCAGCAGGGACGCTATGGTTTTCTGGATGAGGCGCAGCAGCCGGGGATCATTTGCACTTCATCCTCGACGCGTCCGATGGATGTGGCGGCCTCCGTCCGGGATGCCACAGCGGCAGCATTGAAAGCGATTCAGATATGAGTGATATGACCACATACCCGGCGGCCCTCGCAGTTTGTAACGGCTGCGGGATAGGTGACTCCGTCGATACGCAGATTCTGCTCCGCAGTGTGGAGGAACATTTCCCGGGAACTCCCTGCATGGTACATCCGGCACTCTGTTCTGAAGCGGGGCTGGAGGAGCTGCAGAAATTTTCGGAAGAAAGGGAGGTCCGGAAGCTGGCTGTTGCAGCATGCTCTCCGAGGGTGAAAAATGATTGTTTCAGGATCGACGGGGTGACCACAGAAAGGGTCAACCTGAGAGAGCAGGTAACGTGGGTCATGGAGCCCGGGGCGGAAGAGACACTGGAGGCTGCAGCCGATCAGACCTTTATGGTGCTTGCCGGGCTCGGCTCCGTCCGTTTGCCGGATCCCTATCTCCCGGAAAATATCAGCGAGGAGATCCTGGTACTGGGAGGCGGGGTGACCGGACTGACCGCTGCCCTGGAAGGGGCGCGGGCAGGTTACCGGGTGCACCTGGTGGAAAAGGGGGACCGGCTGGGAGGGTATGCCGAACGGCTCTACCGGACGGTTCCGGCTTACGAACCTGGGAGCGGACCGGGTGAGCCCGGTCTTCCGGAACTGATCCGGCAGGTGGAACAGGAGGAACAAATCGAAGTGCATCTGAACAGTGCCATCGGCTCCATCAGGGGTGAACCGGGGAATTTCCTGGCGGATCTGGACCGGGGAGGAGATGGAACGCTCCGTGTGGGTTCGCTGGTGCTGGCCACGGGCTGGAAGCCCTATGAGAAGGAGCGGCTTGAATATCTGGGTTACGGCACTCCGGGGGTGAAAACCATGGAGGAGTTTGAAGGGTGGGTCCGGGAGGGGCAGGTGCCCGACAGGGTGTTGTTCATCCTGTGCGCAGGGTCCCGCGACCCGGATCATTTGCCATATTGTTCCGCATACTGTTGCACCGCCGCCCTTAAGCAGGCTCTTTACGTGAGAGAAAAGAATCCCCGGGCGGTGGTCTACATCATCTACCGGGATATCCGGACAACCGGTTTCCAGGAGGAGTTCTACGAGAAGGTGCAGTCCGATGATTCCATCCTGCTGACCCGCGGAGAGGTGGACGGTGTCCGCAGCAACGGTTCCGGTCTGGAGGTTACGGTCAGAGAGAGTCTGCTGGGGGGGGATGTCCGGCTGGAAGCCGGTATGGTGGTGCTGGCCACGGGGATGGTCCCCAACAACTCAGAGGAGCTTCAACTCCAGTACCGGCTGGGGAAGGGTTTGCCCGAGCTGGCTTACCATTTCGCCGATTCCCATTTCATCTGTTTTCCCTATGAGACCCGCAGGACGGGGATCTATTCGGCGGGAACCGTCCGTGCACCCATGGACCTGGAATCGAGCCGCGAGGACGCTGCCGGTGCCATGATGAAAGCTATCCAGTGCATCGAATGCGTGAAACGCGGGGAGGCGGTCCACCCCAGGGCGGGCGATCTCACCTGTCCGGAGCTGTACATGGAGCGGTGCACCGATTGCAAGCGCTGTACCGAGGAGTGTCCCTTCGGAAGCTATGACGAAAATGAGAAAGGCACCCCGCTGCCCCATCCTGCCCGGTGCCGCCGTTGCGGTATCTGTATGGGATCCTGTCCTGAAAGAGTGATCGGTTTTGCCGATTTCTCCATACAGAGCGTTTCGGCCATGATCCGCGCGATCCCCATGCCGGATGAATTCGACGAGAAACCCAGGGTGCTGGCACTGGTCTGTGAGAACGATGCCTATCCGGCACTGGATACGGCAGGAGTGCACCGCATCCGTTACAGCCCTTATGTGAGGATCATTCCGGTCCGCTGCCTGGGCTCCGTCAACAGGGTATGGATCTCCGACGCCCTTTCTCACGGTTACGACGGCATCCTTCAGATCGGCTGTAAGCCGGGTGACAATTACCAATGCCATTTTATTCACGGGAGCGAGCTGACCGAACAGCGGGGTGAGAACCTCCGGGACACCCTGGAGACCATGATGCTGGAGCCGGAACGGATCCGGACCGAATTCGTGGAGATCACCGGCCACAGGGCCGTGGCCCGGCTGATCGACGATTACATAGAGGAATTGGAACTGCTGGGCCCCAACCCGTTCAAAAGTATGTGACAGGTGGAAACGACAGCGCTGAAAATAGAACCGCATATCGATTTCAAGAAGGAGCTGGTCCGCATCAGCGGATCCCCGCTTAACCAGTGCATGCAATGCGGCAGCTGTTCGGCGGTCTGCTCGCTGGCTCCCCCCGAACGACCTTTCCCCCGCAAGGAGATGATCTGGTCGGGGTGGGGGATGAAAGAGCGTCTGATGGGAAATGTGGATGTCTGGCTCTGTCACCGGTGTGGCGACTGCAGCGATACCTGTCCCAGGGAGGTGAAGCCCGCCGATGTTCTGGCTGCCATCCGTCTGAAGAGCTACGAGTATTACGCCCGGCCCCGGTTCATGGGAAAGCTTCTGAGCCGGCCGGCACTGCTGCCTCTGGCCATCCTGTTTCCGGTGGCCGTGATCACAGCCATCCTGCTGCTGGCCGGAACATTCCGGATCCCGCCGGGCGAAGTGGATTACTCTGCATTCTTCCCCCATCTCTGGCTCAACACCACCTTTACAGGGATCACGCTGCTATCCTACGGTCTGGCCCTGACGGGACTGATCGCCTTCCGGAGGGATATGAAGCGGCTCTTCCCGGATAATCAGGGAAATCAGGAGAAGCGCTCCGGCCTTTTCGGGGTGCTGGCGGAGGTGATCCTTCACCGCAATTTTTCCCGGTGTGACAAGGGTCGTCCGGGCACGGCGGCCCACATCCTGCTTTTCTCAGGTTTTGCATTGCTGATCCTGGTCACCCTCTACGCCATCTGGGCCTCCCTGAACGGCCTCTACCCCCTGGCCCTGACCCACCCTTTCAAGATCGCAGGGAACATCGCCTCGCTCATGATCTATGCCGGCCTGGGGATCATGATCGGACAAAGGATCCGGAAGGACAGGGTGACCGGAAAAAGCGGATATGCCGACTGGTTGCTGCTGGTGTCGATCCTGCTGCTCACCCTTTCAGGAACGCTGGTTCAGTGGGCGAGATTTGGCGACTGGGCAGCCGCCTATCCGCTCTACTTCTTTCATCTGGTGGCGGTATGGTTCGTGATTATCTACCTGCCCTGGTCAAAGCTGGGGCATATCTTCTTCAGGACCCTGGCCCTGGTCCATGCCCGTTCCATCGGAAGGAGGTAACTCCCGGTCAAAGGTCTCCAGCACCTTTCTTACCGAACCGTGCACCAAAAGGAGCCGCCTCGATTCATCCATGCCGGTGCCCAGCTCCTCGCTGATCATCCGGGATCCCCGTTCCACCAGTTTCTGGTTGGTCAGCTGCATATCGACCATCCGGTTGCCTTTTACTCTTCCCAGCTTGATCATGGAGGAGGTGGTGATCATGTTAAGGATCAGTTTCTGGGCGGTCCCCGCCTTCATCCGGGTGCTGCCGGTGACAAACTCGGGCCCCACCAGAGCCTCCAGGGGGATTTCCGCCTCCCTGGCAAGGTCGGTACCCTTGTTGCAGGTGATACAACCCGTAAACAATCCCGCCTTACGTGCATCTCTGACCGCACCGATCACATAGGGGGTTCTGCCCGAGGCTGCAATCCCCACCAGGACATCCCCCGGACCCGGCTTGAACGGCTGCAGGTCCCGCCATGCCCCGTGGGGATCATCCTCGGCCGCTTCCACCGCCTTGCGGATGGCCTGATCCCCTCCCGCGATGATCCCGATCACCACATCGTAAGGCATTCCGAACGTGGGCGGTATCTCCGAGGCATCGACAATCCCCAGTCTTCCGCTGGTTCCGGCCCCCACATAAAAGAGCCTTCCCCCTTTCAGGATCCTGGGTACGATCCCTTCCACCAGCCGTTCGATATCGGGTATGATCGTCTGCACCGCCCGGTGTACCGTACTGTCCTCCCGGTTGATATTTTCAAGCAACTCTCTGACCGGCATTTTATCCAGATTATCATACCTGGAAGGAGCCTCGGTCAGGGTCCGGGTATCGGAATGTTTTTCCGGCCGGGTGGCGGTGTGATAGGTCACCAGTCCGTCGATGGGAGAGGCGATGACCTCGCTGCACCGGAGGCGGTGCCTTCCGAGTGCCTCCACCAGGATATCCCTGAAATGGTAGGCCACCGATCCGGCAAACCCCAGTGGATGTTCAGAATAGCCGGCATATTTGAAAATATTCTTCACGATGAAATCATCGAACGCCTGGCGGACGATCTCTCTGATTTCGGGATGGTCGATATGGCGGCCGGCGATCATAGTGACAGAGGCCAGGTAGCGGTTGGCAAAGGGTTTCTTGTAGACATTCTCAAGGATCTCATCCACGGACAGACCCTCCTTTTCGATGATCTCCTGCCTCAGCTCTTCGGGAAGGCTGCGCTTATGCAGTGCATTCAGCAGCCGTTTTCCGATATCGGTGCCGCTTCCTTCATCCCCCAGGGAATATCCCAGGGCGGGAACTTTATCCCTGATCTCCCCGTCCCGGTAATATCCCGAGTTGGAGCCGGTCCCCAGGATGCATGCGATCCCTTCCGCTTCCTGGAACAGGGCCCTGGCAACCCCCAGCAGGTCGTCCCTGATCTGGATGACCGGATGCACCCCGATCCGCTTCAGTATTGCTTCCGAAATCTGGCCTCTCATGGCATCATTGGCCACCCCCGATCCATAGAAAAAAACCTGCATGATCTCCTTCTCTTTCCCTTCCAGGTCGAGCTTTGCAAGCTCCCTTTCAGTCTGCTCGGGAGTGGTGTGATAGGGATTGATGCCACGGGTCGAAAAGGAGCGGATCAGCTCCCCGTCAATCAGGCGCCAGTCGGTCTTGGTGGAGCCGCTGTCAGCAATCAGGATCATCGGCAGGCTTGTTAAAGTGCAGCACAAAGTTAGAATAACTCAAACAATTCCCATCGGGGCTTGTTTACCGATGTTATGGGAAAGAAGTGGTGCAGCGACGGTCCGGCATTGAAGGCAAAGTCCGGCAGCAGCAAAAAAGCATATATTTGCACCAAATGTGAAAAGAGGTCGCCCAAGGAGAAGTGGTGTTGCAGACCGGAGGAAATAAAGCGATGATACTGGCGGCGGGAGTGGGCAGCAGGCTCAGGCCGCTGACCGATGACCGGCCGAAGGCGCTGGTGGAGTGGAAGGGGAAGACCCTGCTCGAACGAGTGATCGAAAAACTGAAAGAAGCCGGGTTCAGTGAGATCATCATCAATGTGCACCATTTCGCAGAGATGATCATGGAGTATGTGGAGCGAAACGACCGGTTCGGGATCACCATTGAATTCTCACACGAGAAGGAGGAATTGCTGGATACAGGCGGGGGAATCGCCCATGCCGCCTGGTTTTTCGGAAGTGAGCCGTTCCTGGTCCACAACGTCGATATTTACAGCGACATCGACCTGGAACTTCTGATGAGTGTTCACAAAGAGAAAAGAGCGCTGGCCACGCTGGCGGTGAAGGAACGGGAGACCAGCAGGAGCCTGCTGATAAACAGCAACGGATTTCTTGCAGGATGGAGGGATAACCGCACGGGAGAGACGATCATGGCCGCAGAAGGGAATAACGAAACACTCACTCCCATCGCATTCAGCGGAATTCAGGTGATCGATCCCGAACTGATCGCACTCTTCCCACGTAAACGGAAGTTTCCGCTGGTCCCTTTCTATTTGGAGGTGGCACGGTCGCATCCGGTGTTCCTGCACCGGCACGATAACGATACCTGGATCGACATGGGCAGGCTGGATTCTTATGAAAGTTGATATGGAGGCAACAGCGGAACAGACAAGGCAGATCGAGCAGTGGAATGAAGCATTGAGGGGGAGAACCGCAGAGGAGGTGACCGGCTATTTCCTGGACCATTTCGGGCAGGAGATCGTTCTCTCCTCCAGCCTGGGACTGGAAGATCAGGTCCTTACCCATATGGTTTGCAGCCATAACAGAGATGCGGAGATCTTCACCCTGGATTCCGGACGGCTGTTTCCCGAGACCTATGAGCTGATCGACCGTACCAACCAGCATTTCGGCATCCGGATCAGGGTCTATTATCCCGATGCACGGAAGGTGGAGGAGATGGTCAGCCGGCACGGTGTCAACCTGTTTTACGAGAGTGTGGAGAACCGGAAGCTCTGCTGCGGGATCAGGAAGGTGGCGCAGCTGCCCAGGGCATTCAGCGGAAAAAGAGCATGGATCTGCGGGCTCAGGAAAGACCAGTCGGTGGCGCGCTTTTTCAATAAGCTGGTGGAGTGGGATGAAGTCAACGGCCTGATCAGGATCAATCCATTGATCAACTGGAGCGAAAAGGAGGTCCGGGCCTATATAGAAGAGCACAGGATCCCCTATAACGAACTTCACGACAAGGGATTTTCCAGTATCGGATGTCAGCCTTGCACCCGTGCCATCTCTCCCGGGGAAGATGTAAGAGCCGGACGCTGGTGGTGGGAGAATGGGGATCAGAAGGAGTGCGGCCTGCACAAAAGGTGAGTCTGCGGTGCCGGGATCAGGCGCGGATCACCTTCCTGTGCGCCGGTCAGGCGTGGATCACCCCCGAACCGATCACCTCCCCCTCCCGGTACCAGGCGGCGAACTGCCCGGGTGCGATCCCCCGCTGAGGTTGACGGAATATGATATAGAGCCCTTCTGCGGTCATTTGCAGGGTGGCTTCCTGCAGCGGCTGCCGGTAGCGGATCCGGACCTGGAACTCCCTCTGCTCGCCAGGTTCCATGGCCAGGTCGGGCCGGACCCAGTGGATCTCTTCGGGAAGCACTTTCAGTCCTTTCCGGTAGAGGCCTGGATGTGACTGGCCCTGTCCCACGAATATGCGGTTGTTTGCCACATCGGTGTCAATCACAAAGAGCGGTTCCGGTTTCCCTCCCACATTCAGGCCTTTTCGCTGACCGATGGTAAAAAAGTGAGCTCCCTGGTGCTTGCCCACCCATTCCCCCTCTTCCTTCTCATAGGTTCGGGGAGCCGTGAGCCTCTCCAGATCATCTGCGCCGTAGTTCTCGGCGCGGTATCGCTCCAGGGATGCGGGGATCTCGAAAATATTACCCTCCCGGGCTTTCAGCTTCTGCTGAAGGAAGACCGGCAGGTGGACCTTTCCCACGAAACATATGCCCTGTGAATCCTTCCTCTGGGCGGAGGGGAGTGCATGTTCCGCGGCCAGTTTCCTGACCTGGGATTTGGTCAGATGGCCAATGGGAAACAGAGTCCTGGAAAGCTGCTGCTGGGAGAGCTGACATAGAAAATAGCTCTGGTCCTTTTGAGAGTCCTCACCGGCCAGCAATCGGTGGACCTCCTCTCCGTTCACTCTGATCGTTTCCTTTCTGCAATAGTGTCCGGTGGCCACAAAACCGGGATCGTACGCTTCGGCTGCCTCCATGAAAGCATCGAACTTGATCTCCCTGTTGCAGAGAATATCGGGATTGGGAGTGCGCCCCTTCTGGTATTCGGCAAACATGTACTCGATCACCCTCTGGCGGTATGGACCACTCAGATCGACCACATGAAAAGGAATATCGAGTTTCCGCGCCGCCATTTCAGCGAAGTCCACATCCTCATCCCAGGGGCAGTCGGCATCGATCACCCCGGTCTTATCTTTCCAGTTGATCATGAAAAGACCGGTCACCTCGTACCCCTGCTGCTTCAGAAGGAGCGCCGCCACACTGGAATCGACTCCGCCGGAGAGACCCACCACCACTTTTTTGTTATTCGCCTTCATCTGCCGCAAAAATAACAAATTGAAGGGAGGCTGCATAAGAGGGTTGTTTATTAGATTGACAGGAGCGGATTATCTGAATGGAGGGTCGAAGATCGAATCATGCTCTTGCCCAAAGAGATTGCTTTTCAAACTGCTGGCTTCTGAGATTCAGGATCTGCTGATTTTTGAGAGTTTTCTCTGGATATCCTCTTTTCGTATTTCACGATGTTGCAAGGATGTTACTTATGAAACATTTTTGCAACTTTTCTCCAAAACACAGCAAATTTGTTGCTTTACCTAAATATCAGATAAAGCGACAATTAGAGCTCTACGAATTCAAATTTATCCTTAAGCTAAATTTCCTGTTTTTCAAAAACCAACTTTTTTGTTATTTCCTGAAACCGGAAAACGGGACCCTCTCAAAAATAGCAGAAACAACCTCATCTTCTATCCATGTATTATCATTCGGCGCTCGCATATCACGGGGAAGAATTTCGGGGAATTGTGCCTGAGAGCTGGCTGCAAAGCCAATGGACGGGCACTGTTCCACCCGCGGGCCGGAACCCCACCGGAGGACCGCAACTCCACCGGAGGACCGGAACTCCCACGGCAGACCGCTGTTCAACGAAAGAACCGCTATTCCACCAGCTGGCCCCTGTTGGAGATAAAGGTCAGATCCGAAAAGAAAAGAGAGATGCCGATCAGCGCCATCACCTCGTGGACGTTGTGGTGACCGCCCCCCTCCCGGTTCCATTCCCTGGCGAAGGAGTAAAGCAGTCTGGCCTCGAAGGCGATCCGAATACAAACCTGTATTCACTGTAGCCGAACTCACCCAGGGTTCTTTCCAGGTCTGCAAATACCAGACCACCCACCGACAGGCGGTTCCGGATGAAATATCCGGCCTCCGGGACAAAGCCGAAGGAGAGCCCATTCACATTGCTGCCGAATTCACTGGAGGTGCTTTGAAAACTCTGAAGGGCCTGTGTGGCTACCGTAATGTAGGAAGCTCCGGTGTTGAACTGACCTGCCGTGTGCAACACCCAAAAAAGGGCGATGACGGTCATAACCAAAATTTTTTTCACGCGATTAAGGTGAATTGGGTGATGCTCAAAAATAAGAAATCTCTTACATTTATGGGATGTCTCACCTGAGCGTATACAGGGCCTCCGCCGGATCGGGCAAGACCTTCGCCCTGACCCTGGAGTACCTGAAACTTTTATTCTCAAGGCCCGGGGTCCACCGGAATATCCTGGCGGTGACCTTCACCAACAAAGCAGCCGCCGAGATGAAACACCGGATCCTGAACCGGCTCTACCTGCTTTCAAGTAACGGCAAGCCGGGGGCAGGGGGGGAGATGGAGTATCTCAGGAAAGTCACCGGGTTGAGTGGACCGGAGATCAGCAGTAAGGCGGGAGAGCTGCTCAGCACGATCCTGAACGACTATTCCTGGTTTTCGGTGGGGACCATCGACAGGTTCTTTCAGTCGGTCATCCGCGTGTTTACAAAAGAGATCGGGATCCAACCGGGATATAACCTGGAACTGGACACTGACCGTATCCTGTCACTGGCGGCCGACCGGCTATTCGAGAAATTGCCGGGTGACAGCGACCTGAAGCAATGGCTGATCCGTTTTGCCGAGGAGCGGATGGAGGAGGAACGTTCATGGAACTTCAAAAGGGACATGGTGGAGCTGGGACAGGAACTTTTCCGGGAATCGTTCCAGGCGATCTTCCTCGAATATGATTTGAGTGTGATCGGAAAGCAGAATCTGGAGGGTTATCGTTCCGATCTGGAGGAGATTGGGGAACGACTTGAACGCCGGATGAGCGATACCGGGATCAGGGCTCTCAGGCTGATGGAAGATGCAGGGTGGGAGGTGACTGATTTCCGGCTGAAGGGAAATTCTCCTCCCTCGCTTTTCCTGAAAGCCGCCCGTGATGAGGAGGTCCGTTTCACCGAGTCGAAACTGGAGGCTCTGATTGATCCGGAGAAATGGCTGACGAAAAAGTCGCCGAAAGAGTTGGAGGAGCTGACCCTGGATCGGCTGCTGCCCCTTTATCAGGAGCTATACGGCCATTACCGGATGCAGCTATCATTACGGGCGATCCGCAGCCATTTTTATACCCTGGGGATTTTGGGCGACCTGTGGGAAGAGGTGCAGACCTATACCAGGGAACAGAATCTCTTCCTGATCACCGATTCCAGCCGGTTCCTCCGGGGGATCATCGGAGGGAATCAGGTCCCCTTCATCTATGAACGGACCGGTAGCAGATACCAGCATATCATGCTGGATGAATTCCAGGACACTTCGGTCTTCCAGTACCAGAATTTCACCCCCCTGATAAAGAATTCACTGGCCCAGGGTTATGGAAACCTGGTGGTAGGGGATGTGAAACAATCGATCTATCGCTGGCGGAATTCCGACTGGAATATCCTTGCCACACAATTGTCCGGCGATTTTTCCCCCCAGGGAGTGGAGGAGACCCCCCTGTTGCATAACTACAGGAGCAGCGAGAATATCATCCGGTTCAACAATACGGTATTCCAGCTTGCTCAAAAGGTGCTCAGCAATGAAATCGGGGAAGAACTGGGTTCTTCCACAGTCGGTCCTGAGCGGATTGATGAAATGGTCCTCGGTTTCAACAGAGCTTATTCCGACGTGGTCCAGCAAATACCGGAAAACCGGAGAGGAACAGGAGGTGCTGTAAGGCTCCAGTGGATGGATGAGCAAGAGGAGGGAACCTTTGAGGAGAGGGCCATCGAACGCATCCCAGTTTGGATCGACGAAATCCTTGCCAGCGGAATGGATCCGGGTGAGATCGCCATCCTGGTTCGTACCAGGAGAGAGGGAGTCAGGGTGGCTAACTATCTTCTGGATCATGCCCGAAAAAGCAAAAACCGCCACTCTTATCGTCTGGTTTCCAACGAATCGTTGCTGCTCACCGGCAATCCGGCTGTTACACTGATCCTCGCCATCCTGAGGTATATGGCTTATCCGGAGGATGAGCTGAACAATGCTCATTTGAAACACCTGCTTCATCTGGTCAGGGGAGAGGAGACATTATCGACCGGGAATTTTTTTGAGACCCGCGTGACGGTGGACCAGGTTCTTCCGGAAATGCTCCGGAATCGTTTGCCGGGATTAAGGCAGCGACCTCTCTACGACCTGATTGAGAGCCTGATCGTGCTGCTTGGACTGGATAAGGCCTCCTCCCACCTGCCTTACCTTCAGGCGCTGCAGGATCTGGTGATGGAACTGTCGAGAAATACATCGCCCGGAGTGACAGAATTCCTTCAGTTCTGGGAGGAGAGAGGCAGAAACAAAACACTCACCGTCACCGAAGATTCCGATTCGGTCCGTATCCTCACCATTCACAAGTCCAAGGGGCTGGAATTCAGAGCTGTACTGATTCCTTTCTGCAACTGGGAGGTCACCACCGGACACCAGCGATCCCGGATCATATGGTGCCCCACAGAGGGAACGCCGTTCGACCGGGTACCGGTAATCCCCCTTCAATTCAACAAGAACCTGCGTCAGACCATTTTTTCCGAATTCTACTTTCTGGAACGGATGAAGGGCTATATGGACAATCTCAATCTGCTTTACGTGGCCTTCACCAGGGCACGGGAAATCCTGTATATTGCCGCTCCAAGTAGGGAAAACAGAGAGCTGAGGGATATGGGGGGAGTCCTGGAAGCGATCATGACGCAGGAACCGGAGAGGGGACCCGCCCTGAAATCGCTGCAGTCCCACCTGGAAGGCCCCATGGTCAGGATCGGGGAGATCTCCCCGGAAAGCGAACCGGAGAAGGAGGAATGGGCTGACGGATTCCGTTTCAGCTCCTATCCGGTCACCCGTCCGGGGCACCGGGTGAAACTCAGTGTAAGCAGTCACCGGATCTCTCCGGGGGACCAACCTCTTTCCTCCACAGCCCGCTGGTACGGGAACACCATGCACCGGGTATTTTCCAGGATCGTTACAGAAAAGGATGTGGGGCCCGAATTAAGGAGGCTTCGGCGAAGCGGGCTTGTCCCTCCGGGAGAGATGACCCGGCTGGAGGAGCGGATCCGGGGTCTGATCCGGGATCCTGCCATCGCGGGCTGGTACGATGAACGACCGGGAAGAAAAGTGTATAATGAACGCTCTATCCTGGCCGGAGGAACTCATACTCTCCGGCCGGACCGGGTGGTGGTGGATGGTGACCGGGCAACGGTAATCGATCTGAAATTCGGAAGCAGGGAGGAGGAGTCGCACAAAGCTCAGGTGACCTCCTACATGGATCACCTGGAGGAGATGGGATATGGTGTTGTGGAGGGATATCTGTGGTATGTGGAACTCGGCCGGACGAAGCAAATCGAACGTAAATGAACTATCCCTGGGGAACAGACAGAAGGTTCAATGCCTACAGCGATTACTTCCGCAGGGAGTTCGGTGAAAGGATCCAGAAGATCACCCTGGATGCAGGATTTACCTGTCCCAACCGCGACGGTACCTGTGGAGTGGGGGGCTGCACTTTCTGCGACAACAGCGCTTTCAATCCGTCCTACAACCGGCCCGGAAAATCCATTACCGAACAGATCCTCCAGGGAATGGCATTCCACCGCAACAGATACCGGCGGGTGAGAAAGTTTCTTGCTTACTTCCAGGCCTATACTAATACTTACGCCTCCCTGGACATTCTCCGCTCCAGGTTCGAAGAGGCCCTTTCAGTCCCCGGTGTGGCAGGTATCGTGGTGGGAACACGTCCCGACTGTGTGAACCCTTCGATCCTGGATTACCTCACCTCACTATCGGAAACCCACCACGTGGTGGTGGAATACGGGATCGAATCGGTCAGTGACCGGACCCTTCGAAGGATCAATCGTGGCCATGATGTAGCAGCTACAGAACGGGCGGTCAGGGAGACGGCCTCAAGGGGAATCCGGACAGGAGGCCACCTGATCCTAGGGCTGCCCGGAGAGACCAGGGATGATTTTCTGGAGAGTGCCAGGGTCATTTCCCGCTGGCCATTGCACTCGGTGAAATTTCATCAGCTCCAGGTGATCCGAGGGACCCCCATGGAGAGGGAGTACCGGGAACGCCCGGGCGATTTCGCGGAGTTCACCCTTGCATCCTACCTGGAGCTGATGATGGAACTGCTGGAACATCTCCGGCCCGGAATGGTCGTGGAAAGGATCGCCGGGGAGGTTGCACCGGGTAAGGCTTTCGGAGAGGGGTGGGGAATCCGGTACGACCGGGTGCTCGGTATGTTTGAGGAACTTCTGGAACGGCATAACAGTTGGCAGGGTAAAAAATTCAGGGAGGAGTAAATGAGACCGATACTCGAGTCACTCGCCATGCGGATAGCAGAGTTGCATTCGTCACACCTGGAAAAGGTGAGGGTGATCCTCCCTAACCGAAGAGCGGGGGTCTTTCTCCGGAAACACCTGGCGAAGCACCTGAGTAAGACCTGCTGGTCTCCCCTGATCAGTTCCATTTCGGAATATATCTCAGAGATCAGCGTTCTGGAACAAAGCGATACCGTGGAGACGCTTTTTCTTCTCTATGATCTTTACCGGGAGGTGGTTCCCGAATCCGAGTCCTTTGATGAGTTTTTTCACTGGGGAGAAATCATGCTTCGCGATTTTGATGAGATCGACAAATACATGGTGGATGCGGATCAGCTTTTTACCAATGTGATCGATCTGAAGCAGCTGGAAGAGCCTCTGGCAGGTCTGGATGAACGGCAACTGAATTTCATCAGGCAATTCTGGGAAGGTTTCTATAAGGGGGATCGTACCAGGGAGAAGGCAGAGTTCCTGGAAACATGGAAACGGCTGCCACTGCTCTACAGAAGGTTACGGGAGGAATTGACTGCGCGGAGGCAGGGCTACCCCGGTATGCTCTACCGGGAGATCGCAGACCGGATCCTTGGGCGGCTTATGGATCCGCCTCAGGAGGAATTTATGATCGTGGCCGGATTCAATGCCCTGAATTCATGCGAGGAGCAGATATTTGAATGGCTCCGGTCCCATGGTGCGGAGTTTTACTGGGATTATGACCAGAGTTATGTAAACGCGGAGAAAAAGGAGGCAGGAAGGTTTTTGAAAAAACATATCAGAACATTTTCCGCTCCGGTTGAACTGGATACCTTCCGTGGCCTGGAAAGTGAAAAACAATTCAGGATCATGGAGTTACCTACCAATGTCCTTCAGGCCAAGATGGTCCACCGGATCCTGGAGGATCATGATCCGAAAGAACTCCGTGAAGGGACGGATACTGCCCTGGTCCTTTGCGACGAGGATCTTCTGATCCCTGTACTCACCTCCCTTCCGGAAAGTATCGGAGAGGTGAATATCACCATGGGCTACCCTCTGAAGAGCACTCCTCCGGCACACCTGACAGACCTTCTCTTCCGGTTGCAGTCCAATTGCAGGAAAAACGAGGGAGGAGAATGGCTGTTTTACCACAGATATGTCACAGACCTGCTTCTGCACCCACTGATACACCCGATGACCGGTCCCGCTATCAGAGGCCTCCTGGATGAAGTGGTCTGTTCCAACCTTCTCTGGATCAGCTCCGGAATGATGGATGAGGATCCGGCGAGGATTCTCTTTCGCCGTGTGGATGGAGCTATCGCCATGCAGAATTATCTGAAACAGGTGTTGCAGGAGATCCTGGATCACCGGGCAAGTGAAGGGGAGTCTTCACCGGGCGAGCTGGACCGGGCTGCCATCCTTCAGATGATCATGTTGCTGCACCAGATCGAATCATGGCTTGTTCAGCGGCCCGACCTTCCCCTGAAAACCATGGAGCGGTTCTTCCGGAGACTGGTCTCCTCCACCCGTATTCCCTTTGAGGGGGAGCCCCTGACCGGACTCCAGGTGATGGGGATTCTGGAAACGAGGCTGCTCGACTTCCGGCATGTGATCATGCTTTCCATGAATGAGGATATCATGCCTGCATCCTCACCACCCCAGTCATATGTTCCGTATACTCTGAGACTGGCTTTCGGAATGCCTTCCCGGGAAGATATGGATGCTATTTATGCTTACTATTTCCACCGGTTGCTGCAGCGTGCGGAAAGGGTGGATCTCTTGTACAACAGCAGTTCAGAGGGAATCCGGTCCGGGGAGAGGAGCCGTTACCTGTATCAGCTGATCTTCGAAAAGGATCTGCAGGTGCGGCGACCCGGTTTCACCGTGGAAGCCAGGCAGGCCTTTCCGGTTACCATCCCCCACACAGAAAGGATCGATGAGTTGCTGGCCCGTTTCACAAAACCTTCTCCGGACAGTGATCACAGGTACCTTTCTGCCTCGGCCATCAATGCCTACATCGACTGTCCCCTGAGGTTTTATTTTCGCTATCTGGCGGGAATTGGAGAAACGATGCAGGTGGAAGAGGAGATCGATGCCTCCGGTTTTGGCACCGTGGTCCATGATACGATCAGTCTGCTGTATGAAGAGCTGGCCGTAAACTCAAAAAGATGGATCACCCCGGAGGCACTCACCGGTCTGGCCGGATCGAACAGGCCGCAGGAGCTGCTCGAAAAGGTGTTCCTCCGGGTGCATCATCACGGCAGGGCGGAGAAGATCGAGGGGAGGAACATTATTGCCCTGACCGTCATGCAGAGGTTTCTGGAAAGAGTATTCACCACTGACATAGCCATTGCTCCTTTTCAGCTGGTCTCCACTGAAACCACCTATATGCGCGAGATGCAGATCGACAGGAGCGGAACGCTGCTGAAGGTCCGGATCGGGGGAAAAATCGACCGGGTCGACCGGGTGGACGGGCAGCTGAGGGTCATCGATTACAAGACCGGAAATGCCACTCAGTCCTTTCCCTTCATCGAATCACTTTTCGATCCGCTGAATGCCGGGCGGAACGGAGCCGCACTTCAGGCTCTGCTCTATGCCTGGCTGATATCGGATAAGTACCCCGGGGAATCGGTATTGCCCGGCCTCTATGTAATGAAGTACCTGAAACGGGAGCAGTATGATCCCGGTTTCACCATCGGTGCGAGGTCGGATAAAATGCCGCTGGTCCGTTCCGATTCATGGCAGGCCGAGTTCCCGGAAAAACTGGAGCAGACTGTCTCCAGGATATTTAATCCCGGTATCCCTTTCGATCAGACCGGCAGGGAGGACCGGTGCAGGAGTTGTGATTACGCCAGGATCTGTGAGCGGCAGCAGAACGATTAGGATTACGACTCCTCTTTATCCAGCAGGTCCGGTCTGTACCTGCGGGTTCGCTCCAGGGATTGTTCATGCTTCCACTGATCGATCCTGGCAGCATGTCCGGAGAGCAGGATATCCGGAACTCTCCAGCCTTTGTAGTCTGCAGGCCTGGTGTAGACGGGTGGGGCCAGGAGGCCGTCCTGAAAGGAATCGGACAGAGCCGAAGTTTCGTCTGACATGGCGCCTGGAAGAAGCCGGACCACGCTGTCGGTGATCACCGCTGCAGCAATTTCACCGCCGGTCATGACAAAATCGCCGATCGAGATCTCCATTGTCACCAGGTGGTCGCGGACCCGCTGATCCACTCCCTTATAGTGCCCGCAGAGGATGATGAGGTTTTCCATGATCGAGAGCCTGTTGGCTATACCCTGACTGAATGGGACTCCATCAGGTGAGGTATAGATGATCTCATCATAGCTGCGTTGAGAGGTGAGCTGGGTAATGGCCCTGTGGATAGGTTCAACGCTCATCACCATCCCCGGATCGCCTCCGAAGGCGTAGTCGTCCACACGCCTGTGTTTATCAGTGGAGTAATCCCTCAGGTCGTGGACCTCGATTTGGACCACATCCTTTTGTCTGGCTCTCTTGATGATGGAGTGGTCCAGCGGGCCTGATAACAAGGGTGGCAGAACGGTGATAATATCAATACGCATGCAATAAGATTTGAGGTAAATGTACAAATAAACCAATGGTGATATTGGTTGTTAGACTTACATAGGTCAGAAATGGAAGCTAAAGGATATTTGCATACAAAAAGGCTGATTTGAAAATAATTTGCTTAAATTGTATCAATAAGCCTGGAAACTAGCGTAGTCAGAAAACGCAAAAACCCTCTACCTGTTATGAATAATAGTGACGCAAATGATCCCATGAGGAAGCCGCCGATTACCCGGGGCAGCCGATCCGAAGGGGAGTGGGAAGGTGTGCCAGCCGACAACAGGAAACCCTCAGATTTTCGATCAGAAAACAACTTCGGAGACCCTGCAGGTCCTCAACCGGAAAAAAACACCGAGGGCCCGTCAGATCCCCCATCAGAAAACAGCACGGGAGATCCACCCCAAAATAATCCGGGAACAAGCCCGGAGCCCCCGAAAGAGTCTTCTCAGGCGACAGACTCCTCCGGAAACCATCCCGAAATGCCCGACCGGAAGGTGCCGGAGATGCCCGACCGCCCTGTCCCTGAAGTACCCGGAAAGCCTGTTCCGGAAACTCCGGACCGTCCTGTTCCGGAAGTCCCCGGCACGCCGGAGCCCGATACACCTGAAGAACCCGAACCTGAAAGACCCACCAAACCGGCCTCGGAAGTCCCCGGTGAAAACGAGGAGGGGAAGGAGCCCCCCAGGGTCGCTTACACCGTTCAGGGAGAAAGGGAAGACACCCCGCAGGAAACGGGGGATGCCGATCAACCGCAGGAGACGGGGGATGCCGATCAACCCCAGGAGACGATAAAGGCAAAAAGCACAGAATCCGAAGGGGAGAAACCGGCTGAAGAGGAAACAGGTAATGAAGAGGATGCAGGGGATGAGGAGGATACAGGGGATGAGGAGGATACAGGGGATGAGGAGGATACAGGGAATGAAAAGAAGCGGCGTCCCAGGAATAAGGATAGCATAAAGCTGATCGATGATGAAGAGGAACAGCAAAAGAACAGTTCCTATGACGAATATGATCAGGACGATCAGGAGCAGGAGGAGGAAGAGGAGCGACTCAATTTCGGATTGCTGAGCAAGGAGGACCTGGTGAAACTGATGAGCGAGAAGCTGGACAATCCTGCCAGGGGGAATATCCGGAAAGATGTGGAGGAGATTCGTCAGGCCTTTTACGACAAGGTCCATGACGAGCAGGAGGAGAAGAAGAAACACTTCCTGGCGGAGGGGGGGGATCTGGAGGATTTCAAGCCGATGGAGGATCCCGTGGAGCAGGAAATGAAAGCCCTCCTCAACAAATACAGGGAGCTGAAAGCCGAGTTCACCCGCCAGCTGGAGAAGACCAAGCAGGAGAACCTGGAGAAGAAGCAGGAGATCCTGGATCAGTTCAGGATCCTGATGGAAGGGCAGGAGACCTTCGAAGTCACCTTCCGGAAATTCAAGGAGCTGCAGAAACAATGGTTTGCAGCGGGGATCGTCCCGCAGCAGAATCTGAAGGACCTGTGGGATTCCTATAATTACTTCGTCGATAAGTTCAATGACTATGTCCGGATCAACAGGGAGCTGAGGGCCCTGGACCTGAAAAAGAACCTCGAATTGAAGGCACAGCTGTGTGAACGGACAGAAAAGCTTCAGGAGGAAAATAACATTGTCGAGGCATTCAGGGCATTACAAAAGATGCATGCCCGGTGGCGGGAGATCGGACCAGTGCCCAGGGAGAACAGAGATGAGATCTGGGAGAGGTTTAAAAGGGCCACTTCGGTGATCAATAAGAAGCACCAGGAATATCATGCCCGCCTGAAGGAGTCGCTGCAGGAAAACCTGAAAAAGAAGATCGATCTTTGTGAAAAAGTGGAGGCGATTGCCGCGGTCAAATATGATTCCCACGGCGCCTGGGCGGAAAAGACCAGAAAGGTGCTGGATATCCAGAAAACCTGGAAAACCATAGGGTATGCCCCCAAGAAGGACAACAATGCCATTTATTCCCGCTTCAGGAGGGCCTGCGATGTATTTTTCAACAATAAAGCAGAATTCTATTCGGCTGCTTACGAGGAGCAGAAAGAGAACCTGAAGCTGAAAATGGAGATCACCGAAGAGGCAGAGAGGCTGAGTAAAAGCGAGGACTGGAAGCAGACCACGCATGAGCTGATCAGGCTGCAGAAAAGGTGGAAAGAGATCGGCCCGGTGCCCCGGAAAGAGTCGGATAGGATCTGGAAAAGATTCCGGCGGGCATGTGATTCCTTTTTCGACAGGAAGCAGAAGTTCTTTAAAGATGCAGATTCCAATTTCAATGAAAACCTGAAGGCGAAGGAGAGTCTGATCACGGAGATGAACCAGTATAATCCTTCGGATAACATGGAGGAGAATGTGAAAGCTGTGGAAGAGTTTCAGTCGAGGTTCAACGAGATCGGTTTTGTGCCCTCCTCCAGAAAAGATTCCATTAAGGAGGACTACAGAAAGGCCCAGGAAAGACTTTTGGAACGGATCGGGATGAGTGAACCGGAGCGGAGCATTTTCAAGTTCCGCAACCGGGTGGAAGGGATTATTCATGCACCCCGTTCGGAGATGAAACTCAATTTCGAGCGGGATAAACTGGTGAACAAACTTCAGCAGCTAAGGACCGATATCGGGTTGTGGGAGAATAATATCGGATTCATCAAGCAATCCGACAGTTCGGAGGAGACCATCCAGGAGTTCCATCAGAAGATCGAATCGGCAAAGGAACGGATATGGGTTCTGGAAGAGAAGATCCGGATCCTGGATGATATGGAAAGTGCAAATTAATCTTTACTTTTGTTTTCCGGAACTTAATCTATTCCATTTTGGGTAATACAAAGTATGTGTTTGTAACGGGGGGGGTAACCTCCTCCCTGGGTAAAGGTATTATTTCCGCTTCCCTGGGACGGCTCCTTCAGGCAAGGGGATACAGGGTAACCATTCAGAAGCTGGATCCATATATAAACGTCGATCCCGGGACATTGAATCCCTACGAGCACGGGGAGTGTTATGTGACCGATGATGGTGCCGAAACCGACCTGGATCTGGGCCATTACGAACGTTTCCTGGATATCCAGACCTCCCAGGCCAACAATGTGACCACCGGAAGGATCTATCAATCGGTGATCAATAAGGAGCGGAGGGGCGACTACCTGGGAAAGACTGTTCAGGTGATCCCCCATATCACCGATGAGATCAAGCGGCGGATTACCCTGCTCGGCAGAAAGAACATTTATGATATTATTATCACCGAGATCGGCGGAACGGTCGGCGATATCGAATCGCTCCCCTATATTGAAGCGGTCCGGCAGCTTCGATGGGACCTTGGCGATGAGAATACGGTTTTTATCCACCTGACACTGGTCCCTTTCCTTTCCGCTTCGGGCGAACTAAAGACCAAGCCTACCCAGCATTCGGTCAAGGTGCTGCTGGAGAATGGAATCCAGCCCGATGTACTGGTTCTGCGGACCGAACATGAACTGCAAAAGGACCTTAGGAAGAAGGTGGCACTCTTTTGCAACGTGGAGCTGAATGCAGTTATTCAATCCATCGACGTATCCACCATTTATGAAGTTCCCCTTCTGATGAAGGAGGAGGGGCTGGATGTTCAGGTTCTGAAAAATCTGAATATCACTCCCACGGATACGCCCGACCTGAAAGAGTGGAAAGATTTCATCAATAAATTGAAAAGCTCGGAAAAGGTCATCAGGGTCGCTCTCGTGGGTAAATACGTGGAGCTTTACGACTCGTATAAATCGATCATCGAATCGCTCACCCATGCCGGTGCCATCAACGGGGTAAAGGTGAATATCACCTGCCTCCATTCCGAAAGGATTACTGCGGATAACGTGGAAGATACCCTGCAGGGATTCGACGGAATCCTGGTGGCTCCCGGATTCGGAGACAGAGGTATCGACGGAAAGATATTGTCGGTCAGTTTTGCCCGGGAAAAGAGGATTCCGTTCTTCGGAATCTGCCTGGGTCTTCAGTGCGCCGTGATCGAATTTGCCCGCAATGTGCTGGGATACTCCGATGCGCACTCTACCGAAATGACCAATATCACCAGGCATCCGGTCATTGATCTGATGGAGGAACAGAAAGGTGTGACGGAAAAAGGCGGAACCATGAGGCTCGGAGGATATGCCTGTTCCCTGAAAAAAGGATCGAAAGTTCAGATAGCCTATGGAGCCGAGATGGTTCGCGAGAGGCACAGGCACCGCTATGAGTTTAACAACGATTACCTGGAAGAATTTGAAAAAGCAGGGATGATCTCCACGGGGATCAACCCCGAAAGCGGATTGGTGGAGATCATGGAGCAGACAGACCATCCCTGGTTCATCGGCACTCAGTTCCATCCCGAATACCGGAGCACGGTTCTGAATCCGCACCCCCTCTTCATTGCTTTCATCCGGGCGGCCGTCGAATATGTACTGGAAGCAGAGAAGGAGGTGACGGCCCGGTGACCGAATTCTTACCGATTTTGCCTCATTTTCTGATGATTTACTGGCCAAAACATTACTTTTGTGCCTTAACATTTTCCCGGAAGAAAAATGGATAGGAATACAATTATAGGTCTGGCTTTGATCGGTCTCATCCTGGTGGGATACAGCATATTCACCAAACCGGCCAGAGAAGCTCAGATGGAGGAGAGACGCAGGCTCGACTCCATTGCCAGGGCCGAACAGATCAGAGCTATGGAGCAGGAGAGTCAGCAGGCCGAAGCGCCTGATATTCTCATGGAGTCGCCGGAAGGAGGCGACTCGGTCTCCATGGGCCAGCTCACTGAAGAGCTGGGAGATTTTGCCTCCCGGGCCGTAGGCTCCGAAGAGAGGGTTGTTCTGGAGAACGACCGGCTGAGATTGGTACTCAGCACGCTGGGCGGAAGGCCATATACGGTGGAGCTCAAGGAATACCAGACGCACGACTCCCTTCCTCTCTATCTGTTTGACGGGGATTCTACCATTTTTGCACTCAGGTTCTTCGCCAATAACCGGGGTATCAATACCCAGGAACTCTATTTCACTCCCGAGATCGAGTCACGTGTCAGTGAGGACGGCAGGAACTATCAGCAGCTGACCATGCATCTGGAAGTCTCGGAATCGACTTCGATCAGTTATATCTACAGGCTTTTCGAAGGGGAATACATGGTCGATTACGATATCCGGCTTCAGGGGCTTGATCAGTACCGGACCGACCGGATGGAATTCAATATTGATTTCTATGCACCTTCCCAGGAGAAGGGATACCAGAACGAATCTACCTACACAACCCTCTATTACAAATTCCACGGGGGCGATGTGGAGAACTTTAAGACCCGTTCAAAGAAAGAGATCGAGGAGGCCACCGAGACCACCCGTATCAAGTGGATCGCTTTCTCCCATCAGTTCTTCTCCACCATCTTGATCGCCGATGAGTTTTTCGACGGCGCCTACATGTACCAGCAGCGGTTCACTGATCCCGGCCCCTATGTCCGGCACTACCGGTCCTCCATCGATATGCCTTACGACCGGACCGGCGATCAGAATTTTGGCATGCAGCTCTACTTCGGCCCCAACAGTTTTACCCGCCTGAAAGAGTATGGCGACATGGGCCTTGAGAACGTGGTGACGGTAGGCGGATCACTCATCCGGTGGATCAATGCCTATGTGGTGATTCCCATTTTCAACTGGCTCAGCAACTGGATCGTTAATTTCGGGATTATCATTCTTCTGCTGACTCTGATTATCAAGACCGCTCTGTTCCCGCTCACTTACCGTTCCTACAAGTCTCAGGCAGTGATGCGGGTCCTGAAACCACAGGTGGACGAGATCAATGAGAAATACCCCAAGAAAGAGGATGCCATGAAGAAGCAGCAGGCGACCATGGAGCTCTATAAGAAAGCGGGGGCCAATCCCATGGGAGGGTGCCTCCCGATGTTGCTGCAGTTTCCCATTCTTTATGCCATGTTCCGCTTCTTCCCCACCTCCATCGAGCTGAGGCAGGAGCAGTTCCTGTGGGCCGATGACCTCTCCACCTACGACTCGATCCTCGATCTTCCCTTCTCCATTCCCATGTACGGCGATCATGTGAGCCTGTTCACCCTTCTGATGACGGTGACCACCATGCTTTCCATGCGCTGGAACAATCAGGCGACTGCGGGGACCAGCCAGATGCCTGGGATGAAGACCATGATGTACATCATGCCGGTCATGTTTATGTTCATCCTGAATAATTTTTCGGCCGGACTGACCTATTATTATTTCCTTGCGAACGTGATCACTCTGGGTCAGAACTGGGTCTTCAGGAAGTTCACCGACGAAGATAAGATTCTGAAGAAGATCAATGCGAGGAAAAACAAGCCGGTGAAGAAATCCGGGTTTGCTAAAAGGCTGGAACAGATCCAGAAGCAGCAACAACAGCAGGCTTCGGGGAAGAAACTGGGATCCGGCAGGAAGCCGGCACCCCGGAAAAGCCGCTAGTTCTCCCTTCTCAGGGCGGCCATCTTCAGAGCAGTAATGGCAGCTTCATCCCCTTTGTTTCCATGCTTTCCTCCGGCCCGGTCCAGGGCCTGCTGCAGGTTGTCGGTGGTGAGGATCCCGAAAATGAAGGGAATGTCGTAATCCAGATTCAGTTCAGTCACCCCCCGGGTGACCCCCTGGCAGATGTAGTCGAAATGCCGTGTTTCTCCCTGGATCACACATCCCAGGCAGATGACTGCATCGGGCATAAACTGTTCTGCAACCACCCGTGCGCCGAAGGGAATTTCGAAACTGCCCGGTACGGTTCGGGTCAGGATATTATCTGGTTTTACTCCGTGCTTTTTCAGCGTGATAAGGGTTCCTTCAAGAAGAGCTGCAGTAACCTCCTCATTCCACTCCGAGACCACGATTCCGATCCTGAAGGACGATCCGCCGGGTATGGTGGCCGGATCGTATGAAGAGAGATTTTTCAGACTGGTGGCCATGGGGCTACGTGGATAACTTGATCTCGACCCTGCCGATATATTTCTTGATCTCCCTGCCTTCCGGGGTGTCCGGGTAGGTGGTTTGAATTCTCCGGTATGCTTCCAGTGCCTGGTCGTACTGACCCAGTTCCTCATAAACAATCCCCAGTTTCTTAAGCAGGATGGGAGAGGAAAAGTCATTCTCATACTTATCGACTCCGGTGCGGTATGCTTCGACTGCATCCTCCAGTTCTCCCAGCTCCACGTAAGCATCACCCATGGTACTGTATTTGGCAGCTCCCACCAGAAGATCGTTGGTCCTGAACTTTCCCAGGTACTCCAGCGCCGACTCATGATCGCCAAGCTGGTGAAAACATACTCCTGCGTAATACCTGGCGATTTTGGCCGATTTAGTGAAACTGTAATCTTCGATGATATTGAGAAATCCCGGATAGGTACCGTACCCGTTCAGGGCCAGGTTGAAGGAATCGATTTCGAAAAAGCGTTCCGCATAGAACATATCTGCGGCGGCCTCCTCGTTGAGGGGCTTGAGGTAGTAACGGTTTCCGCCGATAATGATCAGCAGCAGAAGAACGATCCCGCCCATGACGTAGGTGAGGATCTTCTGATTCTCCTCGATGAACCTCTCGGACCTTGTCAGCGCCTGTTCAATTCCTTCCAGGTTCTTGTCGGAATGCTTATCACTTTTTTGTTTTGCCATTATAAAAGCCGGTAAATAATTGGGTTCTCAAAAACTCCCGCAAAAGTAATAATAAAATCATAATTTTGTGTATGCATCTTAAATCCCTTTCTCTGGTCAATTTCAAGAACTACGGACAGGCTGAACTGCAGTTTTCCGGGAAGATCAACTGTTTCGTCGGAGAGAACGGCGTGGGGAAGACCAACCTGCTGGATGCCATCCATTACCTCTCGCTCTGCAAGAGCAATTTCAACCCGGTGGATATTCAGAATGTGAAATATGAAGAGGATTTCTGTGTCATCCAGGGAGTATTCGAGCGGCTGGGCAAACAGGAGAATATCTATTGCGGAATCCGCAGGCAGAAGAAGAAGCAGTTCAAGAGGAACCAGAAGGAGTATCAGAAGCTTTCAGAGCATATCGGACTGATTCCCCTGGTGATGATCTCACCGGCCGACAGCATCCTTGTGAATGGCGGGAGTGAAGAGCGGAGGAAATTCATGAACGGGGTCATCGCACAGTACAACCGGAGGTACCTGGACGATCTGATCCTCTATAATCGGGCGGTCACTCAGCGGAACAGCCTGCTTAAGGAGATGAGCCGGGGCACCGGTTCACCAACCGGGGTGCTGGAGGTGTGGGATGAGCAGCTGATACGCTACGGGGTTCCGGTTTACCTGGAAAGGAAACGGTTCGTTCAGGAACTGCTTCCTGTTTTCGCCAGGTTTTATGAGCAGGTGTCGGGCGGAAGGGAAGAGGTCACCCTTACCTATCAGACTCAGCTCGATGATACCGATTTCAGAGAGGGGCTGGAACGATCGAGAGAGAAGGACCGGATCGTACAGTATACCACCTTCGGTGTGCACAAGGACGATCTGGAGATGCTGGTGGGAACACATCCTCTGAAAAAGAGCGGTTCCCAGGGACAACAGAAAACGTACCTGGTGGCACTGAAACTGGCTGAATTCGAGTTTATCCGCCAGATCAAGGAGCTTCCGCCCATCCTGCTGCTCGATGATGTATTCGATAAATTCGATTCCCGCAGGGTGGCTCATATCATCGGGCTGGTGGCGGAGAATAACTTCGGGCAGATATTTATCACCGACACCAGTGAGGAGAGAATGGAAAAGATTCTGAGTGAGATCCCGGCCGATCACCGGCTTTTCCGGATCGGCCAGTCGGGTCAACTGGAACAGGTCTGAACGATATGAAACGGAAAGAAGTTAAAAAGGTCGGTGATCTCCTTTATCACTTTCTGAAGGCCAACGGCCTGGAAAAGGGGTATGCCGAGTACAGGCTCAAAAAGGCCTGGGGTGAATTACTCGGAATACAGGTGGCTCGCAGGACCAGTTCCATCACCATCAGGAACAGGAAGTTATTCGTGAACCTGCATTCCTCGGTGATGCGACAGGAGCTGGATATGATCAAAGATACCCTGGTGCCCCGACTCAACGAGGCCGCAGGGATGGATGTGATCGACGAGGTAGTGCTTCGGTAATCCTTTCCATTCAGAAACGCTCGGATAAGGGAAAGAAATAGGAGGCTTCCAGGACAGCGTTCTCATCTGAATCTGAACCGTGGACCGCATTGGCCTGCACCGAATCGGCATAAAGTTTCCTGATGGTGCCCTCCTCCGCTTTTGACGGATCGGTGGCGCCGATCAGATTCCGGTACTCCTCCACGGCATTCTCTTTTTCCAGGATCGCCACTACAATGGGGCCGGTAACCATGAAGTCCACCAGGCTCTCAAAAAAGGGCTTTCCCTTATGTACATTGTAGAAATCGGCAGCCACTTTCCGGGTGAGGTGGATCATTTTCAATGCGGAGATCCGGAATCCCGCATCTGCGATCAGTTTGAGGATGGGTCCGGTATAACCTTTCCGGACAGCCCTGGGTTTGATAATGGTAAAGGTGAGGTTTCCGCTCATGAGTACGATCTAAATGGTTAAAGAGGTTAAACAAAGCTACTAACAATTATGCTCCGGCTTTGTTAGCCACCTTCAATATTTTTTAACTTTGTGCGCTTAATCCACCTGAAAATGCTGGAACCAGCCACAGTGAAAAAACTGAGGGAATGGATCGACGGATCAAGGAATGTAGCCGTGCTTACCCACTCCAACCCCGACGGGGATGCCATCGGATCGAGCCTTGCGCTCGTTCTGGCCCTCCGGAAGCTGGGGATCGATGCACAGGTGATCATTCCGGACGGGTTGCCCGATTTCCTGCGCTGGCTTCCCGGTATTCATCACTCCACCACGTTTGTCTACAAGAAGGAGAAGGCACTGGGGATCCTGGATCAGGCGGATCTGATCTTCTGTCTCGATTTCAATGACCCCAGGCGTCTGAACGGGCTGGAGAAGCATCTGCTGGATTCGAAGGCACGGAAAGTTCTGATCGATCACCACGAGGATCCGCTCTCATTCGCCGACATCTCGGTCATAGAGACATGGCGGGGAAGTGTGGGTGAGATGGTCTATCTCTTCCTGAAGGAGGTCCTCGGTGGCGGGATTGTCGATAAAGATATTGCCACCTGTCTATATGTGGCCATCATGACCGACACAGGGAATTTTAATTATGCCAGCAGCTATCCCGAGGTTTTTTATATTGCGGGAGATCTGGTGAACTACGGTCTGGAGAAAGATAAGATCTATGCCAACGTATATGATGCCTTCTCGGTGGACCGCATAAGGCTCCAGGGTTACTGCATGATGGAAAAACTGGTGGTCCTTCCCGGCTACCGGACCGCTTATATCAGCCTGACCGATGCCGAACTGAAACGGTTCAACCACCGCAAAGGCGATACCGAAGGATTCGTCAATATTCCCTTTTCGGTAAAAGGGATCCGCTTCACCGCTCTGTTCGTCGAGAAGAAGGACCGGATCAAGGTCTCTTTCCGGTCGAGGGGGAACTTCCCGGTAAACCAGGTTGCCACGGAGCATTACCAGGGAGGCGGACACCTGAATGCCGCCGGGGGTGATTCTTTCAAGTCCATGGAAGAGACCCTTCGCGAGTTTGAAGCACTGCTCCCGGAATACGAAAAATTATTGAAGGATGGTTGACCGGCTGCATAAAAATTCCGGGACGTGGCGATTCGGCAGTTGGGGTTGGATAATGTTTACAGTAATCCTTCTGGTCTCGTGTGAGCCGCCTGTACAGGAAATGCCGGAATCCGGGCCGGACCGGGTCAGGGAGCAGTTCGTGTCGGCCAATCAATATCTTCAGCAGCGGCACCAGGATCATATCTCTGCCTTTGTAAATCGCGTGGGATGGGAGGCCACCGTGACTCCTTCCGGACTCTGGATCGTTACCTGGGATAAGGGGAAAGGGGAGAGGATTGACCGGAACGACCGTGTAACATACACCTATGAGACAAGGCAGCTGGATGGCACTTTCTGCTATCGTGCCACAAGAAACGACCCGAAGGTGATCACCGTGGGCAGGGGAGATGTAGAGAGCGGTATGCAGGAAGGTCTGCAGAAACTGAGGGAGGGAGCCAGGGCCACGTTTCTGATCCCGCCCCACCTGGGTCACGGGAATTTCGGCGACCGGGAGAAGATTCCGGGCAATACGGTACTTATCATCGACGTTCAGGTCCTGGAGGTGAATTAAGAATTGGTTTTACTATTTTTACCGGTTGGAAAATATGCACGAGAACATGAAATACAACCCCCTGCTGATTGCAGGAATGATCCTGCTCATGAGCAGCTCCTGCACCAGGGAGAATGAAACCCAGGAACAGAGGGAGCAGGAGCAGCGTTTTTTCGATATTTATCAGGCGCGGGAATACCCCGAAGCACAAACCAGGTCCAGCGGCCTTCATTATGTGGAACACCGGGAAGGTGACGGCACTTCCCCTGACCGGGACGACTGGGTCCTGGTGAACCATGTGAGTTACACGATCCCGGAGGATAATGTGTTTGAGTCCTACGTGGAAGAGGTGGCTCTCGATAACCAGTTTTTCGACTCCGCCGCTCTCTACGGACCCTATAAGATGCAGAACGGGACTCGCAACGAAGGATTGACAGAGGGGCTCACCCTCATGAAGGAAGGCGGGCAGTACACCTTCCTTTTTACCAGCGAACTGGGATACGGCACCTCCGGTTCAGGTGACATAAATCCTTATACTTCCCTGAAGTATGAGGTGGAGTTGCTGGAGGTGATCACCGATATCAATGCCTATGAGCAGGCGAAGGTCGACGCTTATGTGGATACCATTCCCGATGCCGACACCGTGCTGGAAGCCGGTCTGAATATTCCAATGTATTATGTCATTGACCGGCCGGGTGACGGGGATTTCATTGCCGACGACTCGGTGGTGGAAATCGCCTATAAAGGCTATCTGGTGGACGGTCGTGTGTTTGACCGGCGAACTGTTGAAGATCCTTTCGAATTCAGCTTCGGGGAGGAGGACCTGATTTTGGGCTGGGACCTGGGGCTCCCCCGGCTCAGGGAGGGGGACAAAGCCCGTTTTGTAATTCCATATCAATTGGGATACGGTGTGGAGGAGCAGATCGATCCCGGTAGCGGTTTCCGGACCATACCCCCTTATGAAACTCTTCTTTTCGACATCGAGGTGCTGGCGGTGAAAAGCGAACCGGGCGGGGTCAAGGAAAAATAACCTCGTTATTATTTTCCCAGCAGGAAAATGGCAGGCCGTTTGTGCAGTTTCGGGGGATCAGATTTCCAGTCCTTCACCAGCCGTGTGTGCACGAATTCAGAATCCATCGTGAGATCCGCTGCAATCGAAAGCAAGGTATATGGATCGCAGGTTTCAAGGATCGATGAGAGCATGGCCTCGTTACGGTAGGGTGTCTCCATGAACAGCTGGGTGAACCCGGTCCTTTTCACCTCTTTCTCAAGCTCCCGGATTTTCCTCACCCGCTCATGGTGCTGTACGGGAAGATACCCATGGAAAGCAAACTCCTGACCGTTCAGACCGGAGGACATCAGGGCCAGAAAGATGGAGGAGGGACCCGGAAGGGGGATGACTCTGATCCCTGCCTGATGGGCATGACGCACCAGGGCGGCACCTGGATCGGCCACGGCGGGAAGGCCTGCTTCCGAGATCAGTCCCGTATCCTCTCCCCGTTCGGCCGAGGCCAGGAAACCGGGAAGATCAGCATCGGCTGTATGCTTGTTCAGTTCATGAAAAGTAAGGCGGTCAATGTCGATCTTCTTGTTAAGCAGTTTCAGATACCTCCGGGCATTCCGCAGGTCCTCCACCACAAAGGTCCGGAGATGGCTGATCCGCTCTCCGGTACCTGGCGGAATGGCCAGCTGAATATCGGTGTTCCCGAGGGTGTTGGGTATCAAAAGTAAAGATCCTTTCATGGTTGCGGCTTCAGGGTGAAGTGTAAAATTAATTATAACTTCGTGAAGCGCATGAACAAATCCCGCGACAATTGAAGATTACATTCCTGGGCACAGGGACCTCCCAGGGTGTTCCCGTGATCGGCTGCAAATGCAGTACATGCACCTCGGACGATCCCAGGGACCGGCGGTTGCGGTCCTCCATCCTGGTGGAGGACCAGGAAGTGATCGTGGTGATCGATACAGGTCCCGATTTCCGGCAACAGATGCTGTCGGCCGGTCCCGATCATCTCGACGGGGTGGTCTACACGCATGAACACAGAGACCATATCGCGGGACTGGACGATATCCGGGCCTATAATTTCATTCAGAAAGGACCCATGGATATTTATGCCGAAGAGCGGGTTCTGAGAGCCCTTCAGACCGGGTTCCCGTACGTTTTTGCAGAAAAGAGGTACCCCGGTGTGCCCAGGGTAATTCCCCATCTGATCCATCTGGAGCCCTTCCGGGTCGGTCCGCTGGAGATCATTCCCGTGCGGCTGATGCATTATCGCCTGCCGGTTCTGGGTTTCCGCTTCGGAGATTTCGCTTATCTCACCGATGGTAATTATATCTCGGAACCGGAGAAGGAGAAACTCTATGGGGTGAAGTATCTGGTGGTAAACGCTCTAAGGCGGGAGAACCATATCTCCCATTTCACCCTTTCCCAGGCGGTGGAACTGATTATGGAACTAAGCCCCAGGCAGGGATTCCTGACGCACCTTTCCCATCAGATGGGACGGGCGTCCGAACTGGAGAGAGAGCTCCCCTCCCATATCCGTCCCGCTTACGACGGACTGGTCCTGGAGGTGTAATCTCTGATCCCGTCTTCCATCTCTTTCCGGCTCGACAGGAAAAGAATCGCCGTCAAAATACCGAAAACCAGAAATACGAATCCCGCCAGAGTCAGTGCCTGCGGGAGGGAGTAGATATCTTTCACCCAACCCAGCAGGGGTCCCGTAAGGGCAAACAGCAGCCGGATGATGAAATTCCGCACCGAGAGCACGGTCGCCCGGATATGGGAGGCTGTGATACGGTTGATATAATCTTTCAGTACGGGGGTGGCATAACCCCTGATCAGATAAAACAGATACAGCATGATCAGTCCCCAGGCCTGATGGAACCGGCTCAGCGCCAGATAGCCTGCCGGTATGGCAATGGCGATCAGCAGGATCGAGCGCCATTGACCGATGCGGGATTCCAAACGGTGGGCGGTATAGGAGGTGATGGCCACCGTCAGGTTCAGGGTGGTCCAGAGCACTCCGAAGTAGAGGATATCGATCCCTGCATATTCGAAGAAGGGCTGGGCGAACCACGCCATGGTCAGAGTGGCAGTGCCGGTAATGGCGCTGAAAAGGATGTTTCTTCTGAGGGGCCGGTCCTGAAACAGGGCGAAACGGGCGATCTGAAAGATCTCCATGATTCCTTTTCTGATCAGGGGTACCTTCCGGGCCGGTTCCACCAGAGTGATGGCAGCCGGAAGGGCGATGAAGGCCACGAAACTCTGGGCGATATAGGGTATCCGAAGGGAGATCCCGGCCAGAAGTCCCCCTATGATCCCTGCGGCAGCCTCTGCGATATTTCCCAGCGAGGTGATCCTTCCCTCCAAACGGGTATACTCTTTCTCCTTTCCCCGTTCGAGAAGCGAATCGTAGAGCATGGCCGAATCGGCTCCCGATATGCAACTCTGGCCAATACCCAGGATGATCTCAGCCACCAGGAATCCGGCGAATCCATAGCTGAGGCTGTAGGTGGTGAATCCCAGTGTACCGAATACGGCCCCGATGATCAGGGTCCTTCGTCTGCCGATCACATCGGCCAGGTACCCCGATGGTACTTCGAGTACCACTATGGCAACTGAATATATTGCCTGCAGGAGCATGATATCCTTCATGGCCAGCCCGTTCTGCTCATAGAATGGTACCACGATGGGCATGAAGAGCATGAACCATTTGGCAGTCTTGATCAGGTAGAGTCTGAAGATGTTCGGATGCAGGGAGCGCGGCAAACGGGTAAGGTTTGCGCAAAACTATAAAAAAGAGCGAGGATCCTTTCGAGATGTTTTAGAAAATATGGAAGCGAAGGCCTTTGTGTCTATCTTTGGATGAAACAGCAGATCATGGGAATGACTGTGACTGAGAAGATCCTTGCCGTTCACTCCGGCAAAGAGCAGGTGGCGCCCGGCGATATTGTCGAAGTAGATATTGATGCCAGGGTGGCCAGGGACTTTGGCGGTGCCAATGTAGTTCAGCATATGGAACAGAACGGGCTGACCGTTAAAGATCCTTCGAGGACTTTTTTCACCTTCGATTGCAATCCAACCGGGTCCGACCAGAAATATGCCGCCAACCAGCACCGGTGCCGCCGCTATGCCAGGTCGAACGGTATCAGGGTTTACGACATCGACAGGGGGATCGGAACCCATGTGCTGATCGAAGAGGGACTGGCTTATCCCGGGTCCACCGCGATCTCCACCGACTCGCATGCCAATATTCTGGGAGCGGTGGGAGCCTTCGGGCAGGGAATGGGCGACAAGGATATTGCCGCAGCCTGGTACAAGGGATCGGTATGGTTCAAGGTGCCTTCCTCCGTGAAAATTCGTTTGATGGGGAACGCGGATCAGGCACTTTCTGCCAAAGATTTGGTACTGAACCTGCTGGAGCGTTTCGGATCCAGTTCTCTGCTGGGCAGGGCGGTTGAACTGGAAGGCGAATTTGTGGACCGGCTCAGCCTGGACCAACGGATCACCATTGCATCCATGGCCACCGAGATGGGTGCCATTATTCTGCTCATACCCCCCAACAGAGAGGTAATCAGATATTGTGAATCGAGGGCCAGAAAAAAAATGGAGCCTGTGGAGGCGGACCGGGATGCCCTTTATGAACAGGTTCACGAGCTGGATGTTTCGGAGTTCATTCCCCGGATCTCCAGGCCCGGCAGACCGCACGACACCTCCGGTATTCCCGGAACAAAAGTCTGGATCGACTCGGCCTTCATCGGAAGCTGCACCAATGGCAGGATGGATGACATGCGCAGTGCAGCATCGGTACTGAAGGATAAAAAAGTGGCAGATGGAGTGGTGCTGAAGATCGTCCCCGCCACCGATCATATCTGGCAACACTGCCTTGAGGAGGGACTGCTGGATATTTTCAAATCGGCGGGAGCTCTGGTCTCCAATGCCGGATGTGCCGGATGCGCCGCAGGACAGGTGGGACAGAACGGTCCGGGAGAGGTGACCGTCAGTACGGGAAACCGCAATTTCCCCGGTAAACAGGGACAGGGAGAGGTCTACCTGGCATCTCCCGCAGTGGTTGCCGCTTCGGCGGTTACCGGATTTATCACCACGCCCGGCGCTATCCCGGTACGGCCTGAACCCAGGCCATCCGGGGCTGTTTCCGGCGATCATTCCGGTGATCATTCCGGCGATCATACTGGCGACATTACCCGCCCTTCTGATATCCGAAGGAGAGCGGAACGGCAGGAGAAACCGGTGGAACTCCGTGGCAGGGCATGGGTGATCCGAAAAGACGACATCGATACCGATATGATCTTTCACAACAGGTACCTCTCGATCACCGACACGGAAGAGATGGGAAAGCATACCTTCGACAATCTGGAAGGAATGGAGGATTTCGCAGGTAAAGTCAAACCCGGTGACCTGGTCGTGGCGGGAAAGAACTTCGGTGCCGGCAGCTCCAGGCAACAGGCTGTGGACTGTTTTGCCGCACTGGAAACGGGAGGAATTGTGGCAGAATCGTTTGGTGCGATCTATGAAAGAAATGCCATTAATGCTGCATTTCCCATTATCACCTGCCCGGACCTGTCCGACCTGGACCTGGAGAACGGAGATGAACTCTCCGTCAACCTGCAGACAGGAAAAATCCGCAACCTCAGCCGGGGATCGGAAGTGACTGCTGTTCCCTTTGCCGAGGTGCAGATGGAAATTTACCAGAACAACGGTTTATTTTAATCACCACACTATGAGACTTATTATTCCAGAGGGGTATAAACCCCTGCTCACACTGAAAGAAACCGAGAAGGCGATCCAGATGATGAAGGATCATTTCGAATCGGGCCTCTCTTCCGACCTGCGGCTGAGAAGGGTTACTGCACCACTCTTCGTGCTGAAAGGGACGGGACTGAACGACGAGCTTCACGGCTTCGAGAAACCCATCATATTCCCGATCAAGGACATGCGCGGACAGGAGGCCGAAGTGGTGCAATCGCTGGCCAAGTGGAAGCGGATGATGCTCAGGGATTACGATATCCAGACAGGGTATGGCATCTACACCGATATGAATGCCCTCCGGCCGGATGAAGAGCTGGACAACCTGCATTCGGTATATGTGGACCAGTGGGACTGGGAGAAGGCGATCTTTCCCGAACAGCGTACCCTGGATTATCTCAAGTTCACCGTCCGCAAAGTCTGGGAAAATGTGAAGCGCAGTGAATTCTTCATTCACTCCTTCTACTCCCACATAATCCCTTTCCTGCCGGAGGAGATCACCTTCATCCATTCTGAGCAACTCTACGAAATGTACCCTGATCTTCCCCCAAAAGACCGGGAATCGAAGATAGCGGAAAAACATGGAGCGGTATTCATTATCGGGATCGGACACGACCTGCCCGACGGGCGCCCTCACGACCGTCGGGCCCCCGATTATGACGACTGGATTACGGAAACCGAAGGAGGTTACCGTGGACTCAACGGGGACATCATCGTCTGGAATCAGGTTCTGAAGTGCCCCGCCGAGATCACCTCCATGGGGATCCGGGTGGATAAAGACGAACTGATGAGTCAGCTGGAGATCACAGGACAGAGCGGAAAGACCGAACTGCTTTTCCACCGGAGGCTGCTTAATGATGAGCTTCCCTCCTCCATCGGAGGCGGGATAGGACAGTCCAGAACCGCCATGCAGCTTCTCAAAAAGGCACATATCGGGGAGATCCAGTCGGCCATCTGGCCCGGCGAAATGGTGACCCACTGCCTGAAGAGCGGGATCAGGTTGATCTGAGAAAATTTTCCAGCCATGATGACCTTTGCCGAGAAGATATTCGGGGCACCAGCGGGATCGATTGTGTTCCGCAGACCCGATCTGGTTCTCACCCATGACAACTCCGCCAGTATCCGTTCCACATTCACCAAAATGGGTGGTGAGCGGGTTCACGACCCCGGTCAGCTGGTCATCGTCCTGGACCACAATGCTCCGCCCACCAATGCAAAACTGGCCAACAGTTATCAGTTGATCCGTGAATTCGCAGCAGAGCAGGGTATTGAAAAGTTTCATGATTCGGGAAGTGGCATCTGCCACCAGGTGATGGCAGGCTATGCACGGCCCGGTATGCTGATCGTGGGAAGTGACAGTCACACATGCACGGCGGGTGCATTCAATTCCATGGCCGCCGGAATTGACCGTACCGAAGCAGCCGGGCTCTGGTTCCGGGGAGAGACCTGGTTCCGGGTGCCCGAGTCGATCCGCATTACCCTCCATGGTCAACTGTCCGCCGGAGTTTATGCCAAGGATTTAAGTCTATGGATCATCGGGATCATTGGATCGGCGGGTGCCAATTACATGTCCATTGAATTCCACGGAGAGGGAGTCTTATCCCTTTCGGTGGCCGACCGGATGACCCTGGCCAATCTGGCTTCCGAAATGGGGGCCAAGAATGCTGTCTTTCCCGCCGACCGCATATTGAAGGAACACCTTGGAGAAGATACGGAGGGAATCTGGGCTGACGAAGGGGCCGCATATGCCAGAGAAATCACAATCGACCTGGCGGAGATCTATCCCGTCGTGGCGGCGCCGCACCAGGTGGAAAATGTGAAAGCACTGGCAGAGGTGGAGGACATTGAGATCCATCAGGCATTGATCGGCACCTGTACCAACGGCCGGCTGGAGGACCTGAGAGAGGCGGCTGCCATCCTGGAGGGCCGGGCCATCCAACCTGGAGTACAGATGCTGGTCATACCTGCCTCCCGTGAGATCTATCTCCAGGCCATAAATGAGGGTATCATCACCCGTCTTCTGGAAGCGGGTGCCAACGTCCTCAGTGCTTCCTGCGGACCGTGCCTGGGGACCGGCCAGGGCATTCCGGCCGACGGCTATACTGTATTTTCCACCGCCAATCGAAATTTCCCCGGCAGAATGGGAAACCCCCATGCGGAGATCTACCTGGGCTCACCCGCCGCTGTTGCACTCAGTGCCGTCCGCGGAAGAATCACCGATCCCAGGCGGGTCATCGCCCCCGGTAAAGGATCAGAATCCCCATCCGGAGAGGTTTTTCCCTGTACCAGAACTCAACCCGAAAACAACACCATCTCCGACAACGAGAACAGACGGAAGGAGGGAGTCTGGGACTACACCGGTACCGACAACCTGAACACCGATCAGATGTTTGCCGGCAACCTGACCTACCAGGTTCAGAGCTCTGATCCGGAGGCAATCATGCCCCACCTTTTCGAAGGATTCGATCCACGGTTTGCCCGGGAGGTAAGCCAGGGCGATATCATACTGGGGGGCGAGAACTTCGGCTGCGGAAGCTCCCGGGAGCATCCCTCGGTCGGTTTGGTCCATGCAGGAGTTGAAGGAGTGATCGTTAAGTCGGTGAACCGGATTTTCTATCGCTCTGCCATCAACCAGGGGCTTCCGGTAATCGTGCACCCGGAAGCGGTAGAGGCCTACCGGCCCGGCGACCGGGTGGAGATCGATTTTACCGGAGGGTTGATAAGTGTTGGAACGAGGGAGTATCGGTTCGAACCCTTGCCGGAAAAACTTCTTTCGATCCTGGAAATGAAGGGCCTGGTCAACTGGATCCGCAACCGTTGATACCTGTTCATCTGATCCCGATCCCTCTGATCCCGATCCGAAAAAACTTTTTCTTATCTTTGCGCCGAGGTCCCGTAGCTCAGTTGGACAGAGCAACAGCCTTCTAAGCTGTGGGTCCCAGGTTCGAATCCTGGCGGGATCACCTTAAAGCCCTGTAAGCATCTAGTTTACAGGGTTTTTCTTTTCTACAAATCTTTTTGGGGGACAGTTTAGGGGTGCGATAATTCGCCGCTATTCAACTTGATTTTCTGGGTGGCTTTTTATTTGCAATGCCATTTGCATTACAGAATTGGATAAAATAGGTTACGGGACAGAATAGCAGATTTTTTCCTGATTGAATTTCCAAGGGATAGTTTTAGTGGGCGTTTTCATTGTTTCTTTCTCTTCCGCTTTCTCTTGCTTTTTGGTAGATTAAGGAAATCCCTTAGATCCTTTGAAGTTAACCCCATTGTTCTGAGGTTATTCGATACAATAAAACCGGGTATAGGGTCAATGTGGGTTTGAAATATCACTGGTCGAGTGAGATCCTTTTTTGACCAAGTTTCATGGCCCCCGTTTGTATTGTGGTAGTTTAATCCTTGAAATTCTAGAAAATCACGCCAATCAGCTAAGGCAACATTTGTTAGCCTCTTTGTCATTAGGCAAGTTCAGGAATATCTACAGTAGTATTAGTCTTCTTATAATCGTGGTTATTGAAAATATCCTTGAAGTCCTCATTATTCTCCAATAAATAGGACATTTTCGGTGGGATCATTTTTTTCCTGACAGATTTCTTTATTATCCAGCCCAGCTTTTTCAAATCCCTTGCCAGACTGCCTTTTGCTAAGGTATAATTGAAATAAGTATCAAGTGCAGTTTCCCATGACTTTCTTGCTTCCCTTTCATCCTCTCCGTAGCCTGATAGGTCCAAGGGAGGACAATAGGCAATAATATTCCCTTCTTCTTCGAAAATTATTAACGGTAGCTGGCATTGGATTCTATTGGATCCATTATTCCAATGTCCCTTGAAATTCAGTTTCTTCGACATGGGCCTATTTTGGATATTCTCAAAAGTAGCAATTAATCTAATTATCAAACGTCTCAGATAAAAAATTGTTTCAGTCATTTTACTATTAGGAATCAAGTTCATCCGACTCGTGTTTTTAGGGCGAAAACAGTCAAAAATTTTCCCCATGATTTAAAATTAAGGCCAAAGCCCCCACAAACGAAGCCCCGGCGATATTGGCCAGGGCGTAACACAAAGATACCGACAGAGCTTTAACGGCAGCTCTAAACCGTGTAAAAACCCGGGGAGGGCAAGATCAGACCCCGCCCCGGGCCAAACCGACCTCAGGCCATGTTACATTCGATTTAATTTCGCTCGGAGGAAATCCGCCTCCTTTTGCCATTTCGCGGCCTCAGCCTTCCATAGTTGGATCTGAGACACCAGGTTACTGTCAAGCCTGGGCTGCCGATCCTTTTGCTCGTTCAATTCACTCGCCAGGGCCGTGATAATTTTCGCATCAGCCACAATCACGCCCATGGCTTTCTCAACGATGCTACCCAAATCGTCAGCTGCGACTTTGAGCCTGTCACCGTCAGCCATTTTGTCCAGGCTGTCGGCTCCCAGCAGATCGCCCAGCTCTTTCGCTCTTTCGTCCCGTTCGGCAAGATCCCGCCGTAGGTACTGTTCAAACAAATTACTCTGTAAATCCATGATTTTTAAATATTTAAGTTAATAATTAGGTTATTCGTTCTCTAGCTCCCTGGTAAGGCTTCGGATGATTTCCTGATCAGCCACCACCAAATCAATCGCATCCTGGGCCAACTGAATAGGGTCGCCCTGACCTTCAGTAACTTCCTGAAGCTGCTGGATAATTGCCTGCAACCGCTCGTCTCGGCGTTGGAGATCCTTCCGCAGGCTGCGCATAAATAATTTCTCTCGTAAACTCATAATCAGATATTTAATTTGAATAATACTTTTTCCCAATATGTCGCCGGAAGGGCTTTCTCCCGGTGGAGATCCTCGGCAGCCTGTTTCAGCAGATCGCACAGGCCCTGAATAATTTCGTGGGTGCGCTGCCAGGCTTTCAAACGGCCGTCAAAATCAATTCCACTCTGATCGCAAAGTTGTGCCGCCATCTCTAAATCGGTTTTTGCATCCCAGTTATAAAGTCCTGAATACCAAGCCCCCCCGACGATCCCACCAT
>CAZOHA010000005.1:120864-128724 GCA_964579515.1 uncultured Bacteroides sp. | reverse complement strand
ACCTCCCCGTGCATAAATGTGCGCATCCCGCCATCGGTTTCCAGTAACAGTTCTCCGGAACGATTCACCCCCCTGACTGTTCCGCATCCAGTTTCACCTCCCCGGAAAAACCGGATCTCCCGGTCGATCATCCACATACGCTCCCGGTAACGCTTTTCCAGTGGCAATGTGTCTCCTGTGGAAAGCATACCGTACAGTGTCAGAATTCTGCGGCCGATCTCACGGGCAGCCTCCTCCGGGGGGAAGCCGTCCCCTTTCTCCACGGTAACCGAGGTGGCTTTCACGGGAAAATCAGGGAAATCAGTCTGGCGGATGTTCATACCAATCCCAATGATGGTGTGATCCAGTTTTTCTCCCCTGACCCCGTGTTCGATGAGAATGCCTGCGATTTTCCCGCCGGAGGCCAGTATGTCATTGGGCCACTTGATATTTGCATCGACATTTTTCGATTTCAGAAAATCGCAGATAGCCAGAGATGCACAAACAGACAGGAGGAACTGGTCGGAAGCTGACAAAAATTCAGGTTGCAACAGGAGGCTCATCAGCAGGTTCTCCCCAGGCCTGCTGTGCCAGGAGCGGGATCCCTGACCCCTTCCAGAACTTTGATAATCAGCTACAACCAACAATCCGTTTCCGGCATCCCCCTTTAAAAACAACTCTTTCACAACCGAATTGGTGGAGGTACACTTTTCTAACTTATGCAGACGGAGGTCCATGGTATAATTTTTGTCATTCTATGCAGAGTCCAACAATTGGACCTGGTTATATGTTAACTAGATCAAGGTATGGATGAATGTTTTACGCGCCAAGAAGAAACATTGAAAATCACTACCTTTGTGAATAAAAACGCGAATGGAGGAAACGGAACCTTTGAGTGCTGAACAGAAATGTGAACTGATCATAGAGGCGATACGGGAAAAGAAGGGACACGAGCTAGTGACGATTGATCTGACCGGGGTTGAAAACTCCATTTGCGATACCTTCATCATCTGTCACGGAGAATCCATAACACAGGTAGACGCCATTTCAGAGTCCATCGAAAAAAAAGTGAAGCAGGATGGTGGAGTGGCCGCGCATCATGTGGAGGGAAGGCAGAACCATCAATGGGTCCTGCTGGACTATTTTGATGTACTTGTCCATGTCTTCCTGGAGGATTTCAGATCCTTTTACAAACTTGAAGAACTCTGGGCCGACGGCGAATTGAAGAGGGTGGATAATCATTGATTGAGGAAAACTATGACAGAAAAGAAAAATAGGCCGGGCGGCTTTCCGGGAAAAGGGCAGGGAGGCGACAGGCCGGGGGGTAACCGGCCCGGCGGCAACAAACCCGGCGGTAACAACAAGCCGAAATTTAACTCCTACTGGGTCATCGGGATCATCCTGCTGGCAATGATCGGGATCCAGTTTCTAAGCTCCAGCGGAAGCCTGAAGGAGATCGATACCAACCGGTTTTTCCGGATCCTCCGTGACGGGGATATTGAAAAACTGGTGATTGTCAATAAAGAAAAGGTTGAGGTCTACATCAAACAGGACAAGCTGTCCGATCCGGAATACAATGATATACAATCCCAGAAATCCAATACAGTCCTGGGGCAGTCCCTGCCGCAATACTACGTTTCGATCATCAGCCAGGATGTTTTTGTGACCGAACTCAACCAGGTGATGGATGACCTCCCTCCGGAGGACCGTCCCTCGTATACCACGGTCACACGGAGAAACTATTTCGGGGAGATTCTCCTCTGGGTCCTCCCGTTCCTGTTAATCCTGGGAATATGGATCTACATGCTGCGCCGCATGGGAGGCGGCGGAGGCGGCGGAGGCAGCAACATCTTCAGCGTTGGTAAATCCAAGGCTCAGATCTTCGACAAAGAGACCAGTGTCAAAGTCGATTTTCACGATGTGGCAGGACTGGAGGAAGCAAAGATCGAGATCCGTGAGATCGTCGAGTTCCTTAAGAATCCAAAAAAATACACTGAACTGGGAGGCAAAATCCCGAAAGGTGCTCTGCTGGTGGGTCCGCCCGGAACGGGTAAGACCCTTCTGGCAAAAGCTGTGGCCGGAGAGGCGAATGTGCCTTTCTTCTCCATGTCGGGCTCCGATTTCGTGGAGATGTTCGTGGGGGTGGGTGCCTCCAGGGTCAGGGACCTGTTCAAGCAGGCCAAGGAGAAAGCGCCCTGCATCGTTTTTATCGATGAGATCGACGCCGTGGGCCGTGCCAGAGGGCGCAATCCGAATTTCGGTTCCAACGATGAAAGAGAGAACACCCTGAACCAGCTGCTCACTGAAATGGATGGTTTCAGCAGCAACAGCGGTGTGATCATCCTCGCAGCCACCAACCGGGCTGACGTGCTCGACAAAGCACTGCTAAGAGCAGGAAGGTTCGACCGTCAGATCCACGTGGAGCTCCCCGACCTGAACGAACGTAAAGCGATCTTCGAGGTCCACATGAAACCGATTAAGATCGACAAATCGGTCGATGTGACCTTCCTGGCCAAACAGACCCCGGGTTTTTCGGGTGCCGACATCGCCAATGTATGCAATGAGGCAGCTTTGATCGCTGCCCGAAAGGATAAAAAGGCGGTGGAGCGTCAGGATTTCCTGGATGCAGTGGACAGGATCATCGGGGGACTGGAAAAGAAGAATAAGATTATCAAAAAGGAAGAAAAGAAGACCATCGCTTATCATGAAGCCGGGCATGCCACTGTAAGCTGGCTGCTGGAACATGCCAATCCGCTGGTCAAGGTGACGATCATCCCCAGGGGACGGGCCCTGGGTGCGGCATGGTACCTGCCGGAGGAAAGGCAGATCACCACCACCGAACAGATGCTCGATGAGATGTGCGCCACCCTCGGGGGCAGGGCTTCCGAGGAGATCAACTTCGGAAAAATTTCCACCGGAGCTCTCAATGACCTGGAACGGGTGACCAAACAGGCTTATGCCATGATCTCCTATTTCGGTATGAGTGATAAGATCGGAAACCTGAGTTATTACGACTCCTCCGGTCAGCAGGAATACTCATTTAATAAGCCGTACAGTGACAAGACCGCCGAAACGATCGATGAGGAGGTTAAGACCATCGTCGAGAGCCAGTATAAGCGCGCCAAGGATATCCTGAGTAAACACAAGGATGGTCTGGAGAAACTGGCCATGACACTTCTCGAACGGGAGGTGATCTTCAGTGACGATCTGGAGGAAGTTTTCGGGAAGAGACCCTGGGAACATGAGGAAGAGCTTCCCCCGAAACCCGATAAACTTCCGGAAAAAGTGGCTGACCTGGACGATAAGAAGGATGGTTCGGAAGAAAACTGATGCCGGGAGACCTGGTCCATATCTATTCCACCGGCAAACCCTACCTGGCCGAGCTGGTCAGACAGATGCTTTCCGATCATCAAATCAGGGCATTCATCGTCAATAAGCAGGATTCAGCATATAAGTTCGGAGACATTGAACTGTTCGTTCACAGGGATGATATCCTGAGAGCGAAAAAGCTGATCAGGGAATTTGAGGAACATTGAGAGAAATTCTTAAACGTACGCTTACCGGGTTGTCGCTGGTGGCCGGATTCACCCTTTGTATCCTTTTCGGGCCATGGAGCCTCACAGCCATCCTTTTACTGGTATATGCCGGAGGAGTTTACGAACTGGCTGCTGTGTATTCAGAAGGAAGGAAAAGAGGAGAGTTGGCTTCAATGGTGGCGGCTGGAGTGTTGATTCCTTTCATCCCGGGCATCCTTCTGTTTCAATGGAGTTCCTGGCTGCTGCTGCTGCCCCTTATGATCTGGTTCCTTGCTTTCCTTTCCTCCGGAGCGCGGCTCCCGGGGCTGCTTTCATTCTGGTGGCTCTCACTTCCCCTGGCCTCATTCCTTGCCCTCGGATGGGCCGGACCCGGAACATCGTATGAATCCACCTATCCACTGCTGCTGATCATTATCGTCTGGATCAATGACACCTTCGCCTATCTGACGGGCCGGTTCCTGGGAAGTCACCAGATGACTCCGCGGCTGTCTCCCGGAAAGACCTGGGAGGGAACAGCGGGGGGATTTCTCTTTTCCATACTTTCGGGTTGGGTGGTCCATCGCCTCACAGGGACCCTGAATGCCCCTGCCTGGATACTTCTGTCCGGTCTGATCGCTCTGCTTGGATTGGCGGGCGACCTGTTCGAATCGGGAATCAAGCGCAGAAAGGGGGTGAAGAATATGGGAACGCTGCTGCCGGGGCACGGCGGAATTCTCGACCGTTTCGATTCACTGCTTTTTGCAGCTCCCGTGATCCTGATACTTTTAAACTGGTTATCATGATAAAGATTCACAGGGAAGGCCGGCTGACCGTCGCCGTCACAGTGCTGGTGCTAACCGTACTGAACACCCTGGTCGTCCTGTATCTGCCGGGATTCTGGAACACTCCCGCTGTGCTTCTCTCATTTTTGATGATCATCGGGATCATGCGTTTCTTCAGGATTCCGCGAAGAAGGCCTTTCCTGGATGAAAAGACCATCACCGCACCTGCCGACGGGAAGGTGGTGGCCATCGAAAAGGTGACGGCCGGTGAGTTCCTGGAAGGCCCTTGTATTCAGGTATCCGTATTCATGAGTATTCACGATGTTCATATCAACTACTATCCCATCGACGGCACCGTTGCATATAAGCGTTACCATCCCGGCCGGTACCTGGTGGCCAGGCATCCCAAATCCTCAGAACTCAATGAAAGATTCTCGACAGGAATCGTCACCCCTTTCGGCCCGCTCCTTGTAAGGCAGGTGGCGGGTTATGTTGCCAGAAGGATCCGCTGTTACGCCGTCGAGGACTCCCCTGCCAGGCAGGGCAGGGAAATGGGATTCATAAAATTCGGCAGCCGGCTGGATCTGTTGCTCCCGCCGGATATGAAGGTGCAGGTGACCCACTCCCAGAGGGTCATCGGGGGAGTGACACCGGTGGCAAGGTTTAAATAAAAGACCTTTCTGTCTTTTTTTAACATCCGCTTAACAGCCATGCACCCATGGATGTCCTATATTGCATTCAGGTTGAAACGTAAAAAAATTAGCACCATGAAGAAACTATTAGCCGTCCTTACTCTTGCACTTTTCATCGGGGGTCTCAGCGCACCGGTTATCGCCTCCAGCAGCAATGCCATGCAGCTGATCGTGATGAACGATGAAGAACCCAAAAAGAAGAGCACCGAGAAAAAAGCTGAAACTTCCAAGGAAAAGAGCAGTGAGTGTACGAAAACAGAAAAAGCTGAAAAAACTTCAAAAAGCAGCGATTGTTCCAAGACTTGCGGAGACAAATCGTAAAGATTAAAGGTCCGTTACATTCAGATTGTGAGTTTTCAGAAGCTGTCCCGCGGAAGCGGGGCAGTTTTTTTTTGCCTTTTTCTATCTTTGCAGCCTAGAACAGATAACATGGACCAGACAAAAATACTGAATGTGTGTGAGGATGTGACCTGGGCAGGTGTATTCGATCCCGACCTTGTCACATTCGATATTGTGATGGAGACCCGGTACGGCACCACGTATAACTCCTATTTCATCCAGGCAGATAAAAAAACGGTCATCGACACGGTCAAAGAGAATTTCTGGCCGGAATACCGGCAGAAGTTGCTCAAACTGACCGATCCCGGAGAGATCGAATACATTATTTGCAACCATACCGAACCCGACCATTCGGGCTCGCTGCGCCATTTGCTCGAGCTGGCACCCGAAGCGACCGTTGTGGGCAGCGGACAGGCACTCTCCTACCTGACCGAAATGCTGGGTAAACCATTCAAATCGATGAAGGTTAAGGACGGGGACCGAATCGATCTTGGCAACAAGACCCTCCGGGTAATCGGCGCTCCTAACCTTCACTGGCCCGATACCATCTATACCTATCTGGAGGAGGACGCCATTCTGTTCACCTGTGACTCGTTCGGGGCACACTATGCCGATGAAGCAATGATGGACGACCTGGTGGGGGACTTCCAGGAGGCCTTCGACTACTATTTCGATGTCATCCTGCGCCCCTACAGCAAATTCATGCTGAAGGCCATTGATAAGATCAAATCTCTTCCCATCGATACCATCTGCCCCGGCCACGGGCCGATCCTGCGTTCGAGCTGGAAGGAGAAGATGGAGCTTTCAGAAAAGGCGGCCAGAGCTTACCTGACCGATACGGAAAAAAGCAACAGGGTCCTGGTGGCCTACGTATCGGCCTACGGGTATACCGGTGAAATGGCCAGAATCCTTGCGGCTGGATTGCAAAATTCCGGCGTGGAGGTGGATCTGGTCGATATCGAGCATATGTTGATGGGCGACCTGGAAGAACATGTGGTAAAGGCCGATGCCCTGCTGGTGGGATCGCCTACCATTAACCAGAACACCCTCCTGCCGGTCTACAAGCTGTTCTCGGTGATCAATCCCATCAGAAACAAGGGAAAACCGGCCGCAGCTTTCGGATCGTTCGGATGGAGCGGTGAAGCGGTAAAACTGATTGAGGATCAGATGAGGAACCTGAAGATGAATGTGATCGGTCAGGGTGCCGCTGCCAGGTTCCTTCCCAATGAACAGGAATCCGGCCAGCTTAAAAAGCTCGCCGGGGAACTGGTGGCCGCTCTGAAGGATAAAAATTAGCCGTTTTTTCTACCGCTGTATCACCAACTTACCTGTGGCCACCGATGCTCCCGGTTCGATCCACTGGATCAGGTAGATCCCGTTGTCAAGACCGGAGAGATCGAGCCGGTAGATCTGGTGACCCGGATCCAATTCCCCTCTCCACATCTCCCGGCCGGAGAGATCGGTGCACCTGAGTATTCCCGAATGACGCAGTTCCCTCCCGAAATTCAGAAATACCTGATCTGATGCGGGATTGGGGAAGAGTGAAATAGAGCCGGGCTCCCTCTTCGCTTTCCTCTGAATCCCCACACCGGGAGTCAAAGGTTTCTGGATGGCCTGCAGCACCTCTCCCGCTTCACGATCCTGCACAAAAGCCACCACTGACAGATCCTCCACATCTTCGATGAATACGGGATAATCCCACTGGAAGGTCCGGTTAACACTCCTGCCAAAGTTCCAGCCGTCCCCCAGTAAGGTTCCGGCGGCGGTGGGAAGCATATCCAAAACTACGTTTCTGAAAACCGTGTCCTGATTGTCACCCGTATAGGCCTCCACTTCCCTTTCCAGGACAACCACATACAGCTGAAGGTTGGAATCAAAGGTGTCGGCCTCACAGGTGACCTCCGCAAAAACCTCCAGATCGCTCTCCCTGTAATCGACAGTCAGTGATATGCCAAACGAAGGAGTAACCTGCGTGGATTCCAGAAGGACCTCTTCGGTGGGTGTCTGTGAGGGAGAAGAAAAATCGAACCGGCTGGAACCGGTAATCCCCCCGTTGACGATCAAAAACGGGACCTGTTGCACTCCGTAATAAAAGGAGCGGGTGGAGGCCGGTGCGGGATTGTTTTCATTCATGGGGTCATTCCCGGGAAAATCGGTATGATAATGCAGGTCGATCACGCTGCTTTGCAGCCTGGCCGCCAGGCTGTCCACCAGATGGCCTGCCGCTGAGGAAGGGTCACTGGCCGAATTGGTGAAAAACTCCAGCAGTGTTCTGCGGGTCTTTTTCCCGATGAAGAAATTGTCGAAAGCGAACCCTTGGTTAAACAGGCCTGACTCCTGCAGGTAAGATCCGCTGGTAGCAACGGCGACCCTGAACTTGACCGGATTCCGGTCCACCTCTTCCACCGGATAGGAGGCTCTTAACCAACCAATGTCGGGGTTAAAATCGGGCAATCCCCACCCGAATGTGCTTCCACCCGGGCGATTCAGGAGGGTATCCATGTTATACCAGTTCAGGCCGCCGGAGACACTCCCCAGGGTGACCCACTCTTC
>CAZOHA010000005.1:0-120764 GCA_964579515.1 uncultured Bacteroides sp. | reverse complement strand
ATCTGGTAAGAAGCAGGCGCGGAGAAAGCGTACCGGAGTGTATCTTTATCCGAATCGGCTCCCACCACTTCAATCAGCTGTCCTCCAGCCGACCGGAAAGTCCACACCAGTGTATCCAGCGGTGCAAATTCTGCGAGGGACCGGTTGAGCAACACATTATCCTTCCCGTTCATGAAGCAGTCGCTTAGAAGGCTGAAATCCGCACGCGGAACATCCGCTATCAAAGTATCCAGAATGTACCGGTCCGTGCAGCCCCGGGCAGTGGTTGCCTCCAGAGTGATTGTTTTACTTCCCGGCTCACTGTAGAAATGTTCCGGCTCGGCCAGCTCACTGAAATTATCCTCACCGCTTCCGGGATCACCGAAATCCCATTTCCAGCCGGTCACCTGCTGGATGGAATCCGTCTGGTTGATAAACGACAGGATCCCCCCTTCCACGGGCAAACATCCGGATGTTAAAGAAAAGCCGGCTGCGGGCGCCCGGCTCACATGAACGGGTATCTGTGAATTGGAAATACAGCCATTGGAGGAGGTGTAATCCAGCGTGATCAGGTTCTCTCCCATTTCCACCTCATCGCTCCCCGGCCTGAAACGGAATCCATCCTCCTGCGATCCGCTTACCCCGGGGCCTTCGAAAGAAAAGACGGCTCCCGGATCGGTCTCCGAGAGAACCGGAACAAGCGGATAGGGTTCATCGTTGGAACAGACTGAATCAGGCAGTCCGAGGATCTCAATGGTTCCCAGATCGCTGACCAGAATGCGGTAGGATGCCGTCACCCCGACCTCCTCCCTGGAATAGCTGTACAAAAGATCATAGGGACCCGATAAACCGGCCGGATCCAATTCCGCCTGATCGTCCCCGGGATCCTCATCGATAATCGCCCCGGCGACGATATCCCCGGAGCCGGCTTCCGCCAGCGAAAAAGAACCGGCGATCCCGTCCCCATTGGAGCCCACCGCCAGGTAGCTCTCTCCTTTATCACAAACCGTGTTGACCGTATCACTCCCCGAAACCAGAAAGACTGAAGCCTGCCCCGACCATACGGTGAACTGCACCGTAGTGTTGCTCACACATCCGAACTCATTGATATAGCTGCAAATGATGATGTGGGGAGAGTCCTCCGCCGAGGCAATTCCCGGGTAGAACACATTTTCGGCCACCCCGGGTCCGAAAAATGTGCCCCCTGCCGGAGAGGATGTCAACGGGTATCCGGGTTCGCTGACCAGAAAAACGGTCCTGCCGGAAGCCACGGTCACCGGGGTGGGATCATTCACGGTCAGATCGACCGTTCCCAGTAGATTGTTTGTACTGTAGATTATGGTATCGCCATCCCTGACCGAAGACAGCTTGTAACTGTCGGCCGAATCCGGACCCAGCCAGATGGTCGTGTCGGAGGAGGAAAGGGCATCAATCCGGAGATATTCCCCGTCCTGATCGTCAACAACCACGGCCCAGGGAGCCACGCCCCCGTATACCCGGATAAATGCCGGAACCGAATCTCCGCGGCAAACCGAACTCTCCGTACTGGTAAAGACCGCATAACGTGACTGCAACTGCCCCTGTACCGGGAGGCTGGCAGAAAACGCCGTTATGGACCATATCCAAAAAAGGACTTTTCTCATGAGCACCGATTGGCTATCTCCACATAAAGTCAAATCATTACAGGTCGCCCGACAGACCGGTTTTCATCAGGGTGATCATTCCGTTGTTCTCGTAGAGGGTGGTCCCGAGCAGAAGCATCGCATCGTCACCGGCAAGCTCGATATCCGCCCCGGTCTGGTTTCCTGCCGACCCAAACAATTTCCGTTCCCCCACATTGTAATCCTGCGTCAGAAACTGGAGGAAAAGATCGGATTCACCGTCCACGGTCCGGGTCCCGACAATGGCGTATCTTCCATCCGGTGTCTTTACGAAGCGTCGGCCCTCCAGATCGGCATTGCCTTCAGTGATGGTGGCGATTAAAACCGAATTGGTGATCGGATGGCCACTGGTCGTGATCCGGTAAACCACCAATTCGCTTCTTCCCGATTCGTTAAACCGGTTCCCGAGCACCAGGAAACGATCCTCTCCGTCTTCAATGATACAGCTGCCGGTTTCCACCGCCCCGGTGGTGAGTTTTTTACTCAACACACTTAAAGTATTATCAAACCTCAGAACCAGCACATCGGTCCCCTGACCGCCTAGCTTGTCATAGGTGCAAACACAATTATACCATTCGCCAGTGTTGAAAAGGTAATTGGCCGATGCATTCTGAGCATAGGGATTATTGATAATCAGACCGAGCCGGATAGAGTCTCCCTCTTCCTCCACACCCATGACCATAATATCTGATCGCCCCTCCCTGACCCGGTATCCGGCCAGCATGAAACCCGAGGAGATCCTTTCGGTGGCATGCAATACCACATCATCCTCCGCTGAACCATAGGTCCTTTGCCAGTTTATATTTCCGTTAATGGAGACCTTCACCAGGAAGATATCTTTTTGGGTAAGAACTGTTCCCTCGACCGGCACCTCTACGTATCCCACAAGCAGGAATCCACCCTGCCCCCCACGGATGGGAACGATGTCAGTCGCACCGGATTCCATACCCTGCACTGTATAATAGGCCGGGAAGCCGTTCTGCAGATTTCCGTATTCATCCGTTACAAGCAACACCATCCGCTTGCCAAGGCCTGAAAGGGAATCGGTACCGCAAATGGCGTACCCACCCACGTCCAGCACGGCTACATCACTGGCCTGATCAAGCAGATGATTGCCGTACATCTTGATAAACCGGTCGGCCTGCTCAGGTGAAATTTCCACCTCGCAGGCAACAAGCAAGGTGATCAGGCTGGAGATGACTATCAGTGACTTTTTCATGTCTCTTAAAATAGGTTACAGGATCCAGGCCATACCGGCATACAATCCAAACTGTTGAAGCCTGAAATCACTGTCCACATGGAACAGGAGCCAGGTCAGGTCGTCATTCCGGTACCGGTTCTCTTCAAGGTTGGAGCGGAACAGATAGGGAGAATACCTGGCTTCAAAAAAAATGAATGAATCGCTGAGGGGGATTCTGATCCCTGCACCCGCTAACCCTGCCAGATTGAAGCTTTTCCGGGCATCATTCAGGGGAGTAGTTTCCACCTCCACATCCCTGAGATCCTCATCGTATTCCCGGATACCGGAACCGTTGGCAGCGAAGAGATAATCAGCTGCAACTCCGGCTCTCAAATACACGGCAACCCCGGTGCTTTCCGGATTGAGAATGAAAACAAACGATGCCGGCAGCTGAATATGTGACTGGGTTTCCGAATAGGTGTAATCGGCAAAATCAAACGGATTCGATGCATAGGAAAAACCGGCACGATGGTAGAACAGTCCGATTGAAAAATTGACGGCGCTTCCCAGCAACAAATTCACTTCTCCTCCCGCCTGGAAACCGGGTCCCATGGAATAGGCGCCTTCATCCGCAGCCGGGTCCCCCAGACTGTATCTCTCTATCAGCTGAGGAAAGGTGAAATTCCCTCCCAGAAAAAAACCGGCCGAATTCGCATATTCAAACGGGGTTTTCACCACCGGAGGAGGAACAGGCTGAACGGGTTCCCTCTGCTCCTCCACAGGGGCTTCCTCCTTTTCGGGAGATGATTCGGGATCTATTCCCATTGCGAGCAGATGTTCATTCAACATCAATGCGAACTCTGCCGGATCATCATCCTGTGCCCGGTAATCCGGAAACTCTTCCACGAACCGGTCCATGAGCCGATCCGCTTCCTCCGGGAGATAATCGAATAGGTAGGAATTAATCACCAGTTTATAGGCTTCCAGCCTTTCTTCTCCGGTCAGCCTGCCCGGTTCCAGACAGGAAATGAGAAGTTCCGGAACCAGTTCCACCATTCCGCCGGAATAGGCTTCCTTTGCATCCTGCAGCAGCTGGGAGCAACCGACCTGTTCCTGAGCGGAAAGGGAAGTGAGCCACAAAAGAAGAGGAAATAAGAAGCGTATCCTGTTTAGCATAGCATCTGTTTTTTAGTTCAGACCGGGGCATGTCCTCTCATAGGGAATATCCTCTCCGAAATACTCTTCCCATTCCGCCCTGGTCAGGTTCCTGGTAACCAGCGAGCAGAAGCCTCTTGCCATCTCGCTTGCTTCTGAAGGCCTGCCCACAAGACGCGGATAATCCACACTGCCGGTGTAAAAATAGTTACTGTTCCCGCTAAAACAAACGGAAAGCACGAATCCATTGTTTTCCTGAAAGACAATGGGGGGGGATTCCCAATCAGCAGTGCTCCAGAGATAGACATTGCCGTCATGGGAGACAGCTGCCAGAAAACGCCCATCCGGACTGACAGCCAAATCGGTCACCCGGGAACCGGGACCCCGCAGGGTGGCGATCATCCTGCGGCCGGATCCCGACATCACTTTCAGTGACCCGTCCAGTAAGCCGGCAATCAGCAGGTTGCCACGAGGACCATAAGCCAGTGACCTGACATGATTATTTCCAAAATTCTGAATCTCATTCCGAACCGTCGGGTCGTTCACGTTAAACTCGATCAGTGAGCCGTCTCTGGCACCAACAGCTGCGCTGCGTCCGTTTGGCGAGCCTGCGAGGGCCGATGGCCTGGATGATGTGGTGATGAGCAAGCTGCGTGCCCTCGAGTTAAAGTCCCACATCACCACCCGGTTCTCAACCCCGGCCGAAATAAACCGGCCTGTCTTCCCCAGCCCTTCCAGAAACAGGAGTATATTTCCCTCTTCTGTGCTTCGGTGAACAACTTCACCCCGGTTCTCCAGTTCGATAAAGAGCAATCCCCCGCCATTGGTCCCTATCGCAGCAAGCCGCTCATCGGGACTCACCACCAGCGCCTCATTCGGAAGACCTGTGCCTGCAAGATCCAGCTGTGATGCCCGGTCGGCAATATTTCCCGAAAGGATCTTAATCGATCCGTCGCTCATTGCTGCCAGGAAACTGCCGGTTCTTTCGAGCCAGGCAAGGGATTTCACCGTGTTCCTGATGTTGGGATAGATGTTATACGCAGGGGAGATCAGCTTTTTCTGGGCCTCGTAAAGCCCCTGGTAAATCTCCCTTTCCAGGGTGTTCCCGTCGTTTTGAACATATAGCTGGTAGGCCTGGTAAGCAAGAAGGCCCTGCAGTTCAGGATTTCTGTTCAGTTCAGTGCTGGATTGTGCAGCCAGCCTGGCAGCATCCAGGGCCTGGCGTCTGGACACCCCTGCAGTGGCTTCAGGTTCAGGAGTGGGAGATTCTTCCTCCGCCCTGCCTCTCTCATCTGAAGACCGGAAGGTTTCCTCCGGTTCACGAACCCGGGAATCGTCCTGCCGGGAGACACGGGAGGTACCGGAGAGACGACCGGCAGCTCTGTTCTCAGTGTTTCCATCAGCAGGTGACACTGCCGGACTTTCCTCGACGGTCAGATCCGGTTCCCCGGCCGGTGTCTCATTTACAGGAGTTTCCGATGGATCGGAAAGTGTTTCTCCGGATTCCCGGACGGAAGGCCTTACTGGTTCATTGTCAACCGGATCGGAGGAATATGCCAGGTCCTGCGCGGCATCCTGATGATCTGCAGCCCCACCGGTTGGATCGCGGGTCAGAAAAAAGATCAGGGCTACAGCAACCAGCACCACACCCATGAAAACGGCAATTGCACGATTGAAAATAAGCCTTCGGCGCTGGAGGATCAGACTGCGCTCCTCCTGCCACTGATATTCCTCCTCGCTGGTACTTAAAAACACCATTGCACGCTCGAAGGCAGGATTGTACTGCACCCCCCAGGCCGGAGTCGGTTTCTGGCTTTCCCTCCATTTCAGTGCCATCTGAAGCTCCGGGGGTTTCCACAGCTCTGTCCTCCCCTGCTGATAGAGTGCTGATGCATCTGAAAGCTTCAGATACATCTGTACCGATTGTGCCTCTTCCTCTACCCAGTCCCTCAGGCGATCCCAGATGTCGATCATAGACTCATGGGCCAGTTCAATAACGGTTTCCGGCCTGAGGGGAACCGAGACCCCCGGCAATATGTATCCGCGATCAGGTCTGCGAAAATGCTCCACTACGTCGATCACCTCCTCCACCTGGCACTGGGCTATCCGGGCGATAGTGAGGATGGAAGCCTGGCGGGCTGCCCCTGAATGCTGATCGGTTTTCAGGGTAATGGTTTTGAACAGCCGTTCAGCAACGTTCTGCTGCCCGCTGTCGAGCCCGGCAAATACCTCCTCCAGATGATGACCGAGGGAGCTGTTTACGCTGCCGACAGCCTGATAATCATCCCTTGATATGGGCCGTTCGGAATCCCCTCTCTGAGCCCATTGGTCCCATGTCCTCATCAATGCGTGCTGCAACATGGGTAAAGGGTGGCTGGCCTCCCCGGCATCATCCAGCAGAAACTCCTCGAATCCCGCCTCTGCCCTGGCTCCCGCCTGATGAATGGGTCCCAGTATGGACCGTGAAAGTGATTCCCTGGTCATTTCAGGCAACAGATACCTGTTCCGGCCTATCAGTTCGGACAACGGCCGGAGAAGAGAGCAGTCGTCCAGATAATCCAATCGGATGGAGATCATGACATACACCTCCGGATTCTGATCCTTCACTGTGCTGGCCAGCAACTCGGAAAACCTCCTGGAATCAGGATTTGTCCCGTTTTTCCGTTTCTTTTTCACTGTTGGATCCGGGCGGAACAACTCTTCGAACTGATCGACCACAATAAAATACTTGTAATTGCCCAGCTCTTTATCAAGGATCAGATCTGACAGATTTCGCGTATCCTGAAGGAAAACCTGGACGTCCGAATCTGTGATTTTATTGGGAAAAACTTTTTTCAGTCCCCGGACAAGACTTTCCACCGGCCTTATTCCCGGGCGAATGTAGACAGGCACCCAATTCTCTTTATCATCCGTGATGAGCTCCGGGATAATACCCGACTGGATCAATGAAGTTTTCCCTCCGCCCGAAGGACCTGCCATTGCCACAAAACGGCGCAGGTGCAACATCTCCAACAACTCAGAGATCACCGTTTCCCTGCCGAAAAAGAACTTGTCTTCGGCCGGGCTGAAAGGCCTGATGCCCGGGAAAGGATTTCTCTGTTGCACCCTGGTATTGATCATAAAGGGATCATCCATCGTTTAATTCATTATCAACAGCACGGGCTTTGCTCACACCGGCTTTGCCGACTTGTACAGAAATGTACAAAAAACATGCAATAAACTTCTGTCGTCAAACAGAAGTTCAATGAATGCTCCTTTTTCGATGAGGTAAGCCTCACACGTACCGATCGTCCGAAGATAACGAATTTGGTCCATAATTTCAGGATGGTGTTCCGCAATAATCGCTATACCAGATGAAAGGGTTGTCAACTCTTCATCAGAAGCAGATCGCACCAGAAGAACGAAGCCCCCCTCAGCGACCAGCTCCTCCGAGAAGGGCCTTAAATTCGAGGCCAGCCTGAATAAAGAGTTGATACCTACATTCATAAAAATCCTCCAGGCGAATAGTCTGGTGGTGGTCTCCAGGTACCAGTTTCCCGGATCCTCATGATCCGGGAAAGCATTATCCGGAAAATCCAACCGTTCGTTGATCACCTGGTATCGCTCCGGATTTCTTTTACGCAGTATTTGCGCTGCGGTTTCACGAATCCTTGGATTAGGATGAAATCCCTGGGCAATAATGTGTTGTTCATCGAAGAAACTGGATACACTGCCCATTCGTTCAAGTACACAAATACGGATAAAATCCCCCAGTTGTGTGCCGTCCCGGTTCAGGATCTTTTTCAGAAGTACATTGGCAGGAAAAATATCGATGGTATATAATTCTCGAAGCTTATCAATCTTCTCCCGGACTGTCAGGTCATGAAAATAGGCCGTGAGAACCGATTTCAGCGGTTCGGCGAGGATCAGATCCAGGAGTTCCACAGAAAGTGCCCTGTCGTCCGATGATCTGTCCAGCAGACTCATCCGGATCCGGAGGACAGAGCGCCTGTCATAGATCATCGACATCAACATGAGGATCATCTCATTCACATCCCATATCTCCTGTTCAATGGCCATTGACAGACACCCGCCCGGGTCATCCGTCCGCAGGGAAATTCTGGCAGCCATGTTCCATGTGCCGGTTTGCACCAACCTGAGAATGGCATTATGAATAATGGCCGATTCAAGCTCAGAGGCCTGGAACCTGTTCTCATACAACCCCCTGACCACTGCAGGGAACACCTCCCGGTGGTGATAATTGAGCTTATCCAGTAACAAACGGTTCGCCCTGATTCCCCCGATCGCAGTGATCACCGATACTATTCTGATCTGGTGTTTACTCTCTGCCTCGGGACGGTGAAAAGCGGTTTCCAGTTCATCCAGTACGGACTCCCCCTGCTTTACAAGCGCCGACCAGGCCGATGAACAGAGCTCCGGGTGAATGAGAAAATCGATCAGGTCTGAGCCCGCAGTGCCGTCACTGATGATCCCGGCGGTGATGATCGCTGCACTCTGCAACTGCAGATCATCCTTCTGGATCAGGGACATTACGTCCGGAAGGTAGTTCCGGTCCTGCCTCTCTGCAACCTGATAAAGAGCCGCGAAGTTCTCATTCCTTTCTCCGGAATGTAAAGCCTCTTCGATGGAGTTCTCCGGCTCCGGTTTATCATAATTAAATCGTTCAAGCCTCTCCTTGATGAAAGCCTGCTGGAGGCCCAGCTTGTTCCTGAAACGCCGGCCACCCAGTTGTCTGATCCGCTCCTTCAGTTCAGGTACTTTTTCATTGGCCAGCAGCTGACTGATCGCCAATTCGGATATTCCCGGTGAAGTTTGCAATAAATGATCAAGCACTCTCCGGCGAACACCGGTATGGGGATGATTCAACAATCCAATGATATGGTCCCGCGGGCTGTAATGGAAAAACAGGGGGTTGAACTCCAGCATCTCCATGGGAAAAGCCGTTCTCCAGAGATGATCTGTCAATCCTTCCGTCAACTGGAGGTCCGCAATATCATTTTTCCTGTCCGACTCCAGCGTCAATCTCAGAACCCTGTGATAATGCCTGTAAAGCGCTAAACCGGAAAAAATCCAGGCAATCAGGAAAATAAAAATCACGTAAGTGATGTGATGAATCTCCACAAAACTGATCATTACGAAACAGGCCAGGAACAGTCCGCCTGAAAAGATCCCGATCTGACTCAGCACGCCCTTCACACCCGACTGCACATTCTCACGTTCCCTGGGATCGATATACTGATAGATAATATGGAGCGACGGATCCTCAGCGGATTCCTTCAACAGCAGGACAAGGAATCTGGATCCTGCCACCAGCCAGAAAAAATAGGTAAACAGATAGGCCTCTCCGGAGAATCCGTAGCTTTCGCCGACAACAGCCGCGGCCAGGGTCAGCAACAGCAGCAGGGAAGGTGAAAGCAGCAGTGTGGTTTTCAGTCCCATCCTTCGTTTGATCCATCCGAACAGGAACCGTTTCATGACCCATGCCACTATCAGGGTGATGCCTGCAAAATACCCGAGGAAGGTGACCAGTTCAATCCCTCCCGGGAAGCGGTTCCCGGTGACCCAGAGAAAGGCGTAATGGAGCATCACTGCCACCGAAACGCCCAGCAGCACGAAACCCGAGATCAGAGCGGTGAACCTGTGCGAAAATAACCTGAGCGGACCGGTACTTTTGACCCTCTTCCGGAACCGGTGATGAAATTTGGAGATGTAGTTCAGAACATATAGCTGGGCAAATGTGGCCATCAACAGACTGCCCATCCCCACATAAAGAAGATGACGCAGATCCACCCCCCACCTGACCAGCAGGGGGGTGGCCAGAAAAGAGAAGATCATCCCCCCAACCAGGCTGGCTTCGATCAGGCCCGAAAGTTGCCTGCTGTGGCTGGGTGAGAGGAATCCTTTCACCGTAATCCAGAAGCCCATCAGTGTAATCAGGATCAGGGGTCCGGAAAGTACGAATATGGCAAAATCGAATTGCTCGGTACTGAGCAGCCTGAAGGCGAGGACCAGGGCTGCCGTGATCCCGAGTACAGCCACCAGATTCAGTATTCCGAAGGGCTTCACTCCGAGCTGTTTGCTGAAATAACTGTAGATAGTGGCAATCAGTATACCTGCAGCGCCCGAAAACATGAGACCCAGCGGTACCCGTTCGGCTCCGAAAGTCTCCAGAAAGACCGCATTGGCCTCCAGCTCCAGCACCCCTGCGAACACACCTGTGCAGACGCCCTGAATCAACAATGCTATGATCATCGGACGGTTCCCCTCCTCGATCTGCAACCATCTGCCGATGCCAGTCTTCATCACTGTTACAAGTAAAAGAAATATCGGATACCAAATAAACAAAGTAATGAACAGCAGCCCGTCATCGAACAATCCGCTGTATCGTTTGTAAACTGAACTATAGCAGATTTGATTATGACTATGTTTAGTTCGGAAGATCATCCCGATCCGAAGATCGCCTTCAGGAGAGAGATGGTTTTTGTGATACTGTCAGGACTTTTTCTCGGCACTCTGGCCATGCTGAATATCCTGGGAATCTCCAGGCAGATCGACCTCTCCTTCCGGTTAGGTACAGTCCAGGTCCCTTTCGTGGTATTTGTGGGTGTCCTCCCCTATCCCATCACCTTTCTGTGTACCGATTTTATCAGTGAGCTTTACGGGAAACGGCGTGCCAATACCGTGGTATGGGTGGGGCTGGTTCTGAACGGATGGGTATTGTTTATCATGTGGATCGGAGGAGTGCTCCCGCCCAACACCGAATTGGGTCCCGACGGTCTTCCCCCCGTTGATCATCCCGAGCGCACATTCTTTCAGATACGTCAGTGGACAAGCATGGCCACGCTGGCTTCCATGATCGCATACCTCTCCGCTCAGCTGGTGGATGTACACGTTTTCCATTACATTAAAAAGGTCACCCGGGGAAAAGCATTGTGGCTTCGGAACAACGGATCGACCCTCACCAGCCAGATGGTCGATTCGGTGGCGGTGATCCTGATCACCTATTTCTTCACCAACGCCATCTCCATCACTCCCGGTGAAACCGTTGCCCATGCTCTTTTCATCCTGGTCCTGTCCAATTACATGTTCAAGATGACAGCCACGCTGATCGATACGATCCCTTTCTACATCGGGACCCGCCTGCTTTCCAGGTACCTTCGAATTGATCCGGGTAAAGAGTACCGGCAGATCGAAAATTGATAATCTTTCAATTATTTGATATATTAGTTATCAGATTTGAAAACCCTTATCTCCCACATAAACCCTTCATCAGAGGAGTTCCGGAAAAACCGGGAACACAACCTGAAACTGGCCAGACAGCTGAGGGGCAGGCTGGAACTAACTACCGGCGGCGGGCCCGGGAAGGCGCGGGCCAGGCACCTTGAACGTGGTAAACTGCTGGCACGCGATCGGATCAATCTGCTTCTGGACCCCAATACCCCCTTTCTGGAATTAAGCCCTCTGGCCGCTTTCGGTCAGTATGAGGACCAGTTCCCCTCGGCGGGAATCGTCACAGGAATCGGCCGGATTCACAGTAAGGAGGTGGTCGTAATCGCCAACGATGCCACAGTGAAAGGAGGCACTTACGTCAAAGAGACCATCCGGAAGCATCTGCGCGCGCAGGAGATCGCCCGGGAGAACCGTCTTGCCTGTGTCTACCTGGTCGATTCGGGGGGGGTCTTCCTGCCCCATCAGGCCGAGGTGTTTCCCGATCGAGACGATTTTGGCCGGATCTTTTTCAACCAGGCCCGGCTATCAGCCGAGAGCATCCCTCAAATAGCGGTGGTGATGGGTTCCTGCACGGCGGGGGGGGCCTATGTGCCTGCCATGAGCGATGAAACCATCATTGTAAGGAACCAGGGTACCATTTTCCTGGGGGGGCCTCCCCTGGTAAAGGCCGCCACCGGTGAGGAGGTCACCGCGGAAGAACTGGGAGGGGGAGAGGTTCATACGAAAATCTCAGGAGTAGCCGATCACCTGGCCAACAATGACCAGCACGCCCTCCAGATATGCAGGGACATTTTTGAAACACTGCAACGCCCATCCGGTCAGTCGCTTGAAATTCGCCCGGCAAGGGATCCTCTCTATGATATCGAGGATCTATACGGGCTGATACCCGTTACCGGAAGGGAAGCCCTGGATGTAAGAGAAATTATCGCCCGCCTGGTGGATGGAAGCGAGTTTTCAGAGTTCAAAAAAGAATACGGAGAAACCCTGGTGACCGGATTTGCTCATATCATGGGGTATCCGGTGGGTATTGTCGGGAACAATGGCATTCTGTTCTCAGAATCCTCCCTGAAAGGAACCCATTTCATCGACTTGTGCGACCACCGGGGACTGCCTCTGATCTTCCTGCAGAACATTTCAGGATTCATGGTGGGCAGCCAGTATGAGCACAGAGGCATCGCAAAGGACGGCGCCAAAATGGTTCATGCCGTGGCCAATACCCGGGTCCCCAGGGTCACCCTGATTTTCGGCGGATCCTTCGGTGCGGGAAACTATGCCATGTCGGGTCGTGCCTACGATCCCAGGTTATTGTTCATGTGGCCCAACTCGAAGATCTCGGTCATGGGCGGTGAACAGGCTGCCAATGTGCTCTCCACCGTCAAAAAAGATCAGTTGGAGGCTGCAGGTAAGAAACTTACAAAAAAGGAGATCGAACAGATACGCCGCCCCATCCTGGAAAAATATGAAGAGGAGGGTTCGGCCTACTACAGCACTTCCCGTTTATGGGATGACGGGATCATCGATCCGGCCGATACCAGGAGGGTCCTTGCCCTGTCGATCTCCATGTCGCTCAACCGCTGTTTCGGAGAGCCCCGCTCGGGAGTTTACAGGATGTGATCATGGAGAAGACCATCGCCACCCGGTTCACAGAATCATCAGGTACAGTTACCCTGAACCGTCCGGAAGTTCATAATGCGATAAACCTTCAGATGATCCGGGAGCTGAGCGATGTGTTCACCAGAATGAAAAATCAACCCGCGGTGAGGGTCATTCATCTCTGTGCATCCGGATCGAACTTCTCGGCCGGTGCAGATCTGAACTGGATGAGGGAAGGCCTTTACCAGACAGGCTCCCGGGTCAGTGAAGAGAGCCTTGAACTGGCCAACCTGTTCCACTCCATCGCTGCCGCTCCCCAGGTGGTGGTCTGCAGTGTAAAAGGAAAGGTGATGGGCGGAGCCAACGGGATCGTGGCCGCAAGTGACCTGGTGGTGGCTGCTGAAGAGGCTCAGTTCGCATTCACGGAGGTCAGGCTGGGACTGGTCCCGGCCACCATTGCACCCTACATTCTCCGGAAAGCCGGTTATGCCAAAAGCCTCGACTGGATGCTCACCGGGCGGCTGTTCACTGCCAGGGAAGCTTTTCAGGCGGGATTGATCCAGTACCTGAGCAGCGGCCCCGACCCGGAAAAGGATGCCGGTGAAATCATAGAAGGCCTGTTAAGGAACGGACCCCGGGCAATGAAAGGGATAAAAAAGATGGTAAACGATCTCTCCGCAGGGTATATCGACAGAGAAACAAGGGAACTGACCGCTCAGTTGATCGCCCGTTACCGGACCTCGGAGGAGGGGCAGGAAGGAATGAAAGCGTTCTTCGAAAAACGAAAGCCCTTCTGGGATGAAAAGTACGACCTTTCATAAGATACTGGTAGCAAACCGCGGTGAAATCGCACTCCGGGTGATCCGTGCCATCCGGGAACTGGATAAACTGGCCGTGGTGATCCATTCCGATTTCGACCGGGACCTCCCCTTTGTGACCGAAGCCGATGAAGCTTACTCCCTGGGCGAGGGGAGCCTGGCCGACACATACCTTAACAGTCAGAAGATACTGGAAATCGCCAGGCTGGCACAGGTCGATGCCATCCATCCGGGGTACGGCTTTCTGTCGGAAAATGCCACTTTCGCAAAAGCCTGCCAGGAAAACGGAATTCGTTTCATCGGTCCCGGTTCCGAGGTGATCTCCCTGATGGGGCATAAATCCAATGCCCGCCGGAAAGCAGCCGAACTGGGCATTCCGGTGCTGGAAGGGGTGACCGGTGATCTGGATGTGCTGATTGCTCAGAAAGATTCCCTTCCCTATCCGGTATTGATCAAACCGGCCGGGGGCGGAGGCGGAAAAGGAATGAGGATCGTATCGGGTGCCGGTGAATTTGAAAACGAAGCAAAGGACGCCACCCGCGAAGCGACCAACTATTTCGGGAACGGAGACCTTTACGTGGAACGATACCTCGAGAACCCGCGGCACATCGAGGTCCAGGTGATAGCCGACCATCAGGGGAATGCGGTTCACCTCTTCGAAAGGGAATGCTCTCTTCAGCGCCGCTATCAGAAGATCATTGAAGAGGCCCCTTCAGGATCCCTGCTGCCCGAAACCCGCAGCAAAATCACCGGGATGGCGATCCGGCTGGTGGAAGGAATCGGTTATACCAACGCCGGCACCGTGGAGTTCATCATGGATGACCACCAGCGTTTCTACTTTCTTGAGATGAATACCAGGATCCAGGTAGAACATCCCGTCACCGAAGTGGTCACTGGAATCGACCTGGTCAGGGAGCAGATCCGGATCGCAGAGGGTAAACCTCTCTCCTTTCGGCAGAAAGAGGTCGAAATCCGCGGACACGCTATAGAGGCCAGAATATATGCGGAGAATCCCGAGCACGATTTTATGCCCTCCTCCGGCCGTATCGACACTTTCGAATGGCCGGCCCGGCCCGGGGTCCGGGTGGACAACGGTTTTCGCGCCGGGAACCTGGTGGAGCCCTGGTACGATCCCATGCTGGCCAAGGTGATCGCTTCCGGAAAAAACCGGGAAGAAACCAGGAATCAGCTGATCAGCGCACTGAAGGATGTAAAAGTGACCGGACTGACCACCAACCGTGATTTCCTGATCGGTCTGCTCCGGACAGAAATGTTCACCGGCAACCAGCAAAGCACCAATTACATCGACCGGAACCTGGGATCGATCCTGGACAGAATCAGGGAGATGCGAAAAACCATGGAGAAAAAGCAGCTGCTGGCGACAGCCGCGTTGATCGCACTTCGTACAGAACACGGAGATTCCGTTTCTTCCTCACCCTGGCAGACCATCGGGCACTGGAGGGTCCTGCCCGAGATCACTCTCATGTGCGAACACCGCCCCTATCTGATCAGGTACGAACTGATCAAGGGACGCGAGCGCATCAGGCTCCACATGGACCAGGAGGAGTTCATGGTCTCCCTGGAACGGAAGGAGGGACATCATCACTGGATCAGAATAAACCGTCAGATCCTGAAGATCTGGGGCGTCACCGACCGGTCGGAAGTCCTGCTCGATCAGGACGGGCACCTGTTCCGGCTCCGCCGGATGGACATCCTTGATCACCGGTTCATCCCCTCCTCATCGACGCTCATGAGAGAAGATAACGGAGAGGTGGTCGCTCCGCTGAACGGCCGTATCGTCCAGGTCAATGTAAAGGAGGGTGACCGGGTCGAGGAGGGGGAACCACTGCTGGTGATCGAGTCGATGAAGATGGAAAATAAAATACTGGCCTCCCATGCATCGGTCGTCAGCGGTATCGCCGTTTCGGTGGGGGACCAGGTCAAAGCAAATCAATTAATCATTACTTTAGCTCCATGAATGATCCTCTCCTTACCAACCAGCATCATACCCTGAGAGAAGAAGTCAGGCACTTCGCCGAAAAAGAGATCGCACCCCTGGCTGCCGAACTGGATGAATCGTGCACCTTTTCCATTCCCATTACCGAACGGATGTTCGACATGGGTCTGCTGAAGATTCAGCTCTCCAAAGAATACAGTGGCATGGGACTCGATACCCTCTCCTATATCATTGCGGTGGAAGAGCTGGCCAGGGTCGACGGTTCGCAGGCCGCAACGGTCGCTGCACACAATTCACTGGGGATTGCACCCATCGAAAAATACGGCACCCGGGAGCAGAAGGACAAATACCTTCCCATGCTTTCCACGGGCAAAAAACTATGGGCCTTCGGGCTGACCGAGCCCAATGCCGGATCGGACTCCAATAACACCGAGACAACAGCAATCCCTGATAACGGTCAACTGGTGATCAACGGAAGAAAGATCTATATCACCAACGTCTCCTCACCCATGGCCGGCGGGATCACCGTACAGGCCGTAACCGGCGAGCGCGGACAGGGCAGGAAGGAGCTGTCGGTGATCCTGGTTGAAAGAGATTCTCCGGGATACACAGCCGAAACCATCGTTGATAAGATGATGTGGCGGGGGGCCGACACGGGACGGGTGTTTTTAGAAAATGTCCGGGTCCCGGAAGAGAACATCCTGGGTGAACGGGGCATGGGTTCGAAAATTATGCTGGCCACCCTTGACGGTGGCAGGCTCTCCATCGCCGCCATGGGGCTGGGCCTGGCACAGGGAGCCTTCGAAATGGCCATGGATTACGCCTCCAGGAGGATCCAGTTCGGACGGCCCATCCGGAGTTTCCAGGCCAATTCGTTCAAGCTGGCCGATATGGCCACCAAAATCGAGCTCGCCCGCAGCCTCCTCTACAAAGCATGCTGGCTCAAGGACAGCGGTCACCCTTTCGGCAAGGAGGCGGCCATGGCCAAGCTGTATACCTCTGAAATCGCCCGGGAAGTCGCCAACGCATCGCTCCAGATCCATGGAGCCCACGGACTGATGAAGGAAAATGCCATAGAGCGTTTCTATCGCGACCAGAGGATCCTGGAGATCGGTGAGGGAACCTCCGAGATCCTGCGGGTGGTGATCGCCAGGCACCTGGGAATCAGATAAACCGATCCATTTTATGGAAAAACTGGAAAGCCGGAAAAAGGACCATATCGAACTGGCATTCAAATCTCAAACCGCTCGTCCTGAGATGGACGACAGGTTCCACTACGAACCGATGCTCCGGCCGCATCCGAAAGGTGGAGTCCCCCCGCTGACCATTCTGGGGAAAAAACATCGTATCCCGCTATGGGTGAGCAGCATGACAGGGGGGACCAAGCTGGCAGGCACCATCAACCGGAATCTGGCCACTGCCTGCAATGAATTCGGAATGGGAATGGGCCTTGGTTCCTGCAGGATTATTCTGGAGGACGATTCTTTTTTCGAGGATTTCAATATGAGAAGCCTGATCGGCGATGACCTTCCGCTCTGGGCCAACCTGGGTATCGCCCAGATGGAAGAGCTGCTCGAGTCGAACAGGCTCAACCTGGCTTCCGATCTGGTGAATAAACTGAGGGCCGACGGACTGATCATTCATGTGAATCCCATGCAGGAGTGGTTCCAGCCTGAAGGGGACGTTCTGCAGCATTCTCCTCTGGAAACTATCCGGAGGGTGCTGGAGGTTTTTCCCTTTCCATTGATCGTAAAGGAGGTGGGACAGGGGATCGGACCGGAAAGTCTGAGAGAGCTCCTGCGGCTCCCGCTGCAGGCCATCGAGTTCGCTGCGTTCGGCGGAACTAACTTTGCAAAGGTGGAACTGCTCAGGGATGAAAATGCGAGCCGTGGCTTATTTGAACCACTTTCCATGATCGGAGAGGATGTCTACTCCATGCTGGATATGGTCAACCACCTGGTGGAGAAGGAGGAGCCCGCGTGCCGCGAACTGATTCTCTCCGGAGGGGTAAAGACCTTCCTGGACGGCTATTACCTGGTGAAGAAATCGAAGCTGCCGGCAGTCTACGGCATGGCCTCCACCTTCTTACAGTATGCCAGGGAGGATTATGCACCTTTAAGAGAGTTTATTCAAACACAGGTGGAGGGGCTCGAAATGGCCTACTCATACCTCACTATCAGGAGCTGAAATGCGTTCCCAGATCATCAGCGGTTTTTCAAAACTGACCCGTGAGGAGAAGATCCTATGGCTTCATAAGCAGACCGGGCTTTCAGGAAAGATGATGGAAACCCTGGAGAGCCACCTGCATCCCGACCGCAACCTCAGGGAGCTTTACGGGGATATCAGCGAGAACACGATTTCAAGCTTCCACCTTCCCTTCGGACTGGCTCCCAATTTTCTGATCAACGACACCCTCATGGTCCTCCCCATGGTGATTGAAGAGAGTTCGGTGGTGGCTGCCGCCTCCCATGCGGCCAAATTCTGGGCCATGAACGGCGGATTCAGGGCAGAGATTGAAGGCACCAGAAAGAACGGACAGGTTCACTTCACCTGGGACGGTAGTGAGGAGTCGCTCCATCAGCTTTACCGCAGCGGCAAAGATCAGCTGCTCCGTTCGGTCGATCCGCTGACCCGGCGGATGAGGGAGCGCGGGGGCGGACTGGAGTCGATGGAGATCCGGGCTGCCGGACCTCATCTGCCGGGACAGTATCAGCTTTTCGTCACCTTTCAGACCGCCGATGCCATGGGAGCCAATTTCATCAACTCGGTCCTTGAAGAGCTGGGAAAGCAGCTGAAATCGATGGCTGCCTCCCGGGGTTCGGGAGAAAACCTGGAAGTGATCATGGCGATCCTGTCGAACTATACCCCCGAATGCCTGGTCCGCTGCAGCGTCGAAACCGATACGGAAGCCTTCGGAGAGCTGGCCCCCGGAATGAAGGGACAGGAGTTCGCGCTGAAATTCAAACAGGCGGTCGATATCGCCATCCACGATCCATACCGGGCCGTGACACATAACAAAGGAATATTCAACGGGATGGATGCAGTGATACTTGCCACCGGAAACGATTTCAGGGCGGTGGAGGCGTGCGGCCATGCATATGCTTCAAAGGAGGGGAATTACAGCAGCCTTTCCCGGGTAGAGCTATCCGGAAATCTGTTCCGGTTCATTCTGCAGGTGCCCCTGGCGCTGGGGACCGTGGGAGGGCTTACCTCCATTCATCCGCTGGCAGGTGTAGCCATGGAGATCATGGGCCGTCCCGGTGCCAGCGACCTGATGAGGGCCGTTGCGGCTGCCGGGCTGGCCAATAACTTCAGCGCTGTAAGGTCGCTGATTACTACCGGCATACAGAAAGGTCACATGAAGATGCACCTGGGCAATATCCTCCGGCAGCTGGAAGCAACTCCCGAAGAGATGCGCGCCGCCACCCGGATGTTCAGCAATCGTACCGTCTCCTTCTCGGAGGTGGCCGGATATCTGGAGAAGATCAGGAAAAAAGGGCAGCCATGATGGACCGGATACAGGCACACGGGAAACTTCTGATCAGTTCGGAATACATGGTCATGTATGGGTCGAAGGCTCTGGCCGTTCCGCTCCGCAAAGGTCAGATGCTTCAGAAGTACCGGTCCGACAATCCCCGGGTTTTCTCCTGGAAAGCCTTTTACGGGGAACAGAGCTGGTTCCATGCCCTGTACGATCCATCCAGTCTGCGGATCCTGGAGAGTTCGGACCGTGACAGAGCCGTTTATCTCCAGCAGCTGATCCGCTCCTGCATCGAAATGATGCCCGCTTTCCAGGAAGATCTTTTTAACTGGGATGTGGAGACCCGGCTTGACTTCTCCCCCGACTGGGGACTCGGCAGCAGTTCCACACTGGTCGCCCTCCTTGCCGAGTGGGCCGAAGTCAACCCCCTCGACCTGCATTTCTCGGTCTCCTCCGGATCGGGCTTTGATGTGGCATGTGCCATTGCAGACGGACCCCTGATCTACCGCCTTCGCGACGGATCTCCCACCTACCTGCACGTACCCTTCCACCCTCCCTTTTCCCGTCATCTCCATTTCGCCTGGCTGGGCAGGAAACAGCCCACCGAAGCTCATCTGAAAGAGGTTTCCGGCAGGATAAACCCCGATTACCAGCTCATACACCGTTTCACAGAATTAACGGAGCAGATGCTGAATGCACAGGAGCTCTCCATCTTTCAGGATCTGATGGAGACCCATGAATCCCAGCTCGCCGGGATACTGGGCATGGAGCCGGTCTCCGGCTCTGTTTTCCGGGATATACCGGGAAGTGTGAAATCACTGGGTGCCTGGGGTGGCGATTTTGTGCTGATCGCCTCCGAAGCCCCCCGGGAGGAGCTGGAAAAATACCTGGGCAGGCAGGGGATCCACCAGATTTTTTCATTTGACGAACTTGTCTACTATGGAACAGAGCCTGGAGAAGAACCTCCGGCGTGAGGCGGCTGCATTCAACCCTTCGGATTATGCACCCTCTGCAGGGAAAACCGGGTGGACCAGCCCCTCCAATATCGCCATCATCAAGTACTGGGGAAAGAGAGAGGTTCAGCTCCCCATGAATCCCTCCCTGAGCCTGACCCTGCGCGAAGCGGTATCACGTACCACCCTGAATTATGAGTTCGCCCCGGAAAGAGATTCAACGGAATTGCAGTTCCGGTTCGAAGGAGCTTCCACTCCGGCCTTCGCATCGCGGATTGAGCAATACATGGACAGGTTGTTGCCCTATCTTCCCGTGTTGAGGCACTGCTCCCTCGAGATCGAATCGGAGAATACATTCCCCCACTCCTCGGGGATCGCCTCCAGTGCCTCGGCCATGTCGGCTCTGGCACTATGCCTGATCAGCATGGAACAACAGGTCAGGGGGATCAGGGATGATGGGCAGATGTTCATGAAAGCTTCCTTTCTGGCGCGGCTGGGATCAGGAAGCGCTTCCCGGTCACTTTTCCCGGGGTTCGCCCTCTGGGGATCGGACCGGTCATGGAAGGGATCCAGTGACGAGTTTGCCATCCCCGTCACTGAATACCACCCCGAATTCGGCCGGTTGCGGGATGCTATCGTGGTGGTCGATCCGGGACAGAAAAAAGTATCCAGCAGCGCCGGACACTCCCTCATGGAAACCAATCCATTCTCGAAGGCACGTTTCCGGCAGGCCAGGGAAAACCTCGGGCAACTCGGGATAGCGCTTAAAACGGGCGACTGGGGAAGGTTTATAGAAATCATGGAAGAGGAGGCTCTGACCCTTCACGCCATGATGATGACCGGACGGCCGGGGTATCTTCTGATGGAACCGGCCACCCTTTCGGTCATCCAGAGGACCTGGGAATTCAGAAAAAGCAGTGGATGCCGTGTCGGCTTTACCCTCGATGCAGGGGCCAATGTGCACCTGTTGTACGCCGAAGCAGATGCCGGCCGGGTGGAGACATTCATCCACCAGTCTCTGACCGACCTTTATGAAGGCGGGCAGGTGATCAGCGACAGAATGGGAGAAGGTCCGCAACCGTTTGACCGATCAAAGGATCCCCCCGGCAAATGAATCGGTCCGCAACCATTCTGACAGCAGATACCATCCCCTCAAAGGTCATGTTGGTCGGGGAGTACGGCGTGATAGCAGGAGGCAGTGCGCTGACCATCCCTTTTTACAGGTTTGGCGCAAAGATCAGGCATTCCGGGCGGATTCCTGCCGGAAAGGAAAAAGAGGCAGCCAGTTCCATGAGATATCTGGAAGAGCTTTACCGGTATATTGAAAGAATCCCGCTTAAGAGCTTTCATGCAGCGCCCGACCTGAAACTGTTTGCATCCAGCCTGCAAAAGTACTGGCTGGAAATGCAGATCCCCACCGGATACGGCCTCGGGAGCTCGGGGGCAGTCAGCGCTGCGGTATACTCCAGTTTCTTTCCCGGATCCGGAGATCTGACGCTGGTAGAACAGAGAGAGGACCTGGCCAGGATCGAGTCCTATTTCCACGGCAGAAGTTCAGGAGTGGATGCCCTTACCTGCTTTGCCAGGAAACCACTCTGGTTTAAACCGGACGGATCCATTGAACCGGTGGCGTTCCATCCTTCGGAAATTCCGGGAGGATATCTCTTTTTCCTGCTTGACTCTAAAATTCAGCTGGAGACCGGACCGCTGGTCGGCTATTTTCTGGAACGGATGAAAGAGTCTGAGTTTGCTTCATTGATCAGAAATGAATATCTTGCTATCAATCAAAAGTTGATCGAGGTTCTCCTGGGGACCAGGGAAGCGGACCCGGCTCTGGTGTTGCGGGCACTATCCGATTATCAGTTCAATCATTTCCGCAGAATGATCCCCGATAAGGTAATCGATCTGTGGATTGATGGGCAGGTCACCAATGAATATTATCTGAAACTGAATGGTTCCGGCGGAGGTTTTATGTTGGGCATCACCCATCTCCATTTCAGGGAGTCATTGGAAAATAAATGGAAAAAGGACCTTATCTGGATAGTCTGACTCTGGTCAGCGGAGGGCAGACCGGTGTGGACAGGGCAGCACTCGATTATTGCCTCGATCACCGGATGAGTTGCGGAGGCTGGTGCCCCCAGTCGAGAAAGGCCGAGGATGGAACCATTCCGCAGAAATACCCGGTAAAAGAGCTTCCCGGGACAAGCTACGGTAGAAGGACCGCCGCCAATGTCAGGGACAGTGATGCCACTGTGATCATCTTCTTCAGGGAGATGATCGGAGGGACGCTCAAATCGTTCGAGTTTGTCCGGAAAATGGAGAAACCCTTCCTGCTGCTCGATATGTCGGTGCTCGATCCTTCATCCGCCGCCGACCGTCTTCTCAGGTTTTTCGGTAAATATCATCCCCAGACCATCAATTTTTCAGGGCCCCGGCAGAGCGACTGGCCGGAAGCCTATACCGCCTGTTACCAGATCCTTCAGAACGCTTTCTCAAGAAATCAAAAAGGCCCCGCCCGCAAAAGCGAACGGAGCCTGAAGGGATTGAATACGTAAGCGTTTTCTTCGAGAAAAGCAAATCCGTTATTTGAATTCAATCACCAGTCCCGAGACCTCTTTCGGATTATAGGGGCTCAATCCGGCAATCCGGTCCACCAGAGGAAGGAACTCATCACCGGGGGCCATGCCGCCCTGGATAAACCCATCCTGGTCGAAATACCCCGGAGCCTCCGTGTTGGTCAGCCAGGCATTCAGCAACTCATCACTGGCGTTGGGCCAGACAGTCTTCACCTCATTGTAGAGAACGTTGTAGACCGAATTCTCCACCAGTAACACATCACGGTCACCGGAGTCGACGCTGCTCAACGGCAATCCGACCTCAGCCACGCCGATATCCCCGGAATCGGACCCGGCAGCGGCAAATGCCCAGTTGTAGCCCACTTTCCCGGTGAGGAATTTACCGTTGGGATGGCTGGAATTCCCATAAACATCCACCACCTCTCCTTTCACACCCACAAACATTTTCATTCCGTCCATGGCAAAGGGTTCCAGAAGGGGATCGATGGCGGGAAGCCCGGCGATGGAGACACTCATATGATGTTCATAGCCCAGTTCGCCGGCTCCGCTGTAATCGATACGGAACATGGCATCGGCCATACGGCTCTCATTGGTTCGGTCCAGATTATAGGGCTTGATGATCGTGATTCCCTGTCTGGGATCTTTGTTCCAGAAGATCTGCATCGCCTTTCCCCCGTCTTCGTTCCCTTCCGATTCCGCATCGGTGATGGTCAGTCCGTACTCCCAGATACGGCCGTCGAATTCAGGACCCTCCTCAACAACCAGGTTCTTGATGCGACCGTCGTCCTCGCTCTCATAGGTGATCGTTTTCACCCTGTCGATATGGTATCTGCGAATGCCCCGGATCACGTGGCGAACCAACCGGGCAGCATGGTCGCCGGTGTGGATAAAAAAGGTGAGGTGGTGGTAGATTTCGCCCCCTTTCAGAGTGTCCACGGCGGCACTTTTCCTGGCGGAAACATCCTGGGAAAGTGCCTGCGGAATCTCCACAGTGAGCTGATCGGGAAGAATACTCTGTTCCATTTCGGGTCCTTCAAAGGTCTTTTCACATGCCGTAAAGAACATCACTCCCGCAAGGAGCGCAATGAACGAATAGAATGATAACTTTTTCATGACTTTGGGTTTTTGATGAATAATCTGGCTCGAATTTGTTTTCAGGTTCTTGAACTCATTGACTACACACCAACCATCCGGTCAGACCCCTATTCACATGCAAAAAAAATTCAGGAAAATGGAACCCCCCGCAAAAGAATTGACTACTCCACGATCAGGGTATCCCGGATCACCTCCGTGGCCGTGAAATACCCGATGGCCCCCTCATCCAGATTGGTCCTGGCATTGCCGGGCAACACATCGAAAATCCCTCCCCTCCAGTCGGTCTCGGAGAGCATCCCGCGCAGGAACTCTTCATAGCGCGGACCCACCGATTCCTTCTCCCGGTAAACGACGGTCCCGGGCGGAAATAACACCTGCTCCTGCTCCGGGGCGAATATTTCATTCACATCGATGCTGTTCAGGGTGTAGTGATAAATGACCGCATGGTTCAGGGGGCCGGGGAGGGTATCGTATCCCGGCAGATGGCTCCAGTCAAGTTTCAGCCTGACGATGGCAGGCCGGCCGCTGTCGCTGATGTATACCCGGTAAAGCGGGGGATCCTCCTGAACCTTCACGGTTTGCATGAACTGGAAAGGGGTCACCGGCTCCATGAAAGAGACAGCTGTAATACGGCGCCCCCCCTGCCTGATTCTGAGTTGATAGCCGTTGCCCGGTTCACCGGCGAATCCCGGCTCGGTCAGGTAGGTTCCCGGTCGCAGTGGATCTTCCTGAAGCGGATACAGATTGCGCCCGTCGAAAAAATCGACCCTGGCCCCTGAGACCGGTTCCGGAATAGCGTTCATCTCGTAAACAGGCTTTGAAAGTTTCACCCGGTGGGGACCCGGTTCGTTGGTCAGTTTACCTTCGACGACCAGAACCTCCTCCTCCAGATACTCCAGTTCCCAGTCGATCTGTTCCGTGCAGGCAACCAGAATGAGTGCCGGCAGGAGAACTTTCAGCAGCGATCCCCTGCAGGATTGGAAATCTTTGTTGCGTCTGTTTATCATCTTCTGCGGCATTATAGATCAGAAATTGAAATGGTAACTGACCGAGGGCACGATCCCGTACAGATAGTATTGAGTGGATTCCAGGTGCGGCGGTTGATAGAAATCGACCGGCACCACGTAGTTGCCCGCTTCATCCAGCGTTTTATTGAAATGGAGCGCCACCGGGTTTTTCCGGTTATAAAGATTATAGGCCGAAAAGATCAGCTCATGGTTGAATCTTCGTTCCGGCTTGTTGAGCTGCCAGTTCAGAGCCAGATCGAGCCGGTGATAGTCGGGCAGCCTGTCGTTGTTCCTCAGGGCATAAACAGGAATCTGGTGGTTGTCGTAGATATAGAATCCGGTGGGTGTGGTGAAGGGCGCACCTGTCATATAGCTGAAATTGGCCGTCAGCTCCATCCTCCGGCCGATCGCCCAGGACAGATAGAGAGAAATATCGTGGGGCCGGTCGGAATAGGCGGGATAGGGCATCCCCCGGTTGATCTCACTGATGGTGGTGAGCGACCTGGACCAGGTGTAAGAGATCCATCCCGAAAGCTTTCCGCTGTTGCGCTGCAGAATGGTTTCCACTCCGTACCCCTTCCCCGAACCGAACAGCAGCTCATATTCCACCAGCGGATTCATCAACATATTGGCATGGTCCCGGTAGTCGATCAGGTGATTCATCTTCTTATAGTACCCTTCCAGATCGAACCGCAGGCCTGCCTCACGGAAACGATAAGTATATCCCAGGGTGAACTGATGGGCCGACTGGGGCGGGACATTGGGTCCGGAAGGCAGCCAGACCTCCATGGAAGTGAAGGGGCTGATGGAGTTGGTGATCAGGTACTGGAACTGACTGGTCCGGCTGTAACTGAATTTCAGAAGATGCCTGTTGGCCGGCTGAAAGACCAGACTCAGCCGCGGATCGGCCCTGGCGGTGGTGTGGTAGACCCTGCCGCCGGGGTAGCTCTCAACCGCCAGGCTGTCTCTCTCGAAAACTCCCCCCGTGGAGGGTACGATGCTGTATTCGGTGGCCGGTCCCACATTGCTCCAGATGGTGAAACGGATCCCCGCACGGAGCGAGAACCCGGGCCCCAGGATGAACTGCTCGGAGCCGTAGAAGGCGAATTCTCTGGTTTTCTTTGTCGAAAGATCAAGCCCCGGGTCAAACTCCTGCCCTGCTCTGTAGAAGTTCCCCGGATTGTGGAAGTGTCCGGCCGTCAGCAGCCCGAAACGGAAGGTATTGCGGGGATGGATATACCAGGTGAAATCGTACTTCAGGGTCAGATTATCGATGTGTGAATACCAGTAGTCGTTGTTTTCCAGATGCGTGTTCAGGTAGTAGTCGTACCTGGAGCCCAGCAGTGTCAGGTTGGAGAAGAGCCGGTCGGAGAAAAGATGGTTCCAGCGCAGAGTGGTGGTATTGTTGCTCCAGCGAATCCCGGATGAGGCATCCCTGGTGTTTTGCTGCTCGAAATTATCCGCCCCCCTGTAGAGCGAAAGAAACAGCCTGTTCCGGTTATTGATCCGGTAATTCAGCTTCAGGTGAAGATCGGAAAAATGGAGGTCGTTGATCCGCTCGTTGAAGAGTTGGAGCGGGCGGGTAATATAGGAACGGCGGCCCGAGGCAAAGAAGGAGATGTGGTCTTTCCAGATGGGCCCCTCCACCGAAAGCCGCGAGGACAGGAGCCCCAGACTTCCGTCCACCCCTAACCTATTCATATTCCCGTCTTTGGTGCGGATGTCGATATGGGAGGAGAGCCTGCCGCCATATTTCGCCGGGAAATCACCCTTATATACGGTCACTTCTTTAATGGCATCGGGCACCACGGTGCTGAAAAACCCGAGCAGGTGGGTGGGATTGTAGATGGGTGCCTCGTCGATGGTGATCATGTTCTGATCCCTGGCTCCTCCTCTGACATAAAAGATGGTGGAGCCGTCGCCGTAGAATTTTACTCCGGGGATGGCCGCCAGGGACTTGATCACATCTTTTTCACCGAACAGAGCGGGCATCTTCCGGACCGATTCGGGACGGATCCGCTCCTCGGAACTCCTTATGGTGCGGATCACCGGTATCTGCTCATCGGAATACACTATGACCTCCCCGATCCTTTCAGCCTCTTTCTCCATGGCAAAATGAAGGGTACGGCTGGATTCTCTGCCAGGCTCAATGGAGATTTCCCGGTTTTTGTATCCCACAAAGGAGCAGATCAGCGATCCCACCTTTTCACGGAGGGTCAGAGAATAAAACCCGTACTTATTGGAAATGGTCCCTGCCGCCCCCCCGGGCACCGTAACGGTGGCCCCGATCAGCACTTCGCCGGTGGAGGCATCCCTGACGTATCCGCTCAGGGTCAGCTGAAAGGGTGCCTCACCGCTGCCGGAAGCACCAGCGGAAGCTTCGATTTCCACTGACAGCCTTCGTTTCCGCTTCAGCACGATCTGCTTCTCCACCACCCGGAAAGATACCCCGAGATCCCCGAACAGGCGGTGGAGAGCGCTGTCCAGCGGTACTTCTTCCAGATCGATGGATTTCCGTCGCGCCGGATCGATCAACCGGGTCGGATAGGAGAAACGCAGGCCGCTCTGCTGTTCCACCTGCTCCATGAGCACCCCCAGCTGCTCCATTTCGGCATGCAGGGTGATGGTGATGGGCCTATCCTGGGCCCGGAGGGAAGAAAACAGAGCCACCAGGGAAAAAATCCCCGGGACAGATCTCCTGACAAGTCGTTTTATGACCATCTTATTCCACACATCCCTCTCCGTCGATCAGGAACTTTCCCCCGCTGCGGGTGACCTCCAGGTCAAGGGTCGCCTCCAGCACCGCAAGGACTGCTTCCAGGGACTGATCCATAAATGTGACCGTGATGGGGCAGCCCCGGAGTTCCGGATTGACGATCACCAGTTCGGTATGGTATACCTCATTGATCAGGGCAACCACCTCTCCCAGAGGGGCTCCTTCGAAATATAACTCCCTGGTTTTCCAGGCCAGGTCATTGGGATCGGCCGAAGGGATCAGCGTCAGTTCGCGGTTTTCCCTGGAATAGATCCCGGTGTTCCCCGCCTTAAGAATGATCTGATCCTTCTGTTGTTTCTGGCCCGAAAGGGAAACCACTCCGCTGCTGACGGTGATCTCCACCCGTCGGTTCTGCCTGTAGGCATTGACATTGAAGCTGGTTCCGAGGACCTCCACCAGGGCATCCCCAGCCTCGATACGAAAGTGCCGGCCGGGATCGGGATTGACCTCAAACCAGGCCTCCCCTGTAAGACGTACCCGGCGTTCCCCCTCCCGGTCCATTTTCTTTGAATATCGCAGTTTTGAATCCCTGTTCAGGGTCACCTCCGTACCGTCGGGAAGCCTCAACTCCACCGGACTGTTCCCGGCGATGATGGTTTCCACACCTGCCCACCTGGTGGCATACAGCCATGCAAAAGCAAAAATCAAACCTGCCAGAAGAGCAGCTGCAATACGGTATGTGTAAGAGGAAAGCATCCGTATCCTTCCTTTCCCTCCATCCTTCACGGATGAAACAGGGCCTGAGTCCTCAAAGCCGGGAAGCCTCCCTTTCAACAGTTCCCATTCGGCATCCATATCATACCGGATCCGGGATTTCATGCGATCAAGCGATCCGGTCTCTTCCCAGACTTTCCGGTATTCTTCCAGCCTTACCCTCACAGCCGGATCTTCCAGGAGCACCGCCTCGAAACGTTCCTTTTCCGTTTCGTCAAGCTCACCCGAAAGATACCTGATGATCAGGGAACTGTAATTCATATGCCGGCCATTGGTTTCCATTCTGCTTTCTACACACCCCAGTCTGGCAAATCCCCTATCCGGAGACTCAATTTATTGAATGCACAATTAGCCACATCAGTATGGTCAGGTACCGGAGGAGTTTCTCCCTGAGGATCTTCAAGGCTTTCGACATCTGATTCTCCACCGTTTTGACAGAGATGCCAAGCTGGTCGGCGATCTCCTGGTACCGGAGACCTTCATACCGGTTCAGGAGAAATATTTCTCTGCACTTTTCGGGCAGCGAATCAACCGCCTCACCGATTTTCTCTTCCAGTTCCATGGTCTCGATCTCTTTCTCCACATCCCAATCCCCCGCCACATCGGGAACCTCACCGTCGGAAAACTTTTTCCGGTTCCGGATCACATTCAGACTGCGATTATGGACCGAGGTGAACAGATAAGATTTGATGGGTATGGACAGATCGACCTCCTCCCGCCTTTCCCAGAGATTGATAAAGACCTGGTGCACCACCTCTCTTGCATCATCTTCATCCGGCAGGAATTTCATGGCAAACGAGATCAGGGGAGGGAAGTACTCCCTGAAAAGTGCTTCAAAGCCCCCGCGATCAAGCTTTCTGTCCGAACCTGTACGCTTTTCAATGGTCATACCGGTTAAAGATATGGAAATCCGGAAATAGTCCTCACTGATTTAATCAACGGACCTGGAATTCCCACTCCTGCCGGAAGTAGGATCCATTCTCTGTATAGCCCCTGAACAGCAACCGGTAGGGGCCCCTGGTATCGCCCGTGAAAAACTCAATGCTCTCTTCAGAACCTTCTTTCAACGAGATGCCGGGGTCCCAGTACAGTGTGTTCCGGGCATCATACCTCCTGGGATCTTCCGGAGCATCGGTGATCTCCGTTTGTTCCCCGCTGCTCCGGACCATCTGGTATTCGATCAGCAGTCCGGATTCGGGAAGGTCCATGAATCCCAGGTTCCTGTCCCTGGTGATCACATGCATAATACCGCCGAAAGTCAGATTTCCTTTGATATAGGGCACATGGACGATCTCCACCCTGTCGACAAGCCGGGGAGATATTTTCAGTACCGCTTCGTGATCGAATACAGCAACCCCGTCGACCATGACCAGGGGGTCGTGGAAAGCAAGGTCGGGATGCGGACCCAGGATGCGGAACGAGCTGGTCCCCTGAATTTTCCGGATGGCTACTTTGGGTATCAGCTCCGTAAAATACTCCTCCAGGGAGGGCAGTCTGATAAAGTCCTCAAAATCCACCACCGAAAGAGGTTCTCCGTAAAAGAACTTTCCGGTCTTCCCATCCGTTAAAACGGGATCGCCTGAAGTCCGGGTGCCGGAGGAGGTAGAAAGGTAATGCTGATTGATCTGAGCGTTTGCAGCCATCTCACCGAGCAGCCGCTGCGCGGATTCCTCCAGGCGGAGGGGAAGTGACGGCAGGCCGACCGGTTCGGTACAGAAATCCTGAACTATATTTATTTCAAGCGATGGCGCGTTTTTCAGGCTGGCTGATATGAATAACTCCTTCTCTCCCGACTGGGCGGGGAATGCAAAGAAGAAACGACCGGATGAATCGGCGTAATTGCAGTAGAACTCACGGGAATCATCCATGACCGTCACATAGACCTTTGCATAGGGTGCCGGTTCACCCGATTCCGAACGAACCACCCTGCCGCTGAGTGAGGGCCCGCGGGTTTCAGGCATATGTCCGAACCGGTCGACAGTGGGCGGTGCGGAGAAAGGCAACGGTTCATACTGGCTTCCGGGCAACTCCTTCCTGGTTACACTGACGCAGCCTCTGACATTCCCGCTGCCCGGCCTCAGGGAAGGTGTCAGGCTGACCTTCGAGCGTACCGGAATGTGTACCGGTATCCCGGAAACCAGGATGGGATTACCGGATCCCTCCATTTCCCACCGGCCTGTATCTGTTCCGGGTTCCGCGGTGCGGGCCGGTAATATTTCATATCGATAGGGATTTACGATTCTGATCCCCAGGTATGCGTAGCATTCAGGCCCGAAATTCCTCATCCATCTGGTGTACCCTTTCAGATAATAGGTGCCGGAAGGAAGATCCACCGGTATCTCCAGTGTTCCGCAGGCACCGGAAACCTTGAGGGGAACCTTGGATTGCCGGAGCGACAAACCGTCGGAGGATATCAGTTCCAGATAAAACAGCTTGCTCAGACCAGAGGGCTGCTCAGGATCCTCAGTGAGGTTCAGGGCACTTACCCGCACAGTCTCCCCGGCCACATACACCGGCCGGTCCGAAAAGAGCCTGAAACGCTCGGGCCTGACCGGCGACTGAGCTTGCCCTCCGTAACACCCGGATACCAGATGCAGTATCAGAACTATTATCACAGCCCTACCTGGTCTCATAGTTCCCCATTTTTATATTCCATGAGAGGGTGACGATCGGGACGCCGATCACCGAAAAGGAGTAACTGCGGAGATAGTTTTCCTGGGGCTCGAAGAAGATCGACTGGGGATTCTTCCTGCCCAGCGCATTGTAGACATTCAGGCTCCATGAGCTGTGGAACATTTTGTCGGCTTTCAGATTCCCCTCGATGGAGATGGAGGCATCGATCCGGAAGTAATCGGGAACCCGTACCTGGTTCTTCTGGTAATAATCGATGTAGACCTGATCGCCGACAAAATAGAGCGAGTTAGGGAAGGTGACCGGCCTTCCCGACATATAGACCATATTGGAAGAGATCGTGAACCTCCGGTTAATATGATAGCTCCCGATCAGGTTGAGCACATGGGGACGGTCGAAGTTGGAAGGATAGGGCTCTCCCCTGTTGATCGATTCAGCATCGCCCCACCCTCTGACCTGGACGAAAGAGCGGGAATAGGAATAGCTGATCCACCCGTCGAGCCGGCCGGTGCTTTTTTGCAGCATAAACTCCGCCCCGTAGGCCTCCTGAATCCCCTGAAGGATAGAGATCTCGGTAAAGGGAGAACCGATAAAACCGGCGCCGTCGCGGTACTCCACCAGGTTTTCGGTCTCCTTGTAATACAACTCGATGGAACCGGATATCCCCCAGCGTGGCAGAATATGGTAAAAACCTGCTGTATACTGGTTTCCACTGGGGGGGCTGATGTGCCGGTCGGACAGTTTCCACTGATCGGTGGGAGAGATGGTGATGGTATTGCTGAGCATAAAGAGGTATTGCCTCATCTGGCTGAAGGAGAGTTTAAAGCTGGTATTTCTGCCCGTTTTGATGTTCATGGCTGCCCGGATTTCAGGACCGGAATCGAAGCTGACGGTTTCCCACCGGTCATAAAGGACCGAATCGATCACACTCTCCTCCGTCACGGGCATCCCTTCCAGGTAACGCCGGACCGTCCTTGGTCCGAGTGCACTGTAAAAACTGTACCTCAGACCGGCATAAAGGGATAGCCAGGGAAATACCGTAATATTGTCGCTGAGGAAAAGGCTCCCCTCGACTCCCTGTTCCATGCCCAGGTCGACCGGCACCTTCAGCGAGCCCTCGCCATATGGATTGACCTGCCCGCGGTCGAGTGAATAATAGACCATTCCGCCTCCGAACTGCAGGGAGTGGTTCAGGGCAGGTACCCACTGGTATTCAGCGACTACTTCGTTATGACGTAACCGGTAGCGGTGACGGTATGCCCTGGAGACCTCAAAAGTCTCCGTATTGGCAAATGTGTAATCGGAGACAGCCCCCGTAATGGTGGAACTCAGAGATGGGGAATAGAGGTGCTTCCAGACCAGTGATCCACCGCGGTTGGCATATTCGTACTGACTGATCTCCCCGTATGCGAACCGGTCGGCACTCTGGTAGTAAAATGCATGAAGGTCGTTCTCCCGGTCAGGGGTCAGACTCAGTGAACCGGAAAAATCATAAAAATAGGCATTGCTGTTCCTGAGCACAGGATCCTCGAGCCTCTTCAGCATCCAGTCGGAATAGGAGGTGCGACCGCTTAGCAGGAATGAGGCTTTTTCTTTAATGAGGGGGCCATCGATAGTGGCATGTGCCGAAACAGGACTGATCCCTGCATGAGCACCGAAACTCTTCATACCCCCTCTCCTGGTGACGATATTGAAGACAGACGAAAGCCTGCCTCCGTAGTTGACAGGTACGTTCCCTTTGTATACACTGAAGTCCTGCACGATATCACTGTTGAATGCAGAGAGGAACCCGAACATATGAGAGGTGTTGTACACGGGTATCCGGTTGATGTAAAAGATATTCTGATCGGCGTTTCCCCCTCTCACATTGACCCCCACAGAGGCCTCGCCGGCGCTGGTGATCCCCGGCAGTAACCGGGAGATCTTGATGACATCATTCTCACCCATGAACAGAGGCAACTGTTTCACCGAACTCATGGAGAGCCTCTCTACTCCCACATCGGTACTGTTAATGTCCCTGTAGTGGCTTCCCACGATCTGTACTTCATTCAATGCGATCACCGCAGGCTGCATCTCCACGGTGAATTCTCCGTCCGATCTCACATCCAGCCTGCAAGGGAAGGTCTCCATACCGATGAAGCTGAATTGCACGGCATACCGTCCCTGTGGCAGGCTCATGGTAACGATCCCGTGTTCATCGGAGATACTCCCCTTTCCCGATTCACTGACCACCATGGTGGCACCGATCACCGGTTCACCGCTCTCCAGGTTCCGGATCCGTCCCCTGATCCTGGCAGCCGTCCTGGAATACCCGTTACCCTCACTGCCCACAACGATGGTTGGGACGATCTGCTCGGGCCTGGAACCATCCATGAACTCCTTCCCTTTTCCATGGACCCCCTCCTCCTGGGTAACCATCCCCTCCTTCACGTCAGGACCGAACAGATGGGAAAAATCATTTTCCAGTTTCCGCAGCGGGAGAACCACTATGCTTCCGCTTCTCAGGATATGGGCATAGAGTCCATATCTGGCAAGCACCTCCTCCAGTACCCGGCTTACCGGTTGATTCGCCATACGAATATCCACCTCCACATTTCCGGTCCACTCCTCCCGGTAATATATTTTCCATCCGGATTGCTCCTCAATGGACCGGACCAGGTCCGCAAAGGCGGCCTGTTGCAGGTCGACGGTGACCACCGGTTCTTCCATTGCCGGAGGGCGGCCGGTTCCGGGGACCGAATCGGTCTGAGCCCAAAGAGAAAGACCGGTCAGGATCAGGATGATAGCAGTATATTGTCTCAATGTCATGTTTCCATAAGCTGGTCAATCTCTTCCATCAGCTTCCCCAATTGCCGGTCACTCACTTTCCGGATCCTGACCCGCTGTTTCTTCAGAAGATCTTTGATCCCCTGCCGCCGGTCTCTGTCGAAACAAAGCAAAAACGAACGCCTCCCGTTGAAGCTGCAGACCTCGCCTCCATTCAGGAGCACCCTCGTCCGCTTCGGCTCCGAAAAAGATTGTTGCCGGCTGTCGTACATATTTTGTGAAATCCGTTTTTCCCAGAAGCAGATGCAACTGATCCTCCCCTCGTAAATCACCTGCGCGAATCGTACCTCATCTTCCGGATCGGGATACTTTCTGAAAAGCCTGCCGCCGATGATGAAGTGATCGACCCATTCACTGTTCAGCACAATACTGCCCGGAGCCCCCGACGGGTCGGTATAATCCAGTACCACCTCGTGGTTGAAGATATCGTAACGGACCCTTTGCCCCTGGTAAAGGGTTCCCCCGATCTGTATGGAAGCATCCGGACCTTCCACTCCCAGGAAGGGGTCCCCCTGGATGGAGTGGTAGGGATAGTGATACTTCTCCCCGTTCAGCAGTTCGCCGCTGGGGCCATACCTTTTCTCAGCAGTCTCAAGAATTTCCCGGTAAACATCGGCAGCCTCCTGTGCAGATATCCTTTGAAGGCATGCCTGGGCCATTATTCCCGTCAGGGAAATCAGCACCACTTTCCGCATAAGCGGGCGGAATCCCGGTATCCGAATGCTGACCGTTTTTATGTCATTTAACTCCACGATTACCAGAAATCAGGTTTTACGGCGGTCGCACCCTTCATCTGCGTGCAATCGACACACTCATCCTTCACCTCCCCCGATTCGGTGACTCCAAAAATACTGGCGGTAGCCAGATAGAGAGGAAGTTTCTCCCTGGGATACCTCCAGAGGAACATGGGGTATACGCCGGGGGCACAATAGTAGGGATCCAGGTACAATTCCAGTCCGGGGACTTCCTGCACGAAGATCCGCTTTTCAGCCGCCCCTGAAATACTGAAATATCCGATCACCTGCTCCTCCTCATCCTCCACATTGCAGATGTTGCTGGGGGTAAGAGCGGGCTGAGTATCAAAAAGCCCACCTTTCGACTGCAGATTCTTCGCAAGTTCGTTCCAGTACCGGAATGCTTTCTCGCTTAAGGAATACTGTCTGACCAGAACGCTGTACCGGTGGTGAAGCCGCTGGGTGGTGCCGGTCACAAAATGGAGGGGCCATTCCCGGTATACCGTACCTTCCACCTGAAGCAGATCCAGTGTATAGATCTGCGGGATCCGGCCGGTGACCCAGCAGGTGAGGTTCTTCCCGGAGTCGGGCAGATCGCGCATCCTCCTGTCCTCCCCATACACCCTGGTGGGATAATTCGGATTCTGTATCTCATAGGTTTCGCTCACCTCCCATCTGAGATACCTGGCCTGCTCTTTGTCGATCTTAAAATCCATATAGAACCGGATCCCTTTCTCGGTCACTTCGGGGTCGGCCGTGGGATGATCCTCTCTTTGATAGTAGATCGATTCAATGGGCGTGGATTCATGCAGAGTCTCGAATTCCGATTCGTACTGCTCCCCCCCGGGAGTGATGACGACCAGCTTGAATGCGGCATCCTCCCGGAGAAAAGCCTCTTCGAGGACCGCTTCGTACACACCGTCGCTGGCTTCCGGGAATACCCTGGCCTCGCCGTCTTCGCGCATAACCTCCACGTAACACCCCCCTTCAGGTTCATAAAGCGTTCTGTTCAGCGGGACCGACCTGGAGATCTGGATCGACTGGTTGCCGGGAATGTTGTCCAGGTGGGCCGACACGACCATAGTTCCTACCCGTAACTCCTCTTCATCAGGATAATAACGTTCTATGCACCCGGTGAGCAGGAGCATTAATGTAAGTATCCATGGGAGTTTTAAGCAAGTCACTTCAGAAATCGATGACCCCAAAAGTAGCAAATTAAATAAGCAACGCTAGCTTCATTATTTGTATTTTTCGGGAACAATCAGATACTCATGAATCGCCGGTTCCTGAAATCATACTCCATCCTGGCATGGACCTCCATGGCCATCACCTCCCTGGTAATCACTCCCTTCTTCCTGCTGGTCTGGTCACTGACCTTCTGGTGGGACAGAAGAAAGGTGGCAGTCCACTTTATGGGTACCTTCTGGGCCTGGCACTACCAGTCGCTGATCCCCTTCTGGAAACTGGAACTGCAGGGAAGAGATAAGATACCCTGGTCGCGTCCGGTGATCCTGGTGGCCAATCACCGTTCACTGGTCGATATCCTGGCCCTCTACAAGATCAGGAGGCCCTTTAAATGGACCTCCAAAGCGGAAAACTTCCGCCTCCCCTTCGTGGGTATGGTTCTGTCGCTTACCGGGGCCATCCCGATCCGGCGCGAGTCACTCCGTTCCGCAGCAAGCTTTCTGGAACGGGCTGAAAAAGAGATACGCAGCGGATCTTCGGTCCTGCTTTTCCCGGAAGGGACCCGCTCGCACCGAAAAGAGATGAGGAGGTTCCGGGAAGGGGCATTCCTGCTGGCCAAACGGACCGGCACGGGGATGATCCCCATCGTACATACAGGTTCGGAAGAAACCTTCGACAGAGGATCGTGGGTACTGAAAGGAAAGGTACGGATCCGCATCAGAGTGCTGGATGAAGTTCCGGGGAATCTGGTGGTAAAGCTGGAGACCGGGGAGCTGATGGACCTGGTCAGAGAACGGATGGAGCAGGCACTGGATCAACTGGAAATGGAAAGTGACCAAAACCGTGCAAAGACATAGCGCCCCTCCCCGCAGGATTCTTCGGCAGATGGGATTCCTTCGGGACCAGGAGGGAATTATGAACCGGTACCTGCGCGAAAAAACAAGCTGGGACCCCCACCTGGAGAAAACCCGCCGGTTTATCGAAAGCTCTTTTACCGGCGGGAATGTAAAAAAAGTGGCTGTACTGGGAAGCGGATGGCTTCTGGATGTACCTCTGGAATCGCTGCGCGAACGGTTCGATAAGGTGTTCCTGGCGGATATCTTCCATCCCCCTCAGATCAGGAAAAAGACTGGGCCAATGTTGAATGTGGAGCTGGTGGAGGCTGACCTGACAGGCGGAGCAGTGATGCACACCCGGGATATGGTTCGTGGTCTGAAACGTGGACCTGTCAAAGGAGTGGAAGAAATCGGAAGAATGGAACTCACCCCTCCGCTGGAACATCTGCCGGTCGATGCCTTTATATCGGTCAATCTGCTGAACCAGCTGGACATCCTGCTGGCGGACTATCTTCGGAAAACACCCCATTACAGAAAATTCCCCGCAGAGAGTTTCCGGGAGAAGATCCAGTCCTTTCACCTGAAGTGGATGACCGCTCAAAGAGGATGCCTGGTGACCGACGCCAGGGAGCGGACTATAAATATGCGATCCGGATCATGGGATGTCAGATCACTGCTCCATGCCCCCCTGCCGGGAGGATTCCGGCATGAACAGTGGGAGTGGGACTTCGATACCCATGGATCTTACAGGCCGGGTACTTTGACCAGAATGGAGGTGGAGGCCGTGGAGTGGAAATAGGCACCCGTTTTACCCGGGAGCCGCGTTTTTTAACCGATTTTTAAGGGTCCTGTGTTGAAAAATGAAAGGTGCCACCCACGCACTTTTAGTTATCTTTGTGCTGCTTAGGGGAGAACCAATTATGACGGCGAATTATTCGGAAGATACCATTCGGACGCTCGACTGGAAAGAGCACATCCGAAAGAGGCCAGGGATGTATATCGGCAAGCTGGGTGATGGCTCCTCTCCGGACGACGGGATCTACATCCTCCTGAAAGAGGTGATCGACAACTCCATCGACGAGTACATGATGGGGAACGGGAAAACTATCGAGGTGGAAATCAACGAGCACCGGGTCTCGATCCGGGATTACGGAAGGGGCGTTCCCCTTGGGAAAGTAATCGACGTGGCTTCAAAGATGAACACCGGTGCCAAATATGATTCCAAGGTCTTTAAGAAATCGGTGGGTTTGAACGGCGTGGGAATCAAAGCGGTCAACGCTCTCTCTTCCCAATTCCTGATTCAGTCGCACAGGGAGGGGAAGGTCAAGGCCGCTGAATTCAGTGAGGGGGAGCTCCTGAAGAACCACCCTCAGAGCAATTCCCGGGAAAAGAACGGTACCCGGATCGTTTTCGAACCGGATCACACCATGTTCGGAAAATTCCGGTTCATAGATGAATATGTGGAGGCCATGCTCCGCAATTACACTTACCTGAATACGGGCCTGACCATTATCTATAACGGCCAGAAATTCATATCGAAGAACGGGTTGCGCGATCTGCTGGAAGAGAACATGAGCGGTGAAGGACTTTATCCGATCATCCACATGAAGAACGGTGATATCGAAGTGGCCATCACCCACGGAAACCAGTATGGTGAGGAGTATTTCAGTTTCGTGAACGGACAGCACACCACACAGGGCGGGACCCATCAGCTCGCCTACAAGGAGGCTCTCGTAAAAACGATCCGGGACTTCTACAAAAAGGATTTCGACGCCTCCGATATCCGCACTTCGATCATTGCGGCCATCAGTATCAAGGTGGAAGAGCCGGTTTTCGAATCGCAGACCAAAACCAAGCTGGGTTCCAGGGACATCGGGCCGGGGGGACCTTCGGTCAGGAATTTCATTATGAGCTTCCTTACCTCCAAACTGGATGATTACCTTCACAAGCACGGAGAAACCGCTCAGATCCTTCTGAAGAAGATCCAGGAATCGGAGAAAGAGCGCAAGGCGATCTCCGGCATCAAGAAGCTGGCCAGGGAAAGGGCCAAAAAGGCCAACCTGCACAACAAAAAGCTTCGCGACTGCAGGATTCATTACAATGGCAAAGATGACCGGAAGAACGAGTCGACACTCTTTATCACAGAGGGTGATTCCGCCTCGGGCTCCATCACCAAGTCGAGGAACGTCAATACCCAGGCGGTGTTCAGTCTCCGGGGCAAACCGCTGAACTCCTTCGGGCTCACCAAAAAAGTGGTCTACGAGAACGAGGAGTTCAACCTCCTTCAGGCAGCACTCAATATTGAGGACGGGCTGGATGGTCTCCGGTACAAGAACGTGGTGGTCGCCACCGATGCCGATGTGGACGGGATGCATATCCGGCTGCTGCTGCTCACTTTCTTTCTTCAGTTCTTTCCCAACCTGGTCAGGAACGGTCACCTCTTTATCCTGCAGACACCCCTCTTCCGGGTAAGGAACAAAAAGGAGACCAGGTACTGTTATACCGATGAGGAGAAAGAACAGGCCATCAAAGCCCTTGGGAAGGGACATGAGATCACACGCTTCAAAGGGCTGGGAGAGATCTCTCCCGACGAGTTCAAGCACTTCATCGGCCCCGATATCCGGCTCCAGCCGGTCCGGATGAAGAAAGATGACGATCTGAAGGATATCCTCAGTTTCTACATGGGGAAGAACACCCCCGAGCGGCAGGAATTCATCATCAACCGGCTGAGGGTGGAAGAAGATCCCGTGGAGGTGGCATGACCCGTTCGGGTTGATTTCCAAATGAACAAGGAGCAGATTGAATGGCAGATATCGACGACAGACCTATGGAAGGTGCGGAACATGAAGGTTCATCGGGTGAAGAGGTGAAGATCACCCATCTGAACGGCATGTACGAGGACTATTTCATCGATTATGCCTCCTACGTTATCCTCGAACGTGCGGTTCCCCATATTGTCGACGGACTGAAGCCGGTCCAGCGACGGATCCTTCATGCCATGAAACGGATGGATGACGGCAGGTACAACAAGGTGGCCAATATCATCGGCAGCACCATGCAGTACCATCCACATGGTGATGCCTCCATCGGTGATGCACTGGTCCAGTTGGGACAGAAGGAACTCCTGGTCGACACCCAGGGAAACTGGGGAAATATTTTCACAGGCGACGGGGCGGCCGCTTCCAGGTATATTGAGGCAAGGTTGTCCCCCTTTGCCAACGAGGTACTCTTTAATCCCAAGACCACCGAATGGAAACTCTCCTACGATGGCCGGAACAAGGAGCCGGTGACTCTGCCGGTGAAATTCCCTCTCCTTCTCGCCCTTGGTGCAGAAGGAATCGCCGTGGGCCTTTCATCCAGGATCCTGCCCCACAACTTCAATGAACTGATCGATGCCTCGATTCTCTATCTCCAGGGGAAAGATTTCGAACTCTATCCCGATTTCCCCACAGGCGGACTGGTCGAAGTGGCCCGTTACAATGACGGACACCGGGGCGGGGCGGTACGTGTGCGGGCAAGGATCGAGAAACTGGACAATAAAACTCTGGTCATTAAAGATCTTCCCTATGGAAAAACCACCGGCACACTGATCGATTCCATCATCAAAGCCACCGAGAAGGGCAAGATCAAGATCAGGCGGATCGACGACAACACTGCCGAGCAGGTGGAGGTCCTGGTCCACCTGGGCTCCAATGTCTCCTCCGATAAAACCATCGACGCACTGTATGCCTTTACCGACTGCGAGGTCTCCATTTCCCCCAATGCCTGTGTGATCGAAGAGGATAAGCCCCGCTTCACCGGGGTCAGTGAAATCCTCCGGGTCAATACCGACCATACGAAGGAGTTGTTGCGAAAAGAGCTGGAGATCCGTCTGGGAGAGTTGCAGGAGGAGTGGCACCTCTCCTCGCTGGAGAAGATCTTTATCGAGAAAAGAATCTATCGCGATATCGAGGAGTGCGAGACCTGGGAGAGTGTGATCGAGGCCATCGACAAAGGGCTGGATCCCTATAAAAAAATGCTGGTCAGAGAGGTGACCAGAGAAGACATAGTCAAGCTTACCGAGATCAGGATCAAACGGATCTCCAGATATGATGTGAAACGGGCCGATGAACATATCCGGGCCCTGGAGCAGGAGATGAAAGTTGTAAAGAATCACCTGGCCCATCTGGTGTCGTTTACCATCGATTATTTCCGGCAGATCAAGAAGAAGCACGGTAAAGGAAAGGATCGCCGTACCGAACTGAGAAATTTTGCCAGTATCGAGGCGACCAAGGTAGTCGTGGCCAATCAGAAACTCTATATGAATGCGGCCGACGGGTTTATCGGAACCGGGCTGAAAAAGGATCAGTATGTTTGCGACTGCTCCGACATCGATGATATTATCGTATTCCTTAAAGACGGAACCTACACCATTACCCGTGTAACTGATAAACAGTTCGTGGGAAAAGACATCATCCATGCATCGGTGTTCAAGAGAAACGACCGGCGCACTACATACAACCTCGCCTATTTCGACGGAAACTCCGGTAATGTGATGGTGAAACGGGCCCCGGTCACCGGGATCACACGCGATAAAAAATATAATATCGCCAGGGAACATCCCCGCACCCGGATCCTTTACTTCACAGCCAATCCCAACGGTGAAGCGGAAGTAATCAAAGTTTACCTGCGCCCCCGCCCCCGCCTGAAGAGTCCGGTCTTCGAGTTCGATTTCGCCGAGCTGGCCATCAAGGGCAGAAATGCCCGGGGAAATATCCTGACCAAATATGCGGTACAGAAGATCGTCATCAAGGAGAGGGGGGTTTCCACCCTGGGAGGCAGAAAGATCTGGTTCGACCGGGACGTACTCCGGCTGAATGTCGATGCCAGGGGAGATTACCTGGGAGAGTTCGGCGGCGAAGACCAGCTGCTGGTGATCACCCGGTCGGGTCATTTCCGGACCACCGGTTTCGATCTGAGCAACCATTTCGAAGACGACCTGCTGATCATCGAGAAATTCAGGGAACAGAAGATCTGGTCGGCGGTCTATTACGATGCCGATCAGAACTACTATTATGTGAAACGGTTCCATATGGAGCCTTCGTCGAAGCCGACCCGGTTCATCGGTGACCATCCCGATTCGCGCCTGATCCGGATTACCGAGGTGGAGTATCCGCGTCTGGAACTGAAATTCGGAGGCAAGAACAGGGACCGTGACCCGGAGATCATCGAGGTGGCCGAGTTTATCGGGGTGAAGAGCTATCGCGCAAGGGGCAAACGGCTCTCCAACTATGAGGTCAAGGTGGTGGAAGAGCTGGATCCTGAGCAGACCCGGCATGAAAATGACGACCCGGACCCGGAAGAACGTCCGGATTCTGACCTGACTTCTGAAAAAACCGGCAAAGTCAAACCCGAAGATGTTCCCCTGGAGATATCCCCTCCGGCAGAGGAGGAGGATGCCGAAGAAAAGCCGGCCCGAAAATCCGGCAGCAGTTCAGAGGATAAATCCGGAACCGGTTCGAATGGACAATTCACCCTCGATTGGTAACATGCAGGCCCGTATCTTCCTGATAGGTTTCATGGGCTCCGGCAAATCAACTGCCGGACAAAGTCTGGCCCGGAAAATCGGTTACCGGTTTGTCGATATGGACGACCTGATCGAGGAGACGTCCGGTATGCGGATTCCCGGGATCTTCCGGGAACTCGGAGAGGAGATGTTCAGGAAATGGGAGAGGGATATCCTCCTGGAACTCTGCGCCCGTGAGCGCGTGGTGATATCCACCGGCGGGGGGGCCCCATGTCACGATAACCTGATGGACATTATGAATGAACAGGGCTGTACGGTCTATCTGAAGATGCCTCCGTCGGCCCTGAAAGACAGGCTGATCCGTTCCTCTGCCGACCGGCCTCTGATCCGGGGTAAATCGGAGCCGGAGCTTCTTCAGTTCATCCGGGATCTTCTGTCGGAGCGGAAAGTATTCTACGAGCAGGCAAAGATTCACGCCGACGGGATCAACCTCGACATAGCCGGTTTGGTAGAGAGCATCCGGAATTTCTGTTCCTGAACCGTTCTTATATCAGAATAAAGCCGCCAGCAGCGCCTCATTCTCCAGTCCCCCGATAAAATGAGCAACGCTCCATCCTTCCAGCCTGGAGCGCAGCGTCTCCGGATCATGGATGACCCCTGTCAGATGTTCCTCCAGGAGAACGATCTCATCACTGCCCTGAAAATCTCCGCGGAACTTAAGCTGCCTGATCACTCCCTTTTCCACATTCAAATGAAGGGTGATCCTGCCCTGGTCGAATAACAGTTCTCTGGTAAACTGATAACGGGGAGAGTATCCGAAATTCCACGCCCAGGTGGAATACTTCTCTTTTCTCAGTCGCCGGATCTCCTCCAGATCCCGATGGCTGTAACGGTATGAGCGGGCACCCGGAGTGTACTGCAGGACATATTGAAAGATCCGGCTGCTGAATTCTTCCATCTCCATGGGAGAGATCAGGTGGTCCCTGATATTGGTCACCCTGGAAGGAACCGATTTAACAGCACGGTCGGTGAATGAGGATGGAACCACTTTCAGGGCAGCATGCAACTCTTTCAGGGCCGAAGAGAACAGGAGTGTCCCGTGGTGCATCACCCTCTTCTTAAAGACATGGCTGGCTGTACCGGAGATCTTCTTCCTGCCCAGTAAAAGTTCATTCCTTGTTCCAAGTGTCACCTCCAGCCCCATCTGACCCATTGCCCCGATGATGGGAAGGGTGTAGCGGCGATAATCGACCAGCGAACCCTCTTCACCGTCGGTGATAAAGGCAAAATTCAGATTCCCCAGGTCATGGTAAACGGTCCCTCCCCCGGAAATCCGCCGCGCCACGGTGATCCGGTTCGTTCTTACATATTCGAAGTTAATTTCCGCCAGCGTGTTCTGGTGTTTTCCCACCACGATGGCCGGGGCATTCCTGTAAAGGAGGAATGCATCCGCCTGGAATTTCTTAAGCAGATATTCTTCTGAAGCCAGGTTGAAATAGGGATCGTTCGACTGACTGACAATACCGACCATTATCGTTGATTTCCGGTGATCCACCAGCGATCCGGCAACCGGCGGATGACCCGCCTGTAGAGGAACCAGACCAGCACTCCGCAGAAAACTCCCCAAATCGCCCCCGCCAGGACATCACCCGGATAGTGAACCCCCAGATAGACTCTGCTGAAGGCGATCAGGCCACCCCAGACACTCAGGACCAGTGTGAGCCAGCCTCTCTTCATCCAAAGGGAAACCAGGGCCACCACCCCGAAAGCGTTGGATGCGTGTGAGGAGATAAATCCATATTGTCCGCCGCATTTATTGTGAACCCTGTGCACCAGTTCCCTGATCTCCGGCTCATGGCAGGGACGCAACCGCTGGAAGACCTCCTTGAACAGGTGTACGGAAGTCTGGTCGGTCAGTGTGACGACCGCAACGATGAACAGTATCATCGGAACCAGCTGCCATCGCCGGGTCCAGCCCATGTAGATCAGAAGGGAGAGATAGAAAGGCCACCAGGTGGTCTTCCCGCTGATCCACCACATAATGGCATCCCGGGTTTCATTGTGCCAGCCATTGATCAGCAGAAGCAACCTGGTGTCGAGTTCCATCAACCACTCCATGATGCCTCAGGAATTAAGGATGCTCCATATGATATCGCGCAGGCTCACCAGCCCTTCATTGGCCACCGACGATATAAAATGATGGCGGATCCCGGGCAGGTCCTTCAGGATCTCTTCCTTCAACTCATCATCGAGCAGGTCGGACTTGGAGATCACCAGCAACCTCCGCTTATCCAGCAGTTCGGGATTGTAGCGTTTCAACTCATTCAGCAGCACACCATACTCTTTCCGGATATCATCACTGTCGGCAGGGATCAGGAAGATCAGCATGGAGTTCCTTTCGATGTGCCTGAGAAACCGGTGCCCCAGACCCTTCCCTTCGCTTGCACCCTCGATGATCCCGGGAATATCAGCCATTACGAAAGATTTGTGATCGCGGTACTTCACAATACCCAGGTTGGGGACCAGGGTGGTAAAAGGATAGTCGGCGATCTTGGGGCGGGCGGCAGAAAGTGCTGATAGCAGGGTGGATTTACCGGCGTTGGGAAATCCCACCAGACCCACATCGGCCAGGAGCTTCAGCTCCAGGATGTACCATCCTTCATCGCCCTCCTCGCCGGGCTGGGCAAAGCGGGGTGTCTGGTTGGTGGAGGATTTGAAATGATCATTCCCCAATCCTCCCCTACCGCCTTTCACAAGTACCTGCTCCTGTCTATGGGAGGTGATCTCGAACAGTACCTCGCCCGATTCCACCTCTTTTGCTACTGTCCCCAGGGGGACTTCAATGATGGCATCGCTGCCCGATGCACCGGTCTTGAGCGATGCTCCACCGCTCTCACCGCTGGTGGCAAAAACATGTTTCTGGTATTTCAGGTGCAGCAGGGTCCAGAGCTGGTCATTACCCCGTATGATCACATCTCCTCCCTTACCTCCGTCGCCTCCGTCGGGTCCGCCCTTTCTGGTGAACTTATCGCGGTGAAGGTGTGCCGAGCCGGCTCCGCCTCTTCCCGAACGGCAGAAAACCTTCACATAATCGACAAAGTTCGGATTGGACATGGTATTACCTCATGTGCATTAACTTTCCACTTTTGCTATCACCTCCTGTATCCGCCCGAAGATCTTGTCGATGCTTCCTGTGCCATCCACCGGTGCATGTTTGTGCATCTTGTCGTAATAATAGGTCACAGGTATGGTCTGTTTGTTATAAACATCGATCCGGTTATTGATCGTTTCCAGGGTATCATCGCTCCGGCCGGTCTCCTTACCTCTCTTCAACAACCTGTCCACCAGCTCATCCCGTGGAACGTCCAGAGAAATCATTACGCTCACCCGCTCGTCGTAATCGGTAAGTGCTTTCCTGAGTTCGCGTGCCTGCTCCACAGTCCTGGGAAATCCGTCAAAGATAAAACCGGGGCCTCCCTGGTGCTCTTCCAGCCGTTTCCGGATCATTCCAATCACGATATCGTCCGAAACAAGCTCCCCCCTGTCCATGATTTCTTTCGCTTTTTTCCCGAGCCCGGTCTGATTGGCCACCTCCTCCCTGAGCAGATCCCCGGTGGAGATATGGACCAGACCGTATTTTTCAATGATTTTCTGCGACTGAGTGCCTTTCCCGGAGCCGGGAGGGCCGAAAAGTACAATATTCAACATAATTGTTTTGAGTTTTTTGACGTGCGCAAAAATAGAAAGATTTAATCGATGAGCTGGTATATTTCCTTCAAATTTCGGCCATACCCCTCATAATCGAGACCATAACCAAGGACAAAGTCATTGGGGATCTCCATTCCCACATAATCCAGCCTCACCTCTTTCACCATTGCCGCGGGTTTTTGGAGGAGAGTGGCCACCCTGATCTCGCCGGGTTCATATCCCGAAAGCTGACGGATGATGGTGTCCAGGGTAACACCGGTATCTACAATATCTTCAAGGACCACCACGACCCGGTCTCTCAGATCCAGGTTGATGCCTATCAGTTGCCTGACCGATCCGGTGGAGTGAGTTCCGCTGTAGGAGGCGAGTTTCAGAAAAGTGATCTGACAGGGGAATGTGAGTAATTTGAAAAGGTCACTTGCGAACATAAAAGCTCCGTTGAGGATTCCCATAAAGACCGGATCTCTGTCCGCCAGATGCCGGTTCATCTCTCCTGCTATCCTTTGAATTTCCTGCTGTATAGCCTGTTCCGGAAGGTATTTCCGGAACCGTTTTCCATGAACTTCAATGATCTCAGCCGGCATCGATTGCATTTGCCGAAATTACGGAAAGGCTGTCAAGATTAAAAATTTCGTAATTTCGGAGGCTGATTAACCAGCTAAAACCTCATATATACATGAATCCAAGAGTCAGTATCATCATGGGCAGCACCTCTGATCTTCCGGTCATGGAACAGGCGGCTCAATTCCTTAACGAGATGGAAATTCCATTCGAGATCAATGCCCTTTCAGCGCACCGCACCCCCGATCAGGCGATGGAATTCGCCAGGAACGCTGCAGGCCGCGGGATCAGGGTGATCATTGCCGGAGCAGGAGGAGCAGCCCATCTGCCGGGTGTGATCGCGGCCCTTACACCCCTCCCCGTCATCGGGGTACCCATCAAGGCCTCCATTTCGCTCGACGGTTGGGACTCTCTTTTGAGCATCGTCCAGATGCCCCCCGGCATTCCGGTTGCGACGGTCGGAGTAGATGGCGCCAGGAACGCAGGAATTCTCGCCTGTCAGATCCTGGCCATCTCCGATGCGGAACTGACTGAGAAAATGGTTCTTTTCAAGGAAAAACTGGCCGGCAAGATTGTCGAAGCCAACAGGGCGCTGAAGGATGTGAAATTTAAATATAAAACCAACTGAATATGTGATGAACCTTTACAGAGGCTTCATTCAGAAAAGACCGGGACTTCTTCTCCCGGTCTTTTTTTTGTCTCTTCTGGCGGCCGATGGCCAGCAGAACCGGCCCGAAGAGGTGGCCTCCCTGGCCGGGGGTACGTTTATTTCGAGTATTTCGTATCATTCAGCCTGGGGCAACCAGGCAGGCCTCGCACCGACAGATCATTTTGCAATCTGTATTCGTCATTGCCGGCCTGCTCTCCAGCCGGACATGGGGATATCCTCCTTTGGCCTCAGGCTGCCCTTCCGGCGGAATCACAAAAGAAACGGCCGGCAGAAGGGCCATCGGGGAGGTTTCGGATTCAGCCTTACCGGCTGCGGGATACCGGGGTACCGGTATACATCCGGCTGGTTCTCATGCGGTGCCGAATTGCACCCCTCTCTGGCAGCGGGGGTGGGATTGCACACCTGGTTCGGTTCCGTCGGGGGAGACCTCTTTCACCACCCGGGGGCCGGCTGTGCGCTGGGCATTCTTTTCAAAGCGACTCCATCGCTGACCCTTGCAGGTCATCTTTATCATCCCTTCCACTGGCAGCCGGACCAGCCCGGTATAAAAAGAGATCCGTTAAGCATAACCGCCGGCGTCGCTCTGCGGCCGTTTCCGGAAACTGCATGCCATGCAGAAGTGAAAGTGGACCGGGAAAAGGGTTTGCAGTTTGCCGGCGGCATGGAGATGAGTCCGTCAGAAAAAATCCGCATGATTCTGGCCATGGAGATCCATCCGCTGAAGCTGGCCATCGGCACCGAAGTGATCCTGACCCGCTGGCATATTCTGACCGGATTCGAGTATCAACTCAGCCGCGGCCCCACCCCTGTCATCCAACTGAACCATGTCTGGTAGAAAGCAACAATGGTGGACGGTAATCCTGGTTCGGACGGCCCTGTCACTTCACTCCCAGATCCCTGCAGATGGAGGATTTTCCGGGTGGCCGGAAGAGCACCTCTACCGGGAGGGTTCCCAAAACGCTGTGGCCGAATCGATGGAAGCAGCCGCTGACAGGGCCTCCGATCCGCTCGATCTGAACAATGCTTCCGCAGAGGAACTGGAATCATCGGGATTTTTCACTCCTTATCAGATTCATCAGCTGATCAGGTACCGGGAGGAATACGGAGCCATCCTATCTATCCATGAATTGTCCGTATTGCCCGGCTTTCAGTACGAATCCGTCAGTAAACTATCCGGGCTGATCACTGCCTTTTCCGCCGCCGATCCATATCCGCACAGCAAAAAAAGATTGTGGTTGTTCATGCAGAGTGGCATAACCCGTCCATCCAGAGACTCTTCTCATGAAGGATCTCCTCTGAAAGGCTGTTTCAGGATAAGAGCCAGCAACGGCCGGCGCCTCTCATTGGCGGCGACCTTCCAGAAGGATGCCGGTGAACCATTTTTTTCCGGTGGCCGTCCTGAATATCTATCCGGTTACCTCCAATTCAGGGGAAAGGGCCTGTTCAGACAGGTTCTGGCAGGCACCTACAAGCTTCATCACGGATTGGGCCTGGTGAACGGTACCGGTTTCATGCACTCTCCGGGAGAATACCTGAGAAGTCCACCTGTAAAGGCGGACCTGGTCCCTTACCGCTCGACCGCTGAAACCTCCTTTGATCAGGGGCTCGCATGCCGGCTGGCCATCGGGAGTTCGGATCTGACATGCTGGGCATCCTGCCGGAAACTGGACCTCTCAACATCTGGTATCATTCCCGGAACGGATGCCTGCGACTGGATGAAGCACACGAAGGAAAGCGGACTCCACCGAACAAAGACAGAGATCGCCGGACGGGGGTTGCTTCTCAGGTTCCATTCCGGACTCCGGTTCACTATCCGGAAAGGCCGACTCACCGCCGGGCTCCATGGCGGATGGGAACGGACCGGCCTGACCGCAAAGGGGACAGATAGCCTTCAACGGATTCCGCCCCCGGAAAGAATCCCTCATTCTCTCTCTCACCAGGGTCTTTTCGGTCAGTGGTGCGGTAAACGGGCGACCCTCTTCGGGGAAGTGGCCACTTCCGGCTGGAATTCCATGGCATGCCTGGCCGGGATCGGAGTGGATTTCAGCGATTTTCTCCAGGGACAAATTCTTTTTCACCGGTACGGTACGGGTTACCGGGGGGCCTATCCCGCTGCATATAGTGCAGGCAGCAAGGTATCGAAAGAACAGGGCATCGCACTGCATCTGCGCGCGGAAACAGGCCGGATGCTAAGCGCTGAATTCACCATGGAGCTATACTCTTTTCCGGCACCCCGCCACCAGGTGATCATGCCCTCCTTTGGTTACAGGTACAGGCTGGCCATAGCCGGCACAGGGTCCTCTTCTGCAGACTGGCATCTGAGGTGGAACCGCAGAATGAAACAAACCACGCCGGCAACCGGTACTCCCGGAGCAGACCCCATGGTGGAAAAGTGGACCGACAGGATCGAGCTGGGATGGAGCCTTGAGCCCCTGGAAAAGGTCCTCTGGCGCTACCGTCTGATAGGTACGTTCATGAACGAAGAAAACGAAAATCAACCGGGATGGGCTGCTTCACAGGAAGCTGCAGTGAACACCGGTGATGACATAAAAATCCGTTTGCAATGGGTCGCCTTCCGAACCGGTCACTGGGAGAAAAGAATCTACATATATCAGCCCGGACTATATTACAGTTTTCAGTTCCCGGTATGCCACGGAACAGGGCAGCGCTGGACTCTGGTGACTTCCTGGAAACCCGGCAAAAACCTCACCCTGTCTGCGGCAATCACCCACTCTGCATGGAAAGATCCCGAAAGGGATGAAGTCCGAATGGATATACAGGCAAGATGGAGATTTTAGTCGAATTTAATATCGAGCACCTGGATCTGCAGACTGACCTTGCCCCGGAATTCGTTCTCGGTGACCTGGTAACAGATATCGAACGGAATGCCCCGGTTGATCTCTTTGTAGTGATGCCCCTGCTGGAAGGCGATGGCAGGAAAAACTTTGAATGGGTTCTCTTCCTGAATAAGAGTGAGTTTCAGATGCTCCCCCTGAGCCCCAACAGTACGGCCGTATCCGTTATCCACTACGTTTTCTGAAAGGAAGACCGGGCTGATATTCTCCGGACCGAAGGGCTGGAACTGTTTCAGCACCCTGTGAAATTTATCAGTTATCTCCTTCAGCTTCAGTTCAATATCGATCTCAACCACAGGGATCAACTGCTCAGGATCGATGGTTTCACTGACGATCTTCTCGAACCGGTCTATGAACGGCTGGACATTCTGCACCTTCATGGTGAGGCCTGCCGCATATTTATGCCCTCCAAAATTCTCCAGCAGGTCACTGCATGCCTCGATGGCCTGGTAAAGGTCAAATCCGATTACCGATCTGGCCGACCCGGTAGCCAGGCCATTGGACCGGGTCAGGATCACCGTGGGCTTATAATAATGATCGAGCAGGCGGGATGCCACGATCCCGATCACGCCCTTATGCCATTCGGGATTATAGAGTACCGTTGAATTGCGTTGCTGAAGCTGGGCGTTGCACCGGATCATCTCAATGGCCTGCCTGGTGATCTCCGTATCGACATTCCTCCTGTCCAGATTGAAATGATTGATCTTCCGGCTGATAATGTCTGCATCGTTCGTTTTGTCGCAAACTAAAAGGTCCACCGACTTTCTGCCCGATTCCATCCTTCCGGCCGCGTTGATCCTGGGACCGATCTTATACACGATATCCTCGATGTCGATCTGCTTCTTATCTATCCCGGCCACCTCCAGAATGGCCTTCAGTCCCATGGAGGGGTCCTCGTTCAGTTTCTTCAGACCGTAGTAGGCAAGCACCCTGTTTTCCCCGGTGATCGGGACAATATCGGAGGCAATGCTGACCACTGCCAGATCCAGAAAATCGTTGATTTTCTCTGCCGGTAATCCCCGGCGCATACAGAACGCCTGCACCAGCTTCAGTCCCACACCGCAACCCGACAACTCCTTGTAGGGATAAGGGCAACCATCCTGCTTGGGATCCAGCACCGCTGCGGCATCGGGGATATGATCCCCGGGATTGTGATGATCACAAATAATGAAATCCACCCCTTTCTCCCTGGCGTACTCCACTTTGTCAACCGCCTTGATTCCGCAATCCAGCGCGATGATCAGGCTGTAGCCGCTGCCGGCCGCATAGTCGATCCCGTCCAGGGAAATACCGTAACCCTCCTTATAACGGTCAGGGATGTAGTAATCGATCTCTCCGAAATAGTCCTTGAAAAATGAATAGACCAATGCAACAGCGGTGGTTCCGTCCACATCATAGTCCCCGTAAACCAGGAGTTTTTCACCCGACCCGATCGCCTTCAGGATCCGCTCCACCGCCATCTCCATATTTTTCATCAGGAATGGATCGTGCAGGTGGTCCAGGGAAGGGCGAAAGAACATCTCTGCCTCCCGGTAAGTTTTGATCCCCCGCTGCACCAGTAACCGGGCTATGGGTGTGGTCACGCCGAGCTCCCCGGCCAGGGATGAGACCTCATCATCATCGCCCGGCGCCTTTATAACCCAGTTTTTTTCCATGATTTATCAGCAATACGGCAGGACTCCCCCCCTCTGTCACTGCAAAATTAACATAATCTTTTTTATACCTTTGTGCGCACAAAAGAAAATCCCGATGCACCCATCCGAGCGCACCGAACAGGAACAAATCCGCCGAAAATCACTGGAGGAGATCCGGCAGCTGGGATACGATCCCTATCCGCCGGAGTCGTTCGATTTCACTCACCGCGCCGCCGAGATCAAGTCCGGATACGACGCTGATCCGGATTCTTTTCAGAATATCCGTCTGGCAGGCAGATTGATGAGCAGGCGGATCATGGGAAGTGCTTCCTTTGCGGAACTTCAGGATACCTCTGGCCGTATCCAGATCTATCTTCGAAGGGATGATCTCTGTCCGGGTGAGGATAAAACACTCTACAACATTGTTTTCAAAAAGCTCCTCGATATCGGCGATATTATAGGTATCCGGGGGTTTGCATTCCGCACGCAGGTGGGAGAGATCTCGGTCCACGCGCAGGAACTGATCCTCCTCAGCAAATCCGTCAGGCCTCTGCCCGTTGTCAAGGAGGCCGAGGGAAAGGTTTACGACGCGGTGACCGATCCCGAGTTCCGTTACCGGCAGCGCTACGTGGACCTGATCGTCAATCCCGAATCGAGAGAACTTTTCAGGAAAAGGACACAGATCTATAACTCTCTCAGGGAGCTGTTCAACTCCCGGGGCTACCTGGAGGTGGAGACACCCGTCCTTCAACCCATACCTGGAGGTGCAGCTGCCAGGCCTTTTATCACCCATCACAATACCCTCGATATACCGCTCTACCTGCGAATTGCCAATGAACTTTACCTGAAAAGGCTCATCGTGGGAGGATATGAGGGAGTCTATGAGTTCTCCAAGGATTTCCGGAACGAGGGAATGGACCGGACCCACAATCCCGAGTTTACCGTCATGGAGATCTACGTGGCTTATAAGGATTACCGCTGGATGATGGATTTCACCGAAGAGATGCTGGAGAAGGTGGCCAGGGATCTGCATGGAAAAACTACGATACCGGCGGGTGACCGGCAGATCGATTTCAATAGGCCGTACAAGCGAATCACCATGACTGAGGCCATTAAAGAAGCCACCGGAATCGATATTACGGGCATGGATGAAGCACGGCTCCGTCAGGCGGCCGAAGAACTGGGGATCGAGGTGGACCCTTCCATGGGCAAGGGCAGGATCATCGATGAGATTTTCGGAGAGACCGCCGAACCCCGAATGATCCAGCCCACCTTTGTCACCGATTACCCGGTGGAGATGTCGCCGCTTTGCAAGAAACACCGCAACGACCCCGAGCTTACCGAACGTTTCGAACTGATCGTGAACGGAAAGGAGATCTGTAATGCCTACACCGAGCTGAACGATCCCATCGACCAGCTGGAACGCTTCCAGGAGCAGCTGAAACTCTCCGAAAAGGGGGATGACGAGGCCATGTTCATCGACATGGATTTCGTACGCGCCCTGGAGTACGGCATGCCCCCCACCTCGGGGATGGGAATGGGCATGGACCGCCTGACCATGCTGATGACCGGCCGGTCAAGTATCCAGGAGGTCCTCTTCTTCCCGCAAATGCGGCCGGAGATTGCGCCTCCGGGTCAAAAGTCAAAGGTTGAAAGTCGAAAGGAGTTTTTGGAACTGGGAGTGCCGGAAGAGTGGGTCGAACCTCTGATAGCACTGGGCTATGAATCCGCCGGGCAACTGAAGGAGGTGGAGAAGCCTGGTAAGCTGCACCAGGAGATGATGGGCTACCGCAAAAAAAACAAACTGGAAATCGCCACGGTGACCCTGGAGGATGTGAAGGGCTGGCTGAACTGAAGATAAAACCAATTCAGATTCCGAAGAGAAACTGAGCAAGAACAAAACCGTCTCTCCCACGTATAATCGGAAGAAGCATCCCTCAGATGAAGCACCTCATTCTTATAGTGACATTCATTCTTATTTATTCTTATGGTCTTCAGGCACAAGAAAAATGGATACCCTTCAAAAGGTACCATACCATCCAACCGCTTGAAAATGGTAAATACGAAATCAAGGAATACACAAAAGATTCCATCCCCATTTATAAGGGAGTCTTAAGTTCAGTAGATCCGGAAGTCAGACACGGAAAATTTTATTTTCTGGACCGGTCAGGCTTGTTGAATATGACCGGGTTTGGCATTATCTAACGGAGGTGGCACCCCACTTGAATACCGATACCCTTTTACATAAAAAACTGAAAAACAGACATCTCAAATATATGGATGAAGAGGGCGTGTTTTCTCAGGTAGAGGAATTACCCACATTCAATCATGAAGATCCCATGATATCATTTGGCCAATATCTGGAGAATAATATCCACCATCCCGCATTTGCCGATGCTATTAATTTCGCGGGAATTGTGGAGATTTAATTCGTATTGGACAGTGAAGGCAAAATCAGACTCCCAAAAATAATCAGATCTTCTTTGCCTGACCTCAATATCGAAGCAATGAGGCTGCTCATCGAATCAGATAACTGGCAACCGGCCAGGCAAAACAAAGTTCCAGTTCCGTACCGGATGACGTTGACTATTGAGATGGATGACCCCGATAAGCCGGAAAGATACTATATCGTGGACGAAATGCCCAAGTTCTCAGGTGGAGATCCTGTTTTATCCTTCCAAAGATTCATTGCCGAAAATCTAAGGTATCCTGAACAGGCAGCAGAAAAAGGAATTAAAGGAAGAGTGATTGTACAATTTACTGTCATGTCTGACGGATCGGTCGATGAAATACATGTAGTCAGAAGCATACACCCTCTGCTAGACGCTGAAGCCATGAGGGTGATAAGTACCTCTCCGAAATGGGCTCCGGGAAAGCTCAGAGGCAGTCCGGTAGGAGTGATATATACCTTTCCGATTAACTTCGTATTGGAATAGGTGAACGGAATGAAATATCTTCCCCGGTTAAGGAGAATGGCATGATCACACTTTCCGGGTTATCACGCTTATCTCCGGCGGATCCTTGATCACCCTTTTGACCGAGCACTGATCGGCTGCCTTGATGACTGCATCTTTGTACTTATCAGGGAATCCGTCAGGAAGCATGATCTCGATATCAATTCCCGATAATCTGCGGGTTTCGGGGTCGGTATGGTGCTTCTGAACCAGAGTGATCCCCGAGGTATCGATTCCCCGTTTTTCGCAAAAGACCTTCACAAAGATCCCCGCGCAGGTAACCAGTGATGCCAGAAAATAGTCGAAGGGGGCCGGAGCACTGTCCTCTCCTCCAGCTCGTTCTTTCTGATCGGTTTTCACCAGGTGTTTCCCGATTGTTGCATTGACCCTCTTTCCCTCTTCAAGTGTGACGTGTATCTCCATGCGGTTCAGTTCTGATTGAGTGTGCAAAATTAATCATATTGCGGAAACCTGGTTATTAAAACAGTCGGAGGGCCTCCTCGATGATGGTGTCGATCCCCCGACGTTCGTCCCCGGGATCCAGGTCCACCCGGAGATCCACAGCGACACCGTCCTCGATATGGTCACCCTGAAGATCCAGGACCTGGGTGACAGAAACCCGGTAGATCCAGCCGTTCGGAAGTTCACCGTAGGCCGGAAAGCCTCCGCCGCCTCCCGTATGGTCTCCCAACAGGGTGGCATGGGAGAGTGATTTCATCATCTGTGCAAACAGCGAGGATGCACTGTAAGAACTCCGGTTACAGAGCACCACCACCGGGCCCTCGTACCTCTTTCCCTCGCGGGGTTCTATGGTCATGGCCTCCCAGGGTGAGAAATCCTCCTTGCCGGGACCGTTCTTGATCCGTTTCCTGGCATATACCACCTTTTCATCCACCAGTGCCGATGCGAGCATCTCCCCGTTTCGGAGCGATCCCCCTCCGTTATTTCTGATATCAATGATCATACCCTTCAGTCCCTGGCTCCTTTCCACCAAAAAATCCAGATGTTCCTCCCGGATCTCCCCTGCAAAGGATCCATAATAAATATACAATACGGAATCGATCACCTGGTTGTGAAGCGGACCGGTGATCAGGTAATCCCCTCCCAGGTAATTCCGGTACACAACCTCCCGGTTGAAATTAGAGGGGTAATCCAGATACCAGTCCCAGTTCCTGCTCCGGTCGAAGGAGCTGGAAAGATTCACATGCCCGTCCTCTAGCTCATACAACATCTCTGCCAGCACATCAAATAACTCCCGTCCGGTCATCTGTTCAGTGATCCTGGGACGGTAATCTTCGTACACCCGGTTCCAATCCACCCCTTTGTGCTCGAAATAGGAATACTTTTGGTCCACCTCTTCCCACAGGTATTCAAAATTGGCCACGGGATCGGCGGCCGCTTCCGGTCCCAGCCAGACCTTCTCACAGGAGGTTACCAGCAGGATCCCTCCTACAACAGTCAGACATCTGTGGATAAACCGGTTCATAAAATTGTATTCAGACGTATCAGCCAGTTTCCCTTGCTTTCTGCCACTGTCCCGGGCCGGTTGATTCTCACATAACCCCACCGGTACTCCAGGGTTAAACTATTGCCGGACATAAAAGTATAGGTGAAGCTGGGAGCGATCCCGAAATTCCAGGCCCTTCCGGGAAAGAACAGCTGTATCGATTCAATGAATCCCCGGAGTCCGGAATTCTCCGGGTCCAGATAACCCTCCATCGAACTGGATATGTAGGAGGGCCTCAGAAAGAATCCCAGCAACTGAAGATCGGCATCCAGGCCGGCCCTGAACTGCCTGTCCCATAACTCAAATCCTGCCCGGTACCGAAGGGCGGGACCGAATGCGGTGAAGTAGTAGTAGCGGCTGCCGTAGTTACTGTAAGATTGATGAGTAAATGATCCCAGAGCATTCTGGTTGGCCCACCCGAAAGCCAGATACCTCTCCTCCTCATGATCTGTTCCATAGAAGGTGTAATTCTTAAAGGCGAAGCCCAGGTAGTCGGCCTGATTTCCGGGTTCGCTGCGGATGGAGGTCCTTTCATGCTGAAGACGGAATACCGAAGTCTTCGTTTTTGATGATTGCTCCAGAGAGAAGGAAGCGAAAAGACCTCTGCCGGAATATATGAGCGGGGACATGTTCCGGTCCCTCAGGTGAGTCAGATTGATCCCCAGTCCTGCGGAAAACAGGCCGGAAGATTGCGACGCCAGGTCGGCGCTGAAGATTATCACTATCACCAGGGCAAAAAAGAATAAACGGATGTTCTGCCGGAACCGCATCTGCACCTATTCTGAATGGATAGCGAATATAGAGAAATCGGGATAATTTGAAAAAAAACAGTAATTTTGATCCTCACCGGGGCGTTAGCTCAGTCGGTTCAGAGCGCATGCTTCACACGCATGAGGTCACTGGTTCGAATCCAGTACGCCCCACTGTTTCTTCAGCAATTCGGCCCTTTCAAGAAAATCGGAAGGTGACCCGTAGCGTCGATAATCACCATATCCCGAAACAGTGTAGCAGGTACTGTTCAGAAGGACCGGATCCTCCCGGGGGTAAATTAACGGTTCCATTATCAGGTAGGATGACATCATCAGAAGTAATGGGAGTGTTCTTATGGAAGAAACAATAGTATTAACGGAAAAATAACTATTTCCTCAGTTAAAAGCTACAGATATGAAGTAATGTTGCTCCCGGAAACATATACTTCAAGATAGCCATGAAAATAATCATATCTGCAGCCATCGTCAGCATATCCTTCCTTTGTTACGGACAGCTCAGGTTTTCCGGAAAGGCATTCCCCCGGCAGGGGGATTCCGTAAACATATCAGGAATACATTCGGAGCTGCCTCCGGATTCCGGATGCAGGGTCCCTGCCATAAAGGTTTCGGAGGGCGTGGAGGTTCCTGAAACGATATTCGATTCCTTTCTGAGTCTGGAAGAGTGGATGGTCTCTCCCTTTTACGGGGAATGGGAAGAAAAAGACCTGGAACCGGAGGAGTGGATGGCCCTTCCATTTTTTTCTTTACAAGAATAATGAAGGTTGTCGTCCTTTATGAATCCTTTTTCGGGAACACCCGTGACATCGCTGTCGCCATTGGCAGTAGCCTCAGGGATCATGATATCTGGAAGGGTCATGTGGAGGTGAGGGTGGAGGAAATAAGTTCCGAAGACCCTCTGGAATTCCACCCCCCGCAACTATTAATTCTGGGATCTCCCACCAGGGGCTTCAGGCCCACTCCCGGCATACAACAGTACCTGAAAATGCTGCCAGAAAGGGCGTTGCAGGAAGTCAGGGTGGCTGCATTCGACACCCGGATCCAACTGTCGACCATCAAATCGGGCGCCCTCCGGTTGTTGGTGGATAAGGGAGGATATGCTGCCAGGCATATCATGAAGGCCATGAAGCGAAAAGGTGCTGTTCCGGTATCGGCGCCGGAAGGGTTCCTGGTAACCGGAGAGCACGGACCGCTTCAAGAGGGAGAGGTAGAACGTGCGGCTGAATGGGCGCGGATGATACTGGAAGCAACTTCCCGCAGTTAAAGTAAAATTTTCCTAAATTTGCGCCAGTCGACTTTAGTCTTTAGTCTTTAGTCTTTCGACTACTACGCCTCTTTAGCTCAGCCGGTAGAGCAGCTCATTCGTAATGAGCAGGTCGGGGGTTCGAGTCCCCTGAGAGGCTCCGGATTCCGGTTAATCAGGAAGTGTGGCGATAATATCCCTCAGGAAATCGTTCACCCTGAAACCGCTGAGGCTGTAACCCATCCTTACCACCACCAGTTTCTCAGAGGGAATCACATAGACACGCTGACCCAGGAACCCGTCGGCGAAAAAGACATCTTCCGGAACATCCTTCAGGGTGTTCAGAGGGTTAGGTTCCCGCAGCCAGAAGGTGGCGGTATAATTCCCATCGGAGGCGGGAGCCTCGGTTTTCATGTAGTCCACCCATTCGGGCGAGAGAACGGTATCTCCCGCAAATACTCCACTGTTCAGAAAGAGCAGTCCGAACCGGGCCCAATCGCGTGTCGATCCGTAACTGTAGGAGGAGGCCACAAAAAGTCCGGTGGCATCGGTCTCGATCCGGGTATGAAGCATGCCGATCCTGTGAAAAAGCCGGGTGTAGGGATAAGCATGGTAAGTTTCATCATCACCGATGGCCCTTCGGATCAGTCCCGATAGCAGGTTGGCATCGCCTGAGGAATAGTTCCAGTGGGTGCCCGGTTCGTGGGCCAGTTCACTGCTGACCACAGAGGCGAACATATCGTCGCTCTGCATCAGCATGATGGTGGCGTCCGATATGGTGAAATAGTTCTCCACCCATTCGAGCCCCGTACTCATATGCAGGACATGTTCCAGAGTGATATTGCTGCGCTTGTCATCCTCCCACGGGGGAACATCCACCGGCTCGTTCAATTCCATCTCGCCCGCGGTGACCATCGTCCCGGCCAGGGCGCCGGTCACACTTTTAGTCATGGACCAGCCGTGGAAAAGGGTCCGGGCATCGTAGCCTTCCAGGTAACGCTCCGCCAGCAGCACGCCGTCGTAGACCACCGCCACTCCCAGGGTTTTCTTTGTGGGATCGGTTCCTGGATCATCGAAGGCGCCGTTGACCACACTTTGCAATTCGCTGAAGTCGACACCCGGCACCAGCGTATCGGGCAGAAGATCGCCCAGGGGCCAGGGTATGGTGTCCTGACTGTATCCGGGTTCGGGGACCGAAAACGACTGCGCTTTCAGCTCCTCCTCCGGAATATCCAGAACCAGCACAGCTCCCAGTCCATCCCGGTAGACCGCTTTGCGCTCAGCAAGCCCAAGTACACGGGCGGTCACCGACCGCTCCTGATAATCGATCTGACATTTGGCAAGGCTGATGGGAAAAAAGGAGAGATCTTCCCGGTAAACCCTTTCCGGCTCTTTACCGGCCATAAAAACACTGGAGCACATCCCTTTGGATGCGAATGCGGTGATAATAGGCAGCCGTGGCCATGCATAGACAGTCAAAAGAATGACCAGGGCCACAGGCAGCAGCCATATTAACCGCTTAATGCTTTTTCTCATGGAGGTAATTAAACACCCAGCCTACAGCGGATTTCCGGTCACCGTAGTATCGATTCCTATCCGGATGGTGATGAATACATCTGTTTCAGAGCATTCTCCCTGGGCACTTACGGTGAATACACCCTTACGGTCGAGGATATCTGCAATGGCATCGTAGACCCCGCCTCCATCATCCAGGTTCAGAACGGTTCCCTCAACGACCGGCCAGTCACTGCTAAGGGTCCAGGTGACATTGTCTGTTCCGTCATAGATGCTGAAGGAAGTCCCCGCTATGAAGACCACATCAGGCTTATTCACAAAAACCACCTCGGCAGCCACCCCATTAACTGCGAACTCTTTGATCTTATCCACATTCTCTTCAATGTCACTGTTGGACATGGGATCGATAGTGGCTGTAGATGAAAAGGTGTAATTCTCAGCCGACTTCTTTGCCGGCTCCTGGATGTCAATGTCGATATCCCCTTCCAGCGTGGTATCCACCTCCACATCAAAAATGCTCTTAATCTTTTCGCATGAGGTGAATCCCGCCGCGATTGTAACAAGCAGGGTAATCCTAACCAGTGTTTTCATCGTTATCTGAATTACGTTTGGCTCTCTAAAATATCTTATCAGCACATTAAAGTCAACCCATTTGTGGTAAACGGCTAAAAACCGGGGTTGAATGTACCCCATGAATTCATCCGGATCGGAATCCGGACGATGGGTTTCGTTCCGGAATTCCAGCAGGATTCCGAATTATACAATGGAATTCCTGAGTGAGGAGATCTTACTGAGTATGTTGTTCAGCTGATCGTTGGTAAGGGTTTCACCCACCTCCTGATAGATCGAATGTATATCCGACAGGCCCGTGTAAATATCTGCAATTTCCTCCCGGTCCTTAACCGGTTCCAGCAGGGAGATGAGTTCTTCCAGGGAGTGCTTCTGATTGGCCAGAATCTCGAGAATAACGGTGTTATCCAGTGCCGTCTTTGCTATATTGGAGGTAATGTAAAGACCTTCGATCCAGCTTCCGCTGACCACCAGCCGGGCCTGTATATCCTGTTCATTCTCTACCAGGTAATTCCATGTTTGATCGAACGTTTCTGTGACCACCTGAATCAATGAGTCCCTGTTTTCCAGATTTTGTTCAATGCGCTCGGCATAGGTCATACTGAAGAGGGCCGATATTCCCAGTTCGTCGATGAGGATCTTCGTTGCATCGAGGTATTCAAGCGTTGCATTCCTCATCATATAGGTGGTGGCATAGATGAGGTCGGTACCGTAAACACCCATGTTCAGGGCCTTATCGCGGGGAGTTACATACTCATCGGCTTTCTCGGGACCATTGGAAAGCCTGTTCACATAGGGGGCCCCTGCTTCGTAAATCATCTGTGTGATCTGGTAGGAATCGGGAATCGGATATCCGGAAATATCCTCGATCCTGGCATCCGTGTCTTCCGTCAGTGTATCGGTGACAGAGGGCTCTTCCGACTCCTTTTTCCCTGTATTCCTGCAACCTGCAGCAATGAGGAGGAGAAGTGCGGCCGTAACGGTCATCAGTGACAGGGTGCTGAATGTGCTTCTATGTTTCATAATCAATAAGTTATTGTATCCAATTTCAAAGTTATGTGGTTGACCAATTTAAGAAAAACGGCGATTAATAAAAAATCATATATTTGAAGCAGCTATTCAACCCACATGACCGAAGAAAAACCGAGAATACTCTATGTAGACGATCTGCCCATTAATCTGAAACTTTTCGAGGCGACTTTTCATAATGATTACGACATAACCCTCAGCGAATCGCCGACTGAAGCTCTGATGATACTGGAAGAGAAAGAGATCCAGGTACTGGTATCCGATCAGAGGATGCCTGAAATGAGGGGTACCGAGCTGCTGGAGATCGTTGCTGAGCGCTATCCCGAAATCCGGCGATATCTGCTCACCGCCTTTACCGACACCGACACGGTCATCGAAGCCGTCAACAAAGGGAAGATTCACGGATACATCAAAAAACCGATGCAACCCGATGAGATCCGTCAGTCGATCAACAGCTCCCTGGAAGTTTATCACCTGAGAATGAAGAACCGGCATATCATGAAAGAGCTCGAAAACGCCAATGCCGAGCTGCGAAATGCCGACCACCTTAAAACCGAAATCATCAACTCCATCAGCAATGAAATCAGTCCCCCGCTGAACCGGATCATGGGGACCCTCCACCTGCTGAAGAGCAAGATCGAGGGGGACGAGCTCTCGGACATGGTCAATATTCTTGACCATTCAGTTTTCAAGCTGGAACAGTTCTCCATGATGGCCAAACAGATCAGCGTCCTCAAATCTCCCGGATTCCGGCTGAAAGAAAACAGCGTATCGCTGAAGCAGGTGATCCAGTTCAGCAGCATCGAAACCAGGGAAGAGCTGATCGAGCAGGGAATTGCGCTGAAACGGGATAAGGAGCAGGAGGATTTGACGGTCAATGGCGATTCGGCACTACTGGTCAGCTGCATGGTAGGCCTGATCCGCTTTGCAAGGGAGCACACCGAGAGGAATGGTGAGATCCAGGTAAGGATCATTTCCCGGGACGGGACCGTTATCTGCAATGTGGAGGATCAGGGTGTCAACTACACAGATGCCCTCTTTGAGATTCTCACCAGTTACCTGAATGAAGATGAAACCTCAATGACCCTTTCCATGGGAATCGGACTGTCGGTCTCCCGCATGATTATGGAAGCACACAAGGGGCATCTGATATTTGAACGGACAGCCCGGGACCATGGTCGCCTGAAAATGGTGTTCTCATGAACGAATCCATGTTGAATTCCCTGATGAAAATGTTCGCCATCCTGGTGAGCATCAACAGGGAAGCTGTTTATGTGCTTGCCCGCAACTTCGTGGAAGCATTCCTGGTACAGCAATTCAGCAAAAAGCTTGCCTCGAAATATCTGGAGGTATTTGACCGCTACACCTCCGAAATGATCCAGTATGAAAAGTCGAAGAAGGGGAAGAAGATCTCGGTGTGGTCGGTGAAGATCCTGGGCATTTGCCATCAGATCGTCAATGAACTCCATATCCGGCACAGGTTCATGATCCTGCTCAGTCTGATGAAATTCTCCCGGTATTTTGCCGATGTGGCCGCCCAATCGTCCGACTTTTCCAACACAGTGGAAGATGTGGTAAATACAGTAGCCGAAGGTTTACTGATCACCCGGGAGGAGTATGACAACTGTGCTGCTTTCATCCAGGACAAGTTCTATCATGTCCCCGACAGAAGGCACTTGCTGATTATCAACAGTGACGATGAGTTACCTGATGAGGAGATCCACCACCTCTGCAAGGAGAATCTGCCCGGACAGATCTTCGTACTGAAGATTGAAAGGGCCGACACCTATCTGTTCCAATATATCGGAAAAGCGAGACTTCACCTGAACGGGCAGTATATCTTTCCCAGGCATGTCTACTTTCTTCAGCGGGGCAGTTCCATCCGCGGTGAGGGGATCACACCCATTTATTATTCGGAGATAGTTTCCGGCTATATCTCTTTTGAAGATGGGTACTCGGTCCAGTACCTGGCCAGGGAGATCGAATACCATTTCAGGAACTCGCCCAATGGTATACAGAGGTTGACCTACCAGGGATATTCGGGCCAGCTGGTGGGGATCATAGGAGGAAGCGGGGCCGGAAAATCGACTCTCCTGAAAGTGCTGAACGGTTCTATCCCTCCCGATTCAGGCGGTATCTACATTAACGGGAACAATCTTCACCGCAGAAAAGAAGAACTGAAAGGCATGATCGGCTATATCCCTCAGGACGACCTGCTGATAGAGGAGCTGACGGTGTCTCAGAATCTGTGGTTCAATGCCAGATTGTGTCTGGACGGACATACCTCTGATGAGATCCACAGTTCAGTGACCGACCTTCTGAAAGAACTTGATCTTTATGAAGCCCGGGATCTGAAGGTGGGATCGCCTTTAAATAAATACATCAGCGGAGGACAGCGAAAACGGCTGAATATTGCCCTGGAACTGATCAGGGAACCGCAGGTTCTCTTCGTGGATGAACCCACTTCGGGGTTGTCCTCCACCGATTCGGAGAATGTCATCAACCTTCTGAAGCAGCAGGTGCTGCGCGGTAAGCTGGTGATCTCCACCATTCACCAGCCATCTTCCGAACTGTTTAAACAATTCGACTATCTGCTGGTTCTGGACCGGGGAGGTTATCCTGTATACTCGGGCAACCCGATCGACGGTATCACCTATTTCAAACAGTTAGCCGAACGGGTCGATGCCGGTGAAAGTGAATGTCATGTTTGTGGCAGCACCCATCCGGACGAGATCCTTCAGGTGATCGAGGAGCGGGATGTGGATGAACACGGTGAGTTCACCAGCCGGCGAAAAACCTCCCCGGCCGAGTGGTATAAACTTTACCGGGAGAGGATCGAATCGAAACTCGCATTCAGTTCTGAAAAGAACCCGATTCCCACCAATAAATTCAGGTCCCCCGGTAAGGTCAGACAATTCCTGATCTTTTTCCGAAGGAATCTACTCTCTAAACTGGCCGACCGGCAGTTCATGTCCATAGCCCTCGTTGTGGCACCATTGCTGGCGGTTATCCTCGGTTATTTTTCCAAATACGTTTCGGGCGACGGCTCGGATCCGCACAGGTACCTCTTCAGCCAGAATGATAATCTGCCGGCCTATCTTTTCATGAGTGTGGTGGTGGCCCTTTTTCTGGGTCTCATCGTGGCTGCTGAAGAGATCATCAAGGACCGCAGGATCCAGGAAAGGGAATCCTTTCTCCAACTGAGCAGGAATTCCTATCTGCTTTCCAAGATCACCCTGTTGTTCATCCTGTCCGCCATACAGATGGGCCTTTTTGTGCTCATCGGCAACTTCATCATGGAGATCAGGGGACTCACCCTCTCTTACTGGCTTGTCCTGTTCAGCACAGCGTGTTTTGCCAATCTGCTTGGCCTCAACATATCGGACGGACTGAAATCGGTGGTAGCCATTTATGTGATCGTCCCCTTCCTGCTGGTGCCCCAGATCCTGCTGGCAGGAGTGATCGTCAAGTTCGACAAGCTCCACTACCGTTTCGTAACACACGAAATGGTCCCTCTGGCGGGAGATCTCATGGCCAGCCGGTGGGCCTACGAAGCCCTGGCGGTGAATCAGTTCGTCAACAACACCTATCAAAAGGAACTTTTCGAACTGGAAATGCACGAAAGCAATGTAACCTACGACATGCAGTTCCTGGTCCCCACCCTTATCCAGGAGCTGGAAGATCTGTTGACTCAGGAGGGATCAGGTCCATCGGACCAGTTCCCTGAAGACCGGCTCAGTACCGTGAAGGATGGTTTATCGTCCATCTTTTTAACCAGCTCATACCCCCGGGCCGATCAATTGAATGCAGAACAGTTCACCCCTGCGGTGGCATCGGATATCATTGCATGGCTTAAGAAGTACCAGTCGGCGCTTCAGTCCCACAGGGAGAAACTTGTGTTGAGAAGGGATGCCAGGATCGATTCCCTGCAATTTGCCGCCGGTGGAACAGAACCCTATCTCCGGATTAAACGGAATCATCACAATGAACAACTGGCCGATCTTCTGTTGAACCGGAACGAATTGCATAAGATTGTCAAGCGAGAAGGAAAGCTGGTCCGGAAGATGGAACCGGTTTATATGTACCCCCTTCGATCGAACGGACGTTCTCATTTTTATGCCTCATTCAAAAAAGTGGGAGACCTTTATATCCCTGCGATTTCGTTCAATTTGATGGCCATATGGATGATGACCCTGATCTTATACCTGACCCTGCTCTTCGGTTTACTGCGGAAGATCCTGGTTTTTTTCGGCCAGCTTCGCAGAAGAAGATAATGATGATTTTAATTAGTTTTTTTGTGAGTAACCCTTCGTTAGGATAACTTTGGCAAAAACAAACCATTCATGAAAAGGTACGACCCATTCACCATTCTGGTTTTCTTCACTATACTGGGCTTACTGGCCGGCGGGTGCGGATCCGGCAGCAGGCAGAGTCCCGGAGCCATTGAAGATCTCTCAACAGAAGAGCAGTCAGGGATCGAATCGATCGATCAGATCTATCACCTCTATCCCTCCCCGGGAGAGATGCTGGGCATTATCGATATGGCGGAAATGTCCTTCGACCCCGGATTGCTCCATCCTGTTTCGGAGGCCGACCGGTATGAGGGAACCAGGGCAATGACCTACATGCTGGGGCTCTATATGGCCGATCTCGCATATGCGGCACTGTTCGAAAGGCATGAGGCAACTCTCGAGTATCTGGAGACGGTCAAAGATCTGTCGGAGAATATCCGCATCGATCAGGCGATCGATGATGCTATGATAGAAAAAGCAAGAAAGAATGTAGAATATCTCGATTCGCTTTACACCATCTCCAACGAAGCTTTTATGAACATCATGGCTTTCTGCGAAAGGAATGAGCGGTCGAATACTGTGGTCATGATGTCGGCCGGGGCATTTGTGGAGAGCCTCTATCTGGCTGTCAACCTGATCGAAGATTACAGTGAGGTCGAGTACTTGCTTCAACATCTGGCCGATCAGAAATACACCATCGATAATTTCATGACCTTTGCAGAATCGGTCCAGGCCGATGATCCTAACGTCAAGGCGACGATCGAAGACCTGAGGGCCATCGAGGAGATCTATGATGACATCGATGCCGGCACGGGAGATGTCACAGTGAGTACATCCGGTGAAACCGGCTCCGGTGAGCCCAGAAAACTGGTCATCGGAGGCGGCGGGGCTCAGAGTCAGCCGAGTCTGTCGGAAGAGGAGTTCGAGAATCTGAAAGCGGCGATATTTGAATTGCGCTCCAGGATGATTGAAGGATAACCCTAAAAAGCCATACAGATGAAACAGATTCCATATATCGCACTCATGATCAGCATCATGATGGGAATCATTCCCTCGGTGCTTTCACAGAATTGTGAGTTTCACCATCAGGAAGGAGATTGCCGGTATGACCTGGAACGTGACTATGAAATATACAGTCAGTCGAAATCAGTCAGTATGAGTCCGCTCGATACTGTAGAGATGAATGTTGTCTTTTACGGACAAAAGGATTACATGCTTTCGTTCTGCACGCACCGGAAAATGTACCCCATCCATTTTGTACTGATCGATTCGCAGACCGGAGATGTTCTGTACGACAACGAGAAGGACCGCTATCTGGAATCTCTGGGAGTGGGGTTTGATGTCACCAAGCCCCTGACCATCCGGATCAATGTGCTGGCAAGGGAATCCACCGAGGAAGAGATCAGGGAAAACGTCGGCTGTCTGGGATTGCTGATACAATACAAAAACTATCCCAAAAAGAAGCAGATCAGGATGGAGTCCTGAAATGTCGAACAAACCGAAAAGATGGAAATGAAGAAAAATATTCTCCTGTATCTGGGTCTGGCAATGATGAGCGCCGGGTGTCTGAACATCGAAGAGGAGCCGATTCTGCTCATCAATCCCTCCACAGAGATCAGTGCACACATCAGGAATCAACGGATCTACGCCACCGCCCTGGTCAATGTGAATCCTCAGGTTCTTACCATTGGTAATATACCCACCCGGTATGAGTACACCGGTGAACTGGCCATTTACAATACAGTATCGGGTAACATCATCGATGTGAATGCCTTTACGGGAGGAGGACTCTCGCAGGTGTATACCGTAACGGCCGATACCGCCTCCCATAATCGTTTCGTGGTGGTCGCATCGGGAAACATCGAAGCCTACGCGGATATCGGTAACGACAGCGATACTGACAATGACAGGCTGATCTCCACGGGTGACTTCTACGGTGAGGCCGTATTTATCATTTCTGAACTGGTGAGCGGAGAGCCGGTGGAGGCGGATCAGATTCCCTGAAGGGTAGCCAATAATAGGGCTGGATTTTCAGTTATATTTTAAAAATTGGTACCTTTCGCCTGTGACCCTTATAGAATTCTGGAAATGAGGACCGATGTGCGGAGGAAACAAGGGAGCCAGAAAAGGACACTGCTCTTTGTGGCAGGCATATTCCTGGCAATCAGTGCATTTTCACAACATGTGCCTTTATCTCCATTGTCCATTCCGGTTTACCATCCTCAGGTCATCAACCCGGCCTACACCGGAAGTAAAGATTTCATCAATATTACCCTTACCTCCAAAGTGTTGAAAAGCCCTGCCAATCAGATGCTGCACGTCAACCACAGGCTGATCGACCCCAATGGATTTTTCTCGAAGGTGGGAGTCGGGGGGTATGCATTCCGGGAGCAGCTGCCGCTCAGTGCAAACGGAGGGATTGCGGCGGCGGTCTCCTACCACCAGGCCCTGGACGATGCCCAGGTCCACAACATTTCCGGAGGATTGGCACTCAAGGGGATCTTTAATCTTCCCCGGAATGTCGACGAATCTGTGAATGATTCGGCAACATCCACCTTCAATCCTAATCTGGACGCGGGAGTATACTATTACGGGCCGAATGCCTTTGCCGGATTGTCGGCCACCACCCTTTTCGGTACCGGACTGGAGGGTGAGCTCACCGAACGGTCCGAATCCTATATTCCACGGATGTACCATCTTTACGGCGGTTATAAGTTTCTCCTGAGCCGCACCAATGCAATCGTTCTGGAGCCTTCGGTACTGTTGTCGGTGACCGACACCACTATCGCAGCGGCCCACAGACATATCACTCCCTATCTGAAGATCTACCTGCAGAATTTTTATATAGGTACCTATATGAAATCTGTGGACATCTTCGCTCTCTTCTTCCAGTACCAGTTTCCCCGGTTCCACACTGGACTGTTCCTGGAGTTTCCACGAGTTGGATTTCTGAACGACGACAATATCATATTCGAGCTTTCCCTGGGGGTTAACCTTGGAAGGCACAACCCTAAATTCACCCAGCACAGGCACTGGTAACCCTCATATATCATGAATTTTCGCACCGGTAAATACATCTGGATACCGATCCTGCTCCTGATCATGGGGAGAGCATGGGGTCAACAGCCGGATGAAGATTCGGTCCGGGTGAGAGATCTGCTGGTGAAGGATACTGTCGAGCTGGATATCAAAGGACCTTCCAATGATGTGAATTTCTACATGAACGGGATGGTGTTCCTTTCCAACACCAAGTATCACCAGAAAATGATACCGGATCACATTGCCTTCGGTGTGGTCAGGGCCTATTTCGTCCCGCTCGAATATGTGGCACTTGAGAGCAGCCGTCCGCTTTTTCCCAATGATGACTTTCCCTATTCGCCTGCCGGGATGTCTTTTGCGAGGAATTATCAGACGGTTTATTTCACCAAACCGGTGGAGATTCACGGAAGGAGGAATGTGGAAAAGATTTTCGAGATGTCGATCATCAACGGAGAGGCATCCACCCACAACCAGCTCGCCTTTACCGGGGATCCGGCCCGATATATGCATCCCGCCATCTCCCTGGATGAATCTTTCATGATCTTTTCATCGGACAGAACCCCCTCCAGCGGGGGGCTCGACCTTTTTATCAGCCGCCAGACCCAATCGGGCTGGTCGTCCCCGGAAAATATGGGCCCCGAAATCAATACCGGCGGACATGAATGGTATCCATACCTGGACCAGAAGAACAATCTTTTTTTCTCCTCATCGGGCCATATGGGATACGGTGGCTATGATGTCTACGTATGCTTTTTCGACGGAGGGGGATGGGGAGCTCCGCAGAACCTGACCGATTATGTGAATTCCAGTGGCGATGAACTCGGGTTTACCATTCATCCAAGCAACTCCATGGCACTCTTCTCGAAAGTCATGTCGACCGATGAGGAAGGAGAGGTATTCAGGATGAGTCTGAATGAGAAAGCGCTCCTCCTGTCGGATATCGACGATGCCCGTGGTGAAGACATCTCGCTGCTGATCAAAGACCTTGTCGGTACCGGATACACCCGCGGGGAGGCACTGGAAGATCAAACCCTGCAGGAAGAACCCGAAAGGAAACTGGTTGCTGAACCATTGCTGTCCGGCGAAGATGCCGAAACCGCCTGGGAGACCACTGAAGAGACCGCTGAGCAGGAATCTGAAACGGTACCCACCATGGTTGCACAGGAAGAACCGGAAGCGGAACAAGAGCCGGAACAAGAGCCGGTAATGGAAGAGGAACCTGCACTGGAACTTCGCGCTGAAGAGGAGAGCACGCCGGAAGAGGTCACCCGGCAGGAGGAGCCTGAACCGGTGATCGAGCTGGCCGAACCTGTGGTAGAGGTGCCGGTTCAGGAAACCGAAGCAGAAACAGATCCCGACAGAGTGGTCTTCCGGGTGCAGATCCTTTCAAGTTCACGCCCCGATACCCGGCCCCGGGTCACCATTGGCGGAGACAGTTACGAAACCTTTGAATATTTTTACAAAGGGGCTTACCGGATCACTGTGGGAGAATTCGAGACTGTCCGTGAAGCCAGTGCATTCCGGACCCAGTGCAGAAATGCGGGGTATGACCAGGCTTTTGTAGCCGCCTTCAGAGGGGATGAGAGGGAAACCGATCCTTCTGTATTCAGGCGTTGAAACTCTGCCAATCAAATTTCCCCTTCGATCATGGGAAAAAACATAGAGAAAATCCATGCCGAAACAGCCACCGAAAAATCGACCCGGCTGAAAAAGAAACAATATTTCAAGGAACTGAGAAGCCTGCAACTCGAACTCGTCAAACTTCATGAATGGGTCAAAGCGAAGGATATGCGGGTGATGGTCCTGTTTGAGGGACGCGACGCAGCAGGAAAAGGAGGAGTGATCAAGCGGATCACTCAACGGCTCAATCCCAGGATATGCCGGGTGGTGGCCCTGGGTGTACCCACCGAAAAGGAAAAGACCCAGTGGTATTTCCAGCGTTATGTAACCCACCTTCCGGCGGCGGGGGAGATCGTACTTTTCGACCGGAGCTGGTACAACCGGGCAGGCGTGGAAAGGGTCATGGGTTTCTGCACTGAAGAGGAATACTGGGAATTTCTGCGCTCCTGTCCCCGCTACGAGGAAATGTTAATCCATTCGGGTATTATCCTGATCAAATACTGGTTCTCGGTGAGTGACGAGGAGCAGGAAAAGAGATTCAGGGAACGGATGGAGGATCCCCTTAAACGGTGGAAGTTCAGTGAAATGGATCTGGAATCGAGAACCAGGTGGATTGAATACAGCAAGGCGAAAGATGAGATGTTTGCCTATACCGACACCAGGATCTCGCCCTGGTTCGTAGTCAATGCCGATGACAAAAGAAGGGCCAGGCTCAACTGCATCCACCATCTCCTCTCCATGATTCCCTACGAATCGATCAAACATAAAAAGGTCGAATTACCCCCCATCAGCAAGGAGGGGTATGTGAGGCCCCCGCTTTCGGAACAGAACTTCATTCCGGAGATCTATTGATTTTTTTCCTATTTTGGCCTCCGCGAATCATCGAATCCTAACTTAAAAAATCGAATAACCATGCGTAGCCTGTCCTTTACCATTGGCTGGTGCCTTGCACTGAGCACATTGATCTCCTGTAACTCCGGTAACAGGGTGGAATTATTTAACGGGGAGAACCTCGACAACTGGGTCTTTTACACTGAACAGGAGGGAGTGGAACCCGAAGAGGTATTCTGGGCTGCCGGTGGTGTGATCCATACCTCGGGGGTACCCCATGCCTATATCCGCACCGCGGAGAGCTATGACAATTACCGTCTGCACCTTGAATGGCGCTGGGTGGAAGAGCCCACCAACAGCGGGGTGCTGATCCATGTCGGCGGTGAGGATATGATATGGCCCCATTGCGTGGAATGCCAGCTGATGCACGAACGAGCGGGTGATCTGGTCCTGATGGGAAAGGGGGCCGGTATCACCGTCGGGGACTCGGTCTACATGGTCACCTCCGAGGAAAACCGCTACAAGGTCATTCCGAAATTTGAAGATTCCAGCGAAAATCCGCCGGGTGAATGGAACAGCTACGATATCCTATCTGACAACGGTTCCCTTGAAGTCCGGGTGAACAATGTGCTTCAGCACGAAGGAACGGGAATGACACCCACCGGGGGACATATCCTGCTGCAATCGGAGGGATCGGCCATGGAGTTCCGCAACCTCTACCTGGAACCGCTTTAACTGCAACGCCCAAACCTCTTTATCGCAGCAGCGAAACCTCTTTCATCGGGGTGACGGAGGGCTCCTTTGCTGCCGTCACTTCACCGGACCGGGCATGATTACCAGGAAGACATGGGATTATCCACGGTGATGGCTCCGTCGTACTGCGCGACATTGTAGCCTGCCTTGTAACAGAACCTGGTCATTTTCAAAAACTTATCATAATCAAGCCGACCCTCGGTATCGGTCACCAGGTGATAATCACGATGAGTGCCTGTTGAATAGAAGAGCACAGGTATATCCTTCCGCGCAAAATTGATATGATCGCTCCTGTAGAAGTACCTCTCGGGATGCGTGATGTCATTGTACCTGTAATTGCCTGCCATTCCCATCTCCTCCAGCGATTGACGGTTCAGTTCCATCAATACCTCGCTCTGCAACCCTCCGATCACTTTCACGGTGTCGCCACCTACGATGGTCAGCCCCCTGCGGCCGCTTTCCGCATCTTCTGGACTCCTGGTCCGGGCGACCATATCGAGGTTGATCACCGCTGCGATCTGCTCCAACGGGACCATGGGATGATCGGCAAAATAACGGGAGCCGAACAGCCCAATCTCTTCTGCAGCCACCCAGAGAAATCCCACACTGCGACCGGGAGACTTTTTCTCCTGCATGAAGGCTTCGGCCATCTCCAAAAGGGCCACCGTTCCGGAGGCGTTGTCATCGGCGCCGTTAAACACACCACCCTTTCCATCGGTTCCCACATGATCGTAGTGTGCCACGTAGATCACCATCTCGTTTTTAAGTCCGGGATCGCTCCCCTCGATGAATCCGAATACATTGGACACCTCCAGGTCGGTTGAACTCATCCGGGCCTCCAGATGCAACTTTGTACCTTCGATTTCGAATGAATTAGGTTTCAGCTCCCGGTCGATCTCCAGCTGAAGCTCCTTCAGGGTTTTTCCCGAAGGTGCCACCAATGCATCGGCCACCGTGCGGTGAACGAGAGCAATCGAGGGTCCTGATCTTCCGGGCCGGTTTTCATCTTTCTGATCCTCCTCCTTCAGGCTCCTCGATTTACCCAGGTAATTGGATATCCCCGGATTCATCTCCTCGATGGAGTTGAAGCCTGATTTGGGATCGAGTACCAGCAGGACCGCTTTTGGCCGTTGCTCCATGATTCCTGGAAGTTTATGCTGAAAATTCTGCATGTTGTTCCACTTATCATCACCGAACCTGTTGGCAGTGCCCTCTTCATTCATGGGTGCCCTGTTCATGATCAGAACCACCTTCCCCTCCAGATCCACTCCTTCGAAATCATTGTAGCCGTGCGATTCCTCCCTGATCCCATAACCGGCAAAGACGACCTCCCCTTCGATCTCCAGTTCATCACTGCGGGGTCCAGGAATGAGAAAAAAAGGCTCGGAATGCACCGACTGCTCCCCGCCCTCCCTGATAACGGTGATCCGGCTGTTATCAAAATCATAACCCCGCTCTTCGATCAGGAACGGCTGAAGGTATCCCTCTCCGGACCCCGCACTCTCCAGACCCAGATGCCCGGCCTGCACCGCCAGATACCTGGCGGCTATTGCATGCCCGGGCTCTCCGGTATTCCTTCCCTGCAGCTCGTCAGAGGCCAGGAATTTCATATGCATTTTCAAATCCTCCGTGCGGATCGATTGAAGACCCTTTCTCTGAGAATACGCGGAAAGGGTGATCATTGCCGTGATCGCAAAGAGCAGTGGCCGGGATGAATTATTCATGATACTGGATATGGTTGTTTACTGCAGGTGAAGATAGGAAGAATCTGACAATAGCTTCCTGCCTAAACCTCCAGATTGGTCATTTCACGTGCGATCTCGAATTCATATTCCGGGTAATCGTAGACCGGAATCCGGTGCTCGGTCTGTCCCAGGGAATATCCGAACAGTCCTTCATAATCCTCCCGGTTTTCGCCCATCTCCTCCATCTGCTGAAGGTATTCATGCATTGATTTGGATTCGATAATCACCACCTTCCCCATCTGGTGGATAATGGGGCTGTGGTTCCGGGTTTCATCATGGTCGAACTCCAGAATCCTGCGGCCATATCGTGTTATGCCTATTACCCTGAATGTCAAACTCTTTCCAACACCGGGCAGATTCAGTACATTCCGGTCGGTTGCCAGGAAAGGAAGTCCCGCATGCCTGCGTACCGATTCAATATTCTCCACCATCAGGTGCGCCTCCTCCGGGAATTGCCGGATCTGCCCGTAATACTGCTCCCCGATCCTGCCTGCCACTTTCTCCTCCAGCTGTTCCTGGACCACCCTTGCGTTGGGAGCAAAACTGAAATTATTCTCCATATACCCTTTGACAGTAAAGGTATAATAGGAAAGAACTCCGATATCATTCAATACTTTCCTGAGTTTGGAGGTATGTCCCCGGCGAGAAGCCGCGGCTGTGAATACCAGCTGGTTGGTCACTGTCCATCCGGATGCGACCAGGCGCTGGATCCCCATCGATGCCTCCGGGGTGACCTCCATGGGCGATTCGAAATGGGTCTGGATCAGGAACTGTCTGATCCCTGCCCCTGATGCCTTCTCCTTGAAATCCTTCAGGATCTTGGTAAGGCTCAATGAGATTCGTTGAGGCAGGTATACCGGCAGCCTGCTTCCGATGCGCACCCTGACCAGCTCTGCCAGTTTCTCTCCTTCCGGAAGGGAGCGGTTCTTTTCCCGTTTTCTCACGGCCATCTGATATATCGCCTCCAGGAGTTTCCTGAGGGAACTGTCCGAACTCATCAACCCGTCACCTCCGGTGATCAGGATGTCCCTGAGATGGGAATCTTCCTCGAAATACTGCATCAGCCGATTCAACTTATCCTCCCACTTCTCTCCCGGAAGCAGTTTATCGAGATCAAAATTGAGCCTCCCTCCCTGGAAGTCGTACATCCTCTGACAGGAAGAACAAAGCCCGCCGCACGCCCTGCCCATGGTATCGGGAATAAGGATCGCCACCTCCGGATAGCGCCTGTGAATATTGTGCCCCTCGGGTAGCAGCCATCCCGCAGCGTTGGGTTCTCCCGGACGCACCTGGTCCTCCTTTTCCCATGCCACAATATGGCCGAATTCCTCCACCAGCTGTTTACTGTAGAGAATGTAATGCCTGATGGCCAGATCGGCTCCCACTGCAAAATAGGGAACCCGCACATGCAGAAGCGACAGGTAGTAGGGATTCACAAAGAACGGTATCCCCGCACTTTCCGCCTCTTTCAGCACCTTCATCGTATCGGGGTCCAGGGAATAATCCAGCAGTTCATTCAACAGTTCGGGCGAACGGACGGCCAACCGGAGATGAAACCTGTAGTCTTCCCACCACCGGGCCATATGGTCCATTTTATCAGCCTCGGAAAGCCCGGGTTCAAAGTGATAGCGCTCGCTCCGGATCTCTCCCCTGTCCAGTTTTTTCATCAGCACCCTGATGATGCGCTGCTTATTCTCCTCCCTCAACTGAACGATCCTCGGATCGAGGCCCGAAGGGTACCGGTCCATCCACTCCTGCAGCTTTTCAGCCGAATATCCCTGCTTCCTGCTGTCGCCGCGAAGCTGACGGAAAAGCATGATCATATCGACGAAAAAATCGGGCTTGGCACCCCCTGTCCCTTTATTGACCGCCAGCCAGATCAGTCTGAGCGGATTGCTGACGGCGATCTCCCCCCTCAGATTGAGATCGGGGTATTCAATCCCCGCATGATCGATATAATCGAGGATGCGGATGATCGCATAATCGCGCCATTTCAGTTTCTCGAACAATTCCCGGCTGGCATGCTTGGCATGATAAAATTTGAAAGCGTTCTCCCTGTCTTTCAGGGTATGTTCGATCCATTCCCTGACTCCCACCACCACCTCCGTCTCATTTTTAGAATTCCTGAGGATCTCCTCCAGTTCGGGATTTTCACTCAGTAATTGACTCAGCAATTTATGCGATTGCACACTGATAGCGATCCGGTCAAGTTTCTGAATTTCTTTCATGATGCCCCTTTTGTACATAAGTAACCTAAAAAACGGTTATGAATCAAATGCAATTGCCAACAGGTTTTTTTTACTTTTACGACCGAATTTAAGAAACGATATGGAAACGCTCAGACTCGACATCAACAGGATATATGAAACCATTCCCCGGAATGAGATTGCCGGTATGGCCGGAGAGACTGCCGACGCCCAGCAACTGCTTTATCACGGATCGGGTAAGGGCAGTGATTTTCTGGGCTGGCTCCGCCTTCCCGGATCCATTTCCGAAGCGGAATTCGAGAAAATCGAGCATGCGGCCCGGTCTCTCCGTTCAAGGACCAGCCTGCTTGTGGTAATAGGTATCGGGGGATCCTACCTGGGATCCCGCGCGGTGTACGATGCACTCACCCATTCTTTCGCCAATTTCCGGAATGAAGATGTGCCCAGAATGATATTTGCCGGTCAGAATATCGGAGAAGACTATATGCATGAATTACTGGAGATTCTTGAATATCAGGATTATTCACTGGTGGTAATCTCCAAATCCGGTACCACTACCGAGCCTGCGATTGCATTCCGGATACTGAAGGAACATCTGGTGAGAAAGGTAGGGCCGGAAGAAGCCGGCAGAAGAATCATTGCCATCACCGATGCAGAGCGGGGAGCCCTCCGCCGTCTGGCCGACCGGGAAGGTTATGAAAGCTTCGTCATTCCCGATGACATCGGGGGCAGATTCTCCGTTTTCACTCCGGTGGGACTGATCCCGCTGGCCATCTGCGGGATCGATATCAGGGCTCTGGTGGCAGGTGCAGAAGAGATGAGCAGGATCTGCAACCCCGATACACCTTTTGAAGAGAACCCGGCCGCCCTGTACGCAGCGGCACGAAATGCCCTCTACCGGAAAGGCAAGAAAATTGAGATTCTGGTCAATTACCATCCCAAATTACACTACCTGTCGGAATGGTGGAAACAGCTGTTCGGTGAAAGTGAAGGCAAGCAATGGAAAGGGATCTTTCCTGCCGCAGTGGACAACTCCACCGACCTGCACTCCATGGGGCAGTATATCCAGGAGGGTGAAAGAATCCTGTTCGAAACGGTCATCAGTGTGGAGCATCCCGATTTCCGGGTGGAGATACCCGGTGACCCTGACAATCTCGATCAGCTGAACTACCTGAAAGGAAAACGGATCGATTACGTTAACAAAATGGCAGAACTGGGCACCACTCTGGCCCATACTGACGGCGGGGTACCTAACCTCAGGATCTCCATCCCGAAACTGGACGCCCGTTACCTGGGACAGCTGCTCTATTTTTTCGAAAATGCATGCGGCATAAGCGGATATATGCTGAATATCAATCCGTTTGACCAGCCCGGCGTGGAAGCATACAAAAAGAACATGTTTGCGCTCCTTGAAAAACCAGGATTCGAGAAAGAGACCGGGGAGATCCTGTCCAGGATCTAAACATTTCCCACCGGCTGCTGTTATTGGGGAATGAAAGATCCTTTCCCTAACCTGAATCCGACCGTCAAGGGTATTTCTCTGGCCTTTCTGGCAACCCTGGGCATGGCGAATGTGTATGTATTCTCCAAGGCCGCTCTCCTGGAAGTCAATTATTTCCAGTTTCAGTTCTACTGGTTTGCGTTTGCCCTGGTATGGATCGTCCCCTTTCTTTTCATTACAGGAATGATCAGAAAAATACCCTCTCTGAGCCGGGCTTCCAACATCACCCTGCTGATCATCGGCCTGCTGGAACTGGGTGCCGCCACCCTTCTTTTTCTGTCCATCCGGCTGGCTGAGAATCCAACCACCATCTCCTTTCTCTCCAATCTCACCCCCATACTTGTCACCATCCTGGGCATCAGTTTTCTCGGAGAACGGTTCAATGCCATCGAACTGACCGGGATCGTGCTCACCATTGCAGGGGTGATCCTGATCACCTACACCAGGGATATGACTATCCAGGAGTTCTTTGGAAAAGGATCGGGCTGGATCCTGGTCTCCTCCATATTCTCTTCGGTGAGCATTATCACCGCAAAAAGCAGGATCAAAGACATTCACCCTGGTATCCTTACCCTGAACCGGGTCCTGTTTCTGTTCGCATTCGGACTGATCGCCATGATTGTAACCCGGGAATCCTTTCTGGTGCCCCGGAGAGCCATGCTGAACATGGGGATCGGATCGCTTCTCGGCCCTTTTCTCACCGGCTTTGCCCAATATTCCGCCCTTCAATACATCGAAGCGTCCCGGACGATGATCATTCAGGCCACCAGAAGCCTATTCGTACTGATCGGCTCCATGATCTACCTGACCATACTTCCGGAAATGCTGCAGCTGATCGGGGGACTGATCACCATCGTGGGGGTGGTGGTACTGACCTGGGGAAAAATGAGGGTGGTGAAGAAAAAAGCGACGTGAGGAGTATCCCGGTCACGGGCCAACCTCAGCGAGAAAACATCCCGAGCGCCCTGATTTTGAATCGAGGCCGGTTCGTATTGGTCTATGAGACGGATTTTTCTATTAAAGGAAGTCCGCTATTTAATGTCGAATGCGTGTCTTTCATGTTACAGGGGTTCCTAATTTCTGATTTCAGGGTCCCTGTATTCTGATTCCATGGGGGTCCCGTTTTGCGATTTCACCATGTAACAAAAGTGCGGCATTTCCAATTTCCGGAAATTTGCAGTTGAGGCTTTCCAGAAAAATTATTGCTGTAAAAGTCTATTTATGTCCGACTTACACCATGCAACAAAAATGTTTCATATTCAACATATTTGCAACTTCGTGAAATCCCGAAAAGGGAGTACATCAGGAATTGATAGCGATACTATCATCCAGCTTCTTTTTGTGCTCGGGGTATTGTTTCGTTGCTGAAATTCTCTCAACGCTCGAATTGTAGGCAACTTCGACAACACCCATCGCAAACCATGCAAAAGTGAAGGGTTGTTTGGCAAACCGCCCAACCATGGCGGGCGGAAATACCGCAGGCCGCCGTTCACTCATGCGGAAAAATTTTTCGAGGCGATCTATCATTCGTAGAATTTCAGCGCATGAGAAACAACCCGCGCTGAAACCCGGACCGAAAAAAAAGAGGCTGTACCTCCCGATACAGCCCCGATACTTACTTTTTAGTTCCGCGTCTGGTTTAACGGATTTCGATCTGCTTCGGTGCTTTTTCCACCGACTCTTCTTTCTTTGGAAGTTCCACCTTCAGGACTCCGTCCTCGTGGCGGGCTTTGATCTTTTCCTGGTTCACCGACTCGGGAAGCTCAAATGTACGATTGAACCTCATATAGTTGAACTCCCGGCGCATATACCTCCGGTTCTTGCTTCCTTTTTCCTCATTCTTCTCCTCCTGCCCGGATGAGATGGTGAGCAGGTCATCCTCCACCCTGATCTGGATATCATTCCTGGACATGCCCGGTACAGCCATTTCGATCATGAAAGAATTCTCATCCTCCGATACATTGACCGAAGGCAGTGTACCGTTACCATGGCCATTTCCGGCACGGTGGAAGAAACTGTCGTTGAAAAAGTCATCCCAGTAAGCGGGAACATAACCTCTTTGAATTTTTGCTAACATTTTTCGATCCTCCTGTCTTTTAATTGAATTTTCATTTCTGACCCTCAGAGGTCAAAGGGCATGCCAGGCAAAAAACTATGCCATTTTGGCAATTTCTAAAGACAGGATATGTCATTTTGTCACTCCAATCTGCCGTTGCAGGCCGAAAACTGCCAACTGGATGGATTATCCCAGCCGTTTTCGCAGCGATTCGATCTCTCTTCTCATCTCTTCCTCTCTGAGAGCAGAAGCCTCCTGGGCCTTTTCAAGAGTAAGCAGATTCTCCCTGAAAACCTTCTCCTGAGAGGCGAGGGCTTCCGCCTGCTTTTTGGTCTGCTCAAACAGCTTCCTGGTCTGGAGATTGGCTTTCACTTTGGCAAGGGTGGTGGCCAGAGCATCTCCCAGCTGCCTGATAAATTCGATTTGATAAGCGGGTATCTCACCCAGGGAAGCCAGTTCCATCACTCCCAGCACGTTGTTGTCCAAGATGACCGGAACCAAAAGGATAGCGGAGGGGACATCCTCACCGAGCCCCGATCTGATCTTGATATAGTCACGTGGCATATCGGTCATATAGATAGGCTCCTTTTCCATCGCCGCTCTGCCGACCAGGCCCTCCCCGAACCCAAAGCTCCGTTCCGGATGCTTTTCCCTGTCAAAGGCATAACTGCCGAATATTTCCAGTCTCGGCGATCCGCTCTTTTCGCTTTCCATGGTAATGAAGAGGGCCCCCACATCTGCCTCGGTGTAGCTGACCAACTCCCTGATCACCTCTCCGGCCAGATCGTGCAGATTGTCTTCAGCCTCCCTGAAAAGATAGCTGAACTTGGCCAGACCCTGGGCCGACCAGGTACGGTTCTTCTCTTCTATTCTGCGGGATTCCGACTCTTCCAGGGATCCCATCAGACTTTTTTTCAGAGAGAGAAGAGCCGATCCCAGCTCATCTTCCCCGCTCAGGGCCTCGAATCTCCCTGTAAAGTCGCCCGAAGCCAGTGAGCGCGAAAAACGGGCCAGTTTCCGGAGATTGGATATATGCGCCTCCAGCTGCCTTTCAAGGTTCCCGATTTCATCACGGCTTCCCCCGGAACTGAATTCCGGAATGTCGCCCCTTTGAAGCCGTTGCAGAAGCTCACCGATCTTTCTGAACTGCCTTTTCAATAAGTACCGGTGCCATAAGGCCAGAACGGGCACGGCTGCGATCCCGGCCAGTGAAACCCATCTTACCCCCCCGCGACCCGTGATCGGTTCTCCCGGAAGCAGCACTAAAAACAGCAGAAAGATCAGAAGATAGGGCCACAGGAACCTGGAATGGAAAGGGAGCCTGAATTTCATACCTACAATATACAAAAGTTAAACGGCCCTCTGAACAGCAGCAATTAATTGTTGGATCCCCTGCTCCAGGACCCTGGCCGGAGCAGCGATATTGATCCTCTGATGATGCTCCCCGCCCGGTCCGAACATGGGGCCGTCGTTCAGACCCAGTCGGGCCTCCCGTATAACGAATTTCTTCAGCTCATCCGGATCCAGTCCCAGGAAAGAGAGATCGAGCCAGGAAAGGTAAGTAGCCTGCAGGGGGGACACGGTGATTTCAGGAGTTTCCCTCTCCAGGCTGGAGCGAAGCAACCGGTAATTGTTTTCCAGGTAACCGGTCAGCTGATCGAGCCACTGGTCGCCCTCTCTGTAGGCTGCCTCCATGGCCACCTGGCCGAAAATATTCCCGCCTCCCACATGGACGGCATCCAGGGTTTGATCGTACTGCTTTTTCAGACCGGGATTGGTGATGATCACCGCCGAAGAATGTAATCCCGCCAGATTGAACGTCTTGCTCGGAGCAACGCAGGTAATGGTAAGATCGGCGATCTCCTTATTGATGGATGCCAGCGGTATATGTTCATTCCCGAAAAGCAGCAGGTCGGAATGAATCTCATCGCTGATCACCACCACCCGGTAACGGACGCAGAGTTCTGCCAGCCTCTCCAGCTCCTCTCTGCTCCATACTCTGCCCACCGGATTGTGAGGATGACAGAAGAGCAGCATCTTCACTCCTTTCCTGAATTGCTCCTCCAGCAGATCAAAATTGATCGTATAAAACCCTGCCTTCTCCAAAAGCTGATTATGCACCAGCCGGCGTCCGTGATTGGTGACTGCTGTGAAGAACGGAAAATAGACCGGCGGCTGGGCGGCCACCCGTTCCCCCTGTCCCGTCATTCCCATGACACACATATTGAGTGCCGGGACGATCCCCGGACTGAAACTGTACTGACCCGGGTCGGTCTCCCAACCGTGCCTCCGGGAGATCCATCCTGCCACCGCTTCAAAAAATCTTAAGGGACGGTAGGTGTAGCCGTATACCGGGTGGCCCGCCCGCTCCAGGATCGCCTCACGGATAAAGTCCGGCACCTCGAAATCCATATCGGCCACCCACATGGGCAGCAGTTCATCGGTGCCGAAAACCGCACCGGTCAGATCATATTTGACACTATCGGTGCCTCTCCGTTCAATCTGTTTATCGAAATCGTACTTCATCTGGTCACGTATTATGGATAAAAGGCCAGTTAGGGATAAAAGGCATTTTTTCCCGGAAAGTGCATCTCCCTCCTCGCTTTTTCTTCCGGCAGAACGAAATAATCCACCTCGCCTTCGGAACAAACCGTTCCGGTCCCATCCAGCAACACAACGCCGATAACCGCCACATTCCGCTTCTCCTCCCTGAGAGCAGCTTTCAGGGTGACCGGTCCCGATGAGATCCGGACCGGCCTTCGGTACCTGGCCTGCAGCCTGTAGGTCACTCCGGCCGTATCAAGCCTCATGAAAACCACCCAGCTGGCAATCTCATCCATCAGGGTAGCCTGTATTCCCCCGTGCAGGATGTCGTGGAATCCCTGGTAGAGCTGACCGGGCTCCCATCGGCTGACAATCTCCTCCCCATTCTCATAGAACTCCATTTTCAGCCCGGCAGCATTCGAGGGGCTGCAGCCAAAGCAGTTGTAACCTTCATATTCGGCATAAGGATTTTTCAGTCTGATCATGGCACACAGTTTCTTACCGGATCTAAAATACCTAAATCATTTTAACTTTGGATATTCTATGGTAAGGCCGAAAAAACATCTGGGTCAGCATTTCCTGACCGATCACTCCATCGCCGCCCGGATCACGGATGCGCTGCCTGCAAAAAAGGGAGACACGGTTGTGGAGGTCGGACCGGGCAAAGGAGTCCTGACCGGCCCTCTCCTGGAAAAGGAGTACCGGCTCATCCCGGTGGAGGTGGACAGGGAATCGGTAGAATACCTGATCCGTCAGTGGCCCGGGCTGAAGCAATCGATCATACACGGTGATATCCTGAAACTGGAGATGAACTCCCACTTACCGGACAGCTTTCATCTCATCGGCAACCTTCCCTATAACATTTCCAGTCAGATCTTTTTCAGGGTCCTGGAATACAGACAACAGATTCGCTCGGTAGTTTGCACGGTGCAAAAGGAGGTGGCCGACCGGATCTGCAGCCCGCCCGGATCGAAGGAATACGGCATCCTGAGTGTGCTGCTGCAGGCATTCTTCGACACCAAATACCTTTTCACCGTCAAACCGGGTTCTTTCTTTCCGCCTCCCAGAGTCACCTCGGGAGTGATCCGTCTTACCAGGAACAGGACCCTGGGTCTGGCATGTGACGAGAAACTGTTTTTCAGGGTGGTGAAGACTCTGTTTAACCAGCGGAGAAAGACCATCCGTAACTCCATCAAATCTATTTTATTAAATTTGGAAGGAGATTCTGAGCTCCTCTCAAAGCGCCCCGAACAACTGGGGGTACCCGATTTCGTGGAGCTGACCCGTTGGGTGGAATCCAGGCTGGCTGAACCCGAAAAATAACCCGAGACCATGAGCAACGACCTCACCAGAGAATATATCAACGAACTCCGCTCCATTGTCGAGGTCAAGGATGACCGTGCAGCACTGGAAAAAATGGAGGACCTGCACCCTGCCGATATCGCCGGAATTTATGAGAACCTCACGGTGGAGGAAGCCAAATACCTGTATCTGCTGCTGGATCCCGAGAAGGCATCCGATGTGCTGGTCGAACTGGAGGAGGATGAACGGGAGGCATTCCTGAAGGTCCTGCCTCCTGAGGTGATCGCCAGCCAGTTCATCTACCATATGGACTCTGACGATGCGGCCGATGTGATCGGAGACCTGGCGGAGGATAAAAAGCAGGAGGTGCTGCTGCATATCGATGATGTGGAGCAGGCCGGGGACATTGTCGACCTGCTCAGCTACGATGAGCACTCTGCGGGAGGATTGATGGCCAAGGAGTTGATCAGGGTCAATGAGAACTGGGGGGTAGCCACCTGCATCAGGGAGATGAGGCGACAGGCCAAGGATGTGGATGAGATATATTACATATATGTGGTCAATAATGAGAATATCCTTCTGGGAGTCCTCTCCCTGAAGGCCCTCTTGCTGGCCAGTGCCTCCAGCCAGGTAAAGGATATCTACGAACACGATGTGCGGTCGGTCCGGACCGACACCTCCTCGGAAGAGGTGGCCCAGATCATGGAGAAATACGACCTGGTGGTCCTTCCAGTGACCGACTCCATCGGAAGGCTTCTGGGGCGCATCACCATCGACGACGTGGTGGATGTGATCCGCGATGAAGCAGAGAGGGACTACCAGCTGGCTTCCGGGATCACCACCGATGTGGAGACAACCGACTCTCCGGCCAGGCTTTCCCGTGCACGTCTTCCATGGCTGATCATCGGGCTTATCGGGGGGATCGTGGTGGCTGCGGTGATCGGCCGCTTCGAATCCGACATTCAGATCAATCCCGAGATGGCCTTTTTTATTCCCCTGATCGCGGCCATGGCAGGAAATGTGGGAATCCAGTCTTCCGCCATCATCGTGCAGGGGATCGCCAGCAACAGCCTCGGACTTGAAAGCACGGTCACCAAACTGTTCAAAGAACTACTGGTTGCACTGCTCAATGGATTGATTCTCAGCGGTCTTCTTTTTCTTTACAACTATTTTGTCAGCGGGAACCTGGCCCTTACCTTTACGGTGAGTACCTCCCTGTTCGTGGTGATTATCTTTGCTGCCATCTTCGGTACCCTGATCCCCCTGCTGCTCAACCGGATGAAATTCGATCCCGCCCTGGCCACCGGTCCGTTTATCACCACCATGAACGATATCATGGGGCTCTTCATCTACTTCCTGATGGGGAGGATTCTCTATGCGACCTTTGCTTAACTTAAAAGCTGGTATTGATGGCCACCACCGGATCCATCCTGGCTCCCTGCCAGGCAGGGAATATTCCGCTGATGAGCCCGATCCCGCTGGAGATCCCGATTCCTACCATGATATTATTGATTGTCAGATAGATGGAAAAATCGGATGTGAAATTAATCACCAGGGCTCCCAGGAAAACGATCAGCAGGCCCAGGATTCCCCCGGAGAGTGAAAGCATGACCGATTCGAAAAGGAACTGCAAAAGGATAAAGTATTGTTTGGCTCCCAGCGCTTTCTGGATCCCGATAATATGGGTCCTTTCCTTGACCGATACGAACATGATATTGGCGATTCCGAAGCCCCCGACGATGATCGAGAAGATTCCTATGAAAAAACCGGCGATCTTGATCACTCCGAAAACCTGGTCGAGCTGGTTGTTGATAATGCTGGTCTGGTTGATGGCGAAATTATTCTCCTCGGAAGGCTGGACTTTGCGGTAGGAGCGCATCAGCTGAATCACTTCATATTCCAGCTCACTCACCGAGACTTCAGGCCTGGCCTGGACCCATATCTGCGGACCTGACATCTCGCTGCGAATATCGACGAAACCCCGGTAAAAATTCAGAGGTACAGTGGCCACATCATCAAGGATCATTCCGCTGAATGAACCGGTGCCCTCCTTTTCTACCACTCCGATCACAGTGACCTTGCGTCCCATGATCTCTATGTTTTTACCAATGGGATCGGCTCCCCGGAACAGCTCCTCGGCAATATCGTACCCGATCACAGCAACATTCCGTGCGGAATTGCTTTCCAGCATGGAGAAGTACCGCCCCTGCTCCAATTCGAAAGCCCTTATCTCCTGAAATTCGTGGGTGACTCCCGCAACCACAGCCCCATCCAGATTGTTATTGCCATACTGGATCATCCTGTTCACACCCGAGACGAAACATACGCTGCTGGCATAATTGGACTTGTCTTTAAGGAACTCATATTCTTCCAGACTGACGATGGGCCGGTTCATATATTTCCACCAGGCGTATTCCTGCCCCTCTTCCGGAGCCCATGGCCATTTTTCCAGATAGAGTATGTCACTCCCGAGACTGCTGACGCTCTCCCTGATATTCGCTTCCAGGGAATCCACAATGGTAAAGACCGCGATGATGGCGAATATCCCGATCGTGATCCCCAACAGAGAAAGAAGTGCCCTGAGGCGATTCACTGTAACTGCCTGAATTGCCATCAGAAGGCTTTCCAATATCAACCTCAGCTGAGCCATGGATAAATTTTTCTGTTATGCTTCTTTATTTCGGTGGAAACTTGTTCTTTTGCAAAGGAAATCAAAATTAGGGAGAACTAGCCACAAAAACCAATGACCGGTCAAAAACAGATCAAAAACGCCCTGATATCGGTCTACTCGAAAGAGCGACTCGAACCGGTGGTCAGGAAGCTGCATCAGCTGGGTATCCGGCTCTTTTCCACAGGCGGCACACAGAAATTCATTACCGACCTCGGACTGCCCGTGACTGCAGTGGAGGAACTGACCTCTTATCCTTCGATCCTTGGCGGAAGAGTCAAAACCCTTCATCCCAAGATTTTCGGGGGCATCCTGGCAAGACGTGCCGAGCAGAGTGACCGCCGGCAGCTTGAAGAGTATGAAATCCCGGAAATCGACCTGGTCATTGTGGATCTTTACCCTTTCGAAGAAACGGTCCTCTCCGGAGCCCCTCACCAGGAGATCATAGAAAAGATCGACATCGGGGGGATCTCCCTGATCAGGGCTGCGGCAAAAAATTACCAGGATGTCCTGGTGGTTTCCTCACGCAGACAATACGATGCGCTCCTCTCCATCCTGGAAGAAGAGCAGGGCAAGACTACTTCCGAAACCCGGAAAGATTATGCCAGGGAGGCATTCAATGTCTCCTCGCATTACGACAGCCAGATTTTCGGCTATATGGACAGTGGAGAGCAGAGTGCCCTGAAATTGAGCGAATGGAGATCAAAGGCTCTGCGATACGGCGAGAATCCTCATCAGAAAGGGAAGTTCTACGGTGACCTGGATCAGTTGTTCGAACAGCTGCACGGGAAGGAGATCTCCTATAACAACCTCCTCGACATCGATGCTGCCGTGGGTCTGATCAGGGAGTTCGATGAGACCACCTTCGCCATTCTCAAACATAACAATGCATGCGGGCTGGCCACACGCCCGTCGCTGGTGGAAGCATGGAAAGACGCCCTTGCGGGTGATCCGGTTTCGGCATTCGGAGGAGTGCTGATCACCAACCGTTCAGTGGACCTTTCAACCGCCGAAGAAATGCATAAGATCTTTTTCGAGGTGGTCATTGCTCCCGGATACCAAGAAGGGGCACTCGAGGTGCTGAAGCAAAAAAAGAACCGGATCATTCTTCTCTCCAAAGAACTCGAAATGAGTCCGGCCGTTGTAAGGACTGTTCTGAACGGGATGATCCTCCAGGACCGGGACCTCTCTACCGAAACTGCAGACGTGATGAGGACAGTGACCGCCAGTGAACCCACCCCTGAACAGCTGCAAGACCTGGTCTTCGCCAACAAGGTGGTGAAGCACACCAAAAGCAATGCGATCGTACTGGCAAAAAACAGGCAGCTGGTAGCGTCGGGTGTCGGGCAGACCTCCAGGGTGGATGCACTGAAGCAGAGCATCGAAAAGGCAGGGCATTTCAAGTTTGATCTGCAGGGAGCCGTTATGGCCTCCGACGCCTTTTTCCCATTTTCAGACAGCGTGGAGATCGCACAGAAAGCAGGGATTGTGGCCGTTGTTCAGCCGGGAGGATCGGTACGCGATCAGGATTCGATCGACTACTGTAATGCCAACGGCATGGCCATGGTGTTTACCGGGATCAGGCATTTCAAACATTGAACTAAATGATGAACATATAGATGGGTTTGTTTTCTTTCCAGCAGGAACTGGCTATTGACCTGGGCACTGCAAATACGATCATCATCCACAACGATAAGGTGGTGGTGAATGAACCGTCGATCGTTGCGATCGATCAACATACCGGGAAACTGATAGCCATCGGGGAAAAGGCGAGACAGATGCACGGCAAGACCCACGAGGATATCAAGACTATCCGACCGCTGCGCGACGGAGTGATCGCTGACTTCCAGGCTGCAGAGCTGATGATCCGGGGTATGATCAAGATGATCAACACCAAAAAGAAGATATTCACCCCCTCTCTCAAAATGGTGGTATGCATTCCCTCCGGCAGCACAGAAGTGGAGCGCAGAGCGGTCCGCGATTCCTCGGAACATGCCGGCGGCAGGGATGTTTACATGATTTTCGAGCCGATGGCGGCCGCCATCGGCATCGGGCTCGATGTGGAAGCACCCGAAGGATGCATGGTGGTCGATATCGGAGGGGGGACCACCGAGATTGCGGTGATTGCTCTGGGAGGCATAGTATGTAACCAGTCCATCCGGGTCGCGGGAGACGGTTTTACCAATGATATCCAGACTTATATGCGGCACCAGCACAATATCAAGGTGGGAGAGCGCACTGCCGAGGAGATCAAGATCCATGTGGGTTCTGCTCTGCCCGAACTGGAGGATCCTCCCCAGGATTTCTTTGTCAGGGGTCCCAACCTGATGACCGCCATGCCGATCGAGATACCGATCTCCTACCAGGAGATCGGTCACTGCCTCGACAAATCGATCTCTAAAATCGAGACAGCTATACTTTCGGTGCTCGAACAAACACCACCCGAGTTATACGCCGATATCGTCAGCAGAGGCATCTACCTTGCCGGCGGAGGCGGATTGCTCAGAGGCCTCGACCGGCGGCTTGCCGATAAGATCTCCATTCCCTTTCACATTGCAGAAGATCCGCTTCAGGCGGTGGCCCGCGGGACCGGCATTGCCCTCAGGAACGTGGATAAATTTCCCTTCCTGATGCGATAGGCCATGAGATCGCTTCTCAGGTTCATACAGCGGTATTACAACCTGTTACTATTCCTGTTGCTGGAAGCGGTCGCTGTTTCACTGATCATACAGGGAACCAGTTTTCAACGCTCCCGCCTTGTCTCCCTCAACCGGCAGGTATCGGGATACATATACGGTAAGGTGGATGGAGTCCGGGAATATTTCCATCTGAAGGAGATCAACCGTCAGCTCTACGGGGAGAATCTGGATCTTCGGAACCGGCTCGACGGACTTCATCAACGGCTCGACAGTTCACTGGTGATCACGGTAGCGAAAGAAGAACGGCAATATGACTATGTTCCCGCAAAAGTGGTGCACAACAGTGTGTATAAACAATACAACTACATCACCATCGACCGGGGCGAGAAGGACGGAGTATTCCGGGATATGGGAGTGATATCGGAATCGGGACTGGTGGGTATCGTGATGGCCACCTCCCGGAACTTCGCCACGGTGATCCCGGTCATCAACCGGGACTTCCGGCTCAGTGTGAAGATCGAATCGAATAACTATTCCGGCATCCTCCGGTGGGAAGGAGATTCGCCCCGGTATGCGATTCTTTCAGAGATCCCGTTCCATGTCGGGATCAGCGAAGGAGACACCATTGTGACCAGTGGGTTTTCCGCCATATTCCCTGAAGGTATCGAAGCGGGCATTATTGACTCCTATGTCCTCGAATCCGGTAATTTCTACGATATCCGGATCAGACTCTTCACCCGATTCCAGAGCCTGTTCCATGTGAATGTGATCCGGAACCACAGGCAGGTTGAACAACTCCATCTTGAAGAACTGCCCCGGTAATGTATATCCTGCTCAGAAATATCGCCCGTCTGATCATTGTCGTGCTGTTCCAGGTACTGGTCATGGATCATGTCATGATCAACGGTTATATGATCCCCTATATTTATATCCTGTTCATCCTGCTGCTGCCATTCGAGACTCCCCGGTGGGCCCAGCTATTGCTGGGATTCATCCTCGGTTTTGCCATTGATCTGTTCGAGCATACCTATGGCATTCATACTGCCGCCACCGCTCTGATGGCCTTTCTACGTTCGCGGATCCTCGACCTTCTGGCCCCCAGAGACGGATATGAACCGGACACTTTTCCGAGGATTCACTATTACGGATTCACCTGGTTCCTGAAATATACGGTGATCCTGGTCCTGATTCATCACCTGGCTCTATTTTACCTGGAGGTTTTTCAGTTACATGATTTTTTTAATACCTTGCTCCGGGTGTTGCTGAGCACCATTCTGTCCGCCTCGACAATCATACTGAGCCAATATTTTGTTTTTCGGAAGTAGATGAATCCATTCTCGGAACGAAGGTATGTATTTGCAGCTGCGATCATCCTGACAGGACTGGTATTTATGGTCCGTCTGTTCCATCTGCAGGTGCTCGATAAATCCTATGAGCAATATGCCCTCAGCAATGCTCAGAGTGTCCGGGTAACTTATCCGGCCAGAGGATTGATTTATGACCGGAACGACGAGATCATGGTCTATAACCAGGCCGCCTATGATATCATGGTGGTCCCCCGGCAAATGGAATCATTCGACACTACCGAATTCTGCCGGATCCTCGGCCTTTCCAGAGCGGATCTGGAGGAGCGCCTCGAATCGGCCCGTTCCTACTCCTACCGGGTACCCTCGGTATTTATGAAACAGGTCAGTTATCAGAATGCAGCACTTCTTCAGGAGAAGATGTTCCAGTTTCCCGGGTTTTACGTCCAAACCCGCACCCTGCGGGAATATACCAGTCCGGTGGCCGCCCATGCCCTGGGCTATGTCGGCGAAGTGGATCAGAGAATACTGGAATCCGATCCCTACTATCAGCTGGGTGACTATATCGGGGTTTCGGGAGTGGAAAAAGCCTACGAAAGCTATCTGAGAGGGAGAAAAGGGAAACAGGTATTCCTGAAAGATGTACACAATCAAACCATCGAGTCCTATCAGGAGGGCAGGCTCGATGAACCTGTGGAGGTGGGAAAGAATATCAGGGTGACCCTCGATATGGAGCTCCAGGCCTACGGAGAACGTTTAATGAAACCATATGTGGGCAGTATTGTTGCCCTGGAGCCTTCTACCGGAGAGGTGCTGGCCCTGGTGAGCGCCCCCAGCTTCTCTCCCGAACTGCTGGTGGGACGGAACCTTCGAACCGAATTCGGGAAACTGGTGAGCGATACATTGAATCCCTTGTTCAACAGGGCCTTAATGGCACAATATCCTCCCGGTTCCACCTTCAAAACGCTGATGGCCCTGATCGGACTGCAGGAAGAGGTGGTTTCGGTCTCCACGGAACACTACTGTTTCTACGGATTCTATGCCGGCAATATCCATACGGGCTGTCACCTTCATGATACCCCTCTCGATCTGGTGCAGGCGATCCAGAACTCCTGCAATACTTATTTCATCCAGGTACTGAAAAGTATTCTCCAGGACAGGAAATTCGGGCAGACCTCTGAAGCCTATGACAACTGGCACCGGCACCTTCTTTCCATGGGATTCAATGCACCGCTGGGTATTGAACTCACCAACGAACTCAACGGAAATATTCCCGAATCAGGTTATTACGACAGAATCTACGGCGAAGGAAGATGGAATTACCTCACTGTCCGGTCCCTGGCCATCGGACAGGGAGAGCTTCTCATCACCCCGGTTCAGATGGCCAATATGACCGCGACTATTGCCAACCGCGGTTATTACATCACCCCTCACCTGATCAGGCAGATCGACGGCGATGAGGAAGTGGATCCGGCCTACCTTGAAAAACATTACACTACCATCGATTCGGTCAACTACCTCCCGGTGATCGACGGAATGGACCTGGTGGTGAACGGAGGAAAAGGATCCACGGCCCGCAACGCACGGATCGAAGGCATTACGGTATGCGGAAAGACCGGGACCGCCGAGAATCCCCACGGAAACGACCACTCGATCTTTATCGCATTCGCTCCCAAGGAGGATCCGCAGATCGCCATCGCCGTCTATGTGGAGAATCAGGGGTTCGGCACCACCTATGCCGCACCCATCGCCAGTCTGATGATCGAGAAATATCTGACCGGGGGGGTAAGCCGGACCTGGTACGAAAACTGGGTCATGCAACTGCTGGATCCCGTTTCAACCCCTGCAGCAGGTCGCGATACCACCGAATCTGCCGATACGACACATGTTCAGGATCCCCCGGTCAGTCCGGCAGAGAATGACTCTCTGACAGCGGATGCAGAAAGTACTCATCAAGAACTTTCTCTGTTATGGTAAGAAGAAACAGTGTTTTCGGCAACCTTGACTGGATCTCTGTCCTCCTCTGGATGGTGATCATGGCCTTCGGCTGGATGAACATTTACTCGGCCAACATCATGGAGGCCAGAGAAGGCATGTTTGACTTTTCGCAACGGTTCGGGAAGCAGCTGATCTGGATCGCTGCCTCTCTGGTGCTGGCCGCCGTCATTCTCACCCTGGATTCGAAGTTCTATATTCATTTCTCCTATATCCTCTATGCACTGATCATTGCCGTGCTGGCTGGGGTCCTGCTTTTCGGCAAGGAGATCAACGGCGCCAGGAGCTGGTTTGCACTGGGCGGGTTTCAGCTCCAACCTTCGGAATTCGCCAAACCGGTCACCGCACTGGCCCTCGCCAATCTTCTGACTTCCCATAACTTCCATATCCGGAAGTTCACTGATCTCATGAAGGCAGGGGTCATCATTCTTCTCCCGGCCCTGCTGATCCTCCTTCAACCCGACATGGGATCGGCCCTGGTCTATTTTGTCTTTCTTTTCGTGCTGTTCCGGGAAGGTTTTTCCGCCAATATGATGATCATGCTGGCAACCCTGCTGGTACTTTTCATGGCAACCCTGCTGCTGGACCAGGCACTGCTTCTGCTGATCATTCTGATGATGGGATCGATCATCCTGTTGTTCTCTTCCCGTTCCTTTAAAACCGGTATGGCCCCCATCCTGATGGGAGGCCTCTTTTTCGGGATCTTCTACGCTCTTCATCTTTTACTGGAAACCAACTGGAACCTCTATCACATGGGTCTGATGGCCCTGGGTCCCCTGTCGGTGATACTGCTCGCTGCGGGCATACGAGCCAGGCAGTACAACCGGTTGAAAATCCTTGCCGGCGCCCTGGTGGCAGTCGGTTTCATGATCGTGGTCAACTATGCGATGGCGAACATTCTGAAACCACACCAGCAATACCGGATATACGTGACTCTGGGATTGGAGGACGATCCTCAGGGAGTGGGTTACAACGTCAACCAGTCGAAAATCGCCATCGGTTCGGGGGGCTTCAACGGCAAGGGATATTTGAACGGCACTCAGACAAAACTCCATTTTGTACCGGAGCAAAGCACCGACTTTATCTTTTGCACGGTTGGTGAAGAGTGGGGATTTCTCGGCACCTCCTTTGTAATTCTGCTCTATGCGGGATTGCTGCTCCGCATGCTGGTCCTGGCCGAACGCCAGAGATCTGCCTTCAGCAGGGCATTCGGCTACGGATTTATCTCGGTGCTATTCATCCATTTTGCGGTCAATATCGGTATGACCATCGGACTACTGCCGGTGATAGGGATCCCGTTGCCGTTTTTCAGTTACGGAGGATCCTCACTATGGGCTTTCACCATTTTTCTGTTCATCATGCTGAGGCTGGATGCCAGTAGGCTGGAACTGCTCCGGTGAACCCGGAAAGTATCGGATCCGGCTCATTAATTTAATGTTATGGAACAGAACAGACAGGGCCATCTCTTTTAATCCTCCCCAAAATTTCGTACCTTTGCAATCCGCCGGAAAAAACGCTTTTCATTTTTAACGCGATAATCAGGAGGAGTTCTTTATGAAATATCAGGTATTTGCACGTCATAATTTCCACAAAATACCCCAATTCGAACGGCTGAGTGATAAGCAGGTCAAGGCCATCCAGATCGTATCCGAAGTTCTCCCGTTCAAAACCAACAATTATGTAATCAATGAACTGATCGACTGGGATCATTACCAGGAGGATCCGCTCTTTATCCTCAATTTCCCCCAGCAATCGATGCTGAAACCCTCCCAGTTCGAATCCCTTTCCAGGATGGTGGACAGCAATGAAAGTAAATCCGACATTGCAAGATATGTCAACGAGATCCGCCTGAATCTGAATCCGCATCCGGCAGGCCAGCTGGAACATAACGTCCCCACCCTCGACGGTGAAAAACTGAGCGGAATTCAGCACAAATACCGGGAGACCATGCTCATTTTCCCCACCCAGGGGCAGACCTGCCATGCTTATTGCACTTTTTGCTTCCGCTGGCCTCAGTTTACCGGTCTCAGTGAACTGAAATTCGCCATGAAACAGCCCCACCTGATGGTCAGATATCTGCGGGAAAATCCCCAGATATCCGATATCCTTTTCACCGGCGGCGACCCCATGGTCATGAAGGCGGATGTTCTCGAACGGTACATCCGTGCATTGCTGGAAGCAGACCTTCCGAACCTTAAAAACATACGCATCGGTACCAAATCGCTGGCTTTCTGGCCCTACCGGTACCTGTCCGATCCTGATTCCGAACAGATCCTGGATCTTTTCCGCAGAGTAACGGACCAGGGGATCCATCTGGCCGTCATGGCCCATTTCAGCCATTACAGAGAGCTGGAAACCGAGGCCGTAAAGGAGGCAGTGGAGAAGATCCGGAACACCGGGGCGCAGATTCGCACCCAGTCGCCCATCCTCAGGCACATCAACGAGGATCCCGACGTCTGGGCTGAAATGTGGCGAAGGCAGGTGGCCATGGGAATGGTTCCATATTACATGTTCGTGGCGCGCGACACAGGTGCACAGTCTTACTTCGGTGTCAGCCTGGAAGAGGCGCACCGGATCTTCAGTCAGGCCTACCAGCAGGTAAGCGGAATCTCACGCACCGTCAGAGGTCCCAGCATGTCGGCCGGACCCGGGAAAGTAAGGATCATAGGAGTTTCTGAAGTCCGAGGCGAAAAGGTCTATGTGCTCGAGTTCCTTCAGGGACGAAATCCAGACTGGGTGGGCAAACCCTTCTTTGCCCGCTACAATGCGGATGCCCTCTGGCTGGATGATCTGGTTCCTGCCTTCGGAGAAAAGGAATTTTTCTATGAGCAGGAGTACAGGAAGCTGCTCAAAGTAGATACCCTCCCCGGACACACCCTGGCCACCGGAAACAAGCAGACTGCCTAGCAGTTAGGGTAGTTCTCCCGGGAACCATGGATGTCAATATCATATTTCTCTTCCAGGAACTGAATAATCAGGGGAAAGAATTCAAGGAAATCCTCCCTGAAATATTCGTAGGAGTGACTGAGAACCTCCACAGCATAAGAGGCGTGGTCGGGAAGTGAGGTGTTAGCAGCCATCCGTTCAAGTACCAGTTCGATCCCGTCGACCGTCTGATAAGCCATCATCCAGTTATTTTCCAGGAAAGTAGGGAACCACATTTTGATGGCCGAAGGCAACACCCTGTAATTTCTTTTGAGTAAATCATAGGTGCGGTTTACGAACTCCTGCAGCGAAAGAGTGGAGAACCGGTCCCACATGGAAGCCAGAAAATGATCGTAGAAAATATCGATGATGATCCCTGCATATTTATGGTAACGGGAAGCGATACGTACTTTGCTTCTGCGGGTAATGGAATGCATATCGGTGAAAGTATCGATATCCCGGTGGATCAGTATCCCTTTTTTAACCTGTTCCGGAAATGCCACATAGTTCCTGCCCTTTACGTAATCACCCATGAAGTTCCCCACAATGATATCCTCATTGCATCCCGAAAGATAGGTATGTGCCAGAAAATTCAACTTCCCGCCATCTTACATTTCGAATTTCGCCATATCGGGTCGGAAATTCGCATACATAATATTACGAAATAGTGAACAAGTTGTTCTAATGTTTCGCGCTTCGCCACCTATTATATAGCATATTCGGTCCGTCCCTGCATTTAAAGCTCTAAATTTAACGGTTCATTTTTAACACCATTGTTTAATTCGAAACGCTAAAAACATTCAGCAACATGTCCAGGAAGAACGTCATTATTATCGGGGCCGCAGGAAGAGATTTCCATAATTTCAACACCTACTTCAGGGATAATGAAAATTACCGGGTGGTGGCTTTCACCGCAGCACAGATACCCGACATTGATGATCGCAAGTATCCTTCGGAACTTGCAGGTTCCCTCTATCCCGACGGAATCCCGATCTTTCCTGAGGAACAATTGCCTGAATTGATCCGGGAACATCAGGTGGAAAGCTGCATATTCTCCTACAGCGACCTCCCCTACCAGAAAGTGATGAATATCGGGGCAGTGGTCAATGCTGCCGGGGCCAGCTTCACTTTACTGGGTACAGGAGATACCATGATCCGTAGCAATAAGCCGGTGATCGCCGTTTGTGCGGTGAGAACCGGTTGTGGAAAAAGCCAGACCTCACGCAGGGTCATCGAATTGCTCATGGAAAAGGGTCTGAAGGTGGTTGCCATACGCCATCCCATGCCATACGGGGACCTGGTTTCCCAGAAGGTTCAGCGATTTGCCACCGTGGAAGACCTTCACGCCCACAACTGTACCATTGAAGAGATGGAGGAATATGAACCTCATGTGGTGCGCGGAAATGTGATTTACGCCGGAGTCGATTACGAGGCCATCGTCCGGGCCGCTGAGAACGATCCTGATGGCTGTGATGTGATCCTCTGGGATGGCGGCAATAACGATTTCCCCTTTTACCGGCCCGACCTGACTATCGGAGTGACCGATCCCCACAGGGCGGGCCATGAGCTCTCCTATTACCCCGGCGAGGTGGTGCTCCGCATCTCCGATGTGGTGGTAATCAACAAGATCGACAGCGCCTCACCGGAAGGGGTTCAGGTGGTGCGGCAAAACATCGAGCAGGTCAACCCGGGAGCCACGGTAATCGACGGAGCTTCCCCCATCCGGGTAGACGATCCCGGGGTGATCAGAGGAAAGCGTGTCCTGGTGATCGAGGATGGACCCACCCTGACCCACGGGGAGATGAAGATCGGTGCCGGCGTGGTGGCCGCACGAAAGTACGGTGCATCCGAACTGGTCGATCCGCGTCCCTATACGGTCGGCAGACTGGCCGAAACTTTCCGGATCTATCCCGGCATCGGCACCCTGCTTCCTGCCATGGGATACGGAGAGGAACAACTAAAGGACCTGGAAGCCACCATTAACAAAACCGACTGCGACGCGGTGGTGATCGGGACCCCCATCGACCTGAACAGGCTGATCAAGATCCGGAAGCCCTCCACCAGGGTCTATTACGACCTTCAGGAAATAGGCTCCCCTGACCTCACCGAGATCCTGGATGAGTTCGTTCAGAAGCATCGCCCCGGGCAGGCACACCGGTGACCAGCCTTCACTGGATTACGGCGGGAACAGAAATCCCGACAGAGAGGGATTTGCTGCCTTTGGAAAATTCCCTGCCTTTGGAAAAGTGGTGAAAGGGATGAACGTGGTCCGGGCCCTCCAGAGATTGCCCGGCCACGATCAAATGCTGGTGACTCCGTTGGAGATCCAGCGGATGGAGAGAAAGGATAACTAGGGACACTCGGTGTCGGCCAGACCGTTTTCGGCCGAATCCCAGCAGTGCCATTCGGAATCACCGAACTTGACGACATCCATGACCCTTCCCTCCCTGGTGACAAGGTTCCATTCAATATCGGTGGTACCGCCCGAATGGGAAATATCAAAGGAGGCGTCATATACCTGCCCGGGTATATAAGTGTACTGAATATAACTCCCCGTCTCATTCTGACCGGGTTCCACATAGGTATACCTGAGGTCGGACTCTTCGGTGACGAAGTCCTTGTTCCACTCCACCTGAAGGATCTCCACGGTACCCTCCTCGTAGATCTTCCATGTAGCCTGGGTATGATCGTAACGGATCACCCCGTCAAACCACTTAACGCCGGCCTCCGAAGAGCCGGAGCCTATCTCCATTTCCATGGTAAACTCCTCGTTGTTCAACCGCGATCCGGTCAGTGTTGCGTTATAACTGGTACCCTGAACCTCGAATTCGAAGGACCACTCCCATGTCAGGTCACCCAGGTATACCGGCTCCTGCTGGAGGGCATATCCGTATGCGGCTACCGGAACGGCCATGGTCACCGTTGAAGCCAGGTTCCAGAAGGTCAGAGTGAGAAAGGAGTGAAAGAAATTCTCATAGGTGGCATCGGTCGACTTTGCTCCGGCAGGGGCTTCGCTGAAATCAGAGAAGTCCATCAATATGCTCTCCATCGGGGGGAGTTCGGGACGGTCCTCCAGGGGCTCCTTATCACACGAAGTGAAAGGAACAGAAAGAAGGACAGCGAACAAGAAAGCCATCAGTACTTTGACGATTTTAGTCATTTTCATGGTATTCCGGATTTGGTGAATAATTATGACCAAATATACGGCAATGCAACTGAAGGGTTTCAGCAGGAGGGCATTCTTTACAATTCCTTCATATGATCTTCGGCCGTGACCACCTGGTAGGATTTGTCGACAATCAGGTCGGCCAGGGGCTTCAGAGAAACGACGGCCTGATGCTCCTTCTCCAGGATAGCCAGACGGAATTCGCTCATGGCCTCCTTCATCCGGATGATCTGATTGATCTTTGTCTCACGGTAGGTAAGGTCTATAAACACCCTCATGTCCACATCAGGAGCTTTGATGGCATACAGGCCGTCGATAATCAGCAGGTCGATCTTGCTGAAATCGGTGATCAGCTTATCCACCTGTTCGGGAATCAGATCGATACACGGGATCATGCATTCCTGCTCCTCTTTGAAGTCCCTGATGGTTTTGTGGATCTTGATCCAGTCGTATTCATCCAGACCGATCTTGTCGAATCCCTTGTTACGGCGCCACTCTTCCCTCAGCAGCGGCTGTATCTTGTAGTAGTTGTCTGTATGCACTACCTTAACCCGTATGTTCTTTTGCTTTAACTCTTTTCCCAGCGCATGAGCCAGCTCTGATTTACCCGACCCCGATTCACCGGAAATACCCACTATGCAACGGTAACGCTCCCCTTTCTCCCGGCACATCCTTTCCAGGCGATCAGAGATGGCCTGAGCAGCCTCCTTGTGCATATCATTGATCAATAAAATGTCTCCCAGCATGGCAAATATGATTTAGTGTTCGATAACAGACTGTTACCCGCCGGTCTCCGAGACTTCAGCACTGGTTCCTTCGGCGGTTACATCATACCGGGACCCCCTGTGGGCAAACCGGAATTCGACTTTTTTCCACTGTTCGGGCAGGGAGGGATGTACTGAAGGCTCCTCTTCCGTGAGATCCAGCCCTGCGAAAGTGGAAAGGACTTCATATACAGTTCCCGCCATCACTCCGCAGTGGATACCCTCTCCTGTAGTACCCCCCTGGATATCCACCAGGTCACTCCTGAGAGCTTCCATATAAAGCTCCCATCCCCGCTCATTCATTCCCAGCCTCCAGGCCAGATGAGCATGGACCAGCCTGCTCAGGGTGGAGCCGTGGGAAGTGCGTTCAATATAGTAATTGAAGTTCACCAGTTCATAGTCCTCCGGCAGTTCGTAACCAAGCAGTTTCACAATACGCGAAACCTCATCCCTGCCAAGGTTATAAAAAACCATCAGGAAATCGGCCTGTTTGGCCAATTTGTAATCGTCCGGTGATTTCCCCTCGGCCTTCAGGATGCGGTCGAGCCTGTGAATATCACCGTACTCTTCGCGGTAGGCATCCCAGTCCAGCTCCTTCAGATCAAAATAGCCCCTGAACTGCTCCACCACTCCCTCTTCTGAGATATAGAGTGCCAGACCATGCATGATACGGTCCCATCGTTGGAGGTCCTCCTCCGAAATCTCCAGTTCATCCAGCACCTTCTTTTTCCTCTCCCCGTCCATCAGTTCCATCACCTGGAAAGCCCTGTCGAACAACCAGCTTACCATCAGATTGGTATATGCATTGTCGGGCAGTCCGCCTTCTTCTGAGCCCGGAAGGGCTTCATGGAACTCGTCGGGCCCCATGACCTTCTCGATATGGAACCGTTCATCCTCCTCATCATACCGGCACTTGCTAGCCCAGAACCTGGCAATATCCAGAAGGAGCTCCGCCCCGAACTGATCCATGAACTCCTGGTCGCCGGTAGCATGGTAATAAGTATAGATGTTATAGGCAATGGCCAGGGAAATATGCCTTTGAAGGGAACTGTAGTCATCGCCCCACTCCCCCGAAATGGGATTGAGATGGATAATCTGAGTCTCTTCCCTTCCGTCGCTTCCACTCTGCCAGGGGAACATGGCCCCTTCATACCCGTACTCCCGGGCATAATCCCTTGCTGCATCCAGCCGGCGGTAGCGGTACATCAGCGATGATTTAACCACCTCGGGGAAGTGGAGGTTATAGAGCGGGAGAATGTAAAGCTCATCCCAGAAGATATGTCCGCGGTAGGCCTCCCCGTGCAGTCCCCTGGGCGGTATACCCGAATCCAGTCCGGCATGGTGCGGTGAGGCGGTCACCATCATGTGAAAAAGGTGCAGCCTGACCAGTTTCTGGGACTCGCGGTCACCTGTGATTTTCACGTCGATCTCTTCCCAGAGCTCCTTCCAGCGACCCGCCGAAAGCCTCAATTCCGAATGGTACGACGACATCTGTTCGACGGTCTCCTCAGCCTCCTTCAGCGGGTCTTCGGCATCGGGTTCGCGGGATGTGTAGATCGAAACTACTTTCTCCACCACCATCTCCTCCCCCTTCTGAAGCTCGATGGTAAACTGCTGGCTGGTCCATCCCTCCCCGCTCCGGTCCTCCCGGTTCGCCTTCTCGCCCCCGTTCAGCAAAAGGTGACGGGCACATGCAGCCACCAGGATATCCGACCGGGTGGTCTTCACCACCAGCTTCATGCCGTGTTCGGAAACCTCTTCGGAAACCGGTTCAAGGTGTTGCTGGTTCAGATCATTGTAGCGCTGCACCCCTGCATTTTTGTGATCGCCCCGGAGCTCGGACCTGATCTCCACTTTCCCGCTGTAATTGATGGGGGTCACCGCATATCGCATTCCGGCACGGTGGGGATCAGCCATCCCGGCAAACCGGGATGATACCACCCGTGTAACTCTCCCTTCGTCATCCTCCACCTCCAGTTCCCGGCGTAACTCACCTGTCTGCAGATCCAGGGTCCGGTGGATCTTCCGGACCTTAAATGCAGGATCGGGTCCAAATCCGAACCATTCTCCCCCGTCGATTCGAAATGTAAGAGGAAGCCAGTTGGTCACGTTGACAAAATCTTCATTTTCAATATCCCGGCCCGCCACATTCGAAACCAGCCGGTTGAAAAGTCCGGTCACATAGGTGCCCGGGTAGTTGACCTTGTTGGCTCTGCTCTCTTCCAGGGCTCCGCGGGTGCCGAAATATCCGTTCCCCACGGTAAGCAATGCCTCCCTGGAGCGTTCCATATGTTGATTATAATCATGGTATTGGAGTGTCCAGCCATCCCTTTCCATTCCCCGTTCGAACCACTGCGAGATTCCTTCCAGTCCGATCTCTCCCAGGTCCTCCACCACAATGTCGGCTCCTCCGACATACAATTCATTCACATTGTTCTCCCGGGCCACTCCCAGCACCAGGCCGAAATTTCCCTTCTTCCCGGCCTGTACACCCGAAACAGCATCCTCCACCACCACCGAACGGTGGTATTCCACCCCCAGGTTGTCACAGGCCGTGGTAAAAATATCCGGCTCCGGTTTTCCGCTCAGTCCGATCTCTGCGGAAACCACTCCATCGACCCTCGTCTCAAAAAAATGCATCAGCCCGGCTTTTTCCAGCACCGGCTTGCAATTCTTGCTCGAAGAAGCTACACCGATCCGTATACCGGTCTTTTTCAGGTCCTCCAGTAATTCCACGGTCGTATCATATACCTCCACTCCCTGTTCATCCAGCACCTTGTTGAACATGATGTTCTTCCGGTTCCCCAGCCCGCAGACTGTCTCTTTCTCCGGATCGTCTGAAGGCTCTCCGAAGGGGATATCGATTCCCCGGGACTCCAGAAAAGAAGCGACCCCCTTGTATCGCGGCTTGCCGTCTACATATGGCAGGTAGTCGCCGCTGTGCGTAAATTCTTTGAAGGGTTCATCCAAACGTTTTTCCCTGGAGCGCAAATACTCATCGAACATTTTCTTCCATGCAGCCGCATGCACCAGGGCTGTCTTGGTGATTACGCCGTCAAGGTCGAAGATGACCGCATCAAAGTTGGGTTCAGATGCCATATTATATGTATCTTAAGAGGTGTATAACACGGGTTGCTTATAGGCATCAAGGTATTTATTTTTGCAACAGCATTCAAATCAATCTTTCACAAAATATCCAGACATGAGACGTCTCATTCTCGCTTCCAATTTTCTGCCGGTACATATTCACTGTTTAAACGGAAAATTCCATATCACCAAAGCCGATGAGCAGACGATCTCAGGTCTACAGAACTTTTACAGCAACTTTCAGCCGGTATGGGTAGGACTGACCGATTGTGAGAACCATGAATTCAACTCCGATGATAAGCAGATTCTGGAAAAAGAACTGGATGAGTTCCGGTGCGTTCCGGTCTTCCCCTCTCTCCGGGAACGGAACCTCCATCTGCACGGATTCTCCAAGAATACGCTCTGGCCGCTCTTTCACTATTTTACCGAAAATGTCTCCTACAGCGGTGAAGCCTGGGAAGCTTACGTGAGGATGAACCGCATTTACGCCGACCGGATCCTTTCCCTGCTCAACGACGGGGATATCTTATGGATCCACGATTACCACCTTTTGCTGCTTCCCCAGATGATCCGGGAGCAAAAGCCTCTGGTCAGCATCGGCCTCTTCAGTCATGTCCCGTTTCCCTCTTTTGAGATCTTCCGCCTGCTGCCCTGGAGGCTGGAGATCATCGAAGGGATGCTGGGTGCCGATCTCATCGGGTTCCAGACTTACGACTATGTGCGTCACTTCATGAGTTCGGTCAGGAGGCTGACGGGGGTCGATTCCATATTTAACAGGATATCACTGGGCGAACGCACCCTGAAGGTCGATGTGTTCCCCAAAGGGATCAACTACGACCGGTTCCGGAACAAAACCCTGGAGGTGCACAGCGAACATGCCCGGCCTTCAAGGATCCAGGACGAGATGAAGAGGATCAAAGCATCGGGCGAGACCGAAAAGCTGATCATCTCCATCGACAAACTCGATTACACCAAAGGGATCCCCCAGAGGATCAGGGCCTTTGAGCTTTTTCTGCAGAACTATCCCCGGTATCTGGGAAAGGTTACCCTGATCGTCCAGGCGATTCCCTCGGGCGAGACCAGCCAATCGTTCTACAACCTCAAGAGCAAAGTGGATGAGATGGTGGGGCGTATCAACGGGAATTACGGGACCATCACCTGGACACCGGTCCGGTACCTCAACCAGAGTTTCTCCATGGACGAACGGATCGATATTTACTCTCTGTCCGATATTGCCCTGATCCTTCCCCTGCGCGACGGTATGAATCTGGTTGCCAAAGAGTTCATTGCCTCCAGGCACAACGGGGAAGGAGTCCTGATCCTCAGCGAACTGGCCGGCGCTTCCAAGGAACTGCACGAAGCGATCCTGGTCAATCCCAACGACCTCCCCCAGATCGCCGAAGCGATCCGGCAGGCCGTCGAGATGGACACTGAAGAACAGGTCGAAAGAAACCGGGTGATGATGCAGCGACTTTCCCGGTACACGGTGGAACGGTGGGCCAAGGAGTTTATCAAAAGCCTGGAGAGTGTCAAGGAGATCCAGGAGGTGAACCTGACCCGGAAGATCAACATCACCCGGATGCGGCAGATCGTCAACGGATACAGGGAAGCGGAAAGCCGGATTCTCTTCCTCGATTACGACGGGACCCTCTCCTGGTTTAAAAAGGATCCGGAAGATGCAAAGCCCGACGATGAGCTCTACCAGATACTGGCGGACCTGACCGGGGACCCGAAAAACATGGTGGTGATCATCAGCGGGCGTGACAAGGAGACCCTGGGGCGCTGGTTCGAAACGAACTGGAAGATCCATTTCGTTGCCGAGCATGGCGTATGGATCCGGGAACCGGAAGGTGAATGGTACATGATCGAGCAGATCGATAACGCCTGGAAAGAGTCGGTCCAGCCGCTGCTCGAATACTATGTGGACCAGACTCCGCGATCCTTTATCGAACACAAGAATTTCTCCCTGGTCTGGCACTACCGGAATGCCGATCCCGACTTGGGACTTCAGCGTGCATGGGAGCTGAAGGACGAGCTTCGAACCCTCACCTCCAACCTGAACCTGGAGATCATGGATGGGGATAAAGTACTGGAAATCAAGTATTCAGGCATAAACAAAGGGAGGGCCGCCCTGCAGAAAATGGGCAGTGTCTCCTATGACTTCATCTTTGCGGTGGGCGATGACTGGACCGACGAGTATACGTTCGAGGCCATGCCGGAAGAGGCTTACACGGTGAAAGTGGGGGCCAAGACCACCCGGGCGGCCTATTATATCGATGATGTGGACCGGGTCAGGGAACTGCTTTGCCGCTTCGGAAAGGAGAGCTGCCAGTGACCTCCGCCAGAAAAATCCATTTCCTGATCCACGTACCCTTCGAAGGTCCTGCCGTGATCTCAGATTGGGCCGAAAAACAAGGGGCAGGCATCACCTATACCCGGTTCTATGAAAAGGATCAGCTGCCCGATGCATCCACGGTCGATATGCTGGTTATCATGGGCGGACCCATGAACGTATATGATTATCTTCACTATCCCTGGATGGAGGAGGAGATCCGGTGGGTGGGAAGTTTCGTGGAATCGGGCAGGCCGGTCCTGGGGATCTGCCTGGGCGCCCAGCTGATCGCCGCCTCGCTGGGAGCGGAGGTGAAACCGGGCCCCCGAAAAGAGATCGGATGGCATGAACTTCAGTTTCTGCCGGCTCTGGGGGATTTCCGGATATTCCGGGAACTTCCGGCGCCCGGGAAGGTTTTCCACTGGCACGGTGACACCTTCCGGATACCGGAGGGAGCCACCCGGATAGCCAGCTCCAAAGCTTTCCCCGACCAGGGATTCATCTACAGGAATGCACTGGCGTTCCAGTTCCACCTGGAAGCTACGCCCTCGTCGGTCCGGCAGCTGGTGGAAAATTGCAGGGAGGAGCTGATCCCGGGTCCCTACGTTCAGACCGAAGAGGAGATCCTCCGGGAAGAGAGGTTTTATGACACGAACCACCGGCTGATGTTCCGCTTTCTTAACTATCTTTGGGGATTGATCAATCATTAGTTACCCCTGCATGTCTGTTTTCACCTTTCGAGTCCGGCGGATACTCTTCATCCTTCTCGCCGCTGTATCCCTTCTTCCTCTGCGGGGACAGGTAAACCGTGACGACTATCGCCTTCATGCCCTTCCCGTTACCGAAAAGATCACCATCGACGGAGTCCTGGATGAGCGAGCCTGGTCCATGGCGGAGGTGGCCCGGGACTTCAGGCGGATCCTCCCCATCGACACCGGTCTGGCAAGGGCACAGACCGAGGTGATGATCGCCTACGACCGGGAGAACCTCTATATGGGGATCATCTGCCACGACACCCTGGCGGGAAAACGTCCCATGGAGTCGTTCAAAAGGGACTGGAACTTCGGGAAGAACGACAATTTTTTTGCGGCCATCGATACCTATAACGATCAGACCAACGGGTTTGCCTTCGGAGTATCGGCGGCGGGCGGACAATGGGACGGAATTCAGTCGGAAGGCGGATCCGTCTCCCTGGAATGGGACGGGAAATGGTACTCGGAAGTGCAGCACCATTCCGATTTCTGGGTGGCGGAATTCGCCATTCCCTTCCGGACCATCCGGTACCGTCCCGGGGATGGCGAGTGGGGTATCAATTTCAGCCGCCTCGATCTGAAAGCCAATGAAAAATCGAGCTGGGCCCCCGTCCCCCGGCAGTTCCAGTCGGCCAACCTGGCCTATACCGGTTCCCTGGTCTGGGAAGAACCGCCTCCCCCTTCGGGCATCCGGTTCTCCCTTATTCCCTATGCTCTGGGTAAGGCCACTCACCAGGTGGAGGCCGGAGAAGAGATCGATTTCTCGGGCAATGCCGGATTCGACGCCAAACTGATCCTTTCCACCTCCATGAACCTCGATATTACGGTGAATCCCGATTTCTCGCAGGTGGAGGTGGACCGTCAGCAGACCAACCTGGACCGGTTCGAGCTCTATTTTCCGGAAAAAAGGAAGTTTTTCCTGGAGAACAGCGATCTGTTCGCCAGCCTGGGAAAACAAGAGCTGCGTCCCTTCTTTTCCAGAAGGATCGGTCTGAACTCACCGGTGATCGCCGGGGCCAGACTGAGCGGCAACGCGGGCAACAACTGGAGGATAGGGATCATGAACATGCAAACAGGGGTGGAAGGATTACAACCGGCCGACAATTACAGTGTGGCAGTCCTCCAGCGAAAGGTCCTGAGCCGGTCCAATATCGGGATTTTCATGACCAACAAGCAGGTGGTGGCGACCCCCGGTGACACCGCCTACCACGGATTTGGCTTCAACCGGGTGGCAGGGGCGGAATTCAACTTTGCCAGCAGCGACAACCGGTGGACCGGGAAAACCTTTTATCACCACTCCATTCATCCCGGCGGGAAGGGAGACAGGTTTACCACGGCGGCATCTCTGAACTATGAGACCCAGCAGTTCTCGGCCGGATGGGACCAGTCGTATGTGGGCGGCAATTACCTGGCTGAAATGGGGTTCGTGCGACGCACCGGTTACCACCGGAGCAGTCCTGCCGCAGGATACCGGTTTTATCCCGTATCGGACCGGATCGCCTACCACGGACCCACCCTGTCGGCCGATCTGTTCTTCGATACGGACCTCTCCATGACCGACCGGGAGATCGAACTGGAGTATTCTCTCACCTGGATGGACCGCAGCAGCATCTCCCTGGAGCTGGAAGAGGTGTATGTGAAGCTGTTCGAACCATTCGATCCCACCAATACCGGGGGAGCGGAGCTCCCGGCAGGAAGCGATTACAGCTGGCCCGAGGTGGCCCTCAACTACCTCTCGACCCAGAAATGGATGTTCACCTATCAGCTGAATGCTCTCTACGGCGGCTTTTACAACGGCTCCCGCTTCAGCCTTAATTCGGAGGTGAACTATCGCGTTCAGCCCTATGGCAGCCTCTCCATGATCGCTGAGTACAACCGGATCATGTTACCTGAACCCTATACCAGCGCCGATCTGATCCTGCTGGGCCCGAAGCTGGATATCACCTTCACCCGGAAGCTGTTCTTCACTACTTTTGTGCAGTATAACAACCAGATCGACAATATCAATGTGAACATGCGGTTCCAGTGGCGATTCGCTCCGGTGTCCGACCTGTTTATCGTCTACACCGAAAATGCCCATCCGGCTGGTTTTACCACCAAGAACCGGGGGATCGTGGTGAAACTCTCCTACTGGATCAACTAATCCCTGCCCACCGCCACCAGGCAGTGGCTGGTGCTGAAATAGAGCCTGTCGCCGGAGATGGCCGGTGTGGCCATGATCAGATCATCCAGCGGATTGCGGGCCAGGATCTCGAATCGCCTGCCCGCCCTGACCACCACCACATCGCCCTGCTCGGTGGAATAATAGAGGCGGCCGGCAGCTGCCACTCCCGAAGCGGTGATCCCCATCCACCAGATTGGTGGGCATGTATGCTCCACCGCGGCTGATGCTCCAGGCAATATGCTCACTGGAGGTCTGGCCCTCCGATCCGTAATTGGTCGCGTGCATAAAGCTAGCCAAAATCCATGCAAGATCCAGCTACCGCTTCAGGGAAGGCCGCTTTTTGTAAGTAAGCCAGCGCCACAGCCATTCGAGGGGGCCATATTTGAAATACCGCAACCATATGGGACTTACAATCAATTGTAAAATCCAGATCCCGGCCACCAGAAAATAGAGCTCATAGCGCTGCCACTGGCCATACTGCCTGAAAATACCGAAAATGGTGGTGGCAATCACGGTGTGCATAATGTAGTTGGTCAGGGCCATCCGCCCCACCGCCGAAAGGGCCCTTTTCAGGAATCCGGGCAGAGGGCTCTTTGCAAATAACATCACCACGCCCACATGCCCCAGGGTGGTGGTGATCCTTCCCAGGTCATAGGTCTGCTGATTGGTGAAATAACTGACGATGCTGAAATTCTCCCGGATGTAGGAGGTGGTTTCATGCCAGTTTACGGGAATGCCGATCCCGTATCCCGCCAGGATCATCAGAACATAAACAAGAGGTTTTCTTTCAGCGTGAAAGATCCTCAGTTTGAACAATCCCATTCCCAGCAGCATCATGCTCAATACATCCAGAAATCCGTACCGGAAAAAAAAGGTAGTCTGCATGAAGGTGGAAAACGGGGCCATGGTCCTGACGGCCGAGAAATAGCCGGAACGCATCAATCGGACTACCCGTTCTTTGGCCTGCTGATCCGGTTTGTACTCGGATTCTTTTTCTGCCCAGGCCTCCAGGAAATACTCCTGATCTTCGGTCAGTTCGCCTCCATGCCTGAGAATTTCCGCGGCCTTTTCCGCGCGGTCATGGAGCTTCTGCACCCTGTGTGCCTCCATGATGTTCATGCCGGCGATCACCAGGAAAAGAAAGACAGCGAATCCGACCAGCCTGGACGGAGAGGCATGCCTTACCGGGAACAGGAACATTCCCACAATGCCATAGGAATAGAGGATTTCACCGGGCCAGATCAGCAGGTAGGCATGAACAAGTCCGAAGACAATCAGCCAGATGGTCCTTCGGTACCAGGCATTGGCCAGCTCAATACCGGCACCCTGTTCCTCTTTTTTCCTGGTAAAAAGGATCACCCCGGCCCCGAACAACATGGAAAAGATACCCCGCATGGTCCCTTCGAACAAAAGGCTGTTGATAAAGAATACCCGAAGGTTCCACCCGCTGTCACCGCCATAACCTGAAGGGTCCCAGTAGGCGGGATCGGGAAGGGCCATGCCCACGATATTCATCAGGAGGATCCCCAGCAGGGCCACTCCGCGAAGCATGTCGATGGAGTTGATCCGCTGTTTTTCCCTGACCGGATCCATCAGATGACCGGCTGCCCGGGGTGCGTCATTTTTCATGTGTAGGCAAGGATGGGTGGGCAGATAAAGAACCGAAATTAGGTGAAATATTGAATATCCGTGCCCCGTGGAAAAATTTTAGGTTTGATTTAACACGGTGTTTTCTCGACATTGGCCGGAAGAACCACTAAATTTGTAAGAAACAGCTACTCCATGACCAGTTTTCAAAGAAACAACAGATGGGTGGAAGTCTTAAAAGGGGTTTTAGCACTCATCATCGGGATCATATGCCTGGCCAACCCGGCCACGGCGCTGGCAGCAGTTGCCATCTACCTGGGCATTATAGCCATCATCACAGGGGTGGTGGTACTGTTGAACGCCTGGATCAGAAAGGGCACCTACTGGCGGTTCTGGATCTCGGAAGGGCTGTTCAATCTGGTCGTGGGCATTCTTCTGGTGGCCTTCCCCCAGACGGCTGTCAGCCTGATCATCGTTCTCATCAGCCTGTTAATCATTGCTATCAGCATGGTGCAGATCCTCACCTATTCCAGTCTGCGAAGGAGCGGGTTCAGCTCTCCGGTCATGCTGGTCAGTGCAATCTTCTCACTGGTAATCGGACTGCTGCTGCTGTTCAATCCGTTCGAGGGGGCCCAGGTGGTGGCGATCATACTCGGAGTATACGCCGTCCTTTACAGCATATCGAGCTTCTATGTGGCTTACCGGCTATTTTCCGTTTAAGCCTTATTCCTTTTCAGGGGGCCACACCATTTCCCCGTGATCCCTGCTGAGCCAGGGAATGGTATAGATATCGAAGGACCGGTTCTCCTGTTGCAGCTCCCGGTAGGTTTCTGACTCCAGGAACGGATCGGGTTCCAGAGTAAAGGGGTGATCGAATGTCTGCAGATGCTCCTCAAGCCGGGCTTTCAACCGTTGCACGATCTCCGATCCGGCCATGGAATCATAGATGTTCTGCTGTTCAAACGGATCAGTCTCCAGATCGTACAGCTGGTCCTGGTCGAAATAGTGCGGAAAAAACTGCATGGCTATGGCCGAGTGTGCCTGCGGCCAGAGCTCCACATAGCTGGGCACATGCCCCAGTTCCCCCCTTTTCATCTTTTCCACCAGCCGGTCCGGATACCGGAGAGCGATATACTTATACCTGCCGTCGGTGACCGAACGGGTATAGCCGTTTTCGGTGAACAGGTACTCCCTTGACGGTGAATCCGGATCATTGATGACCCCCAGCATGCTGGTGCCGTCCAGCAGGTAATCCCCTGGTTCAGGAATTCCCGCTGCCTCCAGAATGGTGGGGTAGATATCGAGATTCTGCACCAGCGATCCCGTGGAGCCACCCGATGTGACCCCCGGCCAGTGAAGGATCATGGGAACATGAACGCCCTTCTCGTAAGAGGTGGCCTTACCCGGTTCGATATTGTGATCGGCCATAAAGAATATCACGGTCTCTTCCGATTTGCCAAGCTCTTCCAGCACCCTGCGGATCTCTCCCACCAGATGGTCGGTCTGGGCGATCCCGGCCACCCGGTGATGCTCCTCCGGGGGAAAACGTTGCAGCTCTTCCCGGAGTGCGGAAAGGTCCATCCGGAAACCCGGGACTTCCGGATCCTTTCCGCCCGGCGTATAGCTCACATCATGTGCGAGATCGTCCACGTGGTTGGGCCCGTGAATGGCGGTGGGGGCCACATATAAAAAGAAAGGACCCTCTCCCCTGCCCTGTGAACGAAGGAAATCCACCGCCCCTTTGGTCATCCAGGGAAAATTATGCACCCTGAGAGCCAGAACCGGATGACTGTCGTAGTTGCCCCACACCACACTGGCCGCCTGGTCAAACCCACCGTATTTCATTACCATCTCCCGGTGGATCAGCTGTTGCTTTTGCAACTTGCGGTCCACCTCCGGATCGTCGAGATCAGCTTTCCTGTCAAGTTCGGGAAGCTCCACCCCTTCCGGCAGTCTGCCCACGTGCCATTTACCTGACATCCCCGTCACATAGCCGTTTTCACTCAACACCCCGGGCAGAGTCTTTTTGTCCGGGGTGATCCAGGTATTCCAGGCTATGTTGTACGGTTCGTCCGCCGGATTTTCCTCCAGGAAAGAGGATGCCCTGCAACGCCCCGGGAACTGGCCGGTTATCACCGAATAGCGGCTGGGAGTGCACATCGAGGCGGTGGTATAGGCTCCGGTGAACAAAAGACCCTCCTCCGCCAGCCGGTCGATATGGGGGGTGGGATAATCTCCTCCGTAACATCCCAGATCGCTGAACTGAAGCTCATCGGTATAGATCAGAATAAAGTTGAGTGATGATTCCTCCATGGTCCCGGCGGTTCTGTTCCCGCAGGAAGAAAGGAGGATCGCCAGTACGGCAGTAATAAACAGAGCTCTCATGGTCCTGAATGAATGGGGTTTCGTATGAAGGGCCAAATTAAGAAAAGTATAGAGTCGTGATGCCCGATATTTTTTTTTTAAACGGAAATAGGGGGAATAGAAAACTGGTGTGTGTAGATGATGAAAAGCGGGAATTCCGCTCAGAAACCAAAGAAAATAACAAACCGTAAGTATTCATTAAATCTTAAAGTCATGAAAAAGTTTCGATTTTCAATTGTAGCCGTGGTGGTGCTGGCCGCCATCTTCACTGTGGGTTGTCAGGAAAACCCCAACATCGAGAACCTGGATGTGATCACCGCCGAGGATGATATGATCGCCGATGCCGCATTTGACGATGTATTCTCCGAAGTGAACGGCGTGATGAACCTCCTGGATGAAAACGGATATGAGTATTCCGCCCTGAAAGCAGCCGGGGTGGATCAGGATACCTGTCCGGTGATCTCTATTATCTCTGAACCGGGCTCATTCTGGCCCAGGACCGTCATCGTGGACTACGGCGACGGGTGCGATGTGAGCCGTTTCCAGAATGGCCGTGAAAGGATCCGCAAAGGAAGGATCGTGATCAAGGTCTCCGGTCCCATGTGGCAGGAGGGCTCCTCCAGGGAGATCACTTTTGAGGATTTCTTTATCAACGACCACAAAGTGGAAGGCCGCAGGACCGTTACCAACGAGGGTGTATGGCAAGAGGGCGAATACCAGGGCCTGCACTATTTCTCCGTCATGCTGGAAGGTGGGAAGGTGATCACTCCGGAAGGTCAGGAGATCTCGAAAGAGGTGAACCGGACCCGGACCTTCGTGGAAGGATTCGATACCCGCTGGGATACCCGCGACGATATCTGGCATATCAACGGAGTAGCCACGGGTGTGAACCGGGAAGGTGTCTCCTTTTCCCGCGAGATCACCAGCGCACTCTGGAAAGAGATCGGTTGCCGCTTCATCACCAGGGGTACCGTTCTGATCCAGGCCGATGGCCGTCCCGATGTGTTGCTGGATTACGGCGACGGAACGTGTGACCCCCGTGCCACGATCACCGTGAACGGCGAAACGAAAGATATCCGCCTCAGAAGGTGGTAGGAAGGTTAGTTGTCATGAGTACCAGAGGAGGCTGTGTCAGTGGATGCAGCCTCCTCTTTTTGGAAAGAATCCGCAAGATTGCGTCGTGAATACCGCCGGAATGCGGGTTTCCTCCAGGATGCAAAATATATTCCTCTGAGGCTGAAGCCGGCCGGTGCACAAACAATAATCTGTACCCAGAGAACCCATATCTGCCCGCTTGCGGGCCTGAGAATACTCATGGAGAGAAAGCCTGAAATGAGTAGCAGGAAAGAGGCCCTGAGGGTACGGTTGGTGGTGAACCTGTCGGCCAGAAACCCCGCCGAGATCGCAGCCATCGGTCGCATCCAGTCCAGGATGGTTCCGAGCAGCGCACCAAAAGTCCTGGACCGGCCTTAGACTCCTTCGGCAAATGCCGGAAAATCAAATGCCCCCACATAAAGTACATAGGAGCAGAAAAGGATCAGGGCGATCAGCCAGACCTGGGGCATCCGCAGGGCCGCTTTCACATCTCCCCGTTCAGCCCGGTTCCCCGGCTGTTTCCCTGTCCTGTTCCCTTCGTATTGCCGGTCGGGAATAATGATCCATATCAACACTCCCGCCACCAGGGGTGCTAAAGAGTAGATCAGCAGCACATTCCTCAGGCCCTCTTCCACAGGGCAGCGAGTTATTTGCTCCCGGGCGGCTCATGAAGTGATGAAATATTTTATATATTTATAAAAGCCTGTTTTTCTGCATACTCAGCCAATGTGTCTGTGAAATTATTTATCAAAAATATGGTTTGTATCCGTTGCCAGATGGTAGTGAAAGCCGAGCTGGAAAAGCTTGGTTTACGTTATGTTGATGTTAAAATTGGCGAGGTTAACACCATAGAGGATATTCCGGGGGAGAAACTGGAAAAACTGGACATTGCTCTTAAAAAAGCCGGATTGCAGTTGATGGACGATAAAAAAAGCATCCTTGTGGAGAGAATTAAGGGGGCTATCATTGAACTTGTGCATTATAGAGAGGATCCCATCAAAACAAATCTCTCGGACTATCTGAGCGAGAAGCTCCATTATGATTATACCTACCTGGCCAATTTGTTTTCGGAGGTAAAGGGAATCACCATAGAAAAATTCTATCTGACCCACAGAATTGAAAGGGTCAAAGAACTCATCGTCTATGATGAACTCAATCTGTCTGAAATAGCTTACAAATTAAACTACAGCAGCGTTTCACATCTCTCCAATCAGTTCAAGAAGATTACAGGACTCTCACCTTCACACTTTAAAAAGCTCAAAAACAAGAGGCGGCTCACCCTTGAAGATGTGTGAATGATGTAAATCATAATTACAAATATGTAACACCTGGTTGCCCCGGTCTGGATACCTTTATCTCTGAAAATCCAGGCTGATGCAACGTCTCGAACTCGAAAAGTCAAAGGCTCACACTTTAGTCAATTTGATTGAATATGTCCCTCTATCGGTTGTTTACAGAACCCTTTTTCAAAAAGCAACCGGGAACATCATTGCAATCGCAATTGATTCGGGCGAAGCACTGGAGGAGAAAATCTCCCCATTCGATGCATATATTCAGATCATCGAGGGTGAATCCGAGATTGTTATTGACCATTCTTCTACTATCCTGGCAACCGGCCAGGCCATCCTGGTGCCTGCACATGCTGCAAATCTGATAAGAGCCATTATCCCTTCAAAAATAATAATCACTGTTATTAAGAGTGGCTATGAAGGGATTGCTACTTGAAAATATCAAAACTGCAAGTCTAATAAAAACAAGATGTCAAAAGAAAAGGAAGGCAAGAAAAACAGCAAAAAACCGGCTGCAAAAAGTCTGAAAGAAAAAAGGGCTGCAAAAGCCGAAAAGCGCGCAGTGAAAGCTGGCAAGGATAAATTCAAAATATAGTCCAAAAGAATCCCCCGTATGAGAATTGCTTTCATTGGAACCTACCCGCCAAGGGAATGTGGTATCGGTACATTTACCCATAACCTGCTTGATTCAGTTTTACAAACCAATCAAGACGGGAAGCCTGTTGTCGAATCATTTGTGGTGGCCTTGGATGATCATAATCTGACCTATGATTACCCTCCTGAGGTTAAGTTAAAAATCCGGCAGGAAAGCCAGGAAGATTATTTGAAAGCGGCAAAGTATATCAATCTGAGCGGGGCTGATATTTGCATTCTGCAACATGAGTTCGGAATATTCGGAGGCCAGAATGGCGTATACATTCTTCCCCTTTTGCACCGATTGGAAATCCCGGTATCAGTAACACTGCATACTATTCTGAAATCCCCGAGCTATAATGAAAAAGCGGTTATCCAGGAAATTGGTAAAATGGCTCATAAGATCGTAGTGATGAGTCAGAAAGCCATCAAATTTCTGGTGGACATCTATGGAATTCCCAGGGAAAAGATTGCATTAATCGAGCATGGAGTGCCCGATATCAAATATAGCCCGGAAAAATCAAAAGAAGAATTTAAACTGGGGAATAGAAAAGTTCTACTCACATTCGGATTCATTGGCCGGAACAAAGGTATTGAAACGGTCATCAATGCCTTACCCGATGTGATCCGGAGACACCCTGATCTGGTATATATCATATTGGGGAAAACCCACCCCAATGTATTAAGGCATTCGGGCGAGGAATACCGGATCTTCCTCATGCGGCTGGTGAAAAAACTGCAATTAGAAAACCAGGTGCTGTTCTTGAATCAATTCGTGGATGTCCAGGATTTATTTAAGTATCTGGCAGCAGCAGATATCTATATCACCCCCTATCTGAATGAATCGCAAATCACCAGCGGAACGCTTTCCTATGCCGTGGGGGTTGGCGCTGCTGTTTTGTCCACACCATACTGGCATGCTGCGGAACTGCTGGCAGAGGGAAGAGGAAGGCTTTTCGATTTTGGAAATACCGTGCAACTCTCTTCCACTATAAATGAACTTTTAGATCATCCGGATGAACTGGATGTTTTAAAAAAAACAGCCCTTGAATACGGGAGAAATTTCACCTGGCCCAAAACCGGAGAAAAATATGTGAAGCTTGCTCATGCCATTCTGCAGAAAGAATATGTGCCTGCAGAAAAGAGTGATTCAGTCATTGATTTTCTCATTTTGCCACCATTTTCACTGGTCCATATCAATCGCCTTACAGACGATACCGGTATCATCCAACATGCCAAATATGGTATCCCGAACCTGAAGGAAGGATACTGTTTGGATGATAATGCAAGGGCCCTGCTTATGGTACTAATGGCCTACCGCCAGATGAAAGACGCAAGGGCACTTGAGTTATCCCCCATCTATCTGAGCTACATTCACTACATGCAGAATCCGGATGGCACCTTCAGGAACTTCATGAGCTTTAACAGAACTTTTCTTGATGAACTGGGTTCTGAAGATTCTTTTGGCAGATCCATCTGGGCACTTGGCTACCTGCTTGGTAATGCTCCCAATGACGCCTATTTTCAGGCAGGAAGCGGGGTTTTCTTTCAGGCTGCACGCAATTTCGAGAATCTAAAATCCATCAGAGGAATAGCCAATACCATGATTGGGATGTGCTACTACCTTCAAACAAATCCTTCGGATGATTCCATGACCGAAAGAATACGAAACATGGCCTTCCGGTTAATAACTCACTTCGAGGAGAATGAAACGGCCGAATGGAAATGGTTTGAATCTCTGCTGGCATACGATAACGGAATTTTACCGCTTTCGCTTTTGCATGCAGCAGGAATACTGAATGATGACCGGGTGACTGAAGTGGCCCAAATTACCATGGATTTTCTGACCACCCATACTCTGAAAAACAATTCCCTGTCGATCATTGGAAACGAGAAATGGTATAAAAAAGAGGGAGAACGGTCTGTATTTGCACAACAACCCATCGATGCCATGGCCATGGTTTTGATGTATCACCAGGCCTATCACCTCACCAAAAACATTGATTATATCAAAAAGCTCTACACATCGTTTTTGTGGTTCCTGGGTGAAAACGACCTGAGAATGAGCTTATACGATTTTGAAACAAAGGGTTGCTGCGATGGATTTGAGAGTTATGGCGTAAACAGGAACCAGGGAGCTGAAAGCTCACTGGCCTATTTAATCTCTCATTTAACGGTTTTGCAGGCCTATGAGGAATTTCACAATCATGACTGAATGTTCTGATGCTCATTCGCAGACATCCATATAATCCCATCCTTACGAAAAATGATATTCCTTATCCGGTAGCTACGGTACACAATGCTGCCGTTATTAAATACCGGGAGAAATATGTTATGATTTTTCGTTCCCATACCATGAACGGGAGAAGTATTTTAGGGAAGGCGGTGAGTATGGATGGTTACCATTTCGAGGTTGACCATAAACCTTTCATGGTACCGGCCGACAAGGGAATATTTAAGGAATACGAAACCTATGGTGTGGAAGATCCGCGCATTGTATTCATGGACGGTGAGTTCCTGATCACTTACAGTGCCTATTCCAGGCATGGTGTTCGCATTGGACTGGCCAAAACAGAAGATTTTGAAACCGTTGAAAGGTTCTCATTCATCACTGAAGCCGACTACCGGAACGTCGTCATATTCCCCGAGAAGTTTAACGGGTATTATGCCAGACTCGACCGTCCTCATTCTGAAATCTCCCCCTGGTCGGTCTGGATATCCTACTCCCCGGATCTGAAATACTGGGGCGAATCGGAGCTTTTAATGAGACCCATGCAATACCACTGGGATGAGATGAAGATTGGTCCGGGAGCTCCACCCATCAAAACCCCAAGGGGTTGGTTACATATTTATCATGGTGTTTTCCCAACCATGGATGGTTGTGTTTACAGGCTGGGGGCAGCTTTACATGACCTCAATGATCCTTCAAAAATCATTGCCGTAGGTGATGACTGGATCCTTCAACCCGAGGAAGAATATGAGATTACCGGGTATGTACATAACGTGGTGTTTTGTTGCGGGGCCGTGCCGGAGGATGATGGAAGTGTAAAAATATACTGGGGAGGGGCCGACAAAGTAATGTGTATGGGAACTTCCAGGCTGGAAGCCCTGGTCGACCATTGCCTGGATAATCCACGACCGCCAATCCCATGAAAATAGCCATCCTGTCACCCATCGCCTGGAGGACTCCTCCCAGGAAATACGGACCCTGGGAACAGGTATCTTCAAACATTGCAGAAGGATTGGCTGAACGGGGTATGGATGTAACATTGGTCGCATCGGGTGATTCAATAACAAAAGGCAAGCTGGTTTCGGTATGTGAACGACCCTATGCCGAAAACCCGGATGTTGATCCCAAAGTAGCAGAGTGCCTCCATATCAGCCACCTGATGGAACAGGCCCATCGGTTCGATATCATTCACAATAATTTTGATTTTCTGCCACTCAGTTATTCCCGACTGATCAAAACACCCATGGTAACTACGATTCACGGCTTTTCTTCTCCGAGAATCATTCCGGTCTATAAAAAATATAACAATACCAGTTACTATGTTTCCATCAGCAATTCGGACCGCAGCCCGGAACTCAGTTACAGTGCGACCGTTTACAACGGAATTAATTCAGCGGAGTTCAGTTTCAATGCGGAACCGGGGGAAAGCCTTTTGTTTTTTGGAAGGATCCATCCCGAAAAAGGAGTAACCGAAGCCATCGAAATTGCCAGAAAATCCAACAGAAAGCTGATCATTTCCGGATTGATCCAGGATCAGGAGTATTTCGCCAGAGAGGTGAACCCGCATCTGGATGAAAAGGATATTGTATATGTGGGCAATACCGGGCCTGTCGAACGGGACAAGCTTCTGGGGAACGCTTATGCCCTTCTTCACCCCATTAGTTTTGAAGAACCGTTTGGACTCAGTGTGGTCGAAGCCATGATTTGCGGAACACCGGTTATTGCATTCAACAGGGGATCCATGCCTGAACTTATTCTGCATGGCAAAACTGGTTTCCTGGTCAATGGAATTGAAGAAGCGGTGGAGGCAGTGAACAGCATTGAGTTTATTGACCGGAGAGATTGTATGGAGTGGGCTTCCTCCACATTTAGCATGCACAAAATGGTGGATGGTTATCTGGATGTATATCAGAGGATCCTTCGTTAACTGTTATGATCTTTTCAACTCATCCAGGAGCTCCTTCAAATGAACTGTGGCATACGTGGAAGAATAATCCGATTTGGCATATGGGATGATCAGATCCTCATTGTGAATCATTGACCCGCAGGAGTAAACGACGTTGGGGACATATCCCTCCCGTTCTTCATTATTGGGGACCAGCAAAGGTGATTTCAACCTCCCTATCTCCTTTTCAGGATGATGGAGATCGAAAAGGGAAGCACCGAGCACATATTCCCGCATGGGTCCGACCCCATGGGTGATTACGAGCCAGCCATCTACGGTCTCAATGGGTGATCCGCAATTCCCAATCTGAATGAATTCCCATGGATACTTGGGTTGCTGCAGTATTTTTGCCTCACGCCAGACCGTAATGTTATCGGAATAGGCGATATAGTTGTTTACCCCGTCAAGGCGGCAAAGCATGGCATATTTCCCATTGATTTTTCTCGGAAACATGGCCATTCCCTTGTTCCTGGCAATTTCCCCGTGAAGCGGCAAAACCCTGAAATGATAGAAATCTTTTGTGTCCAGGAGTTTTGGTAATATCGTTGTGCCATCATATGCGGTGTAGGTGGCATAATAGGTCACTTCATTGTCATCATCGATAAATTTGACAAAACGGGCATCTTCAATTCCATTATTTTCGTTCGAGGATACAGGAAAAATAACCCTTTCGGAAATATTGGTGTCCAATGAAAATTCAAGTTCGTAATGCGATGAAGCCAGCCACATGATCTGATTAAAAAACATCTCTCTGTAGGCAGCAAGGTGCAGGGTTTTTTTATCCTCTTCAATGCATCTCCGAAGCTCGCCATAGGTAAATTTATCACCGAGTTTATCCAGTATTACACCGGATGGAATAAGTCCCTGAAAATCCTCCATTTCATCCAGTTTGGATTGAAAGGTCTCTTTGTCATATAAGTGCCGGCGGATATGCTCGGCTTCCTCCAGTAGCTTGCCTACGGGTTCTATTATCAGGTTATTATCTTTATCGATCAACCCGGTCCTGAATACAATCGAGGAAATGTGTCCCTCCCCTGTGGCCCTGAAACTGATGATCACTCGTCTCTGATCCTTTCCGGTCTCCGACTGATCGGGATGTTCAATCATCGAGGGATTAAAAAAGGCGGCCGACTCAGTGGAATATTCCATGGTAAAATAGGATCCTATCAAAATCTTCGTGGAGTAGTCGATCAATTCAGGATCCATATTCAACTGCTTAAACAGGTAGGAAATTCTGTTAAAGTGCTTTTCGAAAACCTTGGAAATATTCCGGTGACGCATGGAATAATCCCGGAGGGTCTGCTTTAAGGCCACAGAGGCATCCTCTTCCGACATTTCCAGTACAGAACGAATGGTGCTCAGAGCCCTGCTATCCCCTGTAAACAGAAAACGAGCGATGACTCTGGTTGGATCAGGTTTGAATACGACATCTTTCCTGTTTACGACAACCTTCATTTCAGTTTTTTATCCTCTAAAGGTAATCCCTAAAGTATAATAAGATGAGTTACGTTGCTTTATTTATTACACTCACTGAATCGTTAACTTTTATGCTCTACTGAAGAGTCAGGTCCAACATTTCTTCTACAGCCGGGATAATGGGCATAACAGATTCCTTATTATAATCGAAAATGTTATCATAGTCACCCTTTTGTCTCCAGTCAAATAAGTCCGAAAGCAATTGGCCGAACTTCTTGTCAATCTTGCCAGTCTTTATCATGAAACGCAAACTGACTCTTCACAGTTGAATGCTTCTTTACAGATATATCTGAGGTAAATAATAGCGCATTCACCGAGTAAAACAAAGAATAATAGAGCCTGTCAATTGCTGAGTTCCAAAAACCATTCTCGGCAAGCACTTTTGCCGCATCCAAAGTCTTCCTGGCGGATTCTAACCTGTATCGGATATATTCCAGTTTTTATTCAGTCTTCATATCTGCAGTCCTTCTCTGCTGACATTCTGGTAAAATGGAGTAATTGATTGATTTTGGTGCCAGTCTTCTATTGAATAAACAAATACAGAAAAAGATTCCCCGAGTTCTAATTCAAGATCATAAAGTTTATGCCTGAATTTTCTTTCTGTGTGAATATCAACCGGACCTTTTGTAAGTATCAAAATATCCCAATCAGAATCAATAAACTCGTCTCCCCTTGCCCTTGACCCATAGAGGACCACTTCAGCAGTGGGATCAAGTTCTGAGACCTGCTGTTTAATTAACCTGCTGATATTTTTTGTTTTAGTCCTCACATTTCAAAGATAGTAAAATGATGCTACAGCACTATTCCATAAACCGATGAAGACGATATTCAATCGAGCGCCGTAATCGTACCAGTTAGTTTCATCAAATCTTGTCCTAAGAATCTGATCGTTCATCAGTGCTCTTCTGTTTTAACCGCAACCTTCGTTCCTCAATTTTTAACTATTTCAAAGCATTCGATCTAATTGTGTTGTGGTTTGATGGATTTTTGGAATAGGATAGGGAGCTTAGTAGGATTTTGTTGTGCAAATGTCGAGCAAGAAGAAAGCCAACTGATTTACAAAAAGTTGGCTTTCTTTTAATTATGTCGGGGTAGCGGGATTACTCATCCGCCTGCGGCGGACTCGTGATCACCGGGGAGGGGGTGACTTAAAAGAGAAACAGGCCATGGTACTCCGTACCCTGTTTTTTTCCGCTTCCGGCCCTCACAGGAGCAAGCTCCTGGCGGGCCGAAAACGAAAAAAACCAGCATGCCTGACGGCATGATGGCCTGTTTCTCTTTTGTCGGGGTAGCGGGATTATCAACCACTTATAACCAGCTGATTATTAAGCCTAGTTATTCTACTAAATTCATTTGTTGATTAGTTTTTTCTACTAAATACCTCTGTACTTATCTCACTCAATGGTATTTATCTTCTATGTCATTTTTATTCTACTAAAACGCGGAGTGAAACTAGTGAATTCAATTTATTACCAAGATCACTACTTTAACCAGAGTACTAGTACTATGACAATTTATTTATGAAACATAATGTTTTGATAGTTTTCTATACG
>CAZOHA010000004.1:0-148111 GCA_964579515.1 uncultured Bacteroides sp. | reverse complement strand
CAGCATGGCCCGATCCCTTTGCGAGATGGCCCGCTGCAGGGACCGGGTCTCAGGGCGGCCAAAATGCCCCTCAAAGTAAGTAGCATCATACATAGCCATGATTTCTTCTTCGGTAAGGATCCTGGTTCGTTGTTCCAAAGACAGAGGGAATCCTTTTGGGGAGGGTATCTTTTGCAAAGGTGCGGGATCCATATGCCCTGCCATCTCCTTGGTCTTCAGGATAGCCTCATGCTTGCTGATCCCTTCCATACGCATGATAAAATCCACCTGGTCGCCGCTGCCGGCCGTGCAGTTGGAACTAAAACAGGTCCAGGTGCCCGTTGCGGGATACACCTGCATACTGGGGGTTTTATCCTCATGGAAGGGGCAGCGAAGCCGGTGGTTACGGTCAGTCACATTGCAGGTGATAGTGATGTAAATCGGTGCTGATCGGAAGGCGGTATTTGATTTCGTGAAGCTCCATGATGAAAAATTTGTGCAAAAAATCACTACAACTCATATATGTGCCATATATAACATATCTGGTTTCATTTCTTTAAATCATATCTGGTTTCATTTCTTCAAATCATATCTGTTTTTTTTCATAAAATTATAGGATGTTATTAACGATAACTGAGGTTTAACTATCTATTCTGCACATTCATGAGTTTTGGAAGCAAAATAATTGAGGCCAAGAAAGAAAATGGCATGTCACAGGAAGCCCTGGCAAAAGCCCTTAAAGCCACACTCACTACAATAGGGCGGTATGAAAGAGACGAGGTGATACCTTCTATTGAGGTAGCTGCAAAAATTGCAAAGGTACTGGGCGTCTCTATGGATTATCTTACAGAGAATTCATCGTTGAACCCTCTTAAGAACAAAACCCTTTTGGAACGTTTTAATTCATTTCAAAGCTGGAGCCGAAAGACAGGGAGAATATTTTGTTTACCCTGGATGCATTGATAAGGGATGCGAAGGCAAGAAACACCTACGGCGTTTAAATATCAAACTTATGAACGTAAGTAAAGCAGAACTAAAAAAATATTTGCATAAGCTAATTGTCGAGACCGACGATGAAAGCATTCTCAGTAAGGTTCAAGCCTATTTTAGTACTTTAAAAGGGAAAAACATCGATTGGTGGGATACGATATCTGACAAGGAAAAAGATGACATCAACATCGGCCTGGGTCAGCTGGAGAATGGCGAAGGGATACCGCATGAGGAAGTAAGAAAAAAGGCTGACAAAATCCTGGATAGAAAATGAAGCAATACCCGATCTCCTGGTCCCCGTTGGCCGAAGAGTCCTATCTGAATACCCTTGCCCGGATCCTGGAGAAGTGGACCATCAAAGAAGCGGAAGATTTTGAAGCAAAAAGTGGAAAGCCTCCTGGAGAAACTAAAAACCCACAAATATCTCTGCCCGCCTTCCGGTAAGCGAGAAAACCTGAGACGGTGTGTGATTGCTCCCCAAACATCCCTGGTCTATCAAATTAAAAACGATGTCATAGAACGTGTGGCTTTCTTTGACAACAGAAGCGACCATCAGTATTGAAAAAGCCCCATAGTTTGTAAGACAATGTACCCTCGATTGGGAACATATTGAATCCCGTGAGCGCATTCCCCGTAGCTTGCTGCGAGGTTCTTCAATAGGGCTTAGATGCAAGCCTTAATGAGTGGATCATTATTCTGGAGTAGACTCGAACTGAGTCAAATTCAAGATATTCTTATCAAAAGGCCTATCTGTGAGCTCATAAGCCAACACAAAAAAGAAACCATCTTCATCAACTATGCAGTAAAATTGCACCTCGTCGTACCTACCTTGTTTTTTATAAATGGAAATTTCAGGAAAATCCATAGTCAAATAAGTGTATTATCCCAGGAGCATGTCCCCACTTATTGATCCACCCAAACGGATCCCACCACCCAGTGCCATCATTCCCGCTGTTCATTCGGTTTTCTTCTTCATGGAGCTGTTCTCTTGACAGGCGCATGCGGTTTCCGGAGGCGTCGGTGACAGAAGGAGGGTTTTTTTTGCATTGTGTGAGATTACTGCTCGACTTTACGCTGGTAGCCTATTCTTTTTCTGTTCTGCTGATCCAATTAACGGATCACATCTTTGTGCATGAACCACATAGCGTTTCCTTTGTTGTCAATTTTAGAGATGCTTATGAAAGCTTTTTCAAGGGCTTCCGGCTTAAATTTTGAGTATGCCCGCGCAATTATTTCTGTTGTCGACACTGCAGTATGTCCCAGAAAATCTCTGATATAGACAAGGTTTACCCTTGCCTGAAGAAGATGCATCATTTGCTAATAAAGATAAGCATGAAATGCTTTTTGCTGTATCTTTGAAATAGTAATTACATGGAAAAGGGCGAACACTCTTTGATTAAAATACAAGATTATGGGCGCACTTAGACAACGATTCATAGAAGAAAATCAGGGCAAAAAAATCGCTGTCCTGATCCCTATTGATCAATACTAAGAATAAAAAAACAATTAGAAGATATCTAGGATATCCGCGCTTACGATGCTGCAAAAGCTGACGAAGATGAGATAATCCCATTTGACCAGGCTATAAACGAGATCGAGAAGGAACGTGATGACTTATAAGATCTCGATTCGCCGCAAAGCTTTTGCTGTCTGATTTAATATCTTTGCATTATGAATAGAGAGAATACCAAAACATTACATCTCCCCATACTGGTGGAACAGGACGAGGATAATATCTATATTGTTAGTTGCCCTGTTTTTAAAGGATGTCATTCTTACGGAGCTACTATAGATGAAGCCTTGAGTAATATTAAAGAAGTCATTGATATGTGTATTGAGGAGGAAAAGGAAAAAGCTCCCTATATCAACCGCTTTATCGGTTTCAGAGAAATTCAGGTGACAATTAAAAATGCTGCCGTTTAACTTACCTGACGATGCCTCAATTACCCATTATCTCAGGAAAAGCATTTTTAAAATTCCTGCAGAATATTGGATTTGTCATTGTTCGCATAAATGGTTCCCACCACAGACTAAAACATCCGGATGGCAGGGTGACCACTGTCCCTGTGCATAAAAACCAGGATCTTCCGAAAGGCTTGCTTCGAAAAATAATTCGGGAAGACCTGCAACTTGAGCTTAATGATTTTAATGAACTCTGGAATAAACATAAATAAAGAAAAACAGGAAAATAAATCATCTGAAAATAAGAATGGATACATTCAGGCTTCCCAGGAAAACGAAAAAAACTCTCAAAAAAACTATATGGCTGTATCCGCCAGATAAAAATGGCAATTCATTAATGGCCTGGCCTACACAATCACAGGAAGATTATATTGCTGTTAAAAAGGGCATCGCCAGGAAGTTTCCCGATGGGACAAAAGCCGAAAGAAAAAAGTTTATAGACGAACTGGATGAAGAAATCTTTGTAGATGACCAGGTTTTAAGGACATATGTTGATGATATTATCAGGGAAGATTTACGTAATTCATCTTATGCTACACTTCTTGAAGCCAAAAATAATCCTAAAGCAGTCAAAGCGTATTTCAATTTCGTAAACGCTTACAAATTGTTTGAAAAAGGAAAGGATTCGTACGGCAATATTTGCTGTTTGGCTATTGATAAGGCTGAAGAACAATTAAAGCCTGAGTAAAGATATGAAAATTACATACTTCAAGGATACCGACACTCTAATGATTGATTTCAATGACAATGAAATTACCCATACCAAAGACCTGAACGAGAACGTCCTGGTGGAACTGGACAAAAATGGAGCCTTGGTCTCCATGACCATCGAACAAGCACAGCAACAAACTGAAGTGCAAAGCTTCTCTTTCAACCAGGTAGATAAAGCAGTGTAAAAAAAGCCTCGGAAAAGGATTCTGAGGCTTTGTATTATCATTACGTGATTCGTAAAACACTATTGATTATAGTCTATTAATAGAACTACAACGCTTATTATTTGAAATTGCAACAAACAACGGGGTTTTGACAACTACAGCTGAGCCAGTGCTCGCATTTTCGTAAAGGATATCCTGACTTCCCAAAGCGCCGCCTCCATAAGCTGTCACGGTAATATCCGGATTATTACTTACTGCAAATCCCAGGGCTTCGTTACTTGAACTGAATGCATATGCCGAACTCATCGAAGGATTCCAATAACCTCCATAAGGGCTGGCATACATTTCATTGATATTGTCGGCGACATAATGAGCATAAATAGCATCATTTACCCAGGAGGGTTCTAGTCCTGGAGCGTGCCCCCACTTATTGATCCACCCAAACGGATCCCATCCGGTGCCAGGGCCATTCCCGCTGTTCATGCGGTTTTCTTCTTCATAGAGCTGTTCTCTTGACAGGCGCATGAGGTTTCCGGTGGGGTCGGTGAAGAGAAGGGGATTATTCAGGGGATAACTATACCAGTAAACCCAAAATCAGAGATTTTCTCCCGGCTTTTCAATGACCAGGAGCTGGTCCAATTCAAAGAACATTCATTAACCCCCAAGGTAGTGATTTTTTCAAAAGATGGTAGTGACGCAGAAAAGTGGTAATTTTGTGTAAAAGAAAAGATAATGGGAGCGCTAAGACAACAGTTCATTGAAGACAAGCAGGGTAACAGAATCGCTGTCCTGATGCCCATTGATCAGTACAATAAGTTACTGGAGCAACTGGAAGAGATCGATGATATACGGGCTTATGACGCAGCCAAAGCCGAAGAAGATGAGGTCATTCCCTTTGACCAAGCTGCAAATGAGATCAAGAAGGAGCGCAATGACCTATAAAATATCGATTCTCCGCAGGACCCAAAAACAACTGGCCAAGATCCCCGCCAATGACTACAAGAAAGTAAAAAAAAGCTATCCTCGACCTTGATCGGGAGGCGTTGTTTGATCTCAGAGAACTCCATTTGAAAAAATGTGTAAAAAATATCGTATGAGAACTATTTGTTCCAAAATGGAAACTATAAATATCTTTTTGCAAACAATCGATAGTTTTATTTATTAACTTTGGTTTCCTACTTTTGTATATAAATGAGATCATAAATTCTCAATTCTGCAAAAAATGAAGATCGGAGATCGTATTACTCAGATAAGAAAACAACTCAAATGGTCCCAGGCTGAACTGGGCGAGAAGGTTGGTGTATCAAGGGAAATCATTGGGCGCTACGAGCGCAACGAGGTTTCTCCGTCTATTGACGTGGCTATTAAAATTGCCGAGTCTCTGGACGTATCCCTGGATTACCTGGCCGGAGGCAATGTGGCAACCTTTGATAATAAAACCATCAACCTGATCAAGGATATTGAGGAGTTGGATGCGGATGTGAAAGAAAAACTGTATTTCCTGGCAAATGCGGTTATCCGGGACCACAAGGCTGGGAAAGCCTATCTATTACGATAGACAGAAAGGAGATCGAAATGAACCTGAAATATATTACAGATGGCAAGGGCCACAAGAATGCGGTCCAACTGCCCATGAAGGAGTGGGAGAAGATCCAGAAGGACCTGGAGGAACTTGAGCGGCTTCGCAATAAGAAACTGTTCCTGTCAGAACTGACGGAAGCTGTTGCTGAGATGCAGCTTATTAAAGAAGGTAAGCTGCAAGCTCGGGATGCTCAAGATCTGATCGATGAGCTTTAGGGTTAAATCCATAACCGTCTTTGACCGTCAGGTCAAACGGCTAATAAAGAAGTTTCCTTCTCTCAGGAAAGAACTCCAGACACTCATCAATGAACTGGCCGAAGATCCCACCAAAGGGATTTCCATTGGCCATGACTGCTACAAAATACGCCTGGCCATTGCCAGCAAGGGAAAAGGAAAATCCAGCGGCGCCAGAGTAATCACCCACGTATTATTCAAAAACGACACTGCCTACCTGCTATCCATCTATGACAAGTCTGAAATGGAGAACCTATCGGACAAAGAAATCCTGGAACTGCTGAAGCAGATACAGTAAGTACTTCAAAAAGACGTCAGACTCTAGTTTGAGTAAAAAACCACCCAATCTCTCTGTTTCAATTCATCAAGTGATAACTTGATTCTCTTATCAAACTTCTGATAGGCACATATTTCAGCCCAGGAATTTAGTCTTAAAGTATCCTCATTAATAAAGAATAGATTAATCTCCTGGTTTTCACACAGATTTACATAATCTACTCTTCTACCGTAGGCTATCACTGATTTAGTAGAAAACTTTCCAGTTATTCGAGATTGCAATATGTGCCCAAATTCATGATGTACTAGCCCCATATCAGCAGCTCGGGAGAAAGTGTTTTTCCCAACAATTATTCCCTTTCCGGGTAATGTAACCCCACCGCTTCCATATCCTGTACCCAATTTGGTAGACTCATACATGTTTACTCCATCAAAGTCTCCAACATATTTCGCCTTAAGCATTTTAAGGTCTTTCGGTATACCATGCGCTCCAACACCTTCAGTAATATCGAAGTTCGCTTTTCCAGTGAAAAAGTTAACATCTTTACTAGCAGCATGTATTCCGCCAAATATTCCTCCGGAAAGGTCTCCTATTGCTCCTTGTTTCCAAGCGGCATTAAACCCAGAACCTAATGATTCTGTAAAGCTACTTCCATTTAGCGCAGCATTCCCTGTACCAGTGATTAAGCCATTTGTAAAACCTGTTGCAGCGCCTGTTGCTGCACCTGCAAAGAATCCGGTTGATGACACGCCTGCTGCTGTTCCCAAAAATCCTGCACCAAAAGATCCACCGGCAATTGCAACATTGACACCAGCTCCAATACCAGCCGATAATGCCCCAGCTGCTGCACTTACTCCAAAGTAGCCTAAGCCATGCCAGAAATTATCAATATTATCCCTGTTTATCCAAAGATTGATGTCACCACCGATAATTGCTCCTATAATCAGATGAATAAACTCCCCATCCGGATCGGTGAAGATAAGGGGATTATTCAGGGCATAAGAATAGAAGTAAACCCCCTCAGTGGTCGAATAGATCTCAGATTGACTAATCACAAGTACTTTCTTAGTGCTTCTTCAACCATTTCAATGTCATTGAAAAAGGTATTTATAAGCCAATATTCCTTTGAATCACGGGTGCTCTTTATTATATATCCACTCATATGACTTCTACCAAATCCTTTGAAATACCCACAAACTTTCCGAATTTGAGTATCCGTTAAAATAACACCCGCTTTCTCGGTTTCTATTATGATTTTTTTATCAGTAAATTCAACCTTCTGTATAACCCTAGTGATTCTACTCCTAACATAGATTGGCCCTACTACCATAATAGTAAATGATATTAGACCGGCCCAAATGTACATTATCGTTTGAAACGATTTGTCGTCCATCCCGTACCTAACACCCACGATAAAAACGAACAAGAGAATCAACCCACCCCAAATAAACTTCGGCACTTCCTTCTTTTGTCTTCTTACCAATAATTTCCCAATTGTGTTTATCTCAAACTTCATGGATTTAATTGATTAACATTGTCATACATTGAATAATTGTAATTGAAGAAAGTAAACCCATAAGTTGCTCAATTCGACATTGTTGGAGTTATTAGAGCCTCCTGAAGTGCAATACCCGAACCTCCTGTTACTACAAATGCAGTAAAATCATTCACAGTTCCAGTAATTATCTGTCCGTTACCTACCTGATTCATTGGAGTGCCGTTTATCATATCTCCAATTTTCCCAATCGCACCGCCCAAACTAGTTGGATATGCATTCGCCAGCTGAGTGTTGCCTCTTAGATACATCCTGAGTCGTTGAGCATTTACAACAGTACGCCCTGCCCATCAATCATCATTGGTACCGTTAAAGGGGTTGAAGTTCCTGCTGTAAAGAATGCAACAGCTCCACCAACTGCCATCTCGGCTACACCCCCTGCCATTAGAAGTGATGCATTCAGAACGCCTCCGTAGTCAATACCACCTGGGGAATCAACAGAAAGAGACTCTACCATTGACTGAGCAAAAATAGCCAGTGGATCCACCACAATATCCGTCCATGGAGCATAGAATAGGCCGGTTTCCCTATTGTATTGGAAGATATGGTTATCAAATCCGCGTGCCTGAACTAATGGATTATTCCATGATCGCCCAGAGTTTGTTGCAGCACTAACAGTATTTTGTAAACTACTTGCTGCATTTTCAAATCTCGCATAATCATGCGAATTATAAAAATGCGGGCTAGACATAGTAGAACTCCAATATCCGTCATAGCGGCTATTGGCAAGCGCTGATAAGCTCATTTTTCCTTGTGTCCATGCCGATCCAAAAGAAACCCCGGAAGTGTGCCCCCATTTATTTACCCAGGCAAATGGATCGTATCCTCCACCGATTCCTCCGACATCCTGCCCAGAAGTTAAACGTGCTTCTTCTTCAAAGATAGCTTCTGGCCTGTATCCTGATGGATCGGTAAATGAGAGTGGATTATTCAGGGCATAGGTTTAATGGTATGAATCTAAAGTATTCATCACCTCGTTCTATTAATAGATCTGGACTTCAATAATTGTATCCTTACTGTATGTGAAAACGAGAATGACAATATCCTCTCGATTTTGGTCGATCGAAATATCCTTTACATACACTCTGGTAATTTCACTTTTATATCCCGGATTCCAGTTCTCATTCTCCGCTATTCTATCTGAGTATAACCAAAACTCTGAGACAGTTTCAACTTCAATAAAAAGCTTGATAAATCCCTGGGATAGGTAATGTTTTCCCTCAATTATTTCATATCCATCAATAAAAGGAAATAGCCAGGGATGGTTCATTGCATCCTCTTCAGAGAAATCTAGTGCTGACCGGCACCCAGTCAATGATACCAGTAGTGCGAAGACTATACCTGCTATTAACCTATTCATCTCTCCTCTTTCTATTTAATACTTTATTGGAAAGTAATCCCTTCGATACCTAGGAAGAACATCTGGATAGTAGATATTGCCTGGATAATACCTATAATCTCTGCCTACCATTCTTCCGTATAGATTTGCTTCCTGATCTTCTAAAGCTTCGATTCTAAGATCCCCCTTTATGCGTTGATCCCATATCTCACGTAGATTACTAAAATGAATTGCGAAATACTCTCCTCCTGGTCCTCTTCTTGTAGCTTGGAAGTTCGCCTTGCTATGGAAGTATTTATCTGAATCTCTTAGATTCGCTCTTCGCATTTGAATATAATTCTTGCTAACCTCGAACTGTTACCCATTTTTTGTGCTTTTTTTTGACTCTGCTTAATATGTATCAGGATATCAGCATTATGGCATGATGTTGGCCTGTACTATTTGACTTATAAGGGCTCCTTTCTTATTTTTACTCATTCTAAACCTTTAACCTGAACATCCATGACCAAAACATTGAGAGTCGTCCTGATCATCCTCGCTGTCATCGTGGCAGCCATCCTCATCATCCCGCTTTTCTCCCCCTCGATGGTCGAGGTGACTGCCGAGACGGAAGTCGACCTGAAACCCTCCGTGATCTTTCCCATGCTCGCTTCTTTTGAGAACAGGGAGGAGTGGGATCCCTGGGTATCCACCGACACGACTGCGGTGGTCACCATCGTTCCGCAACCCGGCTACGTGGGATCCACCTACACCTGGGACGGACAGCGGCTGGGAACCGGGAAGATGGAAGTGGTGGAAGTGACCGAAAACCAACATATCGAAGCCCGTTTGTGGTTCGGTGACACGGAGACTCCTTCGCGGGTTACCTGGGACCTGGAGCCCGTTGATGGCGGCACCCGGCTGGTGTGGTCGTTTTCCCAGGAGACCTCCTATCCCATGGAACGCCTGGGAATGATGTTCGGCAAATCCTTCCTTCAGCAGAGTTTCGAATTTGGATTGCAACAGCTGAAAGTGTTTCTGGAGGCCAACCCTCCCACTAATGAATAAGAATGGATTACAGGGAAATCGCCCGTATATTTCACGGAGACGGATACCGGCTGGCCCACCAGCACCTGGAGGGAAGGGCCGGCGGAGAAGCGCTGATGGAGGCTGTCGGTGCACTGTATGATTCCATGGATCAGCTGCTGGATTCTTTTCTATCCAGGGCGGAGCGGGAGGGAAATCCCGCCGATTGCAGGATAGGTTGCAGCTGGTGCTGCCACCAGCCCGTTTTTGCGGGTACCCATGAGATTCTCTATCTGATGGACCGGATCAGGAGAGGTTATTCAGCGACGGATGCCGGGCGGTGGCTTGAGCGTGCCATGGAAAAATGGGACCGGGTCCGTTCCCTTTCCGGAAAGGAGCGTGCGACGGTGCGTTACGCATGCCCTTTTCTGGAATCGGACCACTGCAGTGTTTACCGGGAAAGGCCCATGGCCTGCCGCATCTACCTCTCTTCGTCTGTGGCCGCATGCAGGAATCATTTTGAGAACCCGGGTGATGAACGGATCTTTCCCGGGCTGTTCGAGTTTCCCCTGCGGTCGGGCCGGATGATGAACCAGGGCTTCATTGCCTGGCTCCGGCAGAACGGCCGGATGGTCTCGGAGTGGCCCCTTGAACAGGGTTTTACTGAATTTTGGCGAGCCGGCGAGACCGCCGGGAGCTGGATCTCAAAATTGTATAATGATTCTGATGTTTAAAATGCCCATATCATGCCGGAGATAACACTTGGAATAGTACGGGAGACCAAAGATCCGCCCGACAGGAGGGTGCCGCTGACTCCCCGCCAGTGCAGGGTCCTGCAGGAGCGCTATCCGGGTGCAACGGTGGTGGTCCAGCCCTCGGAGATACGGTGCTTCCGTGACAGCGAGTATGCCGAAGAGGGGATCCGGGTGGGGGAGGACCTGTCGCAGTGTCATATTCTGATGGGAGTGAAGGAGGTCAGCCCCGAAACGCTGCTGGAGGACAAAACTTACCTGTTTTTCTCCCACACGGGCAAGAAACAACCTTATAACCGGGGAATGCTGCAGGCCGTCGTTGAAAAGGGGATCCGCCTGATCGACTATGAATATCTGACCGGTACAGGGGGAGACCGGGTGGTGGCATTCGGGCGGTGGGCCGGCGTGGTGGGCGCCTACAACGGACTGAGGGCGGAGGGTATTCGCAGCGGTAAGTTCCGGCTTTCACCCGCTACGGAACTCAGTGGTCTGGATGAACTGAAAACCAAGGTGGCCGGGGTGGATCTGGGGCGGACCCGGTTCGTTCTCACCGGAGGAGGCAGGGTCGCGGGTGGCGCGGTCGAGGTGCTGGAGGCTGCCGGGATTGTTCAGGTGGAGCCGGCTGAATACCTGGAAAAGGAGTATGACCATCCGGTCTTTACCCGGCTCGATCCGTGGCATTACACCCGTAGGAGCGACGGCGGGGAATTTCGGTTCAGCCATTTCGTGGAGCAGCCGGATGCCTATGAGAATACCTTTCTTCCCTATGCCGGGCGATCCGATATGTACATCGCCTGTCATTTCTGGGACCCCAGATCGCCTATCCTCCTCTCCCGCAACGATCTGGCCGGCCTGCCTCTGAAGGTGATTGCCGATATCAGCTGCGACATCGACGGTCCCATCGCTTCCACCCTCAGGGCCTCCACCATCTCAGAGCCTTTCTACGGGTATGATCCCGCCGGCGGCATCGAAACCCCGCCCTTCACTCCGGGTACGATCGCAGTCATGGCAGTGGACAATCTGCCGGGGGAGCTGCCTTCCGATGCCTCGGAAGATTTCGGATCGGCCCTGATGGAGCATGTGATCCCCGGCCTGTTCGAACAGGGAGCGACCGGCCTTTTGGAGCGGGCCACCATTACGGCCGGTGGACGGCTTCAACCATCTTTCAGTTACCTGGAGGATTACCTGGCGGGAAGAGAATGATCACTTGAAGAATTGCTGGTGGTCATTGTCCCAGCTGTCCCTGTCCCTGTTATTGTTGTCTCTTCTTTCTTCGCGGTTGCGGGAATGATCCCCGCCGGCATCATCCCTGCCGGTTTTTTCCCTGCCGGGAGGCTCCCGGTCCATCCGGGCCAGGCTCCAGACCAGTCCCACCGCCCCCAGGCCCAGCAGGGTGAAACCGAGCGGCCGGATCATGGCCGGCCTCATGGTGAGCAGCACGCCGGTTACCAGGACCAGCAGGCTGATGATCCAGAGGATCCGGTAGTCACGCTGTTTGTTCGGGCGCGGCATTCTTCAGTTCGGTGATAACCTTTTGCGGTTCGGGATCGGAGAAGATGGTGTTGCCCGCCACGAACACATCCACCCCGGCGCTGATCAGACTCCCGATGTTTTCCTGATTCACTCCCCCGTCCACCTGGATCAGGGTCGGGGCCCCGGCCCGGAGGATCATCTCTTTCAGTTTGCGGATCTTGTGAAAGGAGTAGTCGATGAAGGTCTGCCCCCCGAATCCGGGATTGACCGTCATTATCAGCACCATGTGGAGGTCACCCAGTACCGGTTCCAGGAGGGAAACATCGGTGTGCGGGTTGAGGCAAACCGCTGGTTTCATGCCCAGCTCCCGGATGTTCTGGAGGGTGCGGTGCAGGTGGGTGCAGGTCTCGTAATGAACGGTGAGCCAGTCGGCGCCCGCATCCCTGAACTTCTCCAGGTACCGGTCGGGGTCGGTGATCATCAGGTGCACGTCCAGCGGCCTTTCGGCCACCGATTTGATCTGCTCGATGACGGGAAATCCGAAGGTGAGATTGGGCACATAGACACCGTCCATGATATCCAGGTGAAGCAGATCGGCCTCCGAGCGGTTCACCATCCCTATCTCTTCCTCCAGACGGAGGAAATTGGCGGTCAGGATCGAGGGGGCGATCAGGTGTTTGCTCATGGTAGTCTCTTTGCCGGTAAAATTAGCTTTTTATAGCCGTGCAGCCAATTTCAGCGCGATTATTCCGTTTCATTTGAGTGGAGAATGCTATATTCAGCCACCATTTACCTCAGAAAAACCCTGACATATTCACATGTTCAAGCACATTCTGGCCGCTGTCCTCTGGGCAACAGCCACAATTACGGGCCTGTACGGTCAATCATACACCTTTTCAGGGTATGTACAGGATCATTCCACCGGAGAAAGACTAATCGCCGCCACCGTATATGATCACCGCTCTGAAATGGGCACCTCCACCAACGAATACGGTTTTTTCAGTCTGACGGTCCCTTCCGGAGAGCTTAATCTGCAGGTCTCCTATGTGGGATACCGGTCGTTTACCGATACCTTCCGGCTGGGGGCAAACCTGAGTATGAATATCTATCTGGAGCCTTCACTGGAGCTGGAAGAGGTGGTGGTTTCGGCAAACAGTCCCCGCAACCGGGTGGCCGATGCACAAATGAGTGCTGTTCACATCCCCATCAGGGAGATCAAGTCGATCCCGATGTTTATGGGGGAGGCCGATGTGATCAAGACCATACAGCTGATGCCCGGCGTGCAATCGGGCACCGAAGGGACCAGCGGGATCTATGTTCGTGGTGGGGGACCGGATCAAAATTTATTTGTACTGGATGGAGTGCCCATCTACAATGCAAACCATCTGTTCGGATTTTTCTCCGTATTCAATCCCGATGCCATCTCCAATATCACCCTGACCAAAGGTGGCTTCCCTGCCCACTACGGAGGAAGGCTCTCATCAGTAGTGGACATCCGCATGAAGGAGGGCAATATGAAGGAGTTTCACGGGGCGGGTTCCATCGGACTGATCGCCTCCAAGATCACCCTGGAAGGTCCTATTATCAGAAACAAAACCTCTTTTATCGTCTCGGCAAGGCGAACCTATCTGGATGTGCTGGCACGGCCGGTGATCAGGACCATCAACCGTCAGAATGGGATCGAAGGATTGTCGGGATACTATTTTTACGACCTGAATGCGAAGGTCAACCACAAGATCTCCGAAAAAGACCGGATATACCTGAGCCTGTATCATGGCAGAGACCGGCTCTATATCAATGAAGAGGAGAAATGGATCTATGATGATACCTCCTACCACCGGAAATCGGAATCGGGTCTCTTCTGGGGGAACCTGACCGCCGCACTGCGGTGGAACCACCTTTACGGCAACAAGTTATTCAGTAATCTATCTTTGATTTACAGCAATTACAGGTTCAGTACATCGGACAATACCGAGACGCTGGTCAACGGGAGGTATGATGTGAATTATGCCTATAACTATTATTCCGGGATCGAGGATTGGGGGGGGATGGCCGATTTCGACTACCGGCCCGTCCCGGCACATACCGTCAGATTCGGGGGTAAATATCTGTACCATACCTTTACACCGGGCGTAGAAACCGTCGAGTCGACCGATGATACCCTGCAGATGGAATTCAACAGCGATCCGGTTTACGCCCACGAATTCTATCTCTATGCCGAGGACAATTTTCAGCTGGGTAACAGGATCAGGGCCAATGCAGGGCTGCACTATTCCGGTTTTCATGTACAGGGCAGGTTCTACCACTCCTTGCAGCCCCGTTTTTCAGGAAGGTTCCTGATCACCCCCGATTTCTCGTTTAAGGCAGCTTTCTCCCGGATGGACCAGTATATTCATCTGCTTACCAATGCCACCATCGGGCTCCCCACCGATCTTTGGGTGCCGGCCACCGAACGGACCGGTCCGCAGAATTCATACCAGTATGCCCTGGGGACGGCATACAGCCTGAGGAACAACTGGTATATCTCTCTGGAAGGGTTTTACAAGACCATGAACGGGCTGATCGATTACTCCGAAGGTTCGAGCTTCTTCGAATACGGAGTCGACTGGGAGGATAAGGTGGAGCGTGAAGGAAAAGGAGTTTCGAAGGGGCTGGAGCTTCTGTTAAGGAGGGATGCGGGCAGAATCCGTGGCTGGATGGGATATACCCTCTCCAAAGCCCAAGTCCGGTTTGAAAATCTGAACAACGGCAATCCGTTTCCCTACACCTATGACCGGCGGCACGACGTATCGGTGGTAGTGATGTTCAGGCTGAACGAACATACCGATCTGAGCGCCACCTGGGTATACGGGACCGGCAAGGCCCGTACATTGGGGGTTTCCAGATATGCCCCCCTGGGGCACCAATTTGTCGGTGAAGATTATTACAGCCCCTGGTCCTACTATTTTGATCCGGAGATCGAGTACTATAAGGGAAAGAACGCATACCGCGAACCGTCTTACCACCGGCTCGATCTGGGTGTCAATAAACATAAAGAGACCCGCTGGGGCCACCGGACCTGGAGTTTCGGTGTGTACAACGCATACAACCGGCAGAATCCTTTCTTCCTTTTCTTCGGTTATGATAACTTCGGAAACCGTGCCCTGAAACAACTGAGTATATTCATGCTGATTCCTTCGATCAGCTACTCCTTCGAATTCTGAACCCATGAACTCAACAGCAAACAGCAAAGGGAATACACTTCGTTGGTGGATATGGATCCTGGGAATATCCCTCCTGCATCCGGCGTGTGAATCGGTCCTCCACATCGAACTGGAAGAGGCCGACCGGTTGATCGTACTCAATGGAGCATTGGCCGTTGATTCAACCATAAGTGTTCAGGTATCCCGGACCAGGCATATACTGGACAATGCCCCGCTGAATGCGCTCGAAAATGCCCGGGTGATTCTCCACAGGGACGGAATGCAGCCGGAAGAGCTTTCCCACCGGGGAGACGGCTGGTTCGTCTCAGCACATAACGGCCCGGCACCCGGGGAGGAGTTCATGGTGGAGGTGAGCTGTCCCACGTTTCCCGATGTCACCGGCCGTGTTCAGATCCCACCGGCCGTGGAGATCGTCAGTCTGGATACCAGCGTCCGGGTGACGGAGGTGAAGCAACCTTATTATTCCTATACGGAAGGATATATGGAATTCGACCTCACCCTGGAGGATCCTCCCGGGGAGAAAAATTACTATCTGGTGAACCTGAAGGCCCGCCGCGCCTTTACCGAGTGGCGGGATACCACGGTCAACTATGTGGACTCTATCTTCCACAACGGACAATGGAACTATTTTGTGAGCGATTCCAGTTATGCCTATCCCGTGATCCACCGGGTAACCGACAGACCTTCCATCGGATCACAAGACCTGATCGTGGAGGCCATAACCGACCAGGGATTATTGATCTCCGACCAGCTGATCGACGGGCAGCGGTATTCGATCCGGTTCAGGAGTGCTAGTATGTATCTGCAGTCGGCCGATTCTGCCGTAGTGGATATCAGGCTGCACAACATCACCGAGTCTTATTACAAGTACCTGAAGTCAAAGCAGGATCACTACGCTGCAACAGAAGACTATCTGGCAGTTCCAGTGATCGTATATACCAATGTGGAGGGAGGCACGGGTATCCTGGGAGGCTATGCCACCGATGTACGGACAATTACTACCTTTATACCTGAGGAATACTGGAATTATAGTTACTATGATTTTTGAGGAGATCATCGCCGGCAGGGTGGGGGTGCCGCTGCGGCAGGTGAAAAATACCATTGAACTGCTGGAGGAGGGGGCCACCATCCCCTTTATCAGCCGTTACCGGAAGGAGCATACCGGAAGTCTCGACGAGGTGAAGATCACCGAGATCAGGGATGAGCTCCACCGGCTGAAGGAGCTGCATAAAAGAAAAGAGTATATCCTGAAGACCATCGAGGAGCAGGATCAGCTCACCGCAGAGCTGAGGGAGAAGATCGAGGCCTGCATGGACCCCGTGGAGCTGGAGGACCTTTACCTTCCCTATAAACCCAAAAGAAAGACCCGTGCCACGGTGGCCAGGGAGAAGGGGCTGGAGCCGCTGGCCGGGATCCTGATGAAGCAGGACAGAAGTGATCCGGAGGAGGCCGCCGGGGAGTTTGTCAACGAGGAGGTGGCTGATGTGGAGGAGGCGCTTCAGGGTGCCAGGGACATTATTGCCGAGTGGGTGAACGAGAATTCCCGGGCCCGGAAAAATGTGCGTCACCAGTTCAGAAACCATGCGGTGATCAGCTCCAGGGTGGTCCGGGGAAAAGAGGAGGAGGCGGCTAAATTCAGGGACTATTTTGAGTTTTCCGAACCGCTGAAAAAGTGTCCCGGCCACCGGATCCTGGCCATGCGCAGGGGCGAGCAGGAGGGATTTCTCCGGCTGACCATCGGGCCCGATGCGGAACGGACGATCGCATCGCTGGAAAAACTGTTTGTGAAATCTTCCGCCGGATCGGGGATGCAGGTGAAAGAAGCGGTCAGGGATTCCTATAAGCGGCTGATGCAACCCTCCATCGAAAACGAGTTCAAGGCGATCCACAAGGAGAAGGCCGACCTGGAAGCGATCCGGGTGTTTGCCACCAACCTGCGGCAGTTGCTGCTGGCGTCCCCCCTCGGGCAGAAAAAGGTTCTGGCCATCGACCCCGGCTACCGGACCGGCTGCAAAGTGGTCTGCCTGGACCAGCACGGGAATCTGCTGCACAATGAAACCATCTTTCCCCATCCCCCGCAGTCCGACCGGGCGGGAGCCACCCGGAAAGTCAGCTCTCTGGTACAGCAGTACGGTACCGAAGCCATTGCCATCGGCAACGGAACGGCCAGCCGGGAGACCGAAAGATTCATCCGGCTCATCCGGTTCCCGCGCGACCTGGAGGTCTATGTGGTCAATGAGTCGGGTGCCTCGATCTACTCGGCCTCCAGTATCGCCCGGGAGGAGTTCCCCGACTACGACGTGACCGTGCGGGGAGCGGTATCCATCGGCCGGCGACTGATGGATCCGCTGGCCGAGCTGGTGAAGATCGACCCGAAATCGATCGGGGTGGGCCAGTATCAGCACGATGTGGACCAGGGATTGCTGAAGAAAAGCCTCGACGAGGTGGTGGAAAGCTGTGTCAACCTGGTGGGGGTGAATCTGAATACCGCCAGCAAGCATCTGCTCACCTACGTTTCCGGACTCGGTCCGGCACTGGCCGGCAACGTGGTGGCCTACCGACGGGAGATCGGCGGATTCACCTCCAGGGAACAGTTGAAAAAGGTTCCCCGGATGGGAGAGAAGGCATTCGAGCAGTGTGCCGGTTTTCTCCGAATCGAAGGGGCCGGCAATCCCCTGGATAATTCGGCGGTCCATCCGGAGAGCTACCATATCGTGGAACAGATGGCTGCCGATCTGAGGGTGGACCTGACACAGCTGGTAAGGAACGAGGAGCTGATCGGACAGATCGACCTGCAGAAATATACAACCGGGGAGGTGGGCATGCCCACTCTGCAGGATATCCGTTCCGAACTGGTCAAACCGGGCCGCGACCCCAGGGAGCAGATCGAGGTGTTCGAGTTCGACCAGGGAGTGCAGTCGATGGAGGACCTGAAGCCCGGGATGGAGCTTCCCGGGATCGTCACCAATATCACCCGGTTCGGGGCATTCGTGGATGTGGGGGTCAAACAGGACGGTCTGGTGCATATTTCCCAGATGGCCGACCGCTTTATCCGGGATCCCAACGATGTGGTGAAGATCCATCAGCATGTGAAAGTGAAGGTGCTGGAAGTGGACCTGGCCCGCAGCAGGATCCAGCTCACCATGAAAGGAACAGGGAGGTGAACAACCCGAACGGATCGTTGTTTAGGTTCTGATGCAGATAAGGGACTACCTGCCGAGACTTTTCAGGCCGCCGGTGTACCAGGGACGGCACAATTCTTCCGGATATTTCGAGGGATGGTATTTCAAGCTGCTCGACAGGGAAGGGCGCCATATCTGGTCCTTCATCCCCGGCGTCTCCTATTCTTCCGACCCGCACAGTTTTGTTCAGGTGATCCATGCCAACAGCGGACAAAGCCGTTACCATCGCTATCCGGTGGATGCATTCACTTACGACACACGCGGGTTCCGGGTGGGAGTAGGGCCCAATTCTTTCTCCCTGCAGCATCTGGTGGTGGATCTGGAAGATCGGGACTGGAGGATTTCCGGAAAAATCATTCTGGAGAATACCACTCCCTATCCTTTCCGGATCACCGCTCCCGGGATCATGGGATGGTACAGCTATGTGCCCATGATGGAGTGTTACCACGGGGTCGTTTCCATGCAGCACGACCTGAGGGGAAGTCTGCAGATCAACGGCGAAGCGGTCGATTTTTCGGGGGGGAAAGGATACATCGAAAAAGACTGGGGCCGGAGCATGCCGTCGGACTGGATCTGGATCCAGTCCAACCATTTTGAGAAGGACGACCGAGCTTCCTTCATGATCTCCCTGGCCCGGATTCCCTGGATGAAAGGGTTCTTTCCAGGCTTTCTCTCCTTTCTCTATAACGACGGACAGGTCCACCGGTTTGCCACCTACAACCGGTCGAAGGTGACCCATCTCAGGGTGGACCGGGAGGAGGTCCGGCTGAAAGTGGAGAACCGCCGAAGCCAACTGACTGTAAGGGCACTCCGGAGGGAAGGAGGGGTGCTGAAGGCTCCCCGTCACGGCGAAATGGACCGCGAGATCAGGGAGAGCATCATCTCCACGGTGTTCGTGGAGATGAAGGATCGCGGCGGCCGCGTGCTGTTCAGTGACCGGGGACGATTCGCCGGGCTGGAGATCGTGGGGGATATGGAACAATACTTCGGGAAAAATGGGTAAATTCACTGATTCTTCAAAAAGTCATGATTTCATTGAATGTAAATCCAACGAAAGCCCGTCAACTGGCGGGAACAGCTGTCCTCGTTGCAGCGCTGTCCGGCCCATCGTGTAAAACACCATCCTCTATGAAACCAGAACCGCCCGTAGCCGAAAAGAGACCGAAAGAGCTGACCATTCACGGTCATACCCGGATCGATCCCTACTACTGGCTCCGGGAGCGGGAGAATCCCGAGGTGATCGCCTATCTGGAAGCAGAGAATGCCTACCGTGAGGCGATGATGGCCGGTACCAAACAGATGCAGGAGGATCTTTTTCAGGAGATTGTCTCCCGGATCAGGCAGGATGACAGCACGGTTCCCTATAAAGATAACGGCTATTACTATTACGTCCGTTACGAGGAAGGGAAGGAGTATCCCATTTTCTGCAGAAAAAAGGAGAGCCTGGAGGCCCCCGAGGAGATCCTGGCCAATGTGAACGAAATGGCCGAGGGATACGCCTATTACCAGGTGGGCGGACTCAGTGTGAGTCCCGACAACCGTTACATGGCCATCGGGATCGATACGGTGAGCCGCAGGAAATATACCATCCATATCAGGGATCTGCAGAGCGGGGAGATGCTGGAGGATGAAATCCCCCTTACCACGGGAGGTTCCTCCTGGGCATCGGACAGCAGGACCCTGTTCTACACCCTCAAGGACGATGAGACCCTCCGGAGCAGGGCGGTCATGAGCCATCAGCTGGGGACCGCTGCCGCCTCCGACCGGATGGTCTACGAGGAGACCGACGAAACCTTCAGCACCTGGGTCACCAAATCCAAATCGAAAGAGTACCTGATCATCGGAAGTGCCAGCACCCTGACCAGCGAATACCGTGTCCTGCCAGCCGGCCAGCCGTCCGGTACTCCCCGGGTGATCCAGCCCAGGGTCCGGGGACTGGAATACAGTGTTTCGCACTACGGCGATCATTTCTACATCATCACCAACCTGGAGGCCACCAACTTCCGGTTGATGCGCACCCCGGTGGGGCAGACCGGCAGGGAACACTGGGAAGAGGTGATCGGTCACCGGGAGGATGTCTTTCTGGAGGGGATCGAGATCTTTAAGGAATACCTGGTGGTGGAGGAGCGCAAAGAGGGGCTGGTTCACCTGCGGGTGATGCCGTGGAGCGGCGAACCGGAACACTATATCGAAATGGGGGAGGAGGTCTATACGGCCGGTGTGTCGGTCAATCCGGAATTTGACAGCCGGCAGCTCCGCTATGTCTACAGCTCGCTGACCACCCCCCGCACCACCATCGATTACCACCTGGAGAACCGCGAAAAGACCATCCTGAAGCAGGATGAGGTGCTGGATGAAGATTTCGATCCTTCCGACTACATCGCCCGCAGGGTCTATGCCACGGCCGATGACGGCAAGAAAATTCCCATCAGCCTGGTGCACCGGAAAGGAATGGAGATGGACGGGAACAATCCCACTCTTCTTTACGGCTACGGCTCCTACGGCCACACCATCGATCCGGGTTTCCGTTCCCACCGGCTCTCCCTCCTCGAAAGGGGATTCGTTTACGCCATCGCCCACATCCGGGGGAGCCAGATCTACGGGAGGCCCTGGTACGAGGACGGCAAGCTGCTGAACAAGATGAATACCTTCACCGATTTCAATGATTGTGCCGAGTACCTGATTGCAGAGAACTACACCAGCTCTGAAAAGCTGTTCGCCATGGGGGGCAGTGCAGGCGGACTGTTGATGGGCGCGGTGATCAATCTCCAGCCTGAACTCTACAGGGGAGTGATCGCGGCGGTCCCGTTCGTGGATGTGGTCACCACCATGCTGGATGATAACATTCCGCTGACCACCAGTGAGTACGACGAGTGGGGCAATCCCAACGAAGAGACCTACTACCGTTATATGCTCAGCTACTCCCCCTACGACCAGGTGGAAGCCAAAGAGTATCCCCACCTGCTGGTGACCACCGGTCTGCACGACAGCCAGGTCCAGTACTGGGAACCGGCCAAGTGGGTGGCCAAACTGAGGGACATGAAGACCGATGACAACCTGCTGCTGCTTTACACCAACATGGAGACCGGGCACGGCGGGGCATCGGGACGGTTCGAGCAGTACAGGGAAACCGCCATGGAATACGCCTTCCTCCTCCACCTTGCCGACTTTACAACTTTATGACTTTACAGACTTTACAGACTTTATGACTATTACGACTAGTACGACTAGCTACCGGGTGCGGTATGCCGATACCGACCAGATGGGGGTGGTCTACTACGGGAACTATGCCCGGTTCTACGAAATAGGCCGTTCCGAGATGATCCGGGAGATGGGGATGGCCTATGCCGAACTGGAAGCCTCGGGAGTGATGATGCCGGTCTACTCGGTGGAGGCCGTCTACAGAGGGGTGCTGCGTTACGATGAGCTGATCCGGATCGAGACCACTGTCCGGGAGGTTCCGGAGGCAAGGATGACCTTCCATCACCGGATCTTCAACCAGGAGGAGAAGCTGGCCCATGAGGCCACCGTGGTGCTGGTGTTCCTGGACAGGCATACCAACCGTCCGGTAAGGGCTCCCCGGAGGCTCCTGGAGGTCATGGGCGAAGTGTGATGAGGGTGATCTCGGGACGGATCCCCACCCTTCCCGGAAATCCCGTAAAACCGAGTCCCCGGTTCACGTAGAGGTATTGTCCGTTCTCCTGGTAGAGACCCGCCCAGTACCTGTATACCCAGCGGGAGGGACTCCAACGGAGGCGCCCCCATTCGATCCCCATCTGCATGCCATGGGTGTGTCCCGAAAGGGTGAGCTCGATCTCCTCCATCCCGCGAACCTTCAGGTCCCAGTGGGAGGGGTCGTGCGACAGCAGGACCGTGGGTCTGCCCGGGGAGGTTCCCTCCATCGCCTTCTCCAGGTCGCCCCGCTGGGGGAAGGGGGGCTTTCCCCAGTTTTCCACCCCCACCACCTCGATCACACCTCCATCCTGCTCCACCGTACGGTGCTCGTTCAGAAGCAGGTCGAATCCGGCGGCCCTGAACTGATCCTTCACCCGGGCGAGGTTCTCCTGCATCTCCTGACCGGAATCCCAGCGGTAGTAGGTGCCGTAGTCGTGGTTGCCCAGCACGGCGTACTTGCCCAGCGGAGCCTTCATTTCCGACAGGATCCCCGTAAAGCGATCCGCCTCTTCGGCAAAGTTGTGGACCAGGTCACCGGTAAAACAGATCATATGGGGATCCAGACCGTTCACCCGCTCCACCACTTTCTCAATGTAGCCGGGATCGCGGTAGAATCCGGCCAGGTGCAGATCCGAAAGCTGCACGATCCTCAGTCCCGAAAGCTGTTCCGGAAGCCTGCTTATCCGGACTTCTTCCTGAAATATCTTGACATGGGTGCGTCCGTGCAGCATCCCCCACGCGATGGAGATCATCAGAAGGAGCCCCATCGCCGCACCGGGGAAAAGGAACCAGTTTCTTACCGATACGGCTCCCTGTCCGCCTCCGGAAAGAGAATTCACCAGACGGATTCCGACCGAGGTGAGATCGGCGGCCAGCTGGCCCAGGTTGAAGAGGAGCTTGGGCAGATAGAGCATCAGGAACAGTCCCATAATGACAGTGACCGCCAGAAATACTGAGGGTTCCCGCTGGTTTTGGAACCGGATCCCCGCCCAGACCATGGCTGCAAAAAGCCACAGATGGATCCCCCAGTAGATCAGTTGGGGGAGCTTCGGGCCACCTGCGGGGAAAAGGCCCATGATCCGGAGCCCCCGCAGGGTGTAGAGGTCCATGGAGGCCATAAAAAGGAGGAATGCGACGATAAGAAGGAACGATCTCATGGAATTACGGATAATTGTTTCTTTTTTGAGGCGAGGGATTGTATTTTTAAGACCATGAGACCCCACAGAAATCTGCATGGAACGGCGGTGCTGTTCCTCGCACTACAGTTCGCTTTCTTCAGCAATGTATTTACGCAGAACCGCCCCGATTGTTCAGAGCATACCACCTCGCCGCTTCCCGGCCTGCTCCTGAGCCCGGAGCACGGGCCGGTCCGGGGCGCCTCCGATTGGGAATCCCGGAGGCGGGAGGAGATCCTGGAGCTGTTCCGTGAACATGTCTACGGCCGGGTCCCCGATGCCGGCTTCAGGGTCGATTTCCGTCAACAGTATTATCATGGTGCCGCACTGGCCGGGAAGGCGGTGCAAAAGGAGGTGAAGGTCACCGTTTCCACCGGGCAGGGGTCCCACTCCTTTACCATTCTGATCTTTCTGCCGGCCGGAGCCGGTGAGCCGGTTCCCCTGTTCGTGGGGCTCAATTTCTACGGGAACCATACCATTCACCCTGACCCCTCCATCTCGCTCACCGAAAGCTGGCTTCGTAACAATGACAACTACGGGATTACAGATCATCGGGCCACTGAAGCTTCCAGAGGTGTGGCGAGCCGCCGCTGGCCGGTGGAGCGGATCCTGGAAAGGGGTTATGGGCTGGCCACCATCTACAGCGGGGATCTCGATCCCGATACGGACGACGGATTCAAGAACGGGATCCACCGGATCGACGGAGTTCCGCCCGCCCGGCGCGATTCTTCCTCCTGGGGGACCATCGCCGCCTGGGCATGGGGACTCTCCAGGGCCATGGATTATTTTGAATCCGATCCGCAGATCGACCAGGAGAGGGTGGGGGTGATGGGGCATTCACGACTGGGCAAGACCGCCCTCTGGGCCGGTGCACTGGACCAGAGGTTCGCCATGGTGATCTCCAATAACTCGGGGTGCGGAGGGGCGGCGCTTTCCAGGCGCAATGCGGGGGAGAGTGTGAGCCGGATCAACGAGGTGTTCCCCCACTGGTTCGCCTCCCGCTTTCATGGTTACGGCAGCAGGGTGGCTGCTCTCCCGGTGGACCAGCATATGCTCATGGCCCTGATGGCACCCCGCCCGCTTTACGTGGCCAGTGCCGAAGAGGACCGGTGGGCCGATCCCCATGGAGAGTATCTATCGCTCTACTGCGGCAGCCCGGTGTACACTCTCTATGGAAATGATCCCTTCCAAAACGCTCTGCTGCCTCCGGTCGATGAACCCAGATGGAACGGAAAACTGGGATACCACATCAGAAGCGGAAAGCACGATGTAACCCTCTACGACTGGGAACGCTATATGGATTTCGCCGACCTTCATCTGAAACCGGGCGCTGAGGAGGACCCGGGGGAGAGGGTCACTGCCGGGTGGATCCGGGCCAGCCTCCGGCCGGGCCATCCAAGACTGATCCTTACCCCCGGGACGGAGGAGCAGCTGATCACCCTGCTCGACCGGGGTGACCGGGCCGCCACCGCCGGCTGGAAGTTGCTTCAGGGCAGCGCCGACGGTCTGCTGGATGAACCGCCCCTGACCTATGAGAAAACCGGCAGACGCTTGCTGGGAGTGTCCAGGGAGGCCCTCCGCCGGCTCTCCACCCTGGCGCTGATGTACCGGATCGGAAAGGATGACCGGCACCTGGCCAGGCTGGAGCAGGAGCTGGATGCGGTCACTTCATTCAGCGACTGGAATCCCTCCCACTTCCTCGATGTGGCGGAGATGGCATCCGGCGTGGCCCTGGCAATCGACTGGGCGGGAGAGTGGATCGACCCGGATGTGGCCGGGAAGGCACGTCAGTCCCTGATCCGGAAGGCGCTGGTCCCCTCTTTGGAGCAAGAGGGAAATAACTGGTGGGTGAATGTGCACCATAACTGGAACCTGGTATGCCATGGCGGGCTGACACTGGCCGCCCTGACTGTTTTCGAACAGCAGCCCGAACTCGCGACAGCGGTTTTGAAACGGGCGGTGGAACATATTCCCCTGGCACTGAAACCCTATGCGCCGGATGGGGTCTATCCCGAGGGGCCCTCCTACTGGTTTTATGCCACCTCCTACCTGGCTGTCACCCTCTCGGTGTTTGAGTCGGCCCTGGGAACCGATTTCGGATTCGGATCCCACCCGGGGGTTGGTGAAAGTGCGATGTTCAGCCGCGTGCTTGCCGGACCGTCGGGGGAGTATTATAACTTCTTCGATTCCGGGACAGCGGGGTATCACAGCCTGACCCATTTCGGTCTTCTCAGCTGGTTCGCCCGCTATACGGGGCAGAGGGTCGACTGGGATGCTTATCTGGAGGAGCTGGACAGGCAGGAGCAAACGGGAGGGGTCGCCGGCCAGCGGCTCTTTCCTGTATGGTGGCTGCAAACCTCCGGGTATCGCTCCGGGGTCATGAAGATGGGTCCCGGGGAAAGCATCGGCCCGCCGGAGCTCCCGGAAGTGTGGACCGGAAGGGGAGAGGAGCCCGTGGTGGTTTTCAGGGACCGTGCTGGGGGGAGGAACGCATTTTTTCTGGCCGCCAAAGGGGGACGTGCGGCGGATAACCACGGGAATATGGATGCCGGTTCCTTCATTTTCGAACTGGACGGGGTCCGATGGTCGGTCGATCCCGGGAACCAGAGTTACCACCGGCTGGAGGAGCTGATGGGAGAGGCTCTCTGGGATAGCAGTCAGGGTTCGGGGAGATGGAATCTGCTGACCAAAAATAATTTCGGGCACAGCACGCTGACCGTGAACGGGGAGCTCCACAGGGCCGGTGCCCGGTCGACCCTGATCAGGTCCGATGAGCGCGGAGACTCGCCCGAGGCCTCCTTTGAACTGGCACCTCTGTTCGGAAACCTGGCGGAGAATGCAGTCCGGACCTTCAAACGGATGCCCGGCGACCGGCTGGTGGTGCGGGACAGGATCGGGTTGAACGACCAGACCCGGTCGGTCACCTGGCAGCTGGTCACCCGGGCCGAGGTGGAGTTGGACAGCAACCGGGTGATCCTGCACCAGGATGGACGGTCCATGGAGCTGAAGGTCCGTTCCAATGTTTCCGGGCTGACCAGGGTGGTGGATCTTTCGCCTCCTCCGTTGCCCTATGACAAGGATATCGAGGGACTGAAACGGATCGAGGTGACCTTCCTTGCCACGGAAGCATCGGCGGAGCACCTGGAGATCGAAGCGGTGATGGGCCGGGGCGGTAGGGCATACGTGGGATCCGGAGAGAGACCCAATTTTCTCTGGATCGTATCGGAGGACAACTCCAAACATTACATGAAGCTCTTTGACCCCCACGGTATTTCCACTCCCCATATCGAATTCCTGGCACGGGAGGGGGTGGCATTCACCCGGGCCTTTTCCAACGCACCCGTGTGCAGCGTGGCCCGTTCCACCCTGATCTCGGGATGCTACGGTCCCCGGACCGGGGCGCAGTACCACCGGAAATCCTTTCCCGTACCCATGCCGGAGGGAACCGTCATGTTCCCGGCCCTGCTGCGAATGGCGGGTTATTATACCTCCAATAACCACAAGGAGGATTATAACTATATCAAAAGTGAAGGGACCTGGGATGAGTCCTCCGGAAATGCCCGCTGGACCAACCGGGCCCCGGGGCAGCCTTTCTTTCACATGGAGTCCCATCATGTTTCCCACGAGAGCTCGCTCCATTTTCCCGCCTCACTGCGGCATACCTATACCCCTGTCACCGATCCCCGCTCCCTGCATCTGTTTCCCCGGCACCCCGACACCGATCTGTTCCGTTTCACGGCTGCCTATTACCGGGACCGGATCCTGGCTGTGGATTCCATCGTGGGAAGGGTGATCCGGCGGCTGGAGCAGGAGGGGGAACTTGAAAATACCTTTGTCTTCTATTTCGGGGACCATGGCGGGGTGCTGCCGGGGAGCAAAGGGTACGCTTACGAAACGGGGCTTCATGTCCCGCTGGTAGTCAGGATACCGGAGCGGTACAGGCACCTGGTGCATCAAAAGCGGGGAGCAGCGGAGGAGGGATTTGTCAGTTTTGCCGATTTCGGTCCCACCCTGCTGCATCTGGCCGGGATCGGTACTCCGGCGGCAATGGACGGCAAACCCTTCATGGGACCGGGCATCGGCGGGGAGGAGATGGCAAACCGGAGGACCACCTACGGCTACGCCGACCGGTTCGATGAGAAATACGACCTGGTGCGGACTGTGCGAAGGGGGCGTTTCAAGTATATGCGGAGCTATCAGCCCTTTCATCCCGACGGGTTGCAGAACAACTACCGCTACCGTTGCGCAGCATTCCGCCAGTGGCGCGATCTCCACAGGGAAGGTAAACTGAACCCTGTTCAATCGGCCTTCTTCGAACCCAGGGAGCCGGAAGCGCTTTACGACGTGGAGAAGGATCCCTTCGAGACACTGAACCTGGCCGGAGATCCTGCCTTTGCGGATACCCTCCGGCATATGCGGGATTTGCTCACAGCATGGGTCAGGGGAATGCCGGACCTGAGCTTCTATCCGGAAAGTTACCTGCGGGTGCATGGATCCGGTGACCCCGTTTCCTTCGGACAGGACAGAAGGGACGAGATTTCCCGGCTGGTGGATATCGCCGACCTGTCGCTTCTGCCGTTCGGCGAGGCCGCCGGGGAACTGGACAGGGTGCTGCGCTCCGGCGATCCCCTCGATCTTTACTGGGGACTGATCGTCTGCAGTGCGTTCGGGAAGGAAGCGGAGCAGTTCGCGGAGAGGGCCGGAGAACTGACCGGGTACCGCGATCTGCTGGTGCGCACCCGGGCAGCAGAGTTCCTGGGCCTTACAGGATTGAACGACCCGGTACCGGTAATCACCGCAGCGCTGAAAGAGTGCACCGATGACCTGGAGGCAGCGATTATCCTCAATTCCATCGTGCTGCTGATGGACGGTCCCTACGGATATGAATTCACGATCGGCCCGGACGACCTTCAGCCCGGGGTGGCGGAGGGTCAGCAGGTCAGCCGCCGGATGGAGTACATCCGTTCCAGGCAGCATGGAGAAAATTTCAGTACTTTTAGGCGATGATTCCCTTCGACCAGTACCTGAACGATCACCTGGTGTTGCTGGACGGTGCCATGGGATCCCTGATTTACCAGAAAGGGGTCTTCATCGACAAATGCTACGATGAGCTCAATCTCTCGAGGCCGGAACTGATCCGCTCGATCCACGAAGAGTATATCCGGGCGGGGGCCCGGGTGATCGAGACCAACACCTACGGGGCCAACCGGTTCAAGCTCCGGTCCCACAACCTGCTGGACCGGATGGAGCAGGTGATCGGGGCAGGGGTCGGCCTGGCCCGGGAAGCGGCCGGAGAAGAAGCCTATGTGGCCGGATCCATGGGTCCTTCAGGGGTGGAGCTGGAACCGTGGGGAGATACCTCTTTGCAGGAGGTCCGTGAATCGTTCCGGGAACAGGCACAGATCATGACGGCGGCCGGAGTCGACCTGTTCATCCTGGAGACCATTCAGGATATCCGGGAGATGGAACAGGCGGTGGCGGCCCTCCGGTCGGTGAGCGACCTTCCCGTGATCGCCATGATGACCGTGAGGGAGGACGGCAAGACCCGGTACGGGGTCGATCTGATGGATGTGACCAGGCGGCTGTCGGCCACCGGTGCCACCGCCATCGGACTGAACTGTACCGTGGGACCGAAGCCGATGCTCGACTTTGTGGAGCAGATCATCCCGCATACCTCTGTGCCGGTGGCGGTCATGCCCAATGCAGGCCGTCCCCAGTACACGGACGGCCGGATGATCTATCTCAGCACCCCGGAGTACTTCTCGGTCTACACCAAACGGTTCATTGAAAAAGGAGTCAGGATCCTGGGAGGCTGCTGCGGATCCACCCCCGAACATATCAGTAAAATGGCCAATGCCCTGGCCATGAAGCAGACCCGAATCCAGCATTCGATCCAGATCGGGATCCGGCCCGTGAGCGAGGAGCCGCTGCCCGAGCCGGTACCGCAGGAAAGGAAATCGGCATTTGCCAGGAAACTGACAGAGGGGCGATCCACCGTACTGGTGGAGATGGTGCCGCCCCGCAGCATCGACATCACCAATTCGGTTTCCGGTGCCCGGATGCTCAAAGAGAAAGGGGTCGATGCGATCAATATCCCGGACGGACCCAGGGCATCGGCCCGGATGACCAGCCTGGCGCTGTCGGTGCTGCTGCAGGACCGGGTGGGGATCGAGACTGTATTGCACTATACCTGCCGTGACCGCAATTTGCTGGGAATGCAGTCCGATCTGCTGGGTGCCGCTGCCATGGGGATCCGGAACATCCTGGCCGTCACCGGTGATCCCCCCATGATCGGGGACTATCCACAGGCCACTGCCGTATTTGACATCGACTCAATCGGACTGGCGCACCTGATGAACAATCTGAACCACGGGATCGATGTGGGCGAAAAGAGGATCGGGGAGCCGACCTCCTTTTTCATCGGGGTGGGACTGGATCCCAACGGGGTCAGTCCCGATAACGAATTGAAGCGACTGAAGCTGAAGAAGGAGGCAGGGGCTGAATTCGTCATCACTCAACCGGTATTCGACGTACCCTCCCTGGAGGGGTTTCTGGAAAAGGCCGACATGGAAGGGCTCTACCTGATCGCGGGGATCTGGCCCCTGGTGAGCCTGCGTAACGCCGAGTTCATGAAGAACGAAGTGCCGGGAGTGTTCGTTCCCGACCATGTGATCCGGACCATCGGCCGGTACGACACCAGGGAGGACCAGCTGAAGGCGGGAGTCGGGATCGCGCTGGAGATGGTGGAGAAGGTGAGGGGGTTCTCCAGGGGGATCCAGGTGAGCGCACCCTTCGGGAAGTATGAGCTGGCCCTGGAAGTGGCCGGTTCCCTTCTCCGGAAAGAACCATAAAACCTGACCTATGAACATCCAAGGGATCACCCTCCTCTTCCTCTGCCTGGCAGCCGGATGGGTAAATGCACAGCTGCATCCGGATTACGAGAATCCGGAGGTCTTCCAGCGGAACCAGCTTCCGCCCCATACCACCCTGATGCCTTACGGGGATCTGACAGAGGCACTGCAGGGGGAGCGTAAATCCTCACCCTGGTGCATGATGCTCAACGGTACCTGGGAATTCCACTGGGCATCCCATCCGGGGGAGGCACCGGAAGATTTTTTCAATCCGGGGGCCTCACGGCAGGACTGGCACCGGATCGGGGTGCCTTCCAACTGGCAGATGGAGGGATTCGGATATCCCCTTTTCCGGAATATCGGTCTTCCCCATCCGATGGACCCCCCGGAGGTCCCCGGTGATTTCAACCCTGTGGGCTCCTATTATCGCACGTTCACCCTTCCCGGGAACTGGGAGGGCAAAAGGGTCCACCTCCATTTCGAGGGGGTCCAGTCGGCCTCCTATGTCTGGGTCAACGGCCGCGAAGTGGGTTACAACCAGGGGGGGATGGAACCTGCGGAATACGATATCACCCCTTACCTGAAAAAGGGAGAGAACAGTCTGGCGGTCCGGGTTCTCCGCTACTGCGACGGCTCCTATCTGGAGGACCAGGATACCTGGAGGCTGTCGGGGATCTACCGGGATGTCTACCTGGTGGCCCGCTCACCCGTGCACGTGGCGGATTACTACCTGGTCACCGATCTGGATGCATCCTACCGGGATGCCACCCTTCTTGCGGAGGCCCGGCTGGTGAACACTTCCCGGAGGGGAAGCGGCCCCCTGAGGTGGAGGACAACCCTGTACGATCACCTTCAGAAAGAGGTTCCGGGCACCGCGGCCGAGGTGGTGGCAGGAACCCTGAGGGCCGGCGCTGTGGATACGATAAGGCTGTCCGTTCCGGTCTCCGGACCGGAGAAATGGTCGGCCGAGAAGCCGGTTCTCTATACCCTGGTCATGGAGCTGCTGGACCGCAAGGGTGAGGTGACCGAGATCCTCAGCAGCCGGGTGGGATTCCGCGAGGTGGAGGTGAAAGATCAGGCGCTTCTGGTGAACGGGGTGGCCGTTAAACTGAACGGGGTCAACAGCCATATGATGCACCCCGAAACGGGGCACGCCATGGACACGGCCACCATGCGGAAGGACCTTCTGCTGATGAAGCAGTTCAATATCAACTGCGTGCGGACGAGCCACTATCCGCCCAACGTGGAGTACCTGGAACTGGCCGACCGGCTGGGAATCTACATCGTCGATGAGACCGGGGATGAGGCCCATGGATATATCTACCTTTCGGGTCTTCCTCAGTGGAGGGAGCAGTACCTGGACCGCATGAGGAAGATGGTCTACCGCGACCGGAACCACCCCTCGGTGGTGGTCTGGAGTGCCGGGAATGAAAGCGGTCACGGGGAGAACATCTGTGCCCTGATCAGCGAAGGCAAGGAGATCGATCCCTCCAGGCCCGCCTGGATGTACGGGGGGAACAGGGATGAGGACCCTGCCACCAATCCCATCCGGTGCGAGGACATCGTCGGACCCAGGTATCTTCAGCCATTCAGGCTGGAGCACCGGTTTGCACGTTCCGGCGATCCCCGTCCCTCCTTCATGGATGAATATATTGCAGCCACCGGGAACAGCCTGGGAGGCATGGATGAGTACTGGGAATTGATCCGCACCTGTCCGCGGCTCACCGGCGGGGCCATCTGGGACTGGGTGAGTCCCGGAATACGCTGGCCTGTGCGGCTGACCCGGGACGGGTCCCCGGGAGGGATCCAGACTGCACTGATGAACCGGGCCCGCCTGGTGGACGGACCTTACGGAAAAGCGCTCCATCTGAGCGGGAACGACGACTGGGTGGAGGTCTACCGGGACCCTGCCCTCGATGTGGAGGGAGAGGAACTGACCCTCTCCATGGAGGTGATGCCGGGAGCCTACCCGGGCCCGTCCCATTTCCTGACCAAAGGAGATTATCAGTACGGATTCTTTCAGCCCGACAGCGGGACCCTGGAATTTTTTGTGAATACAGGGACAAGAACAGCTGTGAGAGGAAAGCTTCCGGAAAACTGGGAGGGGGAATGGCACCATGTGGCCGGAATTTACGACGGCTCGAAGCTGGAGCTATACGTGGACGGCAGAATCACCGGAACCAGGGCGTGCCGGGGCAGGATCCTGAACGCTCCCTTCGGGGTGACCATCGGGAAGAGTGCCGAGCTGTGGGACAGTCACCGCGGATATATGTGCCGTGCAAGGATCGACCGGGTCCGGATCTTCGACCGGGCCGTGGAACCGGCGCTCCTTCAGGAGGAGGGGGAAGACCTCAGGCAGGGATCGCTGCTCTGGCTCGACTTCGAGACCTGCCGGGAGGAGGGTGATTTCTATACCATCGGACTGCCCGGGCGGACCTATGGTGTGGTCTGGCCCGACCGGCAGGTCCAGCCCGAGCTGTGGCAGATGAAGAAATCGGGTCAGCCCGTGGTGTTCCGTTCGGCCGATCCGGAAAACGGAAGGGTGGAGATGATGAATTACCACCATTTCACCTCACTCGATGAAATGGAGGTTCTGTGGGAACTCCATGCTGCCGGGAAAGTGATCCGGCAGGGGGTGGTGGAAACCTCTCTGGAGCCCGGGGGAAAAGAGCAGGTGCACCTTCCGCTGGACGCCACCGATATTTCAGACGCCATTACAGAGACCTCTCCCGGAAGCCAGCTGATCCTGCAGCTTTCCTGCCGGACCGGCCAGGAGAGGCCCTGGGCCCGGGCCGGTCATGAGGTGGCCTGGGAGCAGTTCATCCTGCATACGGCACCGCTCGTTCCGGCGACGACCGGAGAACCGCCATCCGTGGACACGACCGGCTCGCATATCCGGGTATGGGGCCCCGGATTCCGCTATGAATTCGACCGTTCCTCCGGATCCCTGGTTTCCATGGAGATGGATGGGAAAGAGTTGCTGCAGAAAGGACCCCGTTTCAACCTCTGGAGAGCGCCCCTGGCCAATGACCTGGATGCATGGAGCGCCTGGCATACCCACATGGGTTACACCCTCGAGTGGATGGGGAGGCAGACGGCCAACGGCTGGTACTCCCTCGGACTCGACAGGCTGACACAGGTGACCGACCGGGTGAACTGGCGCACCACCGGGTCCCGGTTCGTGATGGAGGTGGAGGCGAGCCAGCATGCCCGGAACCATACCACCGGGATGAAAATCTGGTACCGCTATGCCATCGGAGGAGACGGCACCATGGAGCTGTCCACCCGGGTCTCCCCGAGGGACTATATGACCAGGTGGATCCCCAAAATGGGTATACAGATGGAGCTGGATCGCAGCTTCCGCCAACTGGAGTGGTGGGGAAGGGGACCCTTCGAGAACTATCCCGACCGGAAAACCGGGGCGAAAACAGGCAGGTACCAAACCACCGTGGATAAGGACTATCAACCCTACCTGATTCCCCAGGATTACGGAAACCGGACCGATGTGGTTTGGGCCGCTCTGACCGACCGGGAAGGCAGGGGGATCCTGGTTTCTTCGAAAGAGTTCTTCCAGGTGAGTGCCCAGAAATATCCCACCGGTCATCTGGACCGGGCAAGGCATACCTTTCAGCTGCAGGACCGGGGTTCGGTGACGCTGAATATCGACCACCGGGTGAGCGGAGTGGGAGGGACTGCCAATTCGGTGCTCCATCCTTACCAGGTGGCGCCCGTGGAAAGTGAATTCACCTATTTCATCCAACCTTTAATACCTTCACCATGAAAACCGGAATCATCTCTTCGATCACCATGCTTATGCTGCTTTTCTGGAACGATGATATCAGGGGACAGGAGAACAGTGTCCCGGTCTGGGACCGTTTCGAAGTGGTCCTGGAGAGCAGCACCGCCTATGAAAATCCTCTGTATGAGGTACCGGAGTTCTACGCTCTTTTCACTTCGCCGGGCGGCCGCACTCATAAAATCAATGGTTTCTGGGACGGTGGAACGGTTTGGCGGATCCGCTTCATGCCCGAAGAAAAAGGAGCCTGGGAGTACACCACCTTCTGTTCGGATACGCTGAACGGCGGACTCCATCATCAATCGGGCACATTCCGTTGCACGGAGAACGATTCACCGCTGGAGCTTTACCGCCACGGCAGCATCCGGACCGTACCCGGGAGCTATTACCTGAGTCACGCCGACGGAACCCCTTTCTTCTGGCAGGGCTGCACTGCCTGGAACGGGGGACTCAAATCGCGGGCGGTGGAGTGGGAGCATTACCTTCAGCAGCGAGCCGGTCACGGGTATAACGTGATCCAGCTGGTGGGAACCCAGTGGAGGGGATGCGATACCAACGGACGCGGAGAGGTGGCCTTTACTGGAAGCGGACGGATCTCCCTGAATCCCTCTTTTTTCCAGTATTTCGACATGAAGATGGACCGGATCAATGCCCACGGGCATGTGGCGGCCCTGGTTCTGCTGTGGGCCCTGCCCGTCGGAGAGGGAATGGAACTCAGCCCGGGATATTACCTGCCCGGGAAAGAGGCCATCCTGCTGGCCAGGTATATGGTAGCCAGGTACGGGGCGCATCACGTGGCATGGGTCCTGGGAGGGGACGGAAAGTATTACGGGGAACTGGAGTGCCGGTGGAGACATATCGGGAGAGAGGTGTTCCGCGATAATCCCCAGGGTCCTGCCACCCTTCATCCCCACGGCCGCTCCTGGGTGGGGGAGATCTACCGCGACGAGCCCTGGTACGACATCGACGGATATCAGTCTACACACAACACTTCAGTAAGGAATGTACGGTTCATAAATCATACGATCGGAGAGGGATGGAAAAAATTGTCTCCCCGGCCGGTGATCAATATGGAGCCCTGTTACGAGGAGATCCGGCAGAGGATCACCGACGATGATGTCAGGCAGGCCTCCTACTGGAGCATCTTCGCCGCTCCGCCCGCAGGGATCACCTACGGTGCGAACGGGATTTGGCCGTGGATACGCGAGGGGGAGAAACCCCTGAATCATTACCATCCGGAAAAGGTGAGTACCTGGGACGAGTCGATCGAATTTCCCGGCAGCAGGCAGATCGGATACCTGGGAGAGATGATCAGGTCTCTCCGGTGGTGGGACATGGTGCCGGCACAGGAACTGTTGCTGGAGCAGCCGGGCGAGGAGGATTATAAGAGACATATTTCCGTACTGAAATCCAGGGATCACACTCTGATCTTGGCCTATCTGCCCGGACCAGGCAGGGTGGAACTGCTGACGGGACCCGGAAAGACCTATTCCGGACGGTGGTTCGATCCGGTGAATAACCGGTACGAGAAGGCGGCACTTACCCGGGATGGCCGGAAGGTGAATGCGGTGAATCCTTTTGAAGAGGATGCGGTTCTGATCCTGTCAGAGTAGTGCGGTAATTTTGGGGACGAAGATCAGCAGGTAGGTCAGCAGTGAAATACCAGCGGTGACCACCACGATGGCATTTCCCATGCATTTGATCCGGCTGACCTGGAAGGAGGAGAGCCCGGTTTCCCGCTTCACCTGGAGCAGTGCTGCGGTCCTGAATACCCCGGCCAGCAGAAAAGCGAAGGTGACCAGTCCCACCAGGACCCACTGCAGCGCCGAGAGGTTCAGTGCCACGCCGCCCAGGATCACCGGCACGGTCAGCAGCAGCTGGGTCATCAGGCCGGGATCGCTGATCCAGATCTTTTTTAGCGCTGAAAGGAGAGGATGGGCGGTACTTCTCCCGGCATGAAGGGTGGCTTCCTGGTAGCTGATTTCCATGGTTTGCTCAAGGATTATTGACCAAAACTATGTTTTCTTACGTAAACAGCAAGAAAAAGTTGACGAAAATCAGGCTTCAGCCTATTTGTTTAGAATTATTTTAAATACCTCTCCAGCCAGCGGTCCTGTTCCCAGAGCATGTGAAGGATACTCTCCTTTGCCCTGTAACCATGGCTCTCCAGGGGAAGCATCACCAGCCTGGCGGTGGCTCCCAGTCCTTTCAGCGCATTGAAATAGCGTTTGCTCTGAAGCGGATAGGTTCCCGAGTTGTTATCGGCTTCTCCGTGGATCAGGAGCAGCGGGGTCTTCATCTTGTCCGCATGCATAAAAGGGGACATCCGGTAATACACCTCCGGGGCTTCCCAGTAAGTGCGCTCCTCGCTCTGGAACCCGAAGGGGGTCAGGGTACGGTTATAGGCTCCGCTCCGGGCGATCCCGGCGGCGAACAGGTCGGAATGTGAAAGCAGATTCGCCACCATAAAAGCGCCGTAGCTGTGTCCCCCCACCGCCACCCGCTGCGGGTCAATGTATCCCAGAGAATCGACGGCCTCGATGGCGGCTCGGGCATTGGCCACCAGTTGCTTACGGAAGGTGTCATTGGGTTCCTCCTCTCCCTCGCCGACAACGGGGAATGCAGCATCATCCAGGATCACAAAGCCCCTGGTAAGCCAGAACAGGGGTGAACCATAATGGGGATAGGTGAATTCATTGGGATTGGAGGTGGTCTGTCCGGCGCTGGCCCTGTCTTTGTATTCCCTGGGATAGGCCCACATGATCAGGGGCCTTTTTTCTTTCGACTGCATGTCATATCCCACCGGCAGATAGAGGGTCGCGGAGAGCTCCAGTCCGTCCTCCCTCCTGTAACGGATCACCTCTTTGTGAACATCCTGTATGCTTCTGAACGGGTTTTCAAAGGAGGTGAGTTGCTCCAGCCGCTCCTTTTTCAGGTCGCGTAAATAATAGTCGGGGAAATCGGACGGGGATTCGATCCTGACCAGCAGCAGATCCTCCTCGTGATCATATTCGAACAGTCGCTCGAGCCTGTCGGTATAACCGGATTCATATAGACGTTTTGTCTCCAGGGAGGAAAGGTCGAGACGGTCCAGGAAGGGGAACTGTCCCTCCTCGGTGTATCCCCTTCCCAGCAGGAATGCACGGTCGCCCCGTAGCGTCAGAACCTCCTTGCCCCACTGATTTCTGCGGGTGACAAAACGCCCCGGGTCGCTGTAAACATCCTGGTAGTTACGGTCAAAAATCACCACCGGCTCGCCGGAGGGATCCGAGGGGTCGAACAGGTAGGTCTTCGTGTTTCGGTTGTTCCACCAGCGGTCCCCTGCAATGGCGATCTCTTCGTTCCCCCACAGGATTCCTGAAAACCGGTTTTTCGTTCTGAGCAGTTCGACGGGGGTACCGTCGAAGGGAGCCTCAAGCTGGGAAATTTTGTCCCTGTATTCCACCTGTATTTCAGGATCACCCCCGTCGAGCGCCTCTGCAAAAACCAGGGTGGAGGGACGGTCCGACCTCCATTCCACATTTCTCCGGCCTTCCCGGGTGGCCATGAAACCCTGGGGAAGCACCTCGATCAGCGGAACTTTGACAACCGTTCTGACCGGTTCGGCATTATCGTTGTAAATGTTGATCTCCGCAGGGAATCGGTAATAGGGGACCAGGTAGGAGAAGGGTTTTTCAACGGTACGGACCATCACGTACTCCCCGTCGGGGGAGAAGCTTAAATCGTCGTACATGGCGGCGGCCCTCCACCGGACGTTGCTTCCGTCCATGGAGACCCGGTGGAGTTCGGAGGTGACCAGCTGTTCGAAATTGTGCTCATCGACCCGGTCTCTAAGCAGGTCCTGGTAGGTCCTGTTCTGGGCTTCCTTCCCTTCTGCCACCGAAACCACCGGTCCTTCCGGAACCACCTCTTCCCGTTCGATCAGAGGTTCCCTTTCCGGAGAAACCATCTTCACCAGCAGGGAGCTTCCATCGGGAAACCACCGGATCACATCGCCCAGCGAGGCATTCAGCCGCGGCTCCGTCAGTCTCTTCGCCTCTGCCTTTTCCAGGTCCAGCACCCATAATTCCACCCCCTCATTCACTGTATTGGTAAAGGCGATACGGTCCTGCCGGGGCGACCATGTAAAGTATGCCATCTGTGGTTTTTCCGGCAATCCCTTCACCTCGACGATCTCACCGCCGGGGTCGGCCAGATCCTTGATCCGGAGGTCTGTGTAGTAGGTGACCCGGCTTCCGATATATCGCTTCGGGTCGAGACGGAGCCCCCCCAGCCTGAGTTCTTCCTGTGAAAGCTCTTCGATGCGGGTGAAGCTCTCCCTGTAGCGGAAAAGCATGTAAGACCACTCTTCATCCATCATTACCGAAGGCGGCGGTGGCACATCGGCCAGCTCCAGGATCTCCGCCGGTGGGACCTGGTAGGTCAGTTTTTCCTGCCCCTGAAGGGTATTTTTTGCAGCGAGCAATATCGCCAGACAAACAATGGTCGAAATAACTCTTTTTTTCATTGTTTCACTGATTTTTGGTTTTCCCGCAGAACCGGGTAGAACTGCTCGGGAGTGAGGCCGGTGAAATCGGGGATCACCACCTGTACGCCGCTGTTCAGCAACTCCTCCCGGGTATGGCTGGTGGACACCCCCGCCACTTTCAGCCCTGCTCCAAGTGCGGCTTCTATACCGGCCAGGGAATCTTCAAAAACCATGCAGCGGGAAGGGTCCACCTGAAGCTCATGAACGGCTTTCAGGTAGACTTCCGGATCGGGTTTCCCCCGGCTGACGCAGGTGCGGTCGATCACCCGGTCGAAACAGCCCCTGAGGCGTAGTTTCTGAAGTATGATCTCCACGTTGCCGGGGGGTGCCGAAGTGGCCAGCGCCACAGGCTGTTCCTGCCTGCGGATATGATTCAGAAATTCCCTTAAACCGGGAAGTGGCTCCAGATGGTCCAACCTGCGGATGAGATCCCTGAACGTGCCATCGATCTCATCCAGACGGCGTTCCGCCTCCCGGTCAGAGATCCCTTCACCATGGAGCCTGCGAATAGTTTCATTTCCCGGCATCCCGGAAATGACATGGTCGAAGATCTGGTCGGTGAACGGGAGCCCCTCCTTTTCCAGATAGATGCTCCAGGCGGTCTTATGGTGGGGATTGCTGTCGAGGATCACCCCGTCCATATCGAAGATCCAGCCGGCCTCCATGCCACTCAGATCGAGACCCAGCTCTTCTTCTCCGAACTCTCCACCGAAGCATCCACAAATTTCATTCCCCGGAGTCCGTCATAGATGGTGGGAAAATCATTGGCCTCCAGGGGCGGTTCGGTTCCCTCCAGCAGATGTTGCATACAGGTGGCCGCGTTTCTGTAAATATTGGCAAAGGCTTCGATGTAACCCTCGGGATGCCCGGCCGGGACTCTGCTGTTGAAGGAGGCTATTTGACTGACGAAAGGTGTCCCGGTGCGACGGACCTCCATCGGTGAATTCAGCCATTTGATTATCAGGGTATTGGGTTCCATCTGGCTCCACTCGATTCCGCCTTTCTCTCCATAAACCCTCAGCTTGATCGCGTTTTCCTCACCGGCGGAGATCTGACTGGCATAAAGGACTCCACGGGCACCGCTCCTGAAGTGGAGGAGCATGTTGGCATCGTCGTCCAGGACCCTGCCCGGAACCATGGTTCCCAGATCGGCATAGAGCTCGCTTGTCCTGAGGCCGGTGACATATTCCGCCAGATGGAAGGCGTGTGTTCCTATATCCCCCACACAGCAGGTTTTTCCCGAACGCCCGGGGTCCCCTCTCCAGGATGCCTGCACATGATCGGTTTTTTCCAGGGGTTCACTGAGCCATCCCTGGGGATACTCCGCCACCACCTTCCGGAGCTGCCCCAGTTCCCCGTCCGTGATCAGTTTTTTTGCCTCTTTGACCATGGGATAACCCGAATAGGTGTGGGTCAGGGCAAAGAGTGCCCCGGTCTCTTCCTTGACCCTCACCAGGACCTCCGCTTCATCGGCATCCAGGGCGAGTGGTTTGTCACAGACCACATGAAATCCTGCCTCCATGGCCATCTTGGCCGGTTCGAAATGAAGATGGTTGGGCGTCACAATACATACGAAATCCATTCGTTCACCTACCGGAAGAGCGGACTCTCGGGTAATCATCTCACCGAATGATCCGTACACCCTGTCGGGAGGAAGATAATAGGATTCACCGGTGATCTTCGATTTCTCAGGTTTGGAACTGAATGCGCCGCAGACAAGTTCAATCTGCCCGTCGAGCACGGCAGCCATATAGTGCACCCGCCCGATAAACGATCCGGGCCCTCCGCCTACCATGCCCATTCGGATTTTACGTTTCGCCATAGTTGGATCTTCGTTTTGAAGTTGAATACATAAAGCTACAGCTTTTTTTATTTGCCGGGGTGCTTTTTATTACTTTTGACCCGGAAAGGAGTCTGCTGTTGACCTACCCGGAAAAATTCGAAGAGAAGATCGGATTCGACCGCATCCGTGATCTGGTCAGTTCGCATTGCCTGTTTGAACCGGGCAGGGAACTGGTGAGCCGGATGGCCTTTTCGGCCGATAAGGAGAAGATCACCCGCGAGCTGGCCAGGGTGGAGGAGTTCAGAAGAATCCACCTGGGCGATGAGGAGTTCCCGGTACAACATTTCATCGATAACCGCGCAGCTCTGAAAAAGGCAGAGGTGGAGGGGGCCCATCTGATCACCGAAGAGGTACAGGGCCTTCAGAAAAGCCTCGATTCGACCCGCGCGATCCTGCATTTCTTCCGCGGTGAGCAGGCAGAACGTTACCCATTTCTGGCCGCGCTCTGCAAACCGGTAAAGGTCTATCCGTTTGTGCAGGATCGCATCGGTAAGATCCTGAATAAACAGGGTCAGATCCGCGACAACGCCTCTTCCGGACTGATGCAGATCCGGAGAAGACAGTCGGAACTGCAGGGAGCCGTCTCCAGGAAGCTGACCCAGGTGTTAAACAGGGCCCGGAAGGAGGGCTGGGTCGATGCCGATGTGGTCCCCACCTACCGGAACGACCGTCCGGTAATCCCGGTAATGGCCGGAAACAAGCGGAAACTGGGAGGGATGATCCACGATGAATCAGCCTCCGGCCGGACGGTCTTTATCGAACCGGCGGAGGTGGTCGAGCTCTCCAATGAGATCCGGGAGCTGGGATACTCCGAACGGAGGGAGATCCTCCGGATACTGCAGGACTTCACCTCCGATATCCGACCTTACATTCCTGAATTACTGGCTGTCCACGATTTTCTGGCACAGATCGATTTTATCAGGGCACGGGTCCTCTTCGCCCTCCGAATCGGGGCGGTCGCTCCCAGGGTGGTCCCCGAACAGGTCTTCGACTGGAAAGAGGCGGTCCATCCGCTGCTTTACCTGGCTTTCCGGGCCGAGAAGCGTGAGGTGGTGCCGCTCACCTTCCACCTGGGAGGGAAGAACCGCATCCTGCTTATCTCAGGGCCCAATGCCGGAGGGAAATCGGTCTGCCTGAAAACAGTGGGATTACTTCAGTACATGCTGCAATGCGGAATGCCCGTACCCTGCAGGGAGGATTCGGTGTTCGGCCTCTTCGCAGGCATTTTCATCGATATCGGGGATGAACAATCGATCGATAACGATCTCAGCACCTACAGCTCCCACCTGGTGAACATGAAATTTTTCGTCCGGCATGCCGCCACCGATACTCTGGTGCTGATCGATGAGTTCGGGACCGGAACCGAGCCGATGCTCGGAGGTGCGATCGCCGAATCGATCCTCGAGGAGATGAACCTGGCGGGAACCTGGGGCGTGATCACCACCCACTATACCAACCTGAAACATTTTGCCACCTCGGCTGAGGGGATCGTCAACGGAGCGATGCTGTTCGATAACCGGAAGATGCAGCCTCTCTATCAGCTCCAGGTGGGAAAGCCCGGCAGTTCCTTCGCCTTTGAGATCGCCCGCGGAATCGGTCTGCCCGGGAAAATCCTGGAAAAGGCTGCCGACAAAGTGGGGCAGGACCATATCGATTTCGACCGTCATCTGCGGGAGATTCTGAGGGATAAAAAATACTGGGAGGGCAAACGTCAGAAGATCAGGCAATCGGAGAAAAAGCTGGAGGAACTGATGACCAGGTATGAATCGGAGCTCCGGGAGAGTGAGAAACGGCGTAAGGCCATTGTGAAGGAGGCCCGGGAGAAGGCCGATGCCCTTTTGTCGGGAGCGAACCGCAGGATCGAGCAGACCATCCGCGAGATCAGAGAGGCAGAGGCTGAAAAGGAGCGCACCAAGGAGGTGAGAAAAGATCTGGAAACATTCCGGGACGGGCTGGAAGCTGAAAAAGGAAGGGAGGAAAGGAGGGTGGAGGATCAGCTGAAGGAGATCCGGGAAAAGGGAAAGGAGCTGGAGGCCCGGAGGCCCGATCTGAGACAGCGGTCCAGGAAAACCCTTTCCCGGAAAAAGGAGCCGGAGGACCTGGAGATCAGGCAGGGGGACAGGGTCCGTATGAAAGGACAGGAGATCCCGGGAGAGGTACTGGAGGTGAAGGATCAAAAGTGCACGGTGGCCTTCGGGATGCTGAAGACCACGGTAGGCAAGGAGCAGCTGGAGAAGCTCTCCGGCGGGGAAGCTGCCGGAGGAGTCTCCCGTGGGGGTTCCGGGGTGCAGCTGGGGGAATGGGATGTGAGCTCCCGGCGGGCCAGCTTCCGTCCCGATATCGACCTGAGGGGGAAACGGGCCGACGAGGCGATGCAGCTGGTGGTCGATTTTATCGATGAGGCGATCATGGTGGGAGCCTCCGAGCTCCGAATCCTGCACGGCAAGGGGACCGGGGTACTGAGGCAACTGATCAGGGAATACCTTCACACGGTGGATCTGGTGGAGTGGTACGGAGATGATCATGTGGACCGGGGGGGGGCAGGCATCACAGTCGTAAAGTTGTAATAGTCGTAAAGTCGTAAAGTCGTAAAGTCTGTAAAGTTGTTGGATTTCAGGTTTGTGGAAAGGGAGGAGATTGATGCGGAGAGGTGGGACGAGACGATCGCCCGGTCCTCTCCGGAGACACTGTACCCGTACAGCTGGTACCTCGATTCATCGGCAGGGCGCTGGTCGGCGCTTCTGACCGGCGACTACCGGATGGTGATGCCGCTTCCCTGGAAAAGGAAGCTGGGGATCCGCTACCTGTATCATCCGCTTTATACCCAACAGCTGGGGGTGTTCAGTGACGGGTATGTGGATCCCCTGGTGATCAGCCACCTGCTCCGGGAGGTATACCGGCGCTACCGCCTGGGCGGACTGCAATTCAATACAGCCAATCTGGTGGGGGAGCAGGAGGGTTTCCGGGTGAAGGACCGGGCCAATTTTGTGTTGCCGCTGGACCGGTCCTATGCAGAGATAGCTGAGGATTACTCGCAGAATACCAGAAGGAATCTGAAGCGGGCAGGGGAGATGGACGACCGGCTGGAAAGAGAGCTGGACTGCTCTGAACTGGTGAACTTCAAGAGGAGGTATGATGTGATCCGGCGGTCCGAGAACGACTACCGGTGGCTGACGGCCCACCTGGAGGAGATCCTTCACAGAAAACAGGGAAAGATCTATGCGCTTCGCCGCGGAGATGAGATCCTGGCAGCGGCTTTTTTCGGCTTCAGCAGGTCCCGGGCCCTCTACCTGGTTTCGGCCTCCTCGGAAGCCGGGAAAGAGCGCAGGAGTATGTTCCGCATCATCGACACCTTTATCCGCGACCATGCCGGGTCCTCCCTCCAGCTCGATTTCGAGGGATCCGATATTCCTTCCCTGGCCAGATTTTTCAGGGGATTCGGTGCACAGTCCCGGACCTATCAGCAGGTTCTGTTCAACAGAATGCCCCGGATGATCCGTAAACTGCAGGGATATGGCTGATCCGATCCGCAATCGACTGGTGGCTGCTGCACGGCCATGGAAGCTGGAGAGACTGGTCTCCTGGAGTGGCCAGCCGGTGGTCTTTCCCTTTTACCATGTGGTATCGGGTGATCCGCTGCCCCATGTCCGCCATCTCTACCGTCAGCTGGATCCGGAAGGGTTCATTCGTGACCTGGAGGGGATGGCTGCTGTTTTTCAGCCGGTATCTCTGACGGAGTACCTGGCTTCATTGTCTCCCGGCGGAAGAGCGGAGGGGCGGAGAAGGAGGATGGTGCTTACCTTTGATGACGGGCTGGCTCAATGCCACACCGTTATCGCTCCCATCCTCAGAGAGAAGGGCATTCCGGCCACCTTCTTTCTGAACAACCGGTTCCTGGATGAAGGCGGGATGTTCTATCGTTTTAAGGCTTCCATCCTGGCCGACACCGTACTGAACGACCCCTCGGCCGCCGGACCGGCATCCGGTTTCCTGGGGATCCAGCAGGATCAGCTCTACCGGGCCATCCTGATGATCGGCGGGCAGCAGGAGGTCTTGCTGAACTCCCTGGCCCGGGAAATGGGGGTGGATTTCGAGGCTTATCAGAACCATCGCCCGGTCTACCTTCAATCCGGACAGGTGTCCGAGTTGATGGACTGGGGCTTTGATGTCGGAGGACACTCCGACGACCACACCGATTTCAGGGAACTGGATCCTGAGCAAATGAAGGCCGGGGTGAAAGAGAGCCTCCGGGATCTGCGGAAGCGGTTCGGGGCCGGGGTGCGCACTTTCTCTTTTCCATTCACCAGCGACGGGGTCCCCCGGCATGTGATCGAATCGTTGCTGGAGGGGGAAGAGGTTGCGGCGTTGCTGGGCACGGCGGGACTGAAGCGGACCGGGAATCCGCGGTTCATCCAGCGGATCCCCATGGAGGAGTACCGGGCCCCGGCAGTGGCAGCCCTCAAGGCAGAATACCTGTACTACCTGCTGAAGTTCCCTGCAGGCAGGAACCGGCTCCGGTACTGAGAAGGACCAGGGCAGCCGGAGTATGCCCGGAACGGGCACCTAGCCCGTGAATACCACATCTCCGTCGCCGTCATGAACCTGTTTTCCGCCGCTGCTTTGAACCTGGTTACCACTGCCTGGGCCCATGTTGCCTGCCGGTCCCAGCCGGGAAAGTGTTTCCGCCAGTTTTTGCCGGGCAAAGAATCGCTGTGGCATGTCCCGGATGGTCAGAAAGACCCTGCGGAAACCTGCAAGTTGTTTCAGGAGCCCCTGATCCCGCAGCGTAAGGTAGGCACACCCCTCCGTGATCATCAGTCTTACCAGCATAGCTGTCATCGGGGCCAGAAGGCCGGTATGCGTATGGAAGAGGTACGGGACGGTGCAACCCGAGTTATGGGTCACCACCCACATAAGCCCCCGCTCCCCGCCGGTCACCCTGCAGAAGGTGATCAAATGATTCCCGAAGCGATCTGCCCGGTAGGAGAAGGGATAGGGGAGTGCCGGCATCAGGGGATCGCCGGTGACCCAGGGATGCTGGAGGATCCAGTCGAACTCGCGAATATCCCTCCCGAAAAGAGACTCCTGCTGAGTGTGTCCGATCAGCTCCAGCTGTTCTTTACCGAGCAGCTGATTCAGGGGTTTGCCGGATGCTTCTCCATGAAGATCAACGGTTTCGATGTCCAGCTGGTCCGGAGCGGGTAGGGGGGGCACCTGCCGGTTCAGCAGGGGCTCTCTGAGACGGTTGAAAAGCCGGTCGCCCCTTTCCAGCAGGCTGCGTCGACCCAATCTCTTCCGCAGTAACTCTCCGGCGGAGGACCGGAGATAGAATCGCTTTCCCGGCCTGAGGAGCCAGAGGGGGTACTCTCCTGTCCGGTCGTAGACTGCCTTGGAGGCGGGGGCGTAGTTGGTATAGGCCAGATTTCCTTCCCATGCCTCCTCGGCCTTTTTCAGCAGCCGGGTGGAGAGCCCCTGCCTTCTGAATTCGGGGTCCACATAGTTCCCACTGAACCAGGCAAACCGGCGTGCCTCTCCTGCCCGGTCGAAATAGCAGTCCGGCAGCAGGGTCCGGTAGGCCACCAGCCGGTTATCCAGCCGTAGTTCGAAGAGTACGGGATCGTCCCGGCGACCGCGGGGATTGGTAAGGTAGGAAGCGAGCCGGAGAGGGGTCAGCGGAATAACCTCTCCGCTTCCTGTGGCAGAAGAGAACAGGTCGGCTGTGCGGTTGGAAAGATCGCCAAGGGTGGTTACCGACAGCTCCATGGAGGGATTATTCATTCTGGATCATCCGGTCGATGTCGGCTTCACTGAGATTGGCGGCCGAGAGCATACCTTCGCTGCACTGGAGAGTGCGGGAGGGGAACCGTTTGATCAGGTTATAATTGTGGGTGGCCATCATCACCGCTCGTCCGTTCTCGGAGATATTCCAGAGAATCCTCATGATCTCGTCGGAAGTGGCAGGGTCGAGATTCCCGGTGGGTTCGTCGGCCAGGATGATCTCGGGATCATTCAACAGGGCCCGGGCAATGACCACACGCTGCTGTTCACCTCCCGAGAGCTGGTGAGGCATTTTGTATCCCTTGTAGCCCAGATTGACCTTCTCGAGTACCTCGGATATGCGGTCTTTGATCTCCCCCTTGCCCCTCCAGCCGGTGGCTTTCAGGACAAACTCCAGGTTGCTCTCCACGGTACGGTCGATCAGCAGCTGGAAATCCTGGAAAACGATCCCCAGTTTGCGCCTCAGGCGGGGGATCTCCCTCCGCCTGATCTTCTCCAGCGGTATACCCCCTACCAGACCGCTGCCTTCGGTCAGCGGGTATTCGGCATTGATGGTCCTGATCAGGCTGGTTTTTCCGCTTCCCACCCTTCCGATCACGTAGACAAATTCCCCTTTGAATATCTCCAGGTTGACCTGTGAGAGCACCACATTCCCCTCCACCGAAATCACTGCGTCCTTAAGGGATATAACCTGATCGAGTGCCATTTTTCCTGCAATATCCGGCTAAAATAAGAATTATAATCATACTAAAAATTAACATCCCGGTGTTAATTAAAAAGAAAAGCCGGACGTGTGCCCGCCTGGAATATTCGTAATTTTATCCAGATAATCCCATCATGATGAGTCTTTTCAAAAAGCCATTGCTGATCGCCATACCGCTGTTTGTCCTTCTCCCCCTGTTCAGTCAGAAAAGTGCTGTTTACCAATACGGTGACAACCTCTATTTGCAGGGGATCGAACTGTACGAACAGGAGAAGTACGGAGCGGCCAGGCATATTTTCGACCAGGTGCTGACCGAAAATCCCGGATCCCGGTCGGTCATTCGCGCTGAAGCTGCATTCTACCGGGCCATGTCGGCGGTGGAGCTTCGGAACGATGACGCGGAATATCTGGTTCATTCCTTCATTTCCACCTATCCGGAAAGCCCCCATGTGGATGAAGCATGTTTCAGGCTGGCCGATTATTTCTATGATAAAAACAGCTGGGCCAGCTGCATTTCGTGGTACAATCGGGTCGATCGTTTCAGGCTCGACCCGGAACAGCTGTCGGAGTATTACTTCAAGAAGGGATACAGTTATTACGAAAGGAATGATTTCGGGGAGGCCCGCGCCCGGTTCTACGAGATCCTGGAGGTGGATTCGCCCTATCAGGCGCCGGCGACTTACTACTATTCTCATATCCATTACACCGAAGGCAATTATGAGACGGCTCTGATGGGTTTCAGGAATATTGCAGATGATCCGCTGTTTTCAGGGATCGCTCCCTACTATATCTCTCAAATCCTCTATGTCCAGAAAAAGTATGAGGAGGTGGTGGATTATGCCCCTGCCCTGATGGACTCCATCAGTGAGCGGAGGCTGGGCGAGATGGCCAAGATCATCGGGGAATCTCATTTCATGCTCGGCCGGTATCAGGAGGCGCTTCCGTTTCTGGAGACATACCGTTCGAATACCTCTGCCTATACGGTGCATGACCGATACCAGCTCGCTTTCGCCTACTACATGAACGAAGAGTTCGACAATGCCAGGGAGCTGTTCGAGCAGATCAGCTACCGCTCCACCGAGGTGGCCCAGAGTGCGCTCTATCACCTGGCCGATTGTTACCTCCGGCTCGGGGATAAGAACAAGGCGAGGATCGCTTTCTCGGGGGCCGCAAAGATGGATTTTGATCCCAGGATCCGGCAGGATGCGCTGTTCAACTATGCCAAGGTGACCTACGAATTGTCCTACAATCCGTTCAATGAGGCCATCCGTGCCTTCGAAGACTATATCCGGTCCTACCCGGCGGCAGACAATACCGACGAGGCCTACAATTACCTCGTGAATGCCTATCTGGGCACAAGGAATTACAGCATGGCCCTTGCCTCGCTGGAAAAGATCCAGCGGAGGACCCCGGAGATCGAACGAGCTCATCAGAAGGTGGCCTTCTACCGGGGGCTGGAGCTGTATAAGAACCTCAGGTTCGGAGAAGCGGTGGATGCCCTGGAGATCTCCCTGCAATTTGCGGAATACGACCCGGTGATAGCCTCCAGAACCTACTTCTGGCTGGGGGAGGCGGCTTATCGTTCGGGCGATCCCTCCACCGCACAGATCTATTACGGGGAGTTCCTGAAAGGTCCGGGAGCCTCCCGGCAGCAGGAGTATTCCATGAGCCACTACAGCATGGGGTATCTCCATTTCGAACGGCAGCAGTATCAGGAGGCCAGGAGATGGTTCATGCAGTACCTGGACCTGGAACAGGGTACCTCCTCCGCACCGGTGGCCGATGCGCTCAACAGGGTCGCTGATACCTATTTCGTGCAGACCGACTATCAGCAGGCCATTTCCTGGTACGACCGGGCCATTGCAGAAGGGAAAGCGGACACCGACTACGCCCTTTTCCAGAAGGGATTCACCATGGGGCTTCTGGACCGCGCCCCGCAGAAGGTGGAGGTGCTCACCCGGCTGCTGGAGGAGCAGCCCGGTTCCAATTTCGTGGATGATGCCCTTTTCGAGATCGGCAGGAGCTACGTGGTGCTGAACGATCCCTCCAGTGCCCAGACCTATTATGAGCGACTGGTGGCGGATCATCCCAGTTCAAGTTATGCCAGCAAGTCGCTGAATCAGCTGGGACTGATCTTCTACAACCTGGGGGAGGACGACCGTGCCCTGGAGTATTATGAGCAGGTGGCGTCGGAGTATCCCGGGACCCCGGAAGCCGATAATGCCCTGACCAGTATCAAAAACATCTACGTCAGGAAGGGGGAGGTGGACGGATATCTGGCGTTCGTAAACCGCCTGGGTCGAGATATCACCCTCCGCGAACAGGATTCCCTGTCGTATACCTCTGCCGAGATCATTTACACCAGAGGCGATTGTGAAGGAACGGTCAGGGCATTCAAAGATTACCTGGATGCGTTTCCGGGTGGAAGGTACCTGCTCAATGCCCATTTCTACAAAGCCGATTGTCAGCTGAAACTCCAGCAGGATGAAGAGGCGATGGAATCGCTCGACTATATCATCTCCCGGCCCAGGAACATGTTCACCGAACCCGCTCTTCAGGCAGCTTCCAGGATCAGTTTCCGGCAGAACGAGTATCACCGCGCCGCGGGCTATTACCGGACCATGCTGGAGGTGGGCGAGACCAAGCAGAACATCACCGAAGCACAGATCGGGCTCATGAGATGCCACTACCGGCTCAGTGAGTATGCCAACGCCATTGAATCGGCCAGGCAGGTGCTCCAGCTCGATAAACTCCAGGAAGAGGTGATCAGGGAGGCTAATTATGTGATCGCCAAATCGTTCAATGAACTCAACGAACCCGATTTCGCATTCGACTATTTCAGGAAGGTGGCCTATGAGGTGAACAGCGAGGAGGGGGCGGAGTCGAAGTACAGGATCATCGAGATTCTTTTCGGGCAGGGGAAAATGGACCAGGCCGAGGAAGAGGTTTATGAGTTCATCGAGATGAACACCCCTCACCAGTACTGGATGGGGATGGCCTTTTTGACCCTGTCGGACATCTATATCGCCAAGGATGATGAGTTCTCGGCCATCAATTCCCTCCAGAGTTTGATCGATTACTACACCATTCCCGATGACGGCATCATCGCCAATGCCATTCAGAGGAAGGCGGCGCTGACTGAAAAAGCCGAAAGCGATATCGCCCCGTCACCGGGAGCCGGACAATGAGCTGCACCAACACGTAATCAAGATGAGCATGAACCAATCATATTTGCGACCGGGCCAGGGAAATTCTTTTATCCTTCTGAAAATTTCATGGGTACTGCTGGGACTTCTCCCGGCCGTGATCCCGGAGGCGTTGATGGCGCAGCAGGAGGAGGTGCGGGTGGTGAAGCCCTACAGTCCCACCCTCTCCTCGGCCGAAAAGATCCAGCTTCTTCCCGGGCTGGATGAGGAGATCGATTTCACATCCCCGGACTTCGATTACGAACTGTTTCCCAAACGGTATGAGAGCCAGTTCCGGGTGGAGCCGATCAGGGCGGCCAGGATGGTCAAGATGCCGCTCAATAAGCTCTACAAAAGCCGGCTCACCCTGGGGGCGGGGAACTACCTGACCCCGCTGGCGGAACTCACCATCAACCAGCTCAGGTCGCGGTACGGCACGTTCGGTTTTCACCTGAAGCATCACTCCATGAACGGAAAGGTGAAACTGGATAACGACCTGAAGGCCCCTTCCGGATTCAATGAGAACATGGCCGAGTTTTATGGCAGCAGGTATCTGCGGAATTCCGTGTTCGACTTCCGGGCCGGGGCGGAATACAACTCCTATGTCCACTACGGGGTCGAACCCACACTCGACAGTGTTCTGAACAGGGAGGATGCATTGCATCCCTACTTCACGGCCTCGGCTGAACTGGGACTCCACTCCATGCATGCCGATTCCTTCCATTTCAACTACGATGCTTCCCTGGAGTACTTCTATTTCACTCATCAGTTCGACCAGACGGAGCATGGCGCAGAAGCCAGCTTCTCATTTGATAAAAGACTCAGGGTGATCGACCTGGCGGGCGAAGCCGGCGGGGCCTTCTACGGGCATTACCCCGACTGGGACACGGCGGTGGGGAATATGACCATCTTCTGGCTGAAACCCCATATTGCAAGGGGTTCCGACCAGTGGAACTTCACCGCAGGCGTGAATGTGTTCGGGGAGGTGCCGGGGGGTGATTTTTCCCTTCATTTCTATCCCCGGGCCACCTTTCAGTTCCATATGGTCAGGGAAGTGATCATTCCCTATTTCGGCGTGGACGGCTACCTGGAAAGCAACCATTACCGGAAAACCGTGGAGGAGAATCCCTATGTGCTTCCCGGGCTCTCCCTGCGTCCCACCAGTCACAAGCTGATCGCCTACGCGGGTCTGAAAGGGAGGTTTTCGGAAGCGCTGGCCTGGAATATCCGGGGAAGCTACTCGATCATCGACGACCAGTACTTTTTTGTGGCCGATACCACCAGTCCGCTTCGCAACCAGTTCGGGGTGGTCTATGATGATCTGACCATGGCACGGGTCCACGGGGAGTTCTCCATCCGTCCCGGCGATGCCTGGAAGATCATACTGAAGGGGAATTATTATAACTACACGCTGGTGAGGGAGGATCATCCCTGGAACAAGCCCGATTTTGATGTCTCCGTCCAGCTGCGTTACAATCTGGGAGATAAAATTGTCGTCAACGCCGGGGTATTTACGGTGGGTCCACGCTACTACAAAGACTTCGATCCACAGGTGGAGGAGACCCTTCCGCTCACGGTGGATGCCAACCTGGGGGTGGAGTACCGCTACAGCAAACTGCTCTCCTTCTGGGCGCGTTTCAATAACCTGGCGGCCCGGAAGTATTACCTGTATCACAATTACCCTGCCTACCGTTTCAGGGCCATGCTGGGCTTCCATTATGCCCTATAGGAGTCAGACATGAGCACGGCATCCTCCCGCGGGATCGAAGAGGCCGGCCAGGGTGTGATCCGAACGCTCAGGGAATCATCCGACCCGGCCAGGATCCGGAAAGCCGCCACCTATTTTTCCACATCGATGGAGGTGGCAGGAGTGGCCAATCCCGAACTGCGCCGCCTGATCAAACAGTTGAGGAGCCATCACAGTGGCTGGGAAGAAGGTGACTGGATCGCCCTGTGTAAATTTCTGGTGGCAGAACGCCTGTTCGAGGCGCAGATCCTGGCCTTTGAGCTTCTGGCCGGGAACCGGAAGCTGCTCCGCCATCTGAGCCTCTCCGACCTGGACGGGCTCATGCTCCGGCTTGATAACTGGGCCTCTGTGGATCATTTCTCAGTGGGCGTATACGGGGTACTGTGGAGGATCGGCACCGTGACCGACGGCCATGTGGAGCGGCTTATCTCCTCCGACGATCCCTGGAGGAGAAGAGTGGCGGCAGTGTCCACGGTGGCACTGAACCAGCGGTCTCGGGGAGGAACGGGTGATACTGCCCGCACCCTGCATGTATGCGGGAAGCTGGCGGGAGATGCTCATCCGATGGTCCGTAAGGCGCTCTCCTGGGCCCTGAGGGAACTTTCAAAACGGGATCCTTCCGCGGTTGCGGATTTTTTGGAGATCCACCGGCAGGATCTGGCGAATTTCATCATCAGGGAAGTGACCCACAAGCTTCGGTTCGGAACCAAAAACTGATCCTCCGGTTCAGGGCCAGTTTTTGTTAATAACTTCGCTGGTTCCCTGAGATTTAGGGCATGGATTATTGCTCAATTTTTCCTATTTTTACACGAACCATTCAAAGGGTGGGAATTGATTTTTAATGTGTTGATTTTCAGCGACCCTAAAGAATCAAATTCAGAAAGGAAATAAATCGTTCCCGGAATGCCCGCAGAGGTGTCTCCGGCGGGTGACTTTGTTGGTGTTTTAATTATTCGAGAGAACAGACAGAAAAGCAGAAGATAATGAGAGAAGCATTGAAGAAGATGGATTATTCGGCGGAGAGCATTCAGGTGCTGGAAGGGTTGGAAGCCGTGCGGAAGCGGCCTGCCATGTATATCGGTGACGTGAGTGAAAAGGGTCTCCACCACCTGGTTTACGAGGTGGTGGATAACTCCATCGATGAAGCACTTGCGGGACATTGCCAGAATATAGAAGTGATCATCAATGAAGATAATTCGGTGACCGTCGAGGATGACGGCCGGGGAATTCCCATTGACATCCATGAAAAAGAGGGCCGTTCTGCCCTGGAAGTGGTGATGACTGTTCTGCACGCAGGCGGGAAATTCAACAAAGATTCCTATAAGGTATCCGGCGGTCTTCACGGGGTGGGGGTATCCTGTGTGAATGCTCTTTCATCCACTCTGAGTGCGGAGGTTTACCGGGACGGGAAGGTTTACAGGCAGACCTACCAGCGCGGGATCCCCGACGGTCCGGTGGAAGAGACCGGGACCACTGATAAGAGGGGTACCATCGTTACTTTCAAACCCGACGAAACCATTTTCAATATCACCGAATACAAGTACGAGATCCTCTCCTCCAGAATGAGGGAACTGGCTTTCCTGAACAAGGGTATTCATCTGCATATTAAAGATATGCGGGAGGGAGAAGACAACGGAAACGGTGATGGCAATGGAAATGGAAACGGAAACGGGAATGGAAACGGTCACACCGCAGGCTACCGGGAGGACCATTTTTATTCGGAGGAGGGGTTGAAAGAGTTCGTGAAGTTCCTGGATGCCACCAGGGAAAGGCTGATCGAGGAACCGGTCCATATCGAGACGGAAAAGAGCGGTGTACCGGTGGAGATCGCACTTCAGTACAACACCTCTTTTTCGGAGAATATTCACGCCTATGTGAACAACATAAATACCATTGAGGGAGGGACTCATCTTTCGGGATTCAGAAGGGGACTGACAAGGACCCTCAAGAACTACGCCGACAAATCGGGCATGCTCTCAAAATTGAAATTTGACATCAGCGGCGATGATTTCCGGGAGGGGCTGACGGCCATCATTTCGGTGAAGGTTGCGGAGCCTCAGTTCGAGGGCCAGACCAAAACAAAACTGGGGAATTCGGAGATCATGGGGGTGGTGGACCAGGCGGTCAGCTCGGAACTGGCCAACTATCTGGAGGAACACCCCAGGGATGCCCGACAGATCGTCTCTAAAGTGATCCTGGCCGCGCAGGCCAGGCATGCCGCCAGGAAGGCCAGGGAGCTGGTGCAGCGGAAAAACGTCTTGTCAGGGGCGGGTCTGCCGGGGAAACTGGCCGACTGCTCCACCAAGGATCCTTCCGAATCGGAGATCTACCTGGTGGAGGGGGACTCGGCAGGGGGAACGGCCAAGCAGGGAAGAGACCGGACCTTCCAGGCCATTATGCCCCTGCGGGGAAAGATCCTGAATGTGGAGAAAGCCATGGCGCACAAGATCTTCGAAAACGAAGAGATCAAAAATATCTTTACGGCCCTCGGGGTGAAGATCGGGACCGATGAAGACAGCAAAGCCCTGGATATTTCGGGGCTCCGCTACCATAAGATCATCATCATGACCGATGCCGATGTGGACGGCTCCCATATCGCCACCCTGATCATGACCTTCTTTTTCCGGTATATGAATGATCTGATCAAGAACGGGCATCTTTACATTGCCACCCCGCCTCTTTATCTGTTGCGGAAAGGGAAGGTGGAACGTTACTGCTGGAGCGAAGAGGAGCGGAAGGATTTCGTCCGTGAGTACGGAGGCGGCAAGGAGACCGGTATCCAGATTCAGCGGTACAAGGGTCTGGGTGAGATGAACGCGGAGCAGTTGTGGGAGACCACCATGAATCCCTCCAGCCGTACCCTGAGGCAGGCATCGATCGACAGCGCCGCGGAGGCAGACCGCATCTTCTCCATGCTGATGGGGGATGAGGTCCCGCCCAGGAGGGAGTTCATCGAGAAACATGCCAAGTACGCGAACATTGACGTGTAGATCACTCCTGCATAAAGGATGCGGCTCTCACCCCAGGCCCGATTCAATGATCAGCCTCGGGGCGATGGGTTCCCAGCCGACAGTCATCAGGTGGATCCCGTTGATCCCCGGTCTTTCACGGATCTTCCGGATCGTATCCAGCGCGATCTCCACTCCGATCTCTTCCATATCGTCTTCCCTTGCCTGCTCGAAGCGCTGCATGATTTTCCCGGGGATGGTCACTCCCGGTACGCGGTGGTGAAGATGCTGTGCCATGCGGAGACTCCTGATGGGGGTCACCCCGGCCAGAATATAGACTTTCTCCAGCACATGATACCGGTCCAGACCCTCGAGCCAGGGATCGAGCCCTTCCGGATCGTAGATCAGGTTGGTCTGGAAGAACTGTGCTCCCGCCTGGACCTTTTTCAGCTCCCGGAGTGCCTGGAACTCCGGAGCGGAAGCGAACGGGGAGGCAGCTGCCCCCAGAAATAGCTGCGGGGGAGCCTTCATCTTCCGGCCGTCCAGGTATATACCCTCATCCCTCATCTTCCGGAGGATCCAGAGCATCTGGATGGCATCCATATCGAGGATGTTGGTGTTGCTGGTGGGAGAGGGGCCGATCCGGGCGTTGTCGCCGGTAATGCAGAGAACGTTTTTTACTCCCAGGGCATTGGCCCCCACTATTTCGGATTGCAGTCCGCTCCGGGTTTTGTCCCGGGCGGCCACCTGCAGGACCGGATCCGCTCCGAGTCCGGCAGCCAGATGGCAACATGCCATGCTCGACATGCGGGGACTGGCCGAAGCGCTGTCGGTGAAATTGATGGCAGTCACCATCTTTTTGATCCGCTCAATGTCGCGGGAAAGTTTCCCGGTGGCTGTGCTGAGAGGAGGGGAGATTTCTGCGGTGACCACGAACCGTCCCGTCCTCAGGGCACTTTCCAGGGGAGACAGCGGTTCTTCGTATGCCGGGGGATGGGCAAGGGCATCTCCGTTCCACCACTCCGGCTGGCGAACCGGTCTGAAGACCGCTTCCCAGGCAGAGGAACGTATATTCCGGTCCCTGCTGAACCGGCTGGAAAGGAATTTCCGGGTCCCGTAGCTCCTGACCGATCGCACCACATCGCCCCAGGTTTCAGTTCCCACCCGGTCCCAGTCGAGAGGGGGGAGCACCTCCAGCAACAGGTCCTGCCGTCCCATCCGGAATGCCCGGTCGTAGATCCGGTACCAGATACAGGGACGTGTCTCATCCACATAGCACCTTTCGGGGGTGGACCCGCCACAGGGTCCGTTCCTCATTCCCTTGGGACACTCCATGGGGCATATAAAGGCGGTCTCCTGCAGCAGACAGTTCCCGCACATCCGGCAACCGAACAGGGGACCCTTGATCCACCGCTCTGTTTTCCGGAGTATCCTTCTTCCCGGAGGTTCTTTTTTGAAAGGCAGGAAGGGGGGTTGCCACCTCCTGCCGGGGGTAAAGAGAGCCATCTTCTTCCTGTTTAATGCTTCCCGACAATGCGGTCTATCATGCAGTCATTTCCGCCACATAGCGCATGGCGTAATCGTCCCGTGCCCTGATCAGGTCCGTGGCCCGGACGAGGGAGTTAATTTTCACCGGATTGGCGATGGGGCAGGTGAGCCCGTTCCAGATGGAAAGCGCCATATAGGAGCTGTTCAGGTAATCCCGTCCGGGGAGCCCGAAGGAGATGTTGCTCGCTCCCTGGGTGATATTGAGTCCCAGATGTTTTCTGACCAGACGGATGGTCTCCAGGGTCACCATGCAGGCGTTCGGATCGGCACTGACGGCCATGGCCATGGGATCGATCACCAGGTCCTCTTCGGCGATCCCTGTCTTTACCGCACGGTTGACAATCTTTTCGGCGATGGCCAGCCTCTTTTCCGGATTGTGGGTGATCCCCTCATCATCCATCACCAGGCAGATCAGTGCAGCCCCATGATCTCTGGCCAGCGGAAGGATGGCCTCCAGGGCTTTTTCCTCTCCGTTGACCGAATTGATGAGCGCTTTCCCGCGGTAGGCCCCCAGCGCTGTTTCGATCGCCTTCGGGTTGGGCGAATCGATGCACAGGGGGATATCCAGAACCTCCTGGATTGCCCTGACCGCCCTGGGCAGCAGGTCTGCATCGTTCACGCCGGGAAAACCCACATTCACATCCAGGACCTCCGCACCTGCCTCGATCTGGGTCTTTGCAAGGTCGATTGCGGGACCAAAATCCTCCTTCTCCAGTGATTCGGCCAGTTTTTTCCTTCTGGTCGGATTGATACTCTCCCCGATGATCACCACCTGTCCTTCGGTATCGATGATCACTTCGCGGGAGGGTCCACTGAGTTTGGTTTGCATATCTTTCTGGTTTTGTTTGTTTCCTTTATAAAAGTCGATTGCGGAGCGTTTACATCAGCCCCGTGATATTTCCGTCCATATCGATGTCGATCTGCTCCGAGGCCGGCCGGGCAGGCAGACCCGGCATCCGCATGATGTTCCCCGTGATGGGGATCAAAAATCCCGCTCCGGATGCGATCTCGATTTCCCGCACCGTAATGATGAAATCCTTGGGCCGTCCGAGCAGTTTGGGATTATCGGAGAGTGATTTCTGAGTCTTGGCAATGCAGACAGGGAGACTCTCAAGTCCAAGGTCTGCTATTTTCTGAAGGTCTTTTCTGGCCTGTGGCTGGTAGTCCACGTGTTCAGCTCCGTAGATTCTGGTGGCAATGGTCTCTATTTTCCTTTTCACATCCCAGTTCCAGTCATACATGGGCTGGAAAACGGGAGGATCTCCGTCGGTCACCTCCGCCACTTCCCTGGCCAGTTCCATGGCCCCTTCACCCCCTTTTGCCCAAAGATCGGCCACCACGCAACGGACCCCCAGCTTTCCGGCCTTTCTCCGGATCACCTCCAGCTCCTCTTCCGTATCGCTGGCAAAGCGGTTGACCGCGATCACCGGGGTGACCCCGAAATGGCGGATGTTCTCCAGGTGTTTCTCCAGATTGGGAAGTCCCCGGAGCAATGCATCACAATCGGGCGAGGTAAGCTCTTTCAGTCCGGCACCTCCGTGGTATTTCAAAGCTCTGATGGTGGTGGTGAGGACCACCACACTGGGGGAAAGCCCGGCACTCACACACTTGATATCGAAAAATTTTTCCGCTCCCAGGTCGAAACCGAATCCGGCTTCGGTGACGGTGTAATCGGAAAAGGTCATGGCCATCCGGGTGGCGAGTACCGAATTGGTCCCCTGAGCGATATTGGCAAACGGACCTCCGTGGATCAGTGCCGGTGTACCCTCGGCGGTCTGTACCAGGTTGGGTTTAATGGCATCCTTCAGAAGGGCGGCCATGGCTCCTTCCGCCTTCAGATCGCGGGCATAGACCGGTTCTTTCTGGTGGGTGAAACCCACAAAAATATTTCCCAGGCGCTTTTTCAGGTCATGGATATCACCGGCCAGACAGAGGATGGCCATGATTTCAGAGGCGGCGGTGATATCGAAGCCCGACTCCCTGGGGACCCCGGAGGTGGTACCTCCGAGACCGATGATGATCCGGCGCAATGCCCGGTCGTTCATATCCATCACACGCTTCCAGGAGATGGTCCTGGAATCGAGTCCCAGGCCGTTTAACTTGCTTTGAATGCTATTGTCGATGACGGCCGCCAGCAGGTTGTGTGCCTTTTCGATGGCAGCAAAATCGCCCGTGAAATGAAGGTTGATGTCCTCCATGGGAAGCACCTGGGAATATCCGCCCCCGGTGGCTCCCCCCTTGATCCCGAAGACGGGTCCCAGAGAGGGTTCCCGCAACACGACAGTGGCATTTTTACCTATCCGGTTCAATCCCATCGAGAGACCGATGGAGACGGTGGTTTTTCCTTCTCCGGCAGGGGTGGGGGAGATGGCTGAGACCAGGATCAGTTTACTCTGGCCGGCCTTTTGTTCATCGATCAGGGAAAGGGGGAGTTTGGCTTTGTACTTACCGTACATCTCGATCTCTCCGGGTTTTGCTCCGAATTTCTCTGCAATGGTTTCAATGGGTTGCAGTTTTACCCGGCGGGCGATATCCAGGTCGTTCATATCAGTGGTGATTTTATGGGGGAAAGTTAGCGCATAGCAGATGGAGGGACCGGGAGGAATTTATCCGATTATGATGCAATATTTGCAAACACCTGATATTTTGAATATAATATATGTGTTTAGGAGAGTTCCAGGGAGGGCTGTCGGAACTTTCTGTATTCAGAGGGGGTGGTTCCGGTGACCTTTCTGAACTGCTTGTTGAAGTGGCTTAGGTTGTTGAAACCGCAGTCGTAGCTGATGTGGACCACCGTATGGTCGGTGTTGAGCAGCAGCTGGCAGGCATAATCCACCTTAATCTTATTCAGAGATTCGAAAATGGTCATTCCCGTCACACTTTTGTAAAACCTGCAGACTGAGGCAGGCGCCATATGAACGATTTCTGAGATTTTTTCGAGGCTGATCTCTTCCAGGTAGTTTTTCATCAGATATTCGTGGATCAGCTTGACTCTCTGGTGGGTGGTCCTGAACCTGGAACGCACATACTCCTCGCCGGCCAGGAAGTGGAACGATCTGCTCCGGCCGATGGTATCCATGATCTCGTAGAAATGCATCAACCGTTTCATGGAGGGAAGGTAGGGCATCTGCAGCATGATCCCGCTGACTTTGTTCAGGGTCTCTCCTGTGATCCGTATCCCCCTCTCGGCATGACGAACCGCCCGGTTGACCGAATCGAATTCACGCAGCTGAGTCAATCCCGGGGGTAGAATGTCGTGGTTGAACTGGAGATAGACCGACTCCAGGGTCCTGCCCGAGTGGAAGTTGGCCTTCAGGGCCTCGGGGTACCATACATGGGGAATGCGCGGCCCCAGCAGGATCAGATCGCCCGGATGGAACTCCTCCACCGAGTCGCCCACGATCCGCCGGCCCGAGCCTTCCGTGATAAAACTCAGTTCGAACTCCTGATGGTAGTGCCAGGTAATTCTTTCGATGTGATCCTGGAACACTCCTATATGGAAAGATCCTTTCTCTATCATTTGCATAAAGGTAGCAAAAAGTTAAAATTGCATCACTATTGGTGAATTGGATATGAGGTGAGATGGGTGATTGTTGTATCTTTACTCCAAATAACGAACGAACGACCTATGGACCAACTACTCGTAAAATTGGGTGAAGCCGTTGAGAATGGCAAAGTGGACAAAAACTCTCCTTTTCCTCCCCAGATGAAGGGACAGGACGGAGCCGATGAGCTGGCCAGACAGGCCCTCGATGCCGGAGTGGCCCCGGGGAGCATTCTCGGCGACGCACTGGTGCCTGCCATGGACCGCGTGGGCCAGAAATTCTCCGAAAATAAGATATTCGTTCCCCAGATGCTGATGTCGGCCAAGGCGATGAACGCCGCCATGGCCCACCTGAAACCCTTTTTTCAGTCGGGTGACGTAAAGACCAAGGGCACCTTTATTATCGGTACGGTGAAAGGGGACCTGCATGATATCGGGAAAAACCTGGTGGCGATGATGGTGGAAGGGGGTGGATGGTCCATCGTCGACCTGGGTGTCGATGTGAATGAGGATACATTCAATGAGGCACTGGATGCGCATCCCGGAGCCATTGTGGGGCTATCGGCGCTGCTTACCACCACCATGGCCAATATGGAGGAGATCGTACGCAAGATCAAGGAGGTGCATCCCGATACCACAATTCTGGTGGGAGGCGCTCCGCTGAACGATGAATTCCGAAGGAAGATCGGTGCCGATTTCTATTCACCCGATCCCAGGGGCGCGGTGGAATACCTGAAGACCGTGGCCGCCTGACCATTGGGAAAGGTTTCGATACGGCTCCAACCCCTGGGCAAGCTCCTTCATGCGGAGGAGGGAACACCGCTTGCCGATCTTCTGAACAGCTACGGGATCGAGTTTCCATGCGGCGGGAGGGGCACCTGTGGCAGATGCCTGGTCAGGCTTCTGGAGGGTGAGATACCCCTTACCCCGTTTCATCGGCTGAGGCTCAGGGAGCTGGGTGTTCCTGACGATTGGCGCCTCGCCTGTCAGAGCAACTGCTTTTCCGATATGGTGCTCGAACTGGAGCAGCGCGATCCCATCATCCTGGCAGGTGATACGGCGTTTGATTTCACTCCCCGGGAAGGGACGGGCATTGCGGTGGACCTGGGAACCACCACGCTGGTCGCGCAGCTGCTGGATCTTCAAAATGGACAGGTGCTGGCAGCCGAACGTGCCATGAATCCGCAGGCCAGGTTCGGCAGCGACCTGGTGACACGGCTCCAGGCGGCCATGGAGGGTAAGTCGGATCTGCTGACCCGCATGATCCGGGAGAAGGTGGGAGAACTGGTTGCCGCTGTCTCGGCCGGCCATTCCATTCAACCGACGCGTGTTTCTGTGGTCGGTAATACCGTGATGCACCACCTGTTTTGCGGTTATGATGTCAGGCCGCTCTCCTTCTACCCGTTCGAATCTCCCCATATGGAGGCAGTCCGGTTCTCCACCGGGGAGCTGGGATGGGATCCGGAGAACGGTGAACTCTGTTTTTATCCTTCCATCGGCAGTTACGTGGGAAGCGATATCCTTGCCGGGATTTTCGCCACGGGCATGCACCGGAAAGAGGGTTATTCAGTACTGGTGGATCTGGGGACCAACGGGGAGATCGTGATCGGGAACAGGGAGCGTATGGTGGCTGCCTCCACCGCAGCCGGACCCGCCTTTGAAGGGGCACGGATATCCAGAGGAATGGTGGCGGCCACCGGTGCCATCTCCTCAGTGGAGCTGCTGGGCGGCGAGTTTCGGTGTCGTGTGATCGGCAATACAGCTCCGGCGGGGATCTGCGGCAGCGGTCTGACCGATGCGGTCTCGGCATTCATCAGATTGGGACGTATCGGGCAGTTCGGGGAGATTCTTTCCGGGGAGGCAGCCATAGAAATCACTCCCGGAATTCAGCTGACCCAGCGTGATATCCAGGAATTCCAGCTGGCAAAAGCTGCCATCGCCGCCGGCATCCGGATTGGTATGGATCGTCTGGGGATAGGCAGGGACCAGGTGGAGGAGGTCTACCTGGCGGGAGGATTCGGGTATTATATGGACCCCCTGAACGTGGTGCGGGTGGGGATGCTCGATTTTCCCGCGGAGATCATGCAGAGGGCGGGGAATACCGCACTCCTGGGTTCCAAGGTATTCCTGTTCCGGGAGATGGAGGAGATCCTTCCGGTGCTGGAGAAGATCTCGGTGATCCAGCTGGAATCGGCCCCTGGTTTTCAGGACATATTCGTCGAAGAGATGATCTTCCCGGAACCCTGATCAGGTTTCAATCGCTACCCATCCATCCGGTTCCGGGCCAATTCTCATTTTTCACATACTCCTGAGGAGGTCCCGGGGTGCTCCTGCCGCTTATGATCTGATGTTGCAGCAGGGACCGGAGCGAATCCTGAAGGGAAGGGTATTCACCCCAGAGATTGGTTTGTTCAGCCGGATCCTGTTCCAGGTGGTAGAGCTGGAAAGGAGGAAGATGCTCCGCCTCTTCCGATCCGGGACGGGGGTCGCTCCAGCCGCCTGAACCCGGGCACATGATCAGTTTCCACGGACCGGACCGGATGGCAAAGGAGCCGTTCACCGAATGGTGGACGACCGATGTTCTCCGCCCCTTTTCTGAGCTGACCGGCGACCGGAATTCCGGGAACATGGAGTAACTGTCGACCCCTTCGTCCTCCTCCAGAGGATCCCCCACGATTTCCGCCACGGTTGCCATCAGGTCGGTGAGACAGGTCAGCCGTCCGTTCCTGGTTCCCGCTCCGATGCGGCCGGGCCACCTGGTCACCAGGGGAACCCGGTGTCCGCCTTCGTATATATCCGCCTTGTGTCCCCTGAAATGGTAGCTGGGATCGTGGCCGTACTGTCCCAGTAAGGGAAAGTTGGCCTCGGGCGAGCAACCGTTGTCGCTGGTGAAGATCACCAGGGTCCGGCCGGAGATACCGAGGCTGTCCAGGATCCCCAGGATCCGGCCCACGGTATGGTCGACCTGCAGCACGAAGTCGCCGTATGGATTGGTTCCGCTGCGGCCCAGGAATTCACCGGCGGGAAGGATGGGAGTATGGGGTGCAGGCAGAGGGAAGTAGAGAAAAAAGGGCTGGGGGCCGCGCTCCTTCACATGATCCCTGATAAAGGAGGCCGCTCTGGAAGTGAGTACCGGCAGCACCTCCCCGTGGACGAAATCTTCCCCGGTGAGGCCCCTTCTCCACCAGCCGTATTCGCTCTCGTTTTCCGTATAGCTGACAGGGACCGAGGTGGGAAGGTCCTCTTCGATATAGACATAGGGGGGGATGTCGAGCGATGCGGTGATCCCGAAGAAGTGGTCGAATCCCAGATCTGCCGGTCCGCCCGTCACCGGAGATGAAAAATCAATGCTGTCGCCGGTTCCGGAATGGTACTTCCATCCCAGTCCCAGGTGCCACTTTCCGATGCAGGCAGTATGGTAGCCGTTTCTTTTCAGCAGACCGGCCACGGTCAGTTCAGAAGTATCGATCAGAGCTTCGTCCCGGCTCCAGAGCACTCCCTGCTTCAGCCTTGTTCGCCAGGAGTAGCGTCCGGTCAGCACTCCGTAGCGGGTGGGAGTGCAGACGGCCGAACCGGAGTGGGCATCGGTAAAGCTGGCCCCCTCTTCCGCGAGGCGGTCGATATGGGGCGTTTCCCAGGCAGCCCGGCTGTTGAAGGCCGAAACATCACCGTATCCCAGGTCGTCTGCCAGGATATAGATGATATTCGGCAGCTCCTCTTTTCTGCCGCTCTCACAGGAGAGGAGCAGAAGGCCGGTGATCAGCAGGAGAAGGATGGTTCTGTGAGTCATGCTAAAGGGGATGTGAAGATTCCATGATCAGCCGGCCCTTCTCCACCCTTACCAGGTGCGCGGCATTCAGGCGGTTTCCCAATTCGTCGTATGCGACAGGACCGGTGACGGCACCTTCTGTAACTTCCTCCAGAAGCCACCGGCTGATCTCTTCCCGTTTCAATCCGGTTTCCCGGATGGCCGTGACCAGCCGGTTCACCGCATCGTAGACGTACACCTGCCGGAGACGGGGCAGTTCCCCGAACCGCTCATACCACCGGGTCATCAGCTGCTGACCCTCCCGGTTCCAGGGATGGGGGGAACCGATCATCCAGGCCCCTTCATAGCTTTCAAGAGGAACAGAGCGCTCTTCCAGATCCATATGGAAATGAAGGGTACCGTAGATCCGGATACCGGGAAGCCGGGTTTTGAGCTCTTCCACCAGCCGGTCGACCGCGGGCGATCCGAAAGGCAGGATCAAATGCCGGATTTTCGCCTCCTCCAGGCGCTCCGGCAGAGACAGTGGAGGGGGCTGTTCCGGCTCCAGCGTTTGGATGAACGGGGTGATTTCCGCCGAGGCCAGTTCTCTCACCAGGCTTTTTACAGCATAACGGGAGTCGTATCCTTTCGAAGTGAGAACGGCCGTTTTCCCGCCCCCGCCCCTGACGATCTCCTCCACCAGGAGACGGGCCTGCTGGTTATCATTGGGGACCAGCCGGGTAAACCAGGGCACGAAAGCCTGACTGAGGGTGGGTTCGGTGGCCAGACACTCCACATAGGCCAGATGGGATTTGGTGGCCACCTGTTCGGCCAGGTGCCCGTTGCGGCCGTCCAGTGAGCCGATGATCGCTCTGACCCGGTCCTCATAAACCAGACTGACCGATTCTTTGGATCCGGCACCCCAGAATCCCTCCGCCGTCCGGACATAAATGGAGAATTCCACTCCCCGGTACCCGCCCTCCCGGTTGGCCTTTTCGATGGCCATTTCCGCTGCTCTGACCACCGAAGTATCGCTCCGGTCGGCGAGCAGGAGCCCTATGGAGACCTCTTTTTCATCCTGAAAGCCGGAGGCATGCAGGGATGGCATGCCCGGAACCAGGGCAAGAAACAACAGGTATGCGCAGATGCGGTACAAAAAAGAGAGTTAGAGTACATGGATGGTTCGCCCGACAGCCCCGGCCACCTTTTTCAGATCGGCCACCAGCATCCCGAAATCGTCGGGCAACAGTGATTGCGAACCGTCGCAAAGGGCCCCGGACGGGTTGTGGTGCACCTCTATCAGTAAACCGTCCGCCCCTGCGGCCACCGCCGCTTTGGACATGGTGGGCACCAGCGAGCGGACCCCGGTGCCGTGACTGGGATCGACAATGACCGGAAGATGGGTCTTCTGCTTGAGAAGCGGAATGGCGTTCAGGTCGAGGGTGTACCGGGTGGAGGTTTCAAAGGTGCGGATCCCCCTTTCGCACAGGATGATCCTGCTGTTTCCCTGACTCAGTACATATTCGGCAGCATGGAGATATTCGTCGATGGTGGCCATCATGCCTCGCTTCAGCAGGACCGGTTTGCTGGAAAGCCCCACCTCCTTGAGCAGCGGGAAATTCTGCATGTTCCGGGAACCCACCTGAAGGAGGTCCACATACTGAGAGACCAGTTCCACCTGCCGGGTGTCCATCACCTCGCTCACCACCGGCATGCCGGTCTTGATCCTCGCGGCCGCCAGAAGTTGAAGCCCCTCGTGACCCATACCCTGAAAACTGTAGGGGGAGGTTCTCGGTTTGAAGGCGCCGCCCCGGAGGATGGAGGCTCCTCCGGCCCGTACGCTTGCGGCCGTCTGTTCCATCTGGATGGCGCTTTCCACCGCGCAGGGTCCGGCCATCACAACCACTTCGGTGCCCCCCACGGGGACCCCGTTCACCTCCACGACGGTTCCCCCCGGACGGGATTCCCTGCTGACCAGTTCAAGTGACTTGTGTTTCACCCTGCGGGTGCCGATACTGCACGAATCATCTTCCATGACTGTTGTTTTTCTTTATTCCATATCCCAGGCGGCCGGCCGGAAATGAAAATCCCCGTCCCGGATCTCGGCCAGGTAGATACGTCCGATGTCATTCCATGAGGGATCGAGGATGATCTCACCGGTCACCCCCCGGTATCCCTGGAAAGTTTCCAGGTCGGTCAGCACATCCCGGATCAGGGCCCGGTTCAGCCCCACCTTGTATATCGACTGGATGATCAGATTCATCCCGTCATAGGCGTGCGCTGCAAAGACGTCGGGTTCGATGCCGAACCGCTCCCGGTAGGCCTTCTGGAAAGCCTTCAGCTTCGGGTTGTCTGCTTTGGGGTTGTACTGGCAGGTGGTCACGATCCCCTCGGCATTTTCGCCGGCGGTCTCTATAAACAGCGGGTTGACCCCCCGGTCGGAGGTGAATACAGGGTAATCCATCCCCAGTTCACGCATGCGGTTCAGGATCAAGCCCATTTCCAGGGCATTCCCCCACAGCAGTACGGCATCGGGACTGGAATTGCGGATACGCTCCAGCTGCGTGTCGAAATTGGTTTCCCCATCCTCGAACCGCACCTCCAGTACAATGGGTTTGCCCACGCGGACGGCCGCATCCCGGAACTCCATCACCCCCACACGACCGTAACGGTTATTGGCACGGAGGACAGCCACCCTTTCAAGCCCCTTTTGCTTGTATATGTAGTCCACAAGGGCATAGGAGCTCTGACGGTCATCGGCAATAATGCGGACCACCCAGGGGATGTTGGTCTCGGTGAAGGTGGGATCGGGATCGCTGGGATTCACCCACGGGATCTCCAGTTTCAGTGCCACCCGGATCCCCACATGAGAGTTGATATCGTCGATGGTCCCCATGATCGCCCAGACTCCTTCATCGCCCATTTTCACCACTTCGTTGGCAGCTGCACCCCAGAGCCCCACATCGTTATGGGGAAGGATCTTAAACGGCAATCCCTTGTATCCACCCTTCTCATTGGCCTGCTCCGCCGCCAGGGTGGCCCCCTGAAGCAGCTGTTTGCCCTGGGGGACCAGCACACTTCCCTCCAGGGGGGCCAGCACACCGATCCTTACCTCGGTCAGGCCGGTGGGTTCGGGCTTCTCCCGGCCGGCACCGGTAAAGGGCTGAGGTTCGTGAAAATGGTAGATATATGCATCCCGGAACCTTCCGTAGGGAAGCATCTCACTGGGCGTATTGCCGTAATTCTCCTCTTTTTCCTGGTAGCGTTGTGCGTGTGACTGCTGCTGATATCCGAAGATACCGGCCAGAAGCAGGATAAGGGTCAGCAGCGGTATGTTCTTTGCCTTCATGTCGGTCTGGTTTAATTGATCCGTGTTCCGCGGCTGAGTCCGTAGGAGGTGGCCACCCAGATGGTATCATCGTCCTGGAAATCCACCCCGATCGTGAAATTGTGGGAGATCCCGGTGGATGAATCCTCTTCCCTCACCTGGCCGTCTTTCCAGTAGATCCGCTTCCCTTTTCCGTCGGCGGTCTTTTTGTAGGTGAGCCATTCTTCACTGTTGAAGGCACTCAGTCCCTCATCGGTGCAGAGATAGACCACCTCGTCCCGGGCCCTCAGAAAATTAATGAAATTGCTGGCCAGCCCGCTGTCATGGTCGAAATAGCCTTTCCAGCTGTTGCCGTCATAGCGGCTCATCCCGAAATAGGTGGCCACCCAGAGGATCCCGCCGGCATAGGAGACCGCGGTGGTGATATCGTGCACCACTCCGTCGTCGGGAAGCAGATCGATCTCCATCTCCCCGTCAGGATCCACATAATCGCGAAACGACTGCTTCTCCTTCTGCCACTCGATCACCCCGCCTCCCCAGGCTGCGATCCACACTTTATTGTCTCCGGCACAGACGCTGTAGGTCCACGGCTCGTGCATGGGGGCGTTCCGTTCGGTATAGATGGCCCATTTCTCGGCATAGGTGTCGTAATGGCCGGCACCGCCGCCGGTGGCGCACCAGACATCCTTTCCGTCACAGACCACCGAGTAGATCACATCGTTGGCCAGACCGCTGTTGAACTGGGTAAAGGTTTCAAAACGGCCGCCCGAATAACGATTCATTCCTCCCAGGGTGCCGATCCACACATCGCCGGTCAGCTCGCTCACATCGATGGAGAGCACACCCGGGTGTGCCAGCCCGTCCTCTGTGGTGAAGGTGGTGAACTTGTCGTCTTCATAGAGCACCAGGCCGTGAGAGGTGCCGATCCAGACCCGGTCGCCGTCGGCCCTGACACAATAGATCTTATTGGCGGGCAATCCGTCCCTGGTGGTGAAGGTCTCCCAGTTGCCGAATTCGGGGATGGAACTCTTCTTTTTCCCGTCCGGCTCGTGAGCCAGAAGTGCCAGTGGCAGCAGAAGCGCCATTCCCATGGAGATCAACGATCGTTTCATTTCTTTTTGTTTTTATTTTTTTTGGAGATACTAGCCTGATAAATCTCTGCCTCTTCCTCGTAGTACCTGGCATCGCGGATCGATTTCAGATACTCCACCAGGTCGTTCAGCTGGTCCTTCATCATGTCGTTGGCCACCCCGTGCTCATCATGTTCGCTGTATTTGGTCCAGATCTCTTCCAGGGTCTGGGCTTTCCCGTCGTGCAGGTAGGGCGGGCTTTCGTAGATATTGTTCAGCTGGGGCACATCGAATTTCATGGGATCGTCCGAAGGGGCCAGCGTGCCCACGTCGGTCATCTCCATATTAGTGAAATAGGGGGGCGGGTGGCAGGTTTGACAGCGGTTGTCTTCGGGGATCTCGTTCCCGAAGTTATCGTGGGTGCGGTAGAAGATCTCCTTCCCCCGCTGCTGGGCGGCAGTCAGCTCTCCGTCGGGATTGTACCTCAGATTGGGCGGATTGGGAATGCCGGTAATGATGTAAGCCACCAGTGCATCCAGCTCCTTGTGGGTAAAGGCCTCGTTCCGGGTAAGGATCGTGGAGAACCGCATGCCGTCCTGCTTGTAGATGGTCTGGTTCTTCCCGTTCCATTTATAGGGGGGGATGTCGCCGATATCGCGAAGGGTCTGCACATTGGCCAGGTTTCGGCCCATGTCTTTCCCGGCCATGTTGTAGACCAGCCCGTCCTCATGGGCGTCGGGGTGACAGGTGTAGCAGGCATATTGGTTCTGAAAGGTCCCCTTGGCATTGTTCAATACCTGGCGGCCGTGCCGTGCCACCGTCGTGCGCCTGGGTCCTTTCAACCCGATGGTCTTCACTGTTTTCAGAAGATCGGTATCGATCACGGCGATCCGGTCGTTCAGTCGCTCGGCCACGTAAAGGAGCCGTCCGTCGGGTGAAAGCACCATCCCTTTGGGGTTGTGACCGGTGGGGATCCGTGCCAGCACATAGCGGCTGCTCAGTCCCAGGTGGTTGGCCACATCCTCCAGCTCCTCATCCGATACGCCGGCAAGCACCTTCCTGACCTCATCCAGGTCGATGGCGGTGATCCGGTCGACCCCTCCGTGGGAGACAAACGCTTTCTTACCATCCGGTGTGATCACCAGACCGAAGGGATCGGCATAGAAGGCATTCGGCTCATCCAGCAGGAGCTGCACCATCCTCCCGCTCTCCCGCTCGATAATCCCGAGGCCCTGGGTCATCATCCATCCCCGTTCGATCTGAACGGCAGGGATCAGGTTTTTGGGGCGGATCAGGGTGGTGATGGCCAGATCTCCGGAAGGGGTCACCTGGACGGTTTCCATGATATAGGCATCCCGGAACAATTTCCGGTCCGAAACACGCTGATACCTGGCATCGGTGACCGTCAGTTCGGTCATGGGATGGGTCATGTGAGGAACCTCCACACTGCGACGGCTGGAAACATAAACCTCGCTTCCGTCCGGGGTCATCGCTACCGAGACCGGATTGTTCCCCATCATCAGCCGGCGACGCTCCCGGAGGGTCTCGAGATCGAAAACAGAGAGGTCGTTCGAATAGGAATTGACGCACCAGAGGTGTTTGCCATCCGGACTGATCAGCATCCCCGCCGGGCCGGATCCTCCCCGGAGGGTATCGACCACCTCGTTGCTTTCCAGTTCGATCCGGAAAATATGGTCGGCCCACTGGTTGCTCACATAGGCAAAGGTGTTTGCGCGGTCCACTACCACCGAGTGGGGCCTGTAACCCACTGCGATCTTCTCGAGCACCTTCTCCGATTCCACATCCACCACCACCAGTTCATCGGATTCCTGTCCCACCACATAAAGGGTTCTCCCGTCACCGGATATGTCCAGTTTATAGGGGGAGACATAGGTTTCATTCATCAGCTTCGCGACGACGTTGTCTTTCTGGGTGTAGACATGGCAGCGCCAGCAGGCAATGGGATGGTCATCCACCGCAGTGATATGGTTCACATGCCCCCGGGCCCAGGGTCCGCCGAAGATGACCACCGTGGCGGTTACCGCAGCCAGAATACCGATTATCAGAAAGGTTTTGACTCGTATCATCTCGTTCCTCGTTGCTTACAGATGGTTGCCCTTTGCCAGGGAGGTCAGCAATACCGGCTCCTCCTTCACCGCGTGGGGCTGGTAATTGCGGGGTGCCAGTTCAGGATCGGCATGGCATCCGGTACAGGCCCTCCGCTCATTGGGACGGAGATAGATCCAGTCGGAGGGACCTCTCACCACTTCTCCCTGTGGATTCAGAGCCTCCAGCCGGAAGGGGGTATCCGCATTCATTTTCACATAGACCGATCCGTCATCCTTCGCTTCCACCAGCTCCCACTCGCCGTTCAGAGTGGTGATCCGTACCCGGTCGGCCACACTGTCGCCGGCGATTCCATCATGCACAGGCAGCATGGAGTGGTTGATGTTCTGGGTCATCAGCAGGGCTGTCGGGTTCCCCGGATCCACCGGGCTCGGCAGTATTTTGGGGCGGGGGTCAATGGCGGAGATGCGGAGGGGATCGACCAGAGGCCGTTTCCCGGTAATGAGCGGTTCCGGTGTGGCCGTTTCGGTGTCCAGCCGGTAGATGCCAGGAAGTTCGCCGGACACGGGCAGGTAACTCACCAGAAGGGTGCTGTCCTGCCGGGGAAAGACCGACAGGAACCTGCCGTCCCTATCCTCCGTCAGGATCTCAAAGGTGTGCAGTGGCCTTTTGTGCCTGACACGGCACAGCCTGCCACCTTCCCCGATGAAGTAGATGTAACCGTCGGGGGAATCTTTTCCGCCGGACCGGGGCATCACCCCCTCGCCTCCGGGTGTGTAGAGTTCCGATTTGGTCCCGTCGGGCCGCATGATCATCAGCTGCGGTTCACCGGCCCCGGGATAAATCTGCTGGCTGGAATAGAGGATCCTTCCTTCCCGGAGGACGCTGGCGAGGGTATTGCGTCCGGGATGGTGGGTGAGCTGCGTGAGACAGCAACCGTCCATCCCGCATTTCCAGAGGTTCAGGACTTCCTTTCCCCTGAGAAACCCTTCCCTGGCAAAGACCACACTGCCGTCGGGAAGGGAGGCAGGGTGGGTGCAGTTCTCCTCCAGCCGGACCACCTGTCGTACTTTTCCATTTCTCAGGTCCATGACCCAGATCTGCCACGGTTCCTCCGGTTGTTTTTTTCCCTGGAAGTAAAGGTATCTTCCTTCATGGGAAAGCGACGGTGCCGCTGCACCCGAAAAACTCTCTGTCAGCACGGTAACCGCTTTCTCCGGCCGGTCCGGATCGAACATCACCAGACGGCCTCCCTCCGGTGATTCTGTGCCGTTCAGGAGCTCCACGGCGATGATCCTTCCTTCATGTTTCACCCCTTTGCAGGAGATCAGCAGACCCGCCATCACAGCGAAAAGGACGATGGTTAAAGGCTTTCTCATTCTTCCCTGATCTTAAGAATCTGATTGGCTTCCAGGTCCTCCAGGCGCTGGACTTTCCCTGAAGGCCAGCGGATCTCCACAAACTCCACTTTTTCCGCTCCGGCCAGGCCGAAATGCAGCCGGTGGTCATTCTGCGACAGGTAACCGGTGGTGCTTCGCCGCACCCCCACCTGCTCTTTTCCGCCGGCCGACAGCCGGACCAGGGCCCCGATGGCATCCCGGTTGCTGACAGTGCCCTCCAGATCGAAGGTGATCCAGTTGTTTTCGTTGCCGCGGTTATTGCGCAGAAATACGCCATGATCATTCAGATTCACCACGTATCCGTCCAGGTCGCCGTCATTGTCGTAATCTCCGAAACAGGCTCCCCGTCCCACGTTCTCCGCATGGAAATACTCCCCCAGCTCCACCGAAACATCCTCGAACTTCTCCCCGTCGATGTTGGCGAACACCTGGTCCTCCTGACCGTAGAGATGTTTCAGCTCCCCGTTGGCTTTGAAAAGATCCACATCCCCGTCGTTGTCGTAATCGATAAAGGAGGAGGACCATCCCACGTGCTGGGCCGCGGCCATGCTTATTCCCGAAGGATAGGACATGTCACGGAAGACCCCGCCTCCCTGGTTCTGATAGAGGGAGCAGTAGGTGTCGTCCGACATGAAGACGTCGATCAGACCGTCTCCGTTATAATCGGCAAAATCGACCGACATGGAGATGGTCGCCTCACCGGCCTGGTTAAAGGCCATCCCGGTGTGGGTCCCGAAATCTTTAAAACCCTTTCCCTCCAGGTTCCGGTAGATATTATTGACCATATGGTCGTTGGCCACGAAAATGTCGACCCACCCGTCGCCGTCGAAATCGGCGGCTCCGACCCCCATGGCGCGGCCGTCGGGGTTAACTATCCCCATGGCTTCGGTGACATCCTCAAAGGTTTGGTTACCCAGGTTGCGGTACAGCCTGTCCACCTGTCCGTCGTAGGCCATGGGACCGGGGAAGCCGTCGGGAGCGTAGTAATATCCGTAATCGGGATCATATTCGATGTAGTTGCCCACGTAAAGATCGATGAATCCGTCATTGTCATAATCGAACCAGACGGCACCCACGCTGCAATCTTCTCCCTCCACACCCGCTTCTCTGCTGATATCGGTGAAGGTCCCGTCGCCGTTGTTCAGGTAGAGTACATTGGGCCCGTAATTGGTGACATAGATCTCCGGATATCCGTCGTTGTTGATATCCCCGATCGTCATTCCCATCCCGTAACCGGTATGTCCGACCCCGGCCTCCTCCGTCACATCCTCAAAAGTGCCGTCCCCCCGGTTGCGGAAAAGCTGGTTCCTGTGGTCGTTGTCCCCGTCGGGCTCTCCCTCGCTCAGGCCCTCCGTGTAGGATCCGTTACTCATGTAGAGGTCCAGATAACCATCCCGGTTGTAATCGAGAAAGGCGGCGCCCCCGCCCACGGTCTCCACCAGGTTGTCCATGTGGTGGTCCCCCACACTGTGCCTGAAGACCACTCCGTTCCCGGGCGAGATCTGCTGGAAGAAATCGCCGTTGCTTTCAGGTAGTTGAGGGACAGGCTGTTCACGGTCGGAAGAGGGGGGGGAGCACCCCGGGAAGATCAGTACGATTGCGAGCAAAACAGCAGCAGGTGCGGTTTTCATCCGTTTCAGAGTAGTAGTTTCAGTGGGTAAATATAACAAACGTGGCATGATTCTCTTTTTTCTCAACGGGGTCAATTATGTTAAAAAATCCTAATTTCAGCGGGATGGAGAGGACCGCCACCCCTTTCAGAATGTATTTTATTGCCTCCGGCCGGAGGAAAATCCGCTCCCCTGGGTGAGGATCCAGTAGCGGCCGGTCTCCGGGCCATCGAAGCGTTCCGCAACTCCGTCGGCCCACCACACCTCCACCCGGTCGATGTGGCTCCAGTCGCCCAGTCCCACCAGCAGACGGGGATCACTGTTGGTCAGATATGCGTTGGTCCACTGGTTCACCCTCACCAGTTTCTGGTCGCCATGGTGGATGATGACAGTGGCTCCGATGGCGGCTGCAGGTCCCTCTTTCCCCACGAGTGTCATCCCGATCCAGTGGTTCCTGTTTCCCACATCGTTCCTGAGCAATACGGCATCGGCCATCAGGTCCACATGAGAGATCACCAGGTCCAGGTCCCCGTCGTTGTCGTAATCCCATGTGGCTGCCGCACGTCCGGATCGCTTCCGGGTGAAATAATCGCAACGTTCCGTCCCCACATCGGTGAAGCGGCCTGTTCCGTCATTTTCCAGCAGCAGGGGATACTGCAGGATCAGTTCCTCGGCGGTCCCGTTGGCTGAAAAGATATCCAGGTCCCGGTCATTGTCGTAATCGAACAGGATCGATGCCCACTGGCCCTTTCCGGAAAAGCTGGCGGCAATCCCGCTCTCTTCGGTGATGTCCTCATAGGTACCGTTCCCCAGGTTCCGGTAGAGCGCTCCGTACCTCAGGTCGGGCACCAGCAGGTCCAGCAGGCCGTCCCCGTCCACATCGCCGGGGGCACCGTGCATGGAGCCGGTTCCCATTCCGTGACTGTTGACCGCCACCCCGGTTTCCACGCCCACTTCGGTGAACCGGCCGCCCCCCTCGTTCCTGAACATGAAATTGGCCTGGTGGTCATTGCCCTGGAACAGATCGGTATCCCCGTCGCCATCATAATCGAAAACGGTCAGTCCCATGCATTTGGAGTCGGGATAGTGGAGCCCCAGCTCACGGGTCACCTCCCTGAAGGAACCGCCGGGCAGCTGCCGGTACATCAGTGAGGCCTGACCATCATACTCCGAGGGGTGGGGCATCAATTCGGGATGGGTGGGGGAGACATACTGCGGATCGAAGGCCAGGAAATTCCCCACGAATACATCCAGGAGTCCGTCCCTGTCGTAATCCCACCAGGAGGCTCCGACACTCCATTTGACGAACCCGTTCAGGCTGTCGGGGCCCTGCAGGCCCAGCTCCCGGGTGATGTCGGTGAACCGTCCTGCTCCATCGTTCCTGAAAAACCGGTTGGGTCCGTAATTCAACAGGTACAGATCCTGGTCGCCGTCCAGGTCGAAATCCACCGCCCCGGCCGCCATGCTCCAGTTCCGGTCGTCCAGACCCGCACCGGCCGCTACTTCCACGAAGGTGCCGTCGCCCCGGTTCCTGTAAAGGCTGTTGGGGGTGTTCTCAAAGATCCGTCCATGGTCGTCCGAGATCCCCTCCAGCCAGGTCCCGTTCATCAGGTAGAGGTCCATGTGCCCGTCACCGTCGTAATCGAAAACGGTGATACCCGAGCCGGAGCTCTCCATGATGTTTTCATAGGTGGTGTCCCCGAAATTGTAGAGAAAGTCGATCCCCGCGTCCCGTGTCACATCGGAGAATCCGGAGGGTTCATTCCTGCAGGAAAAAATGGTGATCAATAATAATCCGCACAGTCCGGTCAAAACGGCCCCGTCCCTCAGCATACCTCTACCGTTTAGGGTCACAAATATATGCAATGGAAATTAATAACGGGCAGATTTTGTTATCTTGGACCGACCAAAACTCTCAGTCATGGCTCCGGAAAGAAGCAACCGAAAAGTGGAGATCCAGCGCGAAGAGGTGGAAGATATGCTGGGAAGGGTTCCCGGATGGATCACCCGCAACGGCATGATCCTGTTTTTGTTCCTCCTGCTGCTCCTTTTATTCGGAAGCTGGGTGTTCCGTTATCCCGATGAAATGCGGGCCCCGATCGTGGTCACTTCGGTCAATCCCCCGGCCGATCTGGAAGCGAGAACCACCGGGAAGATTACGCAGCTGCTGGTGACCGACAATCAGGTGGTGGAGGCCGGTGATGTGATGGCGGTGCTTGAGAACCCGGCTTCTTTTGAGGACGTGCTGAGGCTGAAGTCGAGTCTCTCCTTCCTGGATACGATCGCCCTGGATGAACTGAGCGACGAGCTTCCCGAATTGCAGAATGTTAAGCTGGGGACCATCCAGGCCGATTATTCCATCTTCCTGAAGGCCTATCGGGATTTTATGGAATTCAGGAGGATCGACTACCACCGGAGGAAGATTGAAACTGCAAGAAACGAACTGGAGAAACAGCGGGACTTCACCCGGACCCTTACCGAAAGGGCCAGGATCCAGGAACAGGCCTATGAACTTGCCCTCAGGCAGTTCAACCGGGATGCAACGTTATATGAGGAGGGGGTGATCTCTCCGGCCGACCTGGAGGAATCGCGTTCACAAATGCTGCTGGAACGAAACAAGAGCCAGGAGATCATCAGTATGATCGCTGAGAACAATATCAGTATTGCCCGCACCGAGAATCAGATCGTCGACCTGGAGCTGAGGCAGCAGGAGGAACAGTCGCAGAACCTGAATACACTGGAGGAGTCATTGAATAACCTGAAGGCGGCCATCTCTTCGTGGGAACAGAACTACCTGCTGGTGGCTCCCATCGACGGGGCGGTCAGTTTCACACGTTTCTGGAGTGAGAACCAGAATGTGAAGGCGGGGGAGAAGGTGCTGACCATTGTTCCGGGTGAATCGGGATCCATGATCGGAAAGATCAGTCTACCCATGGAGGGAGCCGGTAAGGTGAATGTGGGTCAGCAGGTCAACATCCAGTTCGATAACTTTCCCCACCTGGAATACGGAATGGTCAAGGGATACATCAGCAATAAGTCGCAGGTGCCGGATGACGAATTATATACGGTGGAGGTGGAGCTGCCGGCCGGATTGCGCACCTACTACCATACCGATATCCCGTTCAGTCAGAACATGAGGGGCCAGGCAGTGATCCTCACCGATAAGAAACGCATGCTGGAACGGGTGCTCAACCCGGTCCGGTCCGCCATTACCAAACAGGCGGAGATGTGATCACACGGAACGGCCTGGTATCCCTGATCATTCTGTCAGCCGGGCTGCTGGCAGGCTATCTGGCTTCCAGGGGTCTGGAGGGGTTTCTTGCCCTGGAGGTGAGGGAGAAGGATTTCCCGGAACTCAACACGGTTTACCCTGAACCTGATGCTGGAGCTGAACCTGTTCCTCTAAGAATGAGTGATATGGGGGGTGTGGGGATCCCCGCCGATACCGCCGGCTGGGGCGATGACTACAGCCACCATACCCGTCTTTTTGAGGAAGTCTTCCTGGAGGCATCTCCTTTTGCAGACACTCTGGTATTCAGAAGAGAGCTGGAAAAACTCTCCCTCTTTTCGGGGCGGATGAAGAGGTACGGCTTCAATGCCATGGTCATGCCGTGGTTCCTGGAACTGATCAATTTCGATCTGGTGGGGGACGGAAAACAGATCTACGGGGATGCCAGTCCCTACCGCAGGAGGCACAACAGTTTGCAACCCCTGATGGATGAATGGTTCCGGCTGGCCTCCGACAGTGGGCTCTCCACCTACCTGCAGACCGATATGGTGGCGTTCACACCGCCCCTGAAGCGTTATTTTGAAGAAAGATTCGGGTCCTCCGATCCGGAGAATCCGGAGTTCTGGGAGATTTACCGGAAAGGGGCGGAGGAGCTGTTCAGGCGGTACCCGCAGGTGGAGGGGCTGGTCATCCGGACCGGGGAGGCAGGCCCCCTTTACAACCAGCCGGGATGGGAGTACACCAGCGAGCTGCTGGTCAGGAGCAAAAAGTCGGTTCAGCTGATGCTCACAGCTTTTCTCCAGGCCGCCGGGCAGTATGACCGCACCATTGTATTCCGGACCTGGTCGGTGGGGATCGGTTCGGTGGGTAACCTTCATACCGACCCGGAAACCTACCGTGAAGTACTGGGGGAGATCTGTTCGGAACATCTGGTGGTCTCCACCAAATATTCTGACGGGGATTTCTACAGCTGGCTGCCCCTGAACCGGACCCTCTTCACCGGGGGACACAGGCGGATGGTGGAGTTCCAGGCCAGAAGGGAGTATGAAGGATCCGGTTCCATGCCTAACTTCGTGGCCCCGCTACACCAGTCGGCGCTGCAATCGTTCCTTCATCACAGGGGCGATCTGGCGGGAGCATGGGTCTGGACTCAGAGCGGGGGGCCCCTGAGGGCGGGTCCCATGAGCCTCTATCCCTTTTACGGATTCAATCCGGTCACCGACCTGAATGTATATACCACCTCCGGTCTTCTGACCGATCCCTATGCTCCGGTCGATTCGCTTCTGGCAGTATGGACAGCGGAGAATTTCGGGGCCGACTCTCTGCTTGTTTCACGGGTCACTGAATTCTTCCGGAGATCCCATGAGGTACTGAAGCACGGGTTGTACATCAGCGAATTTGCCAGGCACGAGGTCAGGGCCCTGGGACTGGAACCTCCGCCCATGCTCTGGATCTTCGAATGGGATATCCTGGGGGCTTCCAGTTCGGTCTTCAGCCAGATATACCGCGTCGGCCGTGATCATTTCGAGAGCATGGTCGATGAGGGATACCTTGCTGTCCGGGGGGCAGTGGCCATGAAAGAGCTTTTGCTGGAGGTCCGTAACAGGGTGGAACGTAATGCGGAGCAATTTGACCGGCTGGTTTGGGCCACCGACTATGAGACAGAGGTGCTGCGCCTGCTCGATTACTACCGGCGGTATATGATGCATTATTACCGGTGGATCGATACCGGCGACCCCGGTACTGCCTCCACCTACAGGCTGGCCATGGGCCAGTTCCGTGCGGTGATGGATCACCACAGGGCGAAATACGGAGATAACCTGAATACCATGGGGTTTCAGTTCGATGAGGCGGAGAAGGGACTGGAGGTGGCCGGGAAGAGCGGCGCGTCGGTCAGGTGGGCCAGGGTCACCATCGTGCTGATCCTCTTCCTGTTCCTCCTTGGGATACCGGGCCTGGTGCGTGAAAGGGCACACCTCCGGTTTTCGGGCACCCTTCTTTACGAAGCCATTTTCAGGCCATACCGGATTTCAGCCATGCAGAACCATCACTCCACCGGCCGGCTGGCACTGTTTATCCTGATCCTCTATCTTTTGTCACTGGCGGTATTCTCCTCCTTCTCCTCCCTGGTTTTTCCCCTGGCCTTCGGCCTGGCAGGACTCCTCTTCCCTTACCTGCTGGCACTGTTCATCCGGAGGGGCAGGAATTTCCGGAAGATCTGGATTTCGCTGATGGCTCCCAAACTTCTGATCATGATCCTTTTGATCTCCCTGTGTGCTGTCAGGGGACCCATGCAGTTCTGGTACCTTTTCTGGAGTTCTTCTCTGTTCCGGATGATCTGGCTGGCCCTTTTCGGGATGCTGCTTTTCAGAAAAGGACATGTATACCTGGTGGCTGTCCGGAGATGGAGCCGGAGGAACAGGGCGGGATCGGCAGCCCTCTGTCTGATCGTTTTCGGACTCCAGGGATTGCTGGTTTCGGCGGCTCTCCTGTTCTTTGGACTGGAAATTTCCCTGACGGCACTGAACGATGAACTGCTGATACTGCCCGGGGGACTTTCAAGGATTCTGGGAATCACCACCCACCTGGGTATTCCCCGTCAGATTCCGCTTTGGGGCATATACGCTTCCCTTTCTCTGCTGGCGGTTTCTTCCGTCCTCTACTATTTTAACCGGCGGTCCTATTATGAAATCTCCCCGGTCGGGCATTTCTGACCTCCGGTGATACTTTTTTGATTCCAAAAAACGCAATTGTTTGCTAAATTGCGACGTTATTTGAGCTGTATCATCCGAATTTCTGAAAATGTCAAACATCCGTAACGGAATTTTCATAGGGATTCCCGTCCTGCTGGCAGCTGCCGTCATTGCTCTGGTGTTCGTTCCATTCCGGACCGAACATGCGTTGAGGCAGGAGATCCGGGTGGCGGAGGTGGAGGTGGGCCGGGTGACCCGCTCCGTTCCCGGAGAGGGTGTGGTGGAACCACAGAGCGAGGTGATCATATTGAGCCCCGCCTCCAGCATTGTCAAGGAGATACTGAAGGAGGTGGGAAGTTACGTGGAGATGGGGGAGCCGATCATCATCCTCGATCCCACTCCTATACAGAACCAGATAGACAATATCAGAGATCAGCTGGAGGTGAAACAGAACGCCCTGAGGAAGAACCGCCTCAATGCCCGGAGCACCAAGGTGGATCTGGACTACAATGTGCAGGTGAAAAACCTCCGGATCGCTTCTCTGAAATCGGAACTGGCCGACCAGGAACAGCTGCTGGAGGTGGGTGGGATCTCCCCGGCCAGGTTTGAGAAGACCCGTCAGGAACTGGAACTGGCTGAAAAAGATCTGTTGATGATCAAGGAGAAAAACTCCATCAGGCTTCAGCAGCTGGAAGCTGACGAGGAGGGACTGATGTTACAGATCGAAATGCAGGAGAAGGAGCTGGAGGCCAGGGAGGAGCTGCTGCGGAAGATGATCGTCAGGGCACCATCGGCCGGTATTATCCTCTCCATCAGGGGGAAGGTGGGGGAGATGCTCAAGGCGGATAACCTGCTGATCGAAATGTCGGACCTGACCAATTTCAAGATACGGGGCAGTGTGGAAGATGAATTTTCCGGGGAGGTGAAGACCGGGACCAAGGTCTATGTGAATATCGACGAACAGACCCTGACCGGATTTGTGGGAACCGTCAGTCCGGTGATCCGTGACCGGATGATTGAATTCGATGTTAACCTTCAGGAGAGCAGCCATTTCAAGCTTCGTCCCAACCTGGGGGTGAGCCTGGAAATCGTCAGGGAAGAGCGTGACAGTGTGCTGAGGCTGCCCAATGTGCCTCTCTTCGCCAGGGGACAGGAGCACCGGGTTTACATTCTGGAGGAGGGCGCTGCACTTCCAAGGGAAGTGTTCACCGGCATGAAGACCGAACAGTATGTAGAGATCACCGGGGGACTGCAAGCGGGTGACCGGGTGGTGCTTTCCGAGATCTCCTCGCCGGAAGAGCTGGAGACACTTGAATTCTTTTAATCTTTCACATGCGCGGGATATCCCTTGGTTTGATTCTTTTCATTATCGCCGGCCGGATAGAGGCGCGGACCGATACCACCGTACTATCCCTGAGTCTGCGAAATGTGGTGGATCTGGCCATCTCCCAGTCCTCGGCAGTGAGGTACATTCAGAATCAGGACGTGAACTACTACTGGCGCTGGAAGAATCACCAGACCCGGTTCCGCCCACAGCTGACCCTCTCGGGTGACCTGCCCGATTTTGAGAACCAGACCAAACCGATCGTCCAGCCCGACGGCAGCATTGTTTTCAATCAGGTGACGCAGCTGGAGACCTCCGCCCAGCTGGCCATCAGTCAGCCGATCCCCCTACTGGGTTCCACGGTATATGCCGCATCGGGTGTCGTGAGGCTGCAGGACTTTAATAACAATACCGTCGGCTTTTCCGGCTACCCGGTCAGTGTCGGGATCGCCCAGCCCCTGTTTGCCTATAACTGGATGAAGTGGTCCCGTCTGACCGAGCCGCTGGTATACGAAGAGGCCCAGAAAAGGTTCATCGAGTCGATCGAAGAGATCTCCTACAGGGCCACTGCCTATTTCTTCAATTACCTGAAGATCCAGACCGATTACACCCTGGCCACAAGCAATCTGAGGAACAGCCGTGACAACCTCAGGATCGCCCAGGTGCGGCGGGAGCTTGGAACCATTTCGGAGAACGATTTCTCACGCATCGAACTGTCGGTCTTTAATGCCCAGAAGGCGCTGAACAACGCGGAGATCAACCTGAAGAATGCCGATTACGAACTGAAAAAATATATCGGGCTGGACCAGAACCAGCTGATCGATCTGATCATCCCGCTGGATATGTTTCTCTGGAAGGTGGATCCGGAGAAGGCACTGGAAGAGTCGCTGGAGAACCGGAAAGAGACCCCCCAGTTCGAGCGCAGGCTGATCCAGGCCGACAGGGAGCTGACCCAGGCCAAACGCAACGCCGGTCTCAGTGCCACTCTGCGGATGAGCTACGGGATCTCCAACAGCGCCGATGACCTTCCCGGGATCTACGAACAGCCCGAGCAACAGCAGAATATCCGGCTGGCGCTCAGTGTGCCGATCCTCGACTGGGGAAGGTCGGAATCCCGGGTGAGACTGGCAGAGTCGGAACGCGAACTGGTGGTGTATGATGTGGAACAGGACCGTCAGGATTTCGAGCGCAGGGTGATCGTTCAGGTGGAGCAGTTCAATCTGATCAAATCACAGATCGAGACGGCCGAGGCAGCCGACAGGGTGGCGGCCGAAGGGTACCAGATCGCCCTGAAGAAGTTTCAGAACGGGGAGATCAGTATCACCGACCTGAACATCTCCCTGGCTGAAAGAGAGGCTGCCAAAAGGGATTACATCCGGTCTATCGAGAATTACTGGGAGTCTTATTACCAGTTGAGGGAGGTAACATTGTATGATTTCGAATTCCAGCAGAAAATCAACTATACGAATCCGATGCTAGGTGGAAACAGTCCATAATAGTCCATAATAGTCTGTAAAGTCTGTAAAGTCCATAATAGTCTGTAAAGTTTGTAAAGTTTGTAAAGTTATAAAGTTATGAAAAAGAGAGGTTTATTGCTAGTTTTGGTGGTTGGGGTGATGGCCACGGCGGTTCATGCGGATGCGCAGGAATGGACCGAATTGTTTAACGGGAAGAACCTGAGAGGCTGGGAAAAGCTCGACGGGACCGCCGGTTACCGGGTGGAGGACGGGATGATCGTCGGGACCTCCGAAACCGGGACTCCCAATACCTTCCTGGCTACCAAAGATGAATATGGCGACTTCATCCTGGAATATGAAATGAAGATGGACCGTGGACTCAATTCGGGGGTTCAGTTTCGCAGCAGGGCCACCAGGCCCGACGGGACCGAACGGGTGAACGGCTACCAGGTGGAGTGTGACGATCATGACGACCGGCCCTGGGCAGGCGGGATCTACGAAGAGGCCGACCGCGGGTGGCTCTATCCCATGTCCTACCATATGGAGGTCACCAGACACAACAACAGGGGGCAGTGGAACAGCATCAGGGTCGAGGCCGTGGGAAATACCATCCGTACCTATATCAACGGGGTCAATTTCGCCAACCTGGTGGATGATGACCGGGAGAAGGGTTTCATCGCACTGCAGGTGCATGGGATCGGGGACAACACCGAACTGGCGGGCAAGGAGATCCGGTGGCGCAATATCCGGATTTTGACCGAGGGGCCCGCGGAGCATATGTGGACCGGGAAGGAGCTTTCACCGGAGGTGAGCTATCTGACCAACGAGCTGACTGCGCATCAGGAGGAAAAGGGCTGGAAGCTGCTCTGGGACGGCACAACAACCGAAGGCTGGAGGGGTGCCAGGCTGGATCACTTCCCTGAAAAAGGCTGGCTCATAAAGGATGGAGTGTTGAGCGTGGAGGCCAGCGGCGGAGAGGAGTCGGCCCACGGAGGGGATATTGTCACGGTGAAGCGGTATGAAGATTTCATCCTGGAGGTGGATTTCATGATCACCGGGGGCGCCAACAGCGGGATCAAGTATTTCGTCGATCCCGACCTGAATACCGGCGAGGGCTCGGCCATCGGCTGCGAGTACCAGATCCTCGATGATCGCGAGCATCCCGATGCCGCCATGGGGGTGGAGGGGAACCGCACCCTGGCCTCTCTGTATGACCTGATCCCTGCCGATGCTCTCTACTTCGGTGAGGATAACCGCACCAAACGGTTCAACGGGGTGGGAAGCTGGAACCGCGCCCGTATCGAAGTGAGGGGATCCAGGGTCTCTCACCATCTGAACGGGGTGAAGGTGGTGGAATACGAAAGGGGCACCCAGATGTGGGATGCATTCGTGGACTACAGCAAATACAAAGACTGGCCCGATTTCGGAAACGCCGAGAAGGGGCATATTCTTTTGCAGGACCACGGCGACAGGGTCAGCTTCCGGAATATCAAGATCCTGGAGCTGTAGAAACCTGTTTATCGGCATCAGGGCGGCAGTCTTTCCGGAAAAATTCTATATTTGTTTCCTTACAAATCTACGGAGAAGCTGCAGTATGGTGGAACAGATTATCATGAGAAGTGACCCGACGGCGCTGAACAATTTTGATTTCGACCATATTAAACCGACTTCGGGGAAGTCATTCCGTGAACAGGTCGTCAGCTGCATCGAGCAACTCTCCGATTTCATCACCCAAGAAGAGAAGCGTACATATTTCATCACCCAGCAAAGTTTTTTCATTTCAGCCCGGACAAGAACTGAATACCATGAGCGGTCGGCTCTTATCCGGGAGCTTTTGAATACCATGTGCGGAGCGAACCTGCCTGCCACCAGCATTGTGTCCCAGAGCCCCGCCTCGGGCTGTGACGTGGTGCTGGAATTAATATGCACCCGGGTTTCCGAAGAAAAGAGGGTGATTTACAAGAGCTGTGATGATATCGGATACACGGTGGTGGAGTATCCCGGTATCAAATCGGTTCACTGTGCGGGGCTCATGGGCGATCCGGACGATTCGGTGCATGATTCATCCGTCAAGGCATTTGAAAAAGCCCTGGCGATCCTGGCCCGGGAGGGGCTTCAGATACATCACATTGTCCGCCAGTGGAACTACATCGAGCAGATTGCACAGGTTCCCAGAATCAACGGAAAACAGCAGAACTACCAGATATTCAATGATGTCCGGGCACACTATTATGCCAGGGGCGATTTCAGGGACGGTTACCCGGCGGCCACCGGCATCGGGATGGATACCGGCGGGGTGATCATCGATTTCATGGCCCTTTCCGAATCGGAACAGGTCAGGATCCATCCCATTGTCAATCCCGGTCAGATCGACGCGCACCGCTACTCGGAACAGGTGCTGGAAGGCCCGTCGGCAGGGAAATGCACTCCCAAGTTCGAACGGGCCAAAATGGTGGTCATTGACGGGATCCACCATTACTTCTATGTATCGGGAACCGCATCGATCCTCGGGGAGCGGACCATGCATGAAGGGGACGTGGAAAAGCAGACCGGGACGACCATCGATAACATTGAAAACCTTTTCTCCGCAGGAAATCAGGAGACCATGGGCGTCCGGTTCGATATGGGGGAGGTGCGCTTTTCCCACCTGAGGGTCTATGTGAAGCGTATGGAGGATGTCCCTGCCGTACGCAGGGTCTGCGAATCAAGGCTCCGGTGCGACTCCATCCTTTACCTGGAATCGGATGTGTGCAGGGAGGAGCTCCTGGTGGAGATTGAAGGAGTCTTTACCGCCTGATACATGTACAGAAACCCCGTTTTCATTGCAGCCATCCTGGTTGTCCTGACAGCCATGGGAGGATCCTGCAGGAAGTCCGCCGAAGCAGAACCGGAGGACTATCCCGTCACCCCGGTCGATTTCACTCAGGTTGAACTGACAGAAGGGTTCTGGAAAGACCGGGTGGAGACCGCCATCCGGGCCACCATTCCCGCCTCCGTTGAGAAATGCCGGGAGACCGGACGGATCGATAATTTCATTTTTGCCGCCGGGATCCGGGACGGGAAATTCCGGGGAAGGTTCGGGTTCGATGATTCGGATCTTTACAAAATCATGGAAGGGATGGCCTACAGCCTGGCCCTGGATCCGGATCCGCAGATGCGATCCACCCTGGATACCCTGGTCAGCTATGTGGCCGGTGCGCAGGAACCGGATGGTTATCTCTATACGGCATGGACCCTGAAAGCCAATGAATACAATGATTTTGCCTGTTGTTCCTACCACCCTGAAGGAAGATGGATTGGCACATCGGGTGCGAGCCATGAACTTTACAATGCCGGTCACATGTATGAGGCGGCGGTGGCGCACCACCGCGTCACCGGGAGCAGGGAGTTTCTGGAGGTGGCACTGAAGAATGCAGACCTGGTCTACCGGGTATGCATCACCGAAGGGCACGATTATGTCCCGGGCCACCAGGAGATTGAGATCGGACTGGTGAAGCTGTTCCGGGTCACCGGGGATCACCGTTACCTGGAACTGGCCAGGCATTTTCTGGATATCCGGGCGGATGCCTCGGAAGGAGAGTACTCCCAGGCACATGAACCCGTTACCAGTCAGTCCGAAGCCGTGGGCCATGCGGTCAGGGCCAACTACATGTACAGCGCCATGGCCGATATCGCTGCTCTGACGGGCGATAGCGCTTACCTGGAAGCGGTTGGAAGGATCTGGGAGGACGTGGTTTCCACCAAACTCTCCATTACCGGGGGCGTGGGGGCCCGTCACCGCGGAGAAGCTTACGGGGCGAAATATGAACTGCCCAACCACCCCTACAATGAGACCTGTGCGGCCATCGCCAATGTTTTCTGGAACCATCGCATGTTCCTTCTTCACGGTGACCCGAAATACATGGAGGTGGTGGAACGTACACTCTATAACGGGGTGCTCTCCGGTCTCTCCCTGGACGGTACCCGTTTCTTTTACCCCAACACCCTGCGGCACGATGGCACCACCGGATTTAACCGCGGTGTGAACGGACGCTCCGCCTGGTTCGACTGCTCCTGCTGCCCCTCCAATCTTTCCCGCTTCCTGCCTTCTGTGGCCGGTTATGCCTATGCGGCAGAGGGCCACCGGGTCTACGTGAATCTCTTTATGAACAGCCGGGTTTCCATGGGGACCGCCGGCGGTGAGGTGGAACTCACCCAGAAGACCGGGCTCCCCTGGAACGGGGAGGTGGAGCTGACCGTCGAAAACGAGGCTCCGGTGAACGCACAGCTTCATATCCGGTTTCCCGGCTGGGCCCGGAACCGGGCGGTGCCTTCTGGTCTGTTCGGTTTTTTGTACACACCGGACACCAGTCCCTCATGCGAGGTGAACGGAAAGAGCGTGAATCCGCAGATCCGTGACGGTTATCTGGTTCTCGGAGGGCGCTGGAAAAGGGGCGACCGGGTCCGGATCGGCTTTCCCATGGAACCAAGGCTGGTGAAGGCCCATCCCCGGGTCGAGGAGAAAAAGGGCCTGGTGGCCCTGCAGCACGGACCGGTGGTCTACTGCGCCGAGCAGACCGACAACATCACCGATGTGGTGGAAGCCACTCTGAGCCCGGATGCGGTTTTCTCGGTGGAATTCCACTCCGGCCTGCTGGGCGGGGTGAATCAGGTGAAATCCGGGGATCTGGTCCTGGTACCCTACTTTAGCTGGGCCAACCGCGAGGTGGGGAAGATGAATGTGTGGTTCAGTTCCCCATGGTGAGGAAAAACCGATTTTCGCACTATCTTTAATCCATCACCAAGTCAGGACCCCATGAACACGGAATATTCCTCCTCCCGATCCCGCACCTCTTATAAAAGATATTGCAAAACCCTTCAGCTGGAGGATGATCCGGAGCTGATAGCGGATTACAGGGAAGTGCATGCACCGGGCAGGGTCTGGCCCGAGATTACCCGGGGCATGAAGGAGGTGGGGATCCTGGATATGGAGATCTATCTCTCCGGCAGGACCCTTTTTATGATCATGGATACTGTTCCGGATTTTGATCACGATGCTGCCATGGAGGAACTGGCGCAAAAACCCGGGCAATCGGAGTGGGAAAATTACGTCTCCAGGTTCCAGCAGACGGGCTCCGGTGCCACCGCCGGTGAAAAGTGGAAGTTGATGGAGCGAATCTATAAATTGGACCTCTAAACACTACCGGCAGGGTGATCATTGATGCACATCATCACCTTTGGAAGTACCATCCTGAAGAGTACGGGTGGATGGATGATTCGATGGACCTGCTGAAAAGGGATTACCTTCCCGATGACCTGGGGCCTTTATTGAACAGGGCGGGCGTTTCGGGCACTGTTGTGGTACAGGCAAGGCAAAATCTGGAGGAGACCGGCTGGTTGCTGGAACAGGCGGAAAAGCATTCGTTCATCCGGGGAGTGGTTGGATGGATCGACCTCTGCTCTGCCGAAGCGGAGCGGCAGCTGGACTATTTCGCATCTCATCCACGGCTGACCGGGGTCCGGCATTTGATTCACGATGAACCGGAGGATGATTTCATGAAAAGGAGGGATTTCCGGAGGGGAATTTCCAGACTCAGCCAATACGACCTGGTCTATGATCTGCTGCTTTTCCCCCGGCATATCAACCTGGCAGCCGGATTGGCCAGAGAGTTTCCGGAACAGCCTTTTGTGCTGGACCATCTGGGGAAACCGGAGATCCGGTCGGGAGAGATACAACCCTGGAAGCGCGACCTGGAGGCGCTGGCAGGATGCCGGAATGTTTCCTGCAAGTTATCGGGAATGGTGACCGAGGCGGACCACCGGTCCTGGACCTATGAAGATCTGAAACCTTACATGGAGGTGGCCCTGGAGGCATTCGGTACCCACCGCCTGATGATGGGGAGTGACTGGCCGGTCTGCCTGCTTGCCGGAAGCTACAGCAGGGTCATGGATGCAGCGTTACGTTTCACGGAACGGCTGAGCAGTTTTGAAAAAGAGCGCATTCATTCACAGAATGCACTGGATATCTACCGAATAACTGTCAAACATCATGGAGAGAGCACGGCCTAAAGTACTGGAAAGACAATACCTGGTCCCCTTTATACTGATCACCTCCTGTTTTGCATTCTGGGGATTCGCCAACGATATCACCAATCCGATGGTGAAAGCGTTCTCAAAGATCTTCCTGATGAATGCCGTTCAGGGTTCACTGGTGCAGGTGGCTTTTTACGGAGGATATTTTGCCATGGCATTCCCCGCTGCCATATTTATCCGGAGGTTTACCTACAAGGCGGGGATCCTGGTGGGGCTGGGTCTCTATGCCACCGGTGCCCTGCTGTTTATTCCTGCCAGTGCCATCGGGGTATATGCCCCGTTTCTGATCGCCTATTTCATACTCACGTGCGGTCTCTCTTTTCTGGAGACCAGCGCCAATCCCTATATCCTCTCCATGGGAGCTGAGGAGACCTCCACCCAGCGACTGAACCTGGCTCAAAGCTTTAATCCCATCGGCTCCATCACCGGAATGTTTGTGGCGAAGACCTTTATTCAGGCCAGGCTGCACCCCAGCGATACTGCTCAGCGCCGCATGATGGACCCGGCGGAGTTCGAAGCGGTGAAAATGCACGACCTGGAGATGGTCAGCTCACCCTATATGATCATCGGTATCGTGATCCTGGTCATGCTGGTGCTGATTGCCATGGTCAGGATGCCCAGGAATGTGGATTCCAATCACACCATCGATTTTCTTCCCACCCTCAGGAGGATCTTCTCTCTTCCGCGTTACCGGGAGGGGGTGGTCGCGCAGTTCTTCTACGTAGGCGCCCAGATCATGTGCTGGACCTTTATTGTCCATTACGGCACACGCTATTTCATGAGTCAGGGAATGGGGGAACAGGAGGCCGAAGTACTTTCGCAGCAATACAACATCGTGGCCATGGGATTATTCATCGTGAGCCGTTTTATCAGCACTTTCCTGATGCGGTATGTCAGGCCGGGACGATTGCTGATGTTTTTTGCCATCGGAGGTTTCATTCTGGTCACGGGCGTGATCTTCTCCCGGTCCGTTTTCGGACTCTACTGCCTGGTGGGTGTTTCTGCCTGTATGTCCCTGATGTTTCCCACCATTTACGGTATCGCCCTGCGCGGTCTGGGAGAGGATGCCAAATTCGGAGCTGCCGGCCTGATCATGGCCATCCTGGGAGGATCGGTGATGCCTCCCCTGCAGGGCGCCATTATCAGCCGGGGCACTCTCTTCTCCATGCCTGCCGAGAATGTCTCCTTCATGGTTCCGCTGATCTGTTTCGTGGTGGTGGCCATCTATGGTTACCGGACCCGGACTTTTGTCCATTAATGTCATGGAAAATCCCCGGGAAAGAAGAGCATTGGGCTCGACTGGTCTCTCCGTACCCCGAGTGATCTACGGGACAAGCTACCTCGGGAATCTTTACGGGATCCTTCCGTTTGAAAAGAAGCTGGAACTGATGGCCGCCTGGTTTCAGAACACAGAGAAGCCGGTGGTGATCGATACCGCCGGGAAGTACGGTGCCGGCCTTGCCCTGGAGGTCATCGGAAAAGGGCTTTCAGGACTGGGGATCACCCCGGATGAGATCGTTATCAGCAACAAGCTGGGCTGGTTCCGCGTTCCGTTATCGAACGATGAGCCCACCTTCGAGCCCGGGGCTTGGGCCGGGCTGGAACATGATTGCATACTGAAGTTCGGTTACCGGGGGATCATGGATTGTTATGAACAGGGTAACGACCTTCTGGGGGACAGCTTTCATGCGGACCTGGTCTCCGTCCACGACCCGGATGAATACCTGGAGACGGCAGTTTCATCATTTGACAGGGCACACAGGCTGAATGAGATCCTTGAATCGTACCGTGCTCTTTTCGATCTGAAGGACCGGGGGGAGGTGAAGGGGGTGGGGATCGGATCCAAAGACTGGCGTGTGATCCGGGAGCTTTACGACCAGGTGCCCTTCGACTGGGTAATGCTGGCCAACAGCTACACGCTCTTCCGTCACTCTTCCGGACTGCTGGATTTCATGGACCGGCTGGCGGCAGAGGGAGTGGGGATTATTAATTCCGCTCTTTTCCACGGAGGATTTCTGACTGGTGGAGAGAGTTTCGATTACCGTCCCGTGGATCCCTCCTCCAGGGAGGGAGGAAAACTTTATCAGTGGAGGGATCAGTTCTTCGGGATCTGCCGGCAGTTTGATGTGACACCCGCTGCTGCCTGCCTTCATTTCGGGTTGTCCCATCCCGCCATCGCTGCAGTTGCTCTCAACACCAGTAAACCGGTGAAGATGCAGCGCAACATGGAGATTCTTTATTCGAATGTTCCATACGAATTCTGGACCGCCCTCAAAAAGGCGCAGTTGATCGGGCCGCAGTTTCCCATGGAATATCTATCCCGTAAAGACAAAAAACTTTGAAAGATATGAAACGATGGATCTGCATTTTCTGGTTGCCGTTTCTGCTGATGAGCTGTCATGAAAAAGAGCAGAAACCCAACATTCTGTTCATACTGGCCGATGACCTTTGCCATGACGCACTGGGATACCCGGGAGACGGAGAGGTGATCACCCCTACCATCGATGAACTGGCCCGCCGGGGGACGGTCTTCAGCACCACCTATAACATGGGTGGCTGGAACGGGGCCATCTGCATTGCATCCAGGACCATGTTCACCACCGGCCGCTTTCTCTGGAGGGCGGAACAAGCGGAACCGGACCTGAGGGTTTTGGCTGCCGAGGGAAAAACCTGGAGCCAGGAGATGTCTGGTCTGGGTTATGAGACCTACATGACCGGGAAGTGGCATGTGAAGATTCCTCCCGGGGAGATATTTGATCATGTGGGGACCGAACGGCCGGGCATGCCGGGAGACACTCCCGAAGGGTACCACCGGCCCCGGAGCAGGAACGATACGCTCTGGCAACCATGGGACCACCGTTTCGGAGGATTCTGGGAAGGCGGGACCCACTGGAGTGAGGTGGTGGCCAATGAGACGATCACATTCCTCGATTCTGCATCGGATTCCGAAGATCCTTTTTTCATGTACGTGGCTTTCAATGCCCCCCATGATCCCAGACAGAGTCCACGAAAGTATGTGGAGATCTATTCAACGGAAGAGATGGATGTCCCGCCCAGTTTTCTTCCGGAGTATCCTTACAGAGAGGAGATGGGATGCGGACCCGGCCTGAGGGATGAGATGCTGGCTCCCTTTCCCAGGACCGAATATGCGGTGAGGGTGCACCGGCAGGAGTACTATGCCATCATCACCCATATGGATGCACAGATCGGCCGGATCCTGGAGCGGCTGGAGGAGCACGGCATGAGGAAGAACACCTATATTTTCTTCACATCCGATCACGGTTTGTCGGTGGGTCATCACGGATTGCTGGGAAAGCAGAACATGTACGATCACAGCATGCGTTCTCCGCTGATCGTGGCAGGTCCCGATATTCCGGAGGGGGAAGAAAGGGAGATGGCTGTCTATCTGCAGGACATTGTGCCCACCACCATTGAGCTGGCCGGCGGGCAGGTTCCGCCATATGTGGAATTCAGCAGCCTGAAGGAACTGGTCCTCAAAGAGCGGAACCAGTCACATTATGACGGTGTATACGGTGCCTATACGGACAGGCAGCGAATGATCAGGGTGGGTGACTACAAGCTGATCGTCTATCCCTATGCCGGGGTCCGCCGCCTGTTCAACCTGGAAGCGGACCCGGAAGAGATGAATGACCTGGCAGGGAACAGTGATCAGGAGGAAAGAATCGGTTATATGTACCGGCAGTTGAAGCGACTGATGGTTGAGATGGGGGATACCCTGGAGCTGGACAGTTTCAGCTGGAGGTAGTCCGGTTGTCTCAGGTAGCCTGCAGGTCCAGAAGGATCTTCAGGTTTTTCCCCGGATCCGCCCCCAGCATCTCAAAGCCATGCTGGGCCCGGGAAGCGGGCAGTTTTCCTGTGATCATCGCCTCCGGCTTCAGGAGACCCCGTGACAGGTGGTCGATGGTTTCGCTGAATTCACCGTGGCTTACCCTGGAAGTGACGATCCGTCCCTCTTTCCAGATCAGTTCTTTAAACACCACCGGCGAAGGCTCATTACCCAGGCCCAGAACACAAACCGTGCCCGCCCCCCGGATGGCCTGCACACAGCCTCTTACCGGGTTGATCCCTCCCGGAATCTCTTCCGCGTGCCCCACCGCTTCGAATGCGATATCGACTCCATCACCGCCGGTTGCTTCCATGATATGGGCCACGGGATCCTCCCTGGCGGCATTGATGGCCGTCACATGTTCATAATGGGCCGTACCCATTGCCAGCCGTTCATCCAGAATATCCACCATGAATATCTGTCCCCGGGTGACCGTCCTGACCGCCTCCAGAATAGCCAGCCCCACCTTGCCCGATCCCCATATGACCAGGGTATCGCCTTTTTTAACCTCAGCGCGGTTCTTGGCATGAAAACCGATGCTCAGCAATTCCACCAGGGCCACATGTTCGTCCGGGACCGTATCGGGGACTTTATAGAGCATGGAAGGAGGCAGGGCGATGTACTGGGCAAATCCGCCGTCGAGATCCACCCCGATCAGCTTCAGACTCGTGCAGGCCGGATAGTGTCCCCTCTGGCAGGCCGGGCAATGACCGCACCATATAATGGGGTCGGGAGCCACTTTTTCTCCGGCATGGAACCCCTCCACCTCGTTCCCCACTTCCTCCACGATGCCTCCGAATTCATGTCCCATGATGAGGGGTGTTCTGGTCCTGGGATGGAACTCTCCCTTATGGATATGCTGATCACTTCCGCAAATGCAGCCATAGGTGACCCGTATCAGGACCTCCCCGGGTCCGCATACCGGCTTTTCGACCTCTTTCCACTCTACCCGGTTGTATTCGGTAAGGACAGCTGCTTTCATAAGACAATGCCAAAATTAGCCAAAAGGTAGCAACACGCAAAAATAACATAGGAATCGGACAAATATGAGCGAGTATCGTGATCTATTCATCCATATGTTTGTGATGTATGAATAACAACGGCCAGACATTGCCCGACACTCTCCTGCCGAAAGAAACGGCCGGCTCCGCTGAGCGGGCGGGTCTGGATAAAGCATCGGCGAGTTTCATCAACACATTTGCACTGGCGGTGCTGGCGGGTGCGTTCATCGCTCTGGGTGCGATTTTTTCAACGGTAGCGACTACAGGAGCCTTTCATTCATTCGGAATGCAGCGGCTTTTAGCGGGCTTGACATTTTCCCTCGGACTGATACTGGTGGTCGTTACCGGAGCGGAGCTGTTTACCGGAAACAACCTGATGGTCATGGCCTGGGCCGGAGGAAAACTCCGGAACAGGGAGCTCATCAGAAACTGGATCATCGTCTACACAGGAAATATGGCAGGAGCGTTCTCCATGGTCATTTTTATTTTTCTTTCGGGCCACCATTTGAACGGATCAGGGACCGTGGGGGTTAAAATGGTCCAGATCGCCCATGCCAAGTGCCAGATCGGATTTTTGCAGGCAGTGGTACTGGGGATACTGTGCAATATTCTGGTTTGTCTGGCGGTCTGGATGTGCTACAGTACCCGGTCGGTGCAGGGCAGGATCCTGGCCATCGTCTTTCCGATCACAGCCTTCGTGGCAGCGGGTTTTGAGCACAGCGTGGCCAACATGTATTTCATTCCGGCAGGAATTGTCACTGAGCGATGGGGCGGGGAAGAAATTGCCGGTTTGCTGCGGGCGGGCGGGTATTCCGGTGGACTGCTACCCTGGAGAGCGTTCATAGGTAATTTGTTGCCGGTGACTATCGGAAATATTCTGGGGGGGAGTCTCTTTGTGGGGTTTGTCTATTGGTTTATTTATCTTAGAAAATCAAATGAGAAGAAATGAACCATTTCAAGGCTATTTTTGCAGCAGTATTCCTGCATGCGGCCCTTTCCGGCAGTCAACTCTGCTCCCAGGAAGCTTCCCTGATCAATCGTAACAAACCGGAAAGAGAGGAGTGGCTGAAAGATGCCGGCTTCGGTATGTTCATCCACTGGAACATCGACGTCCAGCTGGGTACGGTCATCAGTCACTCGCTGGCAGGGGCATCGGAAGAGTATATTGAGAAATATATCCATGAGCTTCCGGCCACCTTCAATCCGGTGGACTGGGATCCGGAGAAGATCGTCATTCTGGCCAGGAATGCCGGAATGAAGTATATCGTTTTCACCACGAAACACCATAACGGCTTCTGTTTCTGGGATACGGAGAGCACGGATTTCAATATCACCAATACTCCTTACGGAAAGGATATCCTGGCGGATCTGGTCGTCGCCTGTCGTAAACATGGGATGGCAGTGGGCTTCTATTACTCCACAGAAGATTTTGTCTTCAGCTACCGTAACGGGATCAAGGATATCCGCCGCCGAAATCACTGGGAATACGCGAAACCGATCCATGAGCCCTACAAAGCTTATATCCGGCTCCAGGTCAACGAACTGATGACCAGATTCGGGGATGTGGACTTTTTTTTCATCGACAGCGAAGCGTACCGGGAGGAGGTCAAAAGCCTGGGCTGGAAGCTTCAGCCCGAATGTGTGATCACCAGAGGTGCCATCCCTACTCCCGAACAATTCATCCCCGGTGAGAATATCCCAGGTGCGTGGGAAAGTAATATGACTATGGGTACCCAGTGGAACTATAAACCCACCAATGAACACTACAAGTCGGGTACCTATCTGATCAACGCCCTGATCCGGGCCAGAGCACGTGGAGGATCATTCCTGCTGAACATAGGCCCCGGTCAATGGGGCCAGCTGAATGAGGCACAGCATGGCAGATTGCAGGAGCTGGCCGCCTGGAATTTTGTCAACGGGGAGGCCATACAGGGAGTCAGGCCCTGGATCATCAGTAATGAAGGGGATCTCTGGCTGACACAACATAAGGATCAGTCCGCACTCTATATCTATATCACCGGATCGGAACAATGGAAACGGGGTGAACGGAAATCATTTGTTCTGAGAAGTGCCCGCATTACCGACTCAACCACTATCGGCGTGTTAGGTCAAACCGGGAACGTGGTGGAATATATGCCCCATGTGGACGGCAGGGCCAGGGTGGATCAACAGGGCGACAGCCTCTGTTTTTCTGTGGTCAGGGCACAGCGACTCTATAACAACCACCGCTGGCCGAATCCTGTGGTGGTCAAATTGGAAAACATAGAACCTGCCATAGAACCTGCCCGGTTCCTGACCCTGGAGGCGGAGTTAAAAGGGGCTGAGACCGTTCATTTCAGCTCCAGGGTCACCAATCTGGGGAGCGGAGACGAATTCTGGTTATTTTTTGAGTACAGGCCGCTGGTCAGTTCACTTGAAGCGGGGGAGGAGCAGGATTGGCAACGCTCAGGGGCAGTCATGATCACAGACCCGGGAGAGTACCACTTTTTGCAGTCAGACCGGCTTTTCAGCAGTATGGAATATGATCCGGCAGCCGCCACCGGTACCGCTTCATCACCCAGAAGGGGTGTTGAGTACCGGGCAGTGTTTGTTCAGGATGGATTGGAAGTCCAGGGCAATATTCTGACATTGGAATAATTGTTTATTGAATTTATTTGTATCGATTCTTATATTTCCTGAAAATCAAAGGATGAAAAATCTCACTCTATTAATCCCGCCTCTGATTCTGTCCCTATTAGCCTTATCTCCTTTTTCCTGCAGTCGGGGCGGAAGATCTGCCAGACCCAATGTGATACTGATCATCACCGACGACCAGGGGTACGGGGATATCGCCTTCCATGGGAATCCATGGATCCGGACCCCCCATATCGACCGGCTGGCCGGGGAAAGCGTCCGGCTCACCGATTTCCATGTGGGCACCACCTGTGCGCCTACCCGGGCCGGGCTGATGACCGGCAGGAACTGCAACAGGGTGGGGGTGTGGCACACGGTGATGGGACGGTCCCTGCTGAGTAAGGAGGAGACCACCATGGCGGAGGTTTTCCGGAAGAACGGATATGCCACCGGGATGTTCGGGAAATGGCACCTGGGCGACAATTATCCATACCGTCCCCATGACCGTGGATTCGACGAGGCCTATTATCACGGCGGCGGAGGCATCGGACAGGTGCCCGATTACTGGGACAACGACTATTTTGATGATATCTATTTCAGGAACGGTCAGCCCGGGCAGGACTCCGGGTACTGCACGGATGTGTGGTTCCGGGAGGCACTCCGTTTTATCGGTAACCACCGGAATGAGCCGTTCTTCTGTTATCTCTCCACCAACGCCCCGCACGGTCCTTTCCACGTGCCCGACCAGTACACGGAACTCTACCGGGACCATCCGGAGATCGTCAATCCCCGCTTTTACGGGATGATCACGCATATCGACGAGAACCTGGGGCATCTCAGGCAGAAACTGGAGGAGTGGGATCTGGCGGAGAACACGATCCTGATTTTTATGACCGACAACGGGACTTCGGCAGGAGCAGAGCTGGACCGGGAGCAGTTCCTCCTGAAGGGCTTCAATGCCGGAATGCGGGGGAAAAAGGGATCGGAATATAACGGGGGGCACCGGGTGCCGCTGTATCTTCACTGGCAAGGCGGCAGCCTGGATCAGGGAAAGGAGGTTTCCACCCTCTCCTCCTATGCCGATATCCTGCCCACACTGATGGACCTTTGCGGGATGGAGCTGCCACTGATCGATTTTGACGGCCGCAGCCTCCGGCCGGTACTGACCGGAAAAGGGGAGGAGTGGCCGCAGCGGGTCATCATCACCGACACCCAGCGGGAACACCATCCGGTCAAGTGGAAGCAGTGTGCCATTATGACCGGCAGGTGGCATCTGATCCGCGGGATGGAGCTCTATGACATGGATGCCGATCCCGGGCAGACCGTCGATGTTTCCTCTGAGCATCCGGAGGTTGTGAAAGAACTCCGGGCTTTCTATGAAGGATGGTGGGAGGATATTTCGGGGACATTTTCCGGTTTCGCCGAGATCATCATCGATCCCGGCATGGAGGATACGACCTGCCTGACCAGCCATGACTGGCATACTACGGGTCGTCCTCCCTGGTCGCAGGAACATATCCGGAATGGTCTGGAGAGCAACGGATACTGGGTGCTGGACGTGGCGGAGAGGGGCCGGTATGCATTCATGCTGAGGCGGTGGCCGAAGGAGACCGGGCTCCCCCTTGATGCGGGAATGCCTCCGAAAGAAGCGGTGCCCGGCGGTGATCCTCTTCCCCCCGGGCGGTCCATACACCATCTCTATGCCAGTCTGGAGGTGGCCGGGGTGACTCAATCCGCTCCGGTGGAGCCGGGTGCCGGAGAGGTCCGTTTCGAATTCGATCTGGATCCGGGAGAATTCCGGGTGCAATCCTGGCTGACCGATGACGATGGAGTCACCCGGGGGGCTTATTATGTGTATGTCACCGGGCCGGTACGCTGAAAATGTAGTATATTTGTGTTGCGCAATCGATTGAACAAAGAGCATTTCAACCATAAAGAGATACTTACATGGAAAGACTGACCATCAAAAAACAGAAAGATTGCCGGTACGCATGTGTCTCGCTGGGAGAGATCATGCTGCGCCTGGACCCGGGGGAAGGAAGAGTGCGAACGGCCAGGCAGTTCCGCGTGTGGGAGGGTGGCGGTGAGTACAATGTGGCGAGGGGACTCCGCAAGTGCTTCGGGCTGCCCACGGCCGTTGTCACCGCTTTTGCCGATAATGCGGTGGGGCGGCTGGTGGAAGATTTCATTATGCAGGGCGGTGTCGAAACGCGTCACATCCGGTGGATCCCTTATGACGGAATCGGCCGGGAAGTCCGTAACGGTCTTAATTTCACGGAGCGCGGGTTCGGGATCCGCGGGGCCCTGGGGGTTTCCGACCGGGGAAATACCGCTGCCGGCCAGATGAAAAAAGGAGAGGTGGACTGGGAATATATTTTCGGAGAACTTGGATCCAGGTGGTTTCATACCGGAGGGATCTTTGCAGCACTCTCTGAAACCACCGCCGAGGTGGTCGAAGAGGCGATGATCGCGGCCAAAAAATACGGAACCGTGATCTCCTACGATCTGAACTACCGCCCCTCCCTGTGGAAATCGATCGGCGGGATCGAAAAGGCGCAGGAGGTGAACAGGCGGCTGGCGCCCTATGTGGACGTGATGATCGGGAACGAGGAGGACTTCACTGCTTCCCTGGGGTTCGAAGTGAAGGGGCTGGATCAGAATCTGACCAACCTGGAACTGGAAGGCTACAGGGCGATGATCAAAGAGGTGGTCAAAACATACCCGAACTTCAAAGCGGTGGCCACCACACTGAGGAGCGTCAAATCTGCCACTGTCAATTCCTGGGGAGCGATCTGCTGCTACCTGGACCGTTTTCATGAGGCCACCCACCGGGAGGAGCTGGAGATCATGGACCGGGTGGGCGGAGGCGACAGCTTTGCCTCCGGACTGATCTACGGTTTCATGACCACCGGGGATCCTCAGGAGGCGGTGGAATACGGAGCAGCCCACGGCGCTCTGGCCATGACCACCCCCGGCGACACCAGCATGGCCACCCTGGCCGAAGTGGAAAAGGTGAAGGGGGGAGGAAGCGCGAGGGTGGACCGATAATCGCAGGGCGATTATCGGTCAAGTCCATAATAGTCTATAAAGTCTATAAAGTCTATAAAGTCTGTAAAGTCTATAATAGTCTGTAAAGTCATAAAGTCATAAAGTTATAAAGTTGAAAGTGATGGAATTGAAAAAAGAGGCGAAATATGCCATGGTGATTCCGACCAGCATGGGGATCCGGATCACGCCGGTGAACGGTCAGCCGGTGCACAGCAGTGATTTGTTCAGGATGCAGGCCACCAGTGCCGAGTCCAATGTGGGCAGTGTCCCCTCTTTCCTGGGGATGCCGGTGAAGATCCTGACCACGTTTGTAAAGGGCAGTCCCGTGGCCAGGTTCATCAAGGATAACCTGGCCAGCCGCCACATGGAATATGAAGGGAAAGAGGTGGAGCAGGGTAGCCCCTGGGGGTACCGGCACCAGATCAATATTGCCGACAGCGGATACGGTTCCCGCGGGCCGAGAGTTCAGAACGACCGGGCCGGGGAGGTGGGAAGGACCCTGGATGCATCTGATTTCGATCTGGAACGGATTTTCGGCAGTGAAGGGGCAAAGATCGTCCATATCTCGGGTCTGATCGCAGCCCTGTCACCGGAGACCGGCCAGTTTTGCCTGGAGGTGGCAAGGGCCGCCAGGAAGCACGGCACAAGGATCTCTTTCGATCTGAACCACCGCGCCTCTTTCTGGGTGGGTCGCGAGGAGGAACTCCACGGGATCTTCTCGGAGATCGCTTCGGTCTCCGACATCCTGATCGGGAATGAAGAGGATTTTCAGCTCTGCCTGGGCATCGAGGGACCGGAGGCAGGGGGGAAGGAGCTGGCCGCAAAGATAGAAGGATTCAAGGGGATGATCAACCAGGCCCGGGAGGCCTTTCCCGGTACCACGGTATTTGCCACCACCCTCCGGCAGGTGGTTCATACCAATCAGCACCTTTGGGGGGGCATCATTTTTGAAAACGGAAACTGGCACGTGGTGGAGCCCCGGCCGATCTACGTGTATGACCGTATCGGAGGTGGCGACGGGTTCGTCAGCGGTATGCTCTATGCCATTCTGAAGGGATGGGAGCCGGAGAAGTGGATCCGGTTCGGATGGGCCAGTGGCGCACTGGTGACCACCCTGGAGACCGATTATGCCCAGCCGGCCGACGAAGAGCAGATCTGGAGCATCTGGGAGGGAAATGCCCGGGTGAAAAGGTAAATGATCATCCATGAGAACAGATATCCGGGGTGGTGAATCGCTCTTCATCTCCTGACCCCTACCGGCTGGATCCCGGTTCGGTCCGCGCTGCTCCTGAAAGGTTCGGCCGGCGGCTGAGGTTTCTCGGCCCGGGCTTCATCCTCAGCGCCTCGGTGGTTGGCTCCGGAGAGCTGATCTCCACCACCACTCTGGGAGCGAAAGCCGGTTTCGTCACCCTCTGGGTGATCCTGGTCAGCTGCCTGGTCAAGATCGTTCTGCAGCTGGAGTTCGGGCGGCAGTCGATCACCAGGGGAGTGACCGCCATGAACCTGATGAACAGACTTCCCGGTCCCCGTTTCGGCAGGCACCGGGTGAGCTGGGCCGCCTGGTCATGGCTGGTGCTCTGGCTTTTCAAGCCACTGCAGCTGGGAGGGATCATCGGCGGGGTGGCCATCATTCTTCACATGGTAATGCCCGCGCTTCCCCTGGCCTGGTGGACCATCCTCACCGCTCTGGTGGTAATCGGGGTGATGTTATTCGGTTTCTACGAGGTGGTGGAGCGGATCTCCCTGGTCTTCATGGGGCTTTTCACTATATTCACCCTCCTGGCACTTTACATGGTTCAGAGAACCGGATTTGCCGTTTCCTGGAGCGATGTGGGGGAGGGGCTCTCCTTTGGCCTGCCCCGGGGAACGGTGGGCTTCGCCCTGGCGGCCTTCGGTCTGACCGGTGTGGGAGGGGACGAGATCCTCTCTTACAATTACTGGTGCATCGAGAAGGGGTATGCCCGCTATACCGGTCCCCTGGAGGAGAACCGGGAGTGGAGGGAGCGGGCCAGGGGATGGATCCGGGTGATGTATCTGGACGCTTTCCTCTCCATGATCGTCTACACGGTGGTCACGGCGGCATTCTACCTGCTGGGCGCCTCCATACTTCATCAGTACGGGGAGATCCCCGAGGGGTACCGGATGATCGAAACGTTGTCACGGATCTATACCGATTCGGTGGGCCCCACTGCGCGGAACATCTTCCTGATCGGCTCCTTTGTGGTACTTTTCTCCACCCTGTTTGCGGCACTGGCCATCCGGACCCGTGTATTTTCCGATCTTTTCGGTGTGCTCGGATGGATCGATTTCGATTCGGTCAGGGTGAGGATGCGGACCATCCGGATCCTGGCGGTGGTCTTCCCCGTTCTGTGGACCATCGCTTTCCTGGTGATCCAATTACCAGTCCTGATGGTCACCATCGGCGGGATCGCCACCTTTCTGATGCTGTTGATCGTGGTGGTTGCGGGGATCTGGTTCCGGTTTTTCCAGGGGGGGCGGGTACTGGTTCCCGGCAGATTGTACCGCCTGTTTCTGATCATCAGCTGTGCGGCCATTGCCGGGGTGGCCGTCTACGGGGTGGTCCGGCTCTTCTGACAGGCCGTGTTCCATGAACCGGCGCGTTTCATGATTCTCTGCCCGGAAGCCGTCCGTCCATGTCCTCCCTGCCGGTCTCCGGAGTGAGCGGGAATGTTACCGGCATCCGGTCCCTGGCCGACCGGTAAACTGCAGTGAAGAGTTCCACCGTCTTTCTGCCCTCCTCGCCGGTAACCAGCGGATCGCGCCCGGCTTCCAGCGCTTCCAGGTACTCTTCGATCTGAAGGCGGATGAAATGGACCATGGGATCGACACGGTCGAACAGTTCCCGGTCCTCCCGGGTGAACTGCTCCAGCATCCCCTCTTCACCCGGGATCGTCCAGAGATCATTCACCGGGGGTTCGGTGACGGGTGCCATCCCGGCGATGAACATGGCGCCCCCTTCGGTCTGTGCGCCCACCGAGGAGCCGTTCTCCCCGTGGATGTGGATCTTCCCGTAGATTCCGGGTTTCTGGGAGTTGGACAACAGGATGTTTCCCAGGGCACCTCCTCGGAATTTCACGATGGCCAGGGCGGTATCCTCCACCTCGATATAGGGGTGATTCAGATTGGCCCACCGACCGTATACCTCCTCGATGGATCCCATCAGCCAGCAGAAGAGGTCCAGCTGATGAGGTGCCTGGTTCACCATCACTCCGCCCCCTTCCTTCTCCCAGGAGCCTCTCCAGGGGTCGGAACGGTAATAGGCTTCATCCCTCCAACCCAGCATCCAGACAGTGCCGAGAACCGGCCGGCCGATCTTTCCCTCCCGGATTGCCTGTTCCATGCGAAGCACAGGCGGGTAGAACCTGCGCTGGCTGATCACCCCCAGTTTCATTCCCGATTTCCGGGCGGCGTCGATCATGGTGTCACAATCTTCAAGGGTGCTGGCAAGAGGCTTTTCCACGAGAATGTTTGCTCCCGCCTCCATGGCTTCCAACGCCGGATCCACATGGTTGGGATGGGGGGTGCAGATGATCACCAGGTCCAGGGCGGCATCCTTCACCATGTCTGAAACCCGGTCAAAGGCCCCTGCAGAGGGCCGGGGATCTCCATATCCGGAGAGGAAAGCTTCCGCTTTCTGTTTCGTCCTGGAGCAGACGGCCGCGAGGACGGCATGGGGGATCTGGCGGATGGCATCGGCATGCAGCTGCGCCACCTTGCCCAGTCCTGTGATACCTATCCGGTATTCTTTCATGATCATTGGAGGTATTTGAGCGCACGGGGCACGACAGGGCCCGCCACGCTCCGGTTAAACACTGTAATCAAGGGGTCCGGAGAAAGAGAATGCATGCGGGAGCGGGCAGGTTCATATGTACGGCTTCGTCGGTGAGTTCGCCCGATTCCCCGTCGATCCCGTAGAGCCTGATTTCGCCGGAGCGTTCCCCCGCCACCACCATCCACCGGCCTGAGGGATCGAAATTGAAATCCCTGGGCCAGTAGGGTACCTCAATCACCTGTTTCCGGGAAAGCCATCCCTCCTCATCGGAGTGGAAAACGGCGATAGTGCTGGTCTCATCCCTGGTGGAGGCGTAAACAGCCCTGCCGGACGGATGCACCCTGATGGCGGCCGGATATCCCGGTTCGGTGTCCGGTCCCACCGTGGAAAGGGTCTCCACCCCGGTCAGGATGCCTGCCGAATGATCATAATTGCAGGAGGTTACGGTGGAGCTCAGCTCATTAACGATAAACACCAGGTCGCCCGTGGGATGAAAATCCAGGTGACGGGGACCTGAACCCGGTTCCAGGGGGAATCCTTCCTGAAGCGGATTGCGCACCAAAGATCCGAATTCCCGGTCGAATTCATAAATGAATACCCGGTCGGCACCCAGATCAGGCACCAGCAGGTAACGTTCCATCGGATCGAGTAGCGCCTGGTGGGCATGGGGGGAACGCTGCCTCGATTCGACCGGTCCGGAACCACTTCCCCTGACCACCGCGGATGCTTCCATGATCCCGCCATCCTCCCCTATGGGATAGGCGGCGGTGTGTCCGCTGTTGTAATTGGCCACGAACAGATAGGTTCCCTCGCTGTTAAGCGACAGATGACAGGGTCCCCGGCCCATGCTCGAACGCTGGTTGAGCACCTCCAGCCGGAAGGGATCACGCTCGATCCGAAAAGAGGTGACCGAATGCTCCCCGGTCTCCGGATCGGAGACGGTGTTATCGATGGCATACAGCCGGGTTCCTTCGGGGTTTATGGCCAGATAGGAGGGCCCCGAAGCACCCTTAAAGGAGTCGATCAGGGTGAACTCCGGGTTCGCCGGATCCAGTTCACAGAGGTAAATGGAGTGTTCGCGCTGCCGGTCGGAGGAGCCCACCAGGAAACGGATTGGTTCAGCAGAGGAGCTCACGGTCTCCTGACGGTTATTTTCAGGTCCGGATCCCGTGCATGCCATCAAAAGAAAGGCAGGCAGCAGCAGAAACCAGGCGATCCGGATCCCATCCGGTGATATGTTTTTCATCTCTGCAAGCTAATCATTTCCTTCTAAAAGGGATCATGGATCACTTTTTCCAGATCGATTCGATCTGCTCCAGGCTTTTCCCCTTGGTTTCAGGAACCAGCCGGAAGACGAACCAGGCTGCCAGGAATCCCATCATCCCGTAGATCCAGTAGGAAAAACCATGGTTGAAGAGCCGGGTGAGGAGGCTGCTTTCGTTCATCATGGGGAAGGTCCATGAGACGGCCAGGTTGGCGATCCACTGGGCCGCCACGGCAATGGACATGGCCCCCCTGATGCTGTTGGGGAAGATCTCCGACAGCAGCACCCAGGTGACAGGTCCCCAGCTCATGGCAAACGCTGCCGTATAGGCCAGCATGAACACCAGTGAAAAGATGCCCTTCACCTCCATATAGAAGGATAATCCCAGTGCCGCCATACTGAAGCCCATGGCCAGTGCCCCGATGATCATCAACGGTTTTCTGCCAAAACGGTCGACCGTGAAAATGGCCAGGACGGTGAAGATCATATTCACCAATCCCACCACAATGGTCTGCAGAAGGGAGGTGTCATTGCCTGCACCCATGCTCCGGAAGATATCCCCGGCATAGTAGAGCACCACGTTGATCCCCACGAACTGCTGGAAAACCGACAGGAGAATCCCGATGATAATGACCAATCCCCCGAAGGAAAGCCACGGGGCCCTGCGGATCTTCAGGGATTCTCTGATATCGCCGAGGACTTCCTCGGCCCTGGCCGGGTTGATCCGAACGAGAAGGGCTTTCGCTTCCTCCTCTCTCTCCTTCATTACCAGAAATCTGGGTGATTCGGGGACAAACATCAGCAAGATCAGAAAAATGGTTGCCGGAATGGTTTCGGAGCCGAGCATCCAGCGCCAGCCGGTGGTGCTGATCCACTGGGCCGACTCACCCCGGGCGATGAAATAGTTCACAAAATAGACCACCACCATCCCGAAGATAATGGCAAACTGGTTCCATGATACCAGTTTGCCACGGATCTTAGCAGGGGCGATCTCGGCGATGTACATGGGGGAAAGCATGGAGGCCAGCCCCACACCCATCCCGCCCAGTACCCTGTAGAAGATAAAGGAGGAGATGGTTTCCAGTCCCAGGAAATTCAGCCGTTCGGGCATGGCCGATCCCAGTGCCGAGATCAGGAAAAGGATGGCTGCCAGTATCAATCCCCTTTTTCGACCGAAGCTCTGACTGATGTACCCGCCCAGAGACCCTCCTATAATACAACCCACCAGGGCGCTGGATATGGTGAATCCTTTGATGGAGTTCCCCAGTGATTCGGTCAGTTCAGGCTCTCCCCTCAGGAAACTGAAATAGAGGACCATGATCCCCGCTCCCCACAGAGCTGCGCTCCAGAGCGAGCCTTTTTTCTGCCCGAACAGACGGATCAGGAAGCTGGTGATCAGCACAGCGATGGCCACCAGGCAAAAGGTAACGATGGCCTTGAACTGGACAATGGTGGTAGCCGCCAGTTCCGGATTTTCCTCCAGTGGAGTGATGAAAAACTGGCGAAGGGCATCGGTGGCCCCGTTGATCACGGCTGTATCATATCCGAAGAGCAGCCCGCCCAGAGTGGCCACCAGAGTCAGGGCAAAGATCACCCCCGGGACGTTCCCGGAGCTGTTCCTGTCAGATCTGTTCATAGCAGATGCAACTAAAGGTACTGATTGATGATAGCCTCGTAGAGCTCCTGTTTCCCCGAGATCTGTCCGGGTTCGCTACCGGATTTTGCCAGTCCGGCCAGCTCTTCCAGCGAAAGTTCCCCGTTCTCGAACCGCTTTCCCATCCCGGTATCGAAGGAGGCATAGCGGTCGGCTTTCATTTTCGGAATGGGAGAGTTCTCCAGCAGGTCATGGGCAACTTCGAATGCCCTGGCAAAAACGTCCATGCCGGCAATGTGGGCGATGAAGATATCCTCCAGGTCGGTGCTGTTCCTGCGCAACTTGGCGTCGAAGTTCACACCTCCCGTCCGGAATCCGCCGGCACCGATGATCACCAGCATCGCCTCCGCCAGTTCATACAGATTGATGGGAAACTGGTCGGTGTCCCAGCCATTCTGATAATCCCCCCGGTTGGCATCGATGGAACAGAACAGGTCGTTATCGGCAGCCACCTGAAGCTCATGCTGGAAGGTATGTCCCGCCAGGGTGGCATGGTTGACCTCGATATTCATCCTGAAATCTCCTGCCAGATCATATTTCTTAAGGAACCCGATCACTGTGGAGGTATCGTAATCGTATTGATGTTTGGTGGGTTCCATGGGTTTCGGCTCGATCAGGAACGGACCGGTGAAGCCCTTCCCCCGCGCATAATCCCTGGCCATATGAAGAAACCGGGCCAGGTGCTCCTGTTCCCTCTTCATATCGGTGTTCAGAAGCGACATATATCCTTCGCGGCCACCCCAGAAGACATAGTTCTCACCCTCCAGGGCAATGGTGGCATCCAGGGCATTTTTCACCTGTGTGGCCACCCGGGGAAGCACATGGAAATCGGGATTGGTAGCTGCCCCGTTCATGTAGCGTGGATGGGAAAACACGTTGGCCGTCCCCCAGAGCAGTTTCACCCCCGAAGCCTCCTGTTTCTGCCGGGCGTACTCCACCATGGTCTGCATATTCGATTCATATTCAGACACGGAATCCCCTTCATCCACCAGGTCGATGTCGTGAAAACAGTAGTACGGCACACCCAGCTTGGTGATGAATTCGAAGGCCGCATCCATTTTGTTCCGGCCCCGTTCGATGGCTGTTGCTCCTTCGGCCCATGGAAAGCGCCTGGTTCCCGGTCCGAACGGATCCCCCCCGGTACCGCAGAAGGTGTGCCAGTAGGCCACCGCAAACCGAAGGTGCTCCTTGAGGGTTTTTCCCGCCACTTTCCGGTTCTCATCGTAATACTTGAAGGCCAGTGGATTGTCCGATTCCTTTCCTTCATACTTGATCTTCCCTATTCCGGGGAAGTACGTTTTGTCGCCTGTCAGATATTCCATAGTGTTTGAGTTGATGGATTGGTTTTTGAATGATGGGTATGAGTTAGCTGAATTGACTGAATTGACTGAATAGACTGATATGGTTATCAAAGATCAATGCACCTGGAATTCATAGGGGTCAGGGCTGCGTATGGATCAGGCACTTCTCCAGTACCTCTTTCCAGTTCCCGAAGGCCTCCGTGTAAGCCTCTTTATGGTTGCCTGTGGGTTCAATCACCATCATCTTGTTGAGATTCTCAAAAGCCTCTTCAAAGGAGCCGTAGATTCCCGAGCCCATGCCCGCTCCGTTGGCCGCCCCCATCGATCCGTCGGTGTCGTAGAGTTCAATGGTGGCGCCTGAGATCTCGGCCAGGGTATCCCTGAAAACCGGGCTCAGAAACATATTGGCCATCCCTGCCCGGATCACCGAGGGATGAATGCCGATGCCTCTCATGATATCCATTCCGTACTGGAAGGAAAAAACGATTCCCTCCTGGGCCGCTCTCACCAGGTGGGCTCCCGTATGTATATTGAAATTGATATTCTTCACGGTGCCGCCCACATTCATGTTGCCAAGCATCCGTTCTGCCCCGTTCCCGAAGGGGAGCATCAGCAGGCCCTCCGATCCGATGGGGGCCTCCATGGCCAGATCATTCAGTGCAGGATAATTCATCTCTTTCTGCGCCAGATGCTGCTTCAGCCATGAGTACTGGATGCCTGTCCCGTTAATACAGAGGAGCACACCCAGGCGGTTCAGTTCCGGACTGTGATTGACATGAGCAAAGGTGTTGACTCTGCTCTGGGGATCGTATTTCACCTCGTCACTTACCCCGTACACTACCCCCGAAGTACCGGCCGTGGCCGCGATCTCACCCGGATGAAGCACATGGAGGGAGAAGGCATTGTTGGGCTGGTCTCCCGCCCGGTAAGCGATCCGGATCCCCGGCACCAGACCCAGCTCTTCGGCCGCAGACGCAGAGAGCCTGCCCTGTTCGGAGAAAGTCGGTACCACCTCCGGGACCAGGTGTTCGTGGATCCCGTAGTACTCCAGCAGAAATCCGGCAAGGCTGTTCTCTTTGAAGTCCCACATGATCCCTTCGGAAAGTCCGGAGATCGTGGTATTGATCTCCCCGGTCATTTTCATGGCGATGTAATCTCCGGGAAGCATGAACTTGTAGGCCTTTTCGTAAATCTCCGGTTCATTCATGATCACCCAGCTGAGTTTGGATGCCGTGAAGTTTCCGGGAGAATTGAGCAGATGAGAGAGACACCTGGACTCTCCGAGACTTCTCATGGCGTGGTCGCCGTAAGGAACCGCCCTGGAATCGCACCAGATGATCGATGACCGGAGCAGGTTCAACTCCTTATCCACCAGGACCAGCCCGTGCATCTGGTAGGCAATGCCGATCGCCTTGATGGCCGAAGGGTCGATCTCTGCCGTCTGCATCACATCGTTGGTTGCCAGCTTGAGGTTGGACCACCATTGTTCAGGATCCTGTTCCGCCCAGTCGGCCTGAGGTGCTGCGATCTTCATCTCCTTTTTCGGGTGAAATGCCGAAGCGACGGCGCGACCGGTATCGGCATCGATCAGGCTCGCCTTGACCGAGGAACTTCCCACATCATAACCGAGTAAATACATGGCGGAATGTTAATTTAATGTGAAAATAGCTGTTCATAACCAGTGAATTTCAATGTTAATTAGGTGTTAACTCAGAAATTGAAGCTGTTTTGATCGCGTTTCATCTTTTCATAGAGATCCCGGTCGAAACTGTAATAATGAGCTGGTTTATGGGGGACCCCTTCCTGCTTCTCATCGAGCTGGACCAGGTACCTGGCCTTCAGGATCTTTTTCCTGAAGTTTCGGTTGTCGAGCGGATGACCCAGGATGACTTCGTAGAGCGATTGTAACTCCCTGATGGTGAATTTATCCGGGAGTAGTTCAAAACCGATCGGCTCATTCCGGAGGGTCCGCTGCAGGTGATGAAGGCCTGCCAGGATGATCTCTTCATGATCGAATGCCAGGGCCGGAATCCTCTTTATATCGATCCAGGATGCATGATGGCTGGAGACCGGTTCATTCCTGGCTTCGGTAATATTGATCAGTGCATAATAGGCTGCGGTCACCACCCGGTGGATGTTCATGCCGGTGGTTGCCCTGAGCCACTGGAAGTCCACCTGTCTCGAGATCCGGTCAGGGTGACCGAACATGGCAAATTGCTGAAGGTAAATGTCTTTCAGACCGGTGAACTCTTCCAGTGTCCGTGTGGCAGCCAGGTCCAGGTCCTCGTTGATGGCGATAAAGTCGCCCGGGAGCTTGTGATCGGTGGCCGGATCACCCAGTTCGTCTACATACGCTCGCTCTATCAGAAGCACCTTCAGCTGGTTGGTGGTGAAGCCGAAGATGACGCAATCGACCGATATATGCGGATTAATGGTTCGAGCCGGTGCGCTCATCCGGCTAAATTATGAAACAGAACGGGTAAAAGCAAAGTAAACGTAATAATTACGCTAACTATCGATTCCCTGTCCCCTATTTAAGCAGCAACCCGGGCAGCCAGAGGCTGAGGGAGGGAATATAGGTGACCAGCAGCAGGACGACGATCATAATGATGAACATCGGTAACAGGGGCCGGATCACCTGTTCGATCTTCAGATTGGCCACACTGCATCCGATGAACAGCACCGATCCAACCGGCGGGGTGCACAGACCTACGCAGAGATTCAGGACGATTACGATCCCGAAGTGGATCGGGTCCATTCCCAGCTGGGATGTGACAATGGGAAGGAAGATGGGAGTGAAAATCAGAACAGCTGGGGTCATATCCATGAAGATCCCCACGAACAGAAGGATAAAATTGATCACCAGAAGGATCACGAATGGATTCTCGCTGAGGCTCAGCAGTCCGGCGCTGACATTCTGGGGGATGTTCTCGTACGACATGATCCATGACATTCCGATACTGGTGGCCACCAGCATCAGCACGATACAGGTGGTGCGTACCGAACGGAGGATGATGGCGGGAAGGTCCTTCACCGTGATCTCTTTGTATATCAGGGCGAGGATCAGGGCGTAGAGGACCGCCACGGCAGAGGCTTCGGTGGCTGTAAAAAATCCGGCCACGATTCCGCCAATGACAATGATCAACAGCAGCAGAGAGGGAAGCGCATCGATGAATTTCCGGAACGCGAATTTAAAGAAATTCCATTGGGTGGCAGAACGGTAAACGGAGAAGGCCAGGAGCAATCCCAGAAGACCATAGACAGCTCCCTTGAAGACCATGGCCGATCCGTGTTCGTGAACCTGTTTCAACCCGATGCCCACCGCCAGGATCGCTGCAGAGATGGCCAGCAGCCGGACCGCGATTCTGAACACCCCCCGTGTGCCTCTGTTCTTGAATACCATCATGAACATGGCCACCAGCATAATTCCCAGTCCGGTGAGGATTCCGGGCACGTAGCCGGCGAGGAACAGGGCAGTGATGGAGGCACCTCCGCTGGCGAGGGAGTAGATGATCAGGATATTGCTGGGGGGGATGGTGAGACCGGTGGTGGCAGAGGTGATGTTCACCGCGGCACTGTAGCTCTCATCATACCCTTCTTTTTTCATCTCCGGTGCCATAATGCTTCCGATGGCGGAGGATGCGGCGGCGGCTGAGCCGGAGATCGCCCCGAAAAGCATATTGGCGATCACGTTGACAAACGCCAGCCCGGCGGGCAGTTTCCCTACCAGTACCCTGGCAAAATCGATCAGCCGTTTGGCGATCCCTCCACTGTTCATGATGCTGCCCGCCAGCACGAAGAAGGGGATGGCCAGCAGGGCAAAGCTGTCCAGACCCGTGGCCATCCGGTGGGCAAAAGTGGTGAATGCCGGTATGGAATCGATCGACATCAACATGGTCAGGATACCTGCCAGGCCGATGCTGAATGCGATGGGAACACCTATGGATAAAAGGATGACGAAACTGAGGACCAGGACCAGGACTTCCATGAGATCAATCGGTTTTTCCGGTGGATGATTTGCGCAGCTCCAGTATATGCAGCACTTCGTAATACATGATAATCAGCCCGCTGATGGGCAAAACGATGTAGACGTAACCCAGGGGCAGTTGCAATGCAGCCGAACGGACCCCGAGCACGAACCGGGTGTACATCAGGACCACTCCTCCGATCACCATCACGAACAGGGCAAAGAAAAATATGGAGAGATAGATGATCATCTGCAGCCGGCGCTGGCGCCTGGGCCCGGATCTCTGGATCATGATATCGATGGCCAGATGCTCTCTTCTTCCGGCAACGTATGCGCCGCCCAGCACCCCCACCCAGATCAGCAGGTACCCGGCCAGCTCGTCGGTGAATGAGCTGGGGGAGGAGAGAAGGTAACGGCTGAATACCTGCCACAATACGTCGATGACCAGAACCGACATCAGGACGACCAGTGTGATCTCAAGGACCCTGTTTAACCGCTCTTTAAATTTCATATCTGTTTTCCGATGACTGATTTCCGTTATTCCGGGGTCTGCACCTCCCTGATCCGGGTGATGAGATCGTAAAGCCGTTCATTGTCCCTGTAAGACTCCAGGAGGGGGATCACCTTCTCGGCAAAAGGCTCCTTGGCCGGGTGGATGACCTCCACCCCCGCTTCCTGAACGATCTCGAGGGACTCTTTTTCAGATTCCGCCCACAACTTTCGCTGGACAGGCACTGATTCGTCAGCCGCCTGCTGCAGCCACTTACGTTCCTGATCCGACAGTTTTTCCCACACTTTCTGGCTGATGATCAATACATCAGGCACCATGGTGTGCTCATTCAGGCTGTAATACTTACACACTTCATAATGGTGACTGGTGTAAAAACTGGGCGGATTGTTCTCCGCCCCGTCCACCACACCGCTCTGAAGGGCGGTATAGAGCTCCCCCCAGGAGATGGGAGTGGGGGACCCTCCCTGGGCCTTCACCATCGCCATGGCGGTGATGCTTTTCATCACCCTGATCTTCAGTCCCTGCAGATCATCGGGATGATGAATGGGGGTGTCGATGGTGTAGAAACTCCGGCTGCCGGCATCATAAAAGCAAAGCCCCCTGATCAGGAAGGGTTCCGTACTTAAAAGAAGTTCTTTTCCGATCTCTCCGTCCAGCACTTTGAACGAGTGTTCCCGGGAACGGAACACGTAGGGCAGCCCCAGCACTTTGAAATCTTCAGTGAAACTCTCCATCACTGCCGCAGATACCTTGGTAATGGCCAGACTTCCGATCTGCGCCAGCTCCACGCACTGCTGCTCGGAACCCAGCTGCCCGCTGGGATAGATCTCTATGGTCAGTTCTCCCCCGGAAATCTCCCTGCACCGGTCGGCCATATAGACCATGGCGCTGTGAACGGGATGAGAGGGGTCCAGCCCGTGTGCCAGTTTCAGGACCCTGCCCTGGTGCTGACTGCCACAACCGGGTGCCGTCAGGAGCAGGGGAAGTAAGACCGCCCAAAGCATATTTTTCATCGTTCCTCCTTTTTGCTGCGAAATTCCCGAATAAAATCCACTACCTCCCGGGCGGTGCGCTCCAGAGAACTGAAATCTCCCGATGCGATGATCTTTTTGGTGATCAGCTGGGAGCCGATGCCCACACAAAAGGCTCCTGATTCGAACCAGGTGGAAAGATTCTCCCTTTCCGGTGTGACACCACCCGACGGCATGATATTCGACCAGGGACAGGGTCCCAGATATGCTTTCAGAAACTTCGCCCCGCCCACGGTGGGTCCGGGAAAAAGCTTCACCACTTCAGCGCCCAGCTCCTCGGCCCGGCCGATCTCCGAAGCGGTGGCGCAACCGGGGATCCATAGCACCTTTCTCCTGTTGCAGGTTTTTGACATCTCTTCATTCAGCAGCGGTGAGACGATGAAACGGGCTCCGAGCTGCATGTAGAGAGAGCAGGTACCGGGATCCACCACGGTACCCACGCCGAGTACCAGGCCGGGCATCTCGGTGCGGGCCCACTTCACCAGGTCCGAGAAGATCTCATGGGCGAAATCCCCGCGGTTGGTGAATTCAAAAACGGTCATGCCTCCCCGGTAACAGGCGGCAATGACCTCTTTGACCATCTGGAGATCAGAATGGTAAAAGAGGGGTACGGCACCTACCTCCCTCATTCTGTATATGACGTCGATTCTCTTCATGATTTGTACAATCGATTGCACTCAAATGTAATTATAAACATTTAAAGAAAAAAAGGAAATCGGGTAACGGCGTTTTAAATTGTAAAAATGTTAAATATCGCGTCTTTTCCCAACAATACCGCTTATGCAATTGTAATGCTTTGGTGTAATACCTTGCCCTGAAATATAGTACGATTCGTATTTAAAACTTCAAATAACCATGTCGAACAAGTACCTGAAGCTTACAGCCCTTTCACTTTCTCTGATCCTTCTGAATGCCTGCAAGAAGGAGGACCCCAACGCGCCTCTGGCATGTTTCATCGTTCCCGAGGTGATCGAGGCGGGTATTCCCACCGCTTTTAACTCGTCGTGTTCCGAGAATGCCGTCTCCTTTGAATGGATTTTCGGCGAAGACGGAGTCTCCGTCGAAGCCAATCCGGCCTATACCTTTCCCCGGCAGGGAAGTTATAATGTGACCCTGGTGGTGACCGATGCGGAGGGGAATACGGATGAAGTGACCGAAACTATCACGGTGGCCGCACCCTCCATCGTGGAACATTCCGGGACCATCTCCTCCGACGAGACCTGGATCGAAGCCACCCACCTGATCACTTCCGATGTATATGTGGAAGGCGCCAGCCTCACCATTGAACCGGGGGCGGTTGTCCGGTTCGCTGCGGGTAGAGGATTGTATCTGGGGTATGGAGGTAATGCAGCCGGTGCTACGCTGATTGCCAACGGGACCTCTGAAAAGCCGGTTACCTTCACTTCGGCTGCCAGTACCAGGTCAGCCGGGGATTGGGATATGATCGGGTTTTATGAAGGTGCCTCTTCGGCCTCGAGCATGCAGCATTGCATTATCGAGTACGGAGGGGGATACAACGATAGTTACGGGTCGGTCCATCTTTCGGAGAGTTCGGTCTCTATCGATAATTCGACGATCCGGTATTCCGGGGCCTATGGTGTCTCTCTGGATGCCGGGGCTTCCTTTAAATCATTTACCGGGAACACTCTTCAGGATAATGATTCATATCCCATCAGCATCTATGGAAATTATGCCCATACGATCGGATCGGGGAATACCATTACATCCGACCGTGGGATCCTGGTAAGGGGAGATGACATGGAACAGTCGGATGCCACCTGGGTCAAGCAAACCAGTCCCTATGTGATTAACGGTACGCTTTATGTGGGATCGGTCAGCGCTGCCAGATTAACCCTTGAACCCGGAGTGGTGATTGAAATGGGAAGCGGCGCCTCCATTTATGTAGGCTACGGGACAGGGAATTTTGGCACCCTGATTTCTGAAGGAACTGAGAACGAGCGCATCCTGATCACCTCTTCCTCACCGGAAGGCTCCAGAACTCCGGGTGACTGGGACCTGATAGCGTTCTACGACGGCGCTGGGAATTCCTCTTCGATTTCCTATACCGATATTGAATTCGGAGGGGGGTATACTGAATCCTACGGTATGGTATATGTGGATGGCTCATCCATTTCTCTCACCAATTCCAGGATCTCATACTCTCAGTACATTGGTGTTTCACTCAGGGATGACGCTTCTTTTCAGGATTTCAATAACAATTCCTTTCAGGAGAACGGAAATTACCCGGTGGAGGTTTTCAGCAACTGGGCACACACCCTCGGGCCTGACAATGAGTTTCTGACCGGGCCGGGTATCTTCCTGAGGGGAGATGATATTGAGAAGTCCACTGTGACATGGATCAATCAGAACGTCCCTTATATTTTGAACGGTAACCACTATGTAGGCAGTGATGGCGGGGCCAGTCTGACCATTGAGCCGGGAACGGTCCTGAAATTTACCAGCGGGGCCTCCCTGTACGTCGGGTACGGGACCAATAAATCAGGTAACATCATCGCCGATGGAGAACCCGGGAACATGATCACCTTTACCTCCGGTGCAGCGGAAGGTTTTGAAGCCCCCGGTGACTGGGACGGGATCTTTTTCTACGACGGCACAGGCGGCGGAACTGTTCTGGATTACTGTGTGGTGGAATACGGAGGAGGATACACCAGTAACTCCGGTAATCTGAGTATTCGCAATGATATCACCGGCGTTCCAACCATCAGCAATTGCATGATCGAGAATTCCGGAGCTTACGGAATTTATGTGGGCAATAACGCTTCTCCCACACTGATCGATAACTCCTTCGCTAACAATGCCTCAGGGGACACGAACCTGTAGAATAAGATGGAGCGATCCTGAGGAAGTTCAATCTGCCAGCGATACGGTGACCGGATTGGACCACCGCTCCGCCTCTTCCCGTAGGAGGCGGAACACCTCCTCGTGGGAGGCCCACCGGGGATCCTCCCTTTCCCACAGGGCGTAGAAGCGGTAGGGCACCGGTTCTCCCGGTTCGGCCTTCAGGGCGGCAAAGTATGTCTGGGTGATACCGTCGCCCTGATCCGGGGTGTGACCTATCTCCTTCAGCCGTTCAGTGGGAACCAGCAGGGCCATGGCCAGCAGAGTGGTGTCCTCTGCCTGGTAATCATGGGTCATCAGTCCGGTGTAGGCGCTGTTCAGTTCCCTGCGGAAGAGCGTGTCGCTTTTCATGTTCACGATACCGGTCACCAGTTCTGTCCCTTCACTATGCACGGTTCCCCCGTCAGCCCATTCGTACTTCACCCGGCTGCCGTAAAAACGGTGTCCGCCGATGATCTCAATATGATGGGTCACATCCATTTCCGCCTCACCCGGGTTCCATCCGGTATAGGTCAGATCGAATCCGCTCCTCAGCGGTCCCTCATAACCGGGGATGTAGGAGCCGGACCCATTGTCCCCCACTCTGTAAAGGGTATCATTTATGCGGTATGCGATGGCTCCTGCTCCCAGGCTGGTCCCCACCTTCAGCACATCCATTCCCCACCAGTCGGGCTCATGGTAGCTGGGACCACCTGCCAGTCCGACGCTGTCGAGCACCATTTCCCGCGTGATTTTGCCGAAGATGTCCATTCCGTTTCGCTGGTCCATGTAGTTCCGGAACCCCACCAGGTCGTTCTCCCAGGCCGGCCCCTCCATCTGGTAGACCTCACCGGTGCGTGCATGGTTGTGGTAGGTGATCCCTTCCAGCCGGCCGGCACGGTCCAGTTCGGGATACCCCTGTTCACTGCTCCCCATCCTCAGATTGGTGCGTACGGTAAAAGAGGGATATTCCCCCGGAGAAACGAATTGGAGATTCACCCGGACCGTGGCATACGGTCCCAGATCGGTCAGCAGGAACAGCTCGTCCCACTCGCCGTCCCCGTCCAGGTCGTCGGCCTGACCGGGGACCGGGGCGCCTGTGGTATCGGTGATCAGGGGGAGCATGCCTTCTGGAATGCCGGTCCAGCCGGCGATCATCTCCCTGGTGAGGAGGACCGGAGCATCGTTTCTCTGAGAATCGAGCGGATTACTGAATACCAGGGATATCTCCCTGTCCTGCTGGCAGGCTGAAAGAGCTGCGGCCAGCAAAAGACTGAAATAGTGAATGCGTTTCATGGGTTCAGATATGGTTAGATATGAATTGTCGGGTTTTCAAGGGAAGGATCACTCTTCGTTCGCGGGTTTCCCGATGGTGGCCAGGATTCCCCCGTCGACGTACACCACCTGTCCGTTCACAAAGTCGGATGCTCTGGAGGCCAGGAAAACCGCAGTGCCTGCCAGATCCTCCGGATCCCCCCAGCGGCCGGCGGGGGTGCGGTTGATGATGAAATCATTGAAGGGGTGACCCTCCACCCGGATAGGTGCTGTCTGTGCTGTGGCAAAATAACCCGGTCCTATTCCGTTGGCCTGGATGTTGAACCGGGCCCATTCGGTGGCCATGTTGCGGGTCAGCATCTTCAGCCCCCCCTTGGCCGCTGCATAGGCCGAAACAGTATTGCGTCCCAGTTCGCTCATCATGGAACACATGTTGATGATCTTTCCGTGCCCCCTTTTAATCATTCCAGGTGCAACTGTTTTAGACATGATAAAAGGACCTGTCAGATCCACATCCAGCACCTGTCTGAACTCTTCAGCCTTCATTTCCAGGATCGGGATCCTCTTGATAATCCCGGCATTGTTCACCAGAATATCAACGGATCCCACCTCCTTCTCAATGACGGGGATGGTGCGTTCCACCGCTTCCTCGTCGGTCACATCCAGTTCATAGACCGACACTTCAATTCCTTTTTCACGGTACTCTTTTTGGGCATTGGCCAGTTTTTCGGGGAATACATCGTTAATGATGATCTTCGCCCCGGCCTCTGCAAGGCCGGTGGCGATGGCCATCCCCAGTCCGTGAGTGCCTCCTGTCACCAGGGCGTTTTTACCGGTTAGATCGAATAATTTGATGGACATGTTCCTGAATTTAAGATTATAAGAATTCGTCCCTGACGGGAGTGAATGAATCGATGATGGTTACTTGAGGGGTGAGGGTCCTGATGGTGTGAGGAATTCCGGAGGGGATGGCGAACATATCGCCCTGTTGCAGTTTCTCCTCTTTCCGGCCATCAACGAACAGGATCAGCTCGCCTTCGGCGATGTAAGAGACCTGTTCGTGGGGGTGATCATGAAACGGATCGGGCACCTCTGCGGGACCGTTTGTAAATTCCACCACCACCATCATCAGGTTGGGGGTATGGATCAGTTTCCGTCTGATGCCGGGACCCAGATCGGTCCAGTCTGGTTGTGTTTTTGCCATATACTTGTTTTTTTTCGGTAATGTTATCTCAACTCGGTGGCTGGGATCTTGTCCATATCGCCGTAATCCAGGTTCTCTCCGGCCATCCCCCATATGAAGATGTAGTTGGAAGTTCCGGCGGCTGCATGGATCGACCACGGTGGGGAGATCACTGCCTGCTCGTTGCTCATCCAGATATGCCTGGTCTGCGTCGGCTCGCCCATAAAGTGGCACACTGCCTGCTTGTCGGGAACCTCGAAGTAGAAATAAGCTTCCATCCTCCGGTCGTGCTGATGGGGCGGCATGGTGTTCCATATGCTTCCGGGCTGCAGCTCGGTCATGCCCATCTGCAGCTGGCAGGTTTCCACCACCGAATGGACCAGGAGTTTATTGATCTTCCGTGCATTGGACTGCTCCAGAGAACCCAGTTCCATGACCTCCGCGTCGTCCAGAGTGACCTTTTTGGTGGGACAGGGCTTGTGGGCAGGCGCCGAATTGAGATAAAAACGGGCCGGAGTACTCTCCTCCTTGCTGCTCATCAGGATCTTCTTTGAACCGGCTCCCACATAGAGCGCCTCTTTGTATTTCAGGACATAGCCGGTGCCGTCGACTGTCACGGTGCCTTCACCTCCCACATTGATGATCCCCAGTTCCCTCCGGTCGCAGAAGTTCTCCGATTTCAGGGGTTCGATGGTGGTAAGTTCCAGGGATTCAAGGGGGACCGCACCTCCGACGATCAGCCGGTCGTTCAGCGAATATACCAGGTTGATCTCTCCCGGGACCATCACCTTCTCCACCAGGAACTCTTTTCTGAGTCGTTCGGTGCCGTAATGTATCGCATCCTCTGGATGGTTGGAAAATCTGACTTCATAATGAATAGCCATAATGTTTCGGTTTTTGATGGTTATACATGTAATAAATTATGTTCTCAGGGTGCTTTCCCGGATAATAAGACCGGGCTCCAGCACCACTTTTTCGCAGGGTGGAGCATCCTGTTCACTGCCGTTGCAACGAAGGAACATCTCCGTTACGATCCTGCCCATCTCCTCTCCGCGCTGATCCACGGTGGTAACGGAAGGAGTCAGGAAAGCGGTGAAAGGCTCGTTGGCGAAACCGCAGATGCCCAGCTCTTCCGGCACCCTTATTCCGTGCTTCAGCGCCTCCTGGAGCACTCCCAGAGCTGCGAAATCCCCCGCACAAAAGAAGGCTTCCGGAAGGTCTTTCCTCTCCATGGCCGACTGAAAGGCCGATACGCCGCCCTCCAGCACCAGCGGCAGCTCCAGGATCCAGTCGTCCTTTACTTCAATACCGGCTTCCGCCATGGCCTGCAAATACCCCCTTTTCCGGTTCCGGTAAACCGGGATGTGATCGGCACCCGCTATGTGATAGATCCTCCGGTACCCCTGCTCCAGCAGGTGGGTGACGCTCTGATGGGCTCCGAGACGGTCGTCAACGACCACCATTCCCGCCTCCAGCTCTTCCAGCACACGGTCGAAAAAGAAGAGGCGGATCCCGCGGGCGATGATCGATTTCAGATGCTCGCCGCCGGTGGTTTGCATGCTGATGGAGAGAAGGATGGCATCGACCCGGGCATTGATCAGGGTCTGGATGGCCTTCCGTTCTCTGGAATAGGATTCATAGGTCTGGCAGATCATCAGCTGGTATCCGGAAGCTGCCAGGGTCTCCTCCATCCCCCCGATCACATTGGCGAAGAAATTCCGGTTGATCCGCGGAATGATCACTCCCACTGTTTTACTGGTTCCCAGCCGGAGAGAGGAAGCCACCACATTGGGCTGATAGTTGTATTTTGAAGCGAGCTGCTGAACCGCCTCCCGGGTCGATTTGCTGATTCGGGGGTGATCCTGGAGTGCTCTCGATACGGTGGAGGCGGAGACATTCAGCTCCCTGGCGATATCGTGTATGGTGATATGTGGTTTCGTCATTCATGAACAAAGTTACAAAAATGAGCAATCGATTGCACAATTTCCCGGAAAAAGATTACGGTGTATCTTTACTCTCATGAAAACACGCACCTCTCTGTTCCTGCATCTTCTTTTCGGAATTATCGTTGTTGTGGAACTGTCTGGCCGGCTGCTGGACCGGATCACGCTGGAGTACCCTGTCAAGCCGCTGATCATGATCTGGATCTCGGCCTGCTTCCTGATCTTTCGTAAAAAGAAGGAGTTTACCCCGGCAGTCCTGCTGGCTTTTTTCTTCTCCTGGCTCGGAGATATCCTGCTGATGTTTTCCCACAGGAGCGAGCTGTTTTTCTTTGCCGGGTTGGGTGGTTTTTTCCTGGCCCAGCTCACCTATATCTACGTCTTTCTGAGATTCAGTGAAAGGGGAGGAAAAGGTTACCTGCAAAAGAAATGGCCTATGGGATTTATCTTTATCGCCTATGCAGCCGGGATTTATGCCCTCCTTATGCCCGGACTGGAGGGGATCATGAGGCCGGTGATCCTGCTCTATGCCATCTCCCTGATCGGGATGTCCATGGCGGCCCTCAACAGGAAGGGCAGGGTTCAGCGGGCCAGTTTCCTTCCGGTTTTCATCGGTTCGGTCCTCTTCGTCCTTTCCGACAGTATGATCGCCCTGAACCGTTTCTACAGCGAGTTCACCCTGGCCGGATTCTGGATCATGTTGACTTACATATCGGCCCAGTACCTGATCATGAGGGGATTGATCGTGGAGCAGTCCGCTTCGGCAGAGGGGTAGACCGGAGTGACCCTCTACGGAAGGGAGGATCGTTCCGCCCGGATCCTCTCCACTACCGGATCGATCCCCCGCCGGAACGTTTCAAAACTGACAGGTGCCTGCAACCGGGGTTGGAGAGGATGCCTGCCATCGTCGGTCAGCTCGAACAGCCGGGTGGAACAACTGACCACCAGGCCCGACCCCGGAAGAACGAATCTGCGCTCTTCGCCGAAAAAATTGATCCATCCGCCTGTCGGTTCACCCACGGTGACGGCCGAGGTGAGGTCCGCCAGTTCAACGGCATGGACCATGGCTTCGGTGGTTGTGCCCCTTCCCACCGCCACATAGACGGCCGTCCGGTTCGTGTATTTTTTCTTGCTGAGCTTCCGGATGAATTCCGAACCCTGCAGGGTGTTCCCCCCGTCATTGAACCGGAGATCGAACACCAGGGTGTTCACCTCCTTTTGGCGGAGAGTGCGAAGGACTTTTTTCTCAAAATCGGCAAATACCGGCATGAATAGGGCGCTGGCTCCCGATCCGAACTGTTCTTCCGCCTCACGGCTCCAGCATTTGTTGTACTGGATGTAGTAGAGTCCTTCACCGGGAAAATGGCGGTCACGGAAAAAAGTGATCCGGTCCTCCCAGCCCAGCGGAGTCCGGCCGGAACGGAATTCCGCAAAGGAGTCATCCGCTGCCGGCAGGGAAAGGGTGACGCTGACCCGCTCTCCCGGTCTCTCCGCCGCCGTCAGCACCAGCTCCTCTTTCTCACAGAAACCGAAGTGGTGAAGCAACTGGGTCCAGGCGATCATTCGGGGCACCTGTTCCCTGACCAGGGAGGGGTTCGCAGGCGGGATCAGGGTCGACAGGGAGTCGATCACCCGTTCAACGGGAGTATTGTTCACAGCCACGATGCGCTTTCCCAGGAGTGAACGATACTGATCCAGGGTCTTCAGAACGTAAATGCCCTCCTCGAACCAGTAGCACTCCACCGGAAGGATCAGCTTCGGATCGATGAGATAGTGATAGTTGATCCGGGTCTGGGCATCTCCCAGACCCGCTACGGCCTGCTGTAGTTTTACCGCCACCGGGAAGGGAGGCCGGCCTTCCGAATCTCCGGCGATCGCTTTCATTTCTCTGCTGAAGAGGTCCTTCTCCTTCATGAAAAACAGATCGGGATGGGTCTTTGCCAGTTCCTCCGCCAGAAGACCGATCTCCGTTTGCCAGTCGATGGAAGAGTCCGGAGCCACCTCCAGTTCCCAGTGGGCATCCCGGACTTTATTCTCTTGCTTACCCGGCGCGTGGTTGCGCTGGTCCTGACCGGTTGCCGGAAACTGAAAGAGCAGAAATACCAGAAAGAGGAAAGAGAGATTCGTGCGCATCATGGACAGCACAAATATAGAAAAATCCCTCTTCCTCTTATCAGTTGATCCTGAACCGGAGCCCCGCGTAGATCTTCCTTCCGAAAATGGGGCCCCAGATCAGCGAACTGTCGAAATAGGGGCCGAAGGGGTCTTCGCCGGAGATGATGGGATCCTCCTGCCTGAAATCGAACAGGTTCTCCACTCCGGTGTATAGATCCAGGTTCCCGAACAGGGTTTTGCTCACCTGGAGATTCACCACCGAGAAGGCGGGGGAGAGGGAAGCCAGCCGGTAGGGTTCCGGGTTGGCCGAGGTCCCCGGGATCCGCTTGGATCCCTGCCAGCTCCAGGTTACGTCGAAACTCCACTGGCTCTCCGTGGCGTAGGCCATGTTGACGAATCCCCGGTGCCGGGAGGTGAGCGGGCGGGGAAGCAACTCACCGTCGAAGGTGGTTTTCACATCGTTGAACCGGTAGGCCAGTCTCACGTCATAGCGGGGGAGGGGCTCCATATCCAGCTGAACCTGCAGGCTGTGGGAGAAAGACCTTCCGTCCAGGTTGTAGAAGTGAACCTCTCTGGGATCCCTGTCCAGATCGGCCACGATCTGACTGGTGAAATGCGTATAGAAGTAGTCGAGGCTCAGAATGGCATCACTGGCACCCAGAGGAATGCCCTGAGCCCCGTGAAACCCGGCACTCCATGCCACCTCCGGATCGAGGCCGTAGGGGGTGTTTTCCCGGGTGCTGTCGATGTAGACCGATCTGGAGGAGGCAAATATTCCGATCTGCTCGGCAAAAACACTGGCTGTTTTCTGTCCGCGTCCCCCCGAAATACGCAGAACGGTCTTCTCCACCGGCTGGAGGCGGAGATGCAGGCGGGGGGTGAAGAAGGTACCGAACTGATTATGCCGGTCGGCCCGGATCCCGGCTACGGCAGTGAAAACATCCATGAAGTTATAGGTATATTCCAGGAAGGCACCGGGTACCCATTCCATCCGCTCGAAATCTCCGGGGGTAAGCATCTCCCGGTAATGATCCAGCTGGAAACTGAGTCCGGTCCTGTACTGGTGGTTCGTGTTTCCGAGGGTCGACTGGTAGATCAGGTTGGAATAGAGGGAATTCTGGCTGGCATCATAGTTGCGCAGGCCGAAATAGGCATCCTGCCGGTGCACGGCTCCCGACAGCTGGAATCCCATACTGGTGAAGGGACGGTCTTCGAATACCTTTCCTATCTTGGTCCACGCCTCCAGTCTCCGGGTATTCATTTCCGAACCCCAGTGAGGCTGGGCGGCAGGAGCGGTTTCCGGATCGAAATCCACCTGTCCGGCCAGCTGATCGAGGTAGGTGAGCTTTACCCCGAACTGGCTTTCCAGTCCGCTGGTTCCCGAATACTTGAACCGTTTCAGGGCAACCAGCTGCTGCCCGGTGGGGTGATCCATGAAACCGTCCCCGTTCCGGTCCATCTCCAGGGGCCGCAGGTTGCCGTGAAGCAACAACCCGCCGTGCCACTTTTCGCCGAGGGGGTATGAGGTGTTCAGGTTGGCCTCCATCCTGCCGGCCTGGTTCCCGTAGAGGTTCAGAAAGAGACGGTCGCTGTTCTCCGGTTTTCTCAGCTCCACGTTGATCTGACCGGTGATGCTCTCGAAGCCGTTCACCACCGATCCCGCGCCCATGTTCAGCTGGATCCCCTCGATCCACGGTCCCGGGGTGTAGGTGAGCCCGTAGAGTGCCGAAAGTCCCCTCACATCCGGCATGTTCTCCCGGGTGATCTGTACATAGGGTCCCGCCAGTCCCAGCATCTCGATCTGCCGGGTGCCGGTCACCGCGTCCGTAAAACTCACATCCACCGAAGGGTTGGTCTCGAAACTCTCCGAGAGATTGCAGCATGCCGCTTTGGTCAGCTCTTTTTCGTGGATATTTCTCACATTGTATGCCCCTTTGAAAGAAACCGTGGTCGGTTTGATCCGGTGAGAGACTTCCACCTCATCCAGCATGACCGCTCTGGAGAATGTCACTTCCACTTCGGCCGGCTCATGAAGGTGCAGGGTGTCGTTCCGGAATCCCACATAGCTGACGATGAGCATGTGGGCTTCCGGATCCACCGGAATGGTGAATGATCCGTCCGCAGCGGTGGTGGTTCCCGAAACGGTTCCCATCCAGTAGATATTGGCACCGGGCAGCGCGCTGCGCTCTCCTTCTGCATTGATCTCGTACACCGAGCCGGTTATCGCGCCCGTCCCACCGGTATGATCATCGCGTTCATGATCATGTTGTTCTCCGGATTCCAAAGCCTCGTCATGGTTCCTGAAATCCCGGTATTTGCAGCACATGGGAAGCGCATCGTAAACCGGATCCGGAGCAAGGATCTCCCGGGTATCGTGACCGGCGCTGGCGATCCGGTAGTGGAGCCTCTGCTGGTTGAGTCTGCCGGACTCGTAGGTCACTGTCAGTATTCTTGTTTCGTCGTCCCAGGAGGCCGAATGAACGCCCCTGGTTCCCTCCGCCGCCTCTTCGATACGGTCCCCGCACATCCCGCAAAGTCCGTTCACCCATATCTCAAGAGTATCCCGTTCCGGGGTGTCCGCTGTGGCGAAAAGAGACTGCGGTTGAACCATCGCGGCCCACAGGGCCACTGATGCCAAGATGAATAAGTATTTCATGAATAATGATGGTTTGGTAACAGAATTTTGAAAATCAGACTCCAGGACTGATCTGCTTCATTCCCCATGCGAGAATGATGCAGCTGTTAACCAAAACGGGGCGGCTCGAAGGTGGGAATATGGAAATCGAAACGGTAGTTATTCCGGTAGACCATATAGGAGAAAGGAGCTTCGTATGGACAGTGAATAGTGAGAAAATGATGCTGCAGTGCCGTCAGATGGCCATGGCATGCACAGTGGCAGTTGACAGGGCACCCCTCGCAGGGATGATCACAGGAATGGCCCTCATCCGGATGGTTCTCACCCGCATGGTCCTCACCCGGATGGCTCTCCGCCGGATGGTTTTCACCCGGATGGTGGGCCTTGGGATGGTTCTCACCCGGATGGTTCTCCGCCGGGTGCATCCCGTCGTCCCGGTTTTCACAGCAGTGACTTTCCGCATGGACAACCGGAACTTCACCGATCCCCCCAAGGAGGAGAAAACACACTATGAGATACCTTAATTGCTTCACCTTACCGCAAACATAACAAAATCCCTGAAAATATTGTTCGGGGCCCGGGAGTCAGAACCTCAGGTTGAGCCGGACACCCCATCCCTTGTACCCGCCCTGCTGAAAGGCGGCATAGACCCCCACATCCAGCAGGAAAAACAGCTCGTTCAGCGAATAACCGGCCTGAAGATAGTGCGGAGTGGCGGGAGTATAGAGGTAATTCACCCGGATGGATTCTTTCCATAACCGTTCACTGAACCAGGGCAGGAATTTCAGGAGCAGGTAGGAGGAGGTCAGTACCGCCTCTCCTGATACCCAGTAGTCGTCGGTGGAGGCTTCATAATAATCCATCACCGCTAACGCATGGCCCAGTCCGGCCATATCGATCAGCAGAGGAGCGGATTTAAAATGCCTGTAATCTGAAAAATGCATGGCGGCAGTCCTCAGATAATAACCGGCCCCGGCCTTCCATTCCAGCTCCGAGAGCAAACCCACATCGAACCGGTGATCCAGCCCCCCGCTTAATACCCTGTAGTCGGACCATTCTCCGGTTTGCAGCGGAAAGGCGTGCCGGTATTCCAGGTAAAAGGTGGGCCAGGCAGACCCGGTCATATGTTTCCGGTAGTTCCGGACCACATAGTAATTGCGGGGAGTGTATTCTAACCTGACGGAACCGGAAAGATCCTTCAGACCTTCCAGGGAAGGATCGTTTTCCGGCAATTCGTGGGGGATGTTGGGTGTAAAATTTTTTCTTCCGCTGAAGAAGAAGGAGAAATCACTGTGGTTTTCCAGCCGGTTCTTCCAGCCCGCAGAGGCTGAAGTGATCAGCGACAGTCCGTTGGCCAGGTCGATCTGGTTGTATAGTCTGACCCCTGCCTGTTCATAGAGCTTCAGATAATTCTCTCTGAAAAGCAGAGTGTAGGCCAGGTTCGTGAATCCGGGGATCCCGGACTCCCCGTTGAAGTCCGCCGAAGTGTAATTTACATAAAGTCCCAGTTTCCCCCGGGACAGAGGTGCATAGAGCAATTCGGAATTCCAGGTGATCCGCGGGGCTTTCCGGTGAAAGGCGTAGCCCGCCTGAAGGTGCGAGCGGAAGGTGTGGATGGTGTCAAACCGCCAGTTCAGCCGGAGGCTCTGGCCGTAAGAGAGACCGTCCACCGTATTGTACCCCAGCATCTCAGGGTCCAGCAACCCCTCGTGTACGAACTGAAAACGCCCCTTGTCTGCGCGGTAAGTCTTGCCCGTGGCCAGCCCTTTCAGAGTGATCCGGTTCCTGCGCCTTCCATAGGTCACCGGAACCGTGTCGTTCCGGACCGCGGGTCCCCCGGTGCCCATGATAGAATCCCTCTCTTTGAGTGTCACCCGCTCCTCCGGGGTAAGGGGGATGGGCCGCACTTCCTGCCAGTAGAGCGAATCGTTCTTCACAGCATCCCGTTCCACGGTGAAGGTGGTACCGGTCTGATTCAGGATATCGGCCGAATCGGAGGCAACGCTCTGCTGCGCCTCCTTTTCCATCAGACGGGAGAGACGGTTCATATCCCGGTTGGTCAGCTCCTCCTTCTGCAGCAGCTCGTTGATCTTCTGCTGTTCTTTCGAGGGTTCCTCCTGCTCCCTCTGGGCAGCCTCCTCCTCTCCCGCGTCAGCCTCCTCTTTCGCCTGGTCAACCTCTTCATCCGGTTCCTCCATGGCAGAGAAATAGGTCTCGGGCAGGTTTGGATTGAGGGTCACATCATCGTATTCCAGCGAGGAAACGTAGGTAACAGAACCTTCTACCCCGACAATCTCAATGTCGGCCCGGATCTTGTGATTGACCGGAAGCCACGCATCAAAGATCACATTGGCATACAGCTGTTCCAGATAAAGGGTGCCTGCGATCGTATTCACCGAAAGGTCGGATGAATGCAGGCACCACAGATCCTCCACAATGTACAGATGACCCTCGACCAGCTGCTGGCTTTTCCGCTTTGGTGTCACCCTGATCTTATTCACCACATGGTTGCCTTCCAGGAAGGTTCCCTCGAAACTGAACCGGTAGTGGATAAATGCATTCCGGGCCAGCGGGGAGACCACGCCCTCAATCTGTTGCTGATAGAGGCTGGCATTGATGTAATCCATGGGATTGACATTCTGGGTGTAGCCCGGAAGCGTGTTCTGGCTGGCGATCACATTCATCTCATACTTGTCGGGTGCGGTGAAATGCACCTCGTTCAGTGATTCCAGCATATAGGCCTCCCCCTCCTTCACCTGGATGTCGTTCACCTCAATCCGGCGGGCGATGGCACGGGGCAGATTATCGATCACCGCGGTTCCCTTGATGTAGATCTCCGCCTTGTAGCTGGCCACTTCATGGAGATGATAATGGGCCAGTCCGATCGCTTTCCGCATGATCCAGTAGGCGGGGTCCTCCCCGGTGGCGCTTATCCGCACCTCCGGGATCATGTATGTCTGCGGGGGGAGCTGGATTTGCATATCGACGAAATCACCGGAAATATCCACGGTCCTTGAGACTTCTGTGTAGCCCAGGCTGCGGAAATAGATGGTGTAGGTTCCCGGCGGGAGCGGGAAGGAGAAATCGCCCCTGGCGTTACAGGTAGTTCCGCGGGTCAGCTCCTTGATGAATATGGCCGCGTAGGGCACCGGATTCCCCTCCCGGTCTTCAATGGTACCCCTGATCCCCTGTCCGAGGGAAGGAGGCAGTAAAAGCACTGAAAGGAGTAATATCAGTGTACAGCGGCGCATTCGGATGATGTTAAAGCACCACAAAGCTAAAAATATTACCTGAAGATACTTCCCGCTAGAATCCGAAGTAGTTTTTAGCATTGGAGTAACAGACGCCCCGGATCAGCTCATCCAGCATCTGCCGGTCGTCAGGGATCTCCCCGTTCTCCACATCCGTTCCCACCAGGTTGCAGAGGAGCCTGCGGAAATATTCATGGCGCGGATAGGAGAGAAAACTGCGGGAATCGGTCAGCATGCCGACGAATTTGCTGAGCAGGCCCAGTGAAGAGAGCATATTCATCTGGTCGGTCATTCCATACTTCTGATCCAGGAACCACCATCCCGATCCGAACTGCATTTTTCCGGGGACACTTCCGTCGTTGAAGTTATAGGCCATGGTGACCATCAATGCATTGTCGGAGGGGTTGAGGTTGTAGAAAATCGTTTTAGCCAGCTGATCCTGCCTGTCCAGCCGGTCCAGGAACCTGGAGAGCGGTCGTGCCATGTCGAAATCACCGATGGAATCGAACCCGGTATCCGGTCCCAGCTCCTCGAATCGTTTGCTGCTATTGTTCCGCAGGGCTCCCACATGAAATTGCTGGACCCATCCCTTTTCGTGGTCCATGGCCGCCAGTTCGATGAGCATGGCCGATTTGAACTGCCTGACCTCCTGCTCATTCACCGTTCTTCCCGACCTCACCCGGCTGAATATCCGTTCTACCTCCAGGTGGTCGAAATCCTCGGCATAGAAGGTCTCCATTCCGTGATCGGAGATCCGGCAGCCCATCTCATGGAAGAACTTGTGCCGCCTGTGAAGCGCGGTCAGCAGATCCATGTAAGTGCAGATGCTGGTTTCCGAGGCTTCCTCGAGCTTCGACAGGTAAAGGTTATAACTCACCGGATCCTCGACGGCGATCGCCTTGTCCGCCCTCCATGCCGGATAGACCTCCGTCTCGAATCCGTCTTCTCTGATTTTCCGGTGATGTTCCAGCGAATCCACCGGATCGTCGGTGGTGCAGATGACCTCCACGTTCATCTTGCGGATCAGTCCGCGCACGCTGAAGCCATCTTCCGAAAGCAGTTCATTGGCCCGGTCGTAAATCTTTCCTGCAGTGGCGGGTTGCAGCAGGTCGTCGATGCCGAAATAGCGCCGCAACTCAAGGTGAGTCCAGTGGTACAGCGGATTTCGCAGGGTGGCAGGCACTGTTTCCGCCCACTTCATGAATTTTTCCCTGTCCGGGGCATCCCCGGTACAGTACCGTTCTTCCACTCCGTTGGCACGCATGGCCCTCCACTTGTAATGATCACCTGCCAGCCAGATCTGTGTGAGATTCTCGAATTTTTTATCCTCAGCGATCTCGGCCGGGTTGAGGTGACAGTGGTAATCGATGATCGCCTGCCGGCTCGCCACCTCATCATAGAGCCTGAGCGCAGTGGGGTTATCCAGCAGGAAATCGTTTCCGAGAAAGGTTTTCATCCGTTTATAATTTTAAATTTCCTTTCAGTCTAACTGAAAAAGTCTTGCAAGATGCCGTTCATACAGATTGGTCCGGACCTGTTCACCGACCAGTTCCCTGTTTTTCTCCACCTGGAGAAGGAAACTGTCTCCCATTTCAGCCGCCACTTTATATCCCACATGGATCAGCTGGCGGAAGCCGGGATGGTAGTCGGGGTGACCGGGAATGTGCCGGAGGGTGCCGGCGAATTTTTCTCCGTCCCATTTTTCGACACTTTCGGGGGTGGGCAGCCGGACGGGATCGATATCGATCACAGCGGCATAGGGTCCGCAGAGCTCATCCAGTCGCTGATAGGCGCGCCGGTAGATCTCCGAGGCCATTTTCAGGGCATCACCCCCTGAAAGGGCCAGCCCGATCACCTCTTCCAGCCAGGTGGTCCCGGCTGTTTTCACATGGATCCCCTTGTCGTGCCTGCGCATCAGTTCACCCATCACCGGATAGATGGAGAATTTATCGCTGCCCGAGTGCACGCTCAGCTTCAGGTTTTCCGGAAGTTGAAAGGTGCGCACGGCATAATCGATCACCAGGAGGTCCTGTTCGAACTCTTTCCTGAATTGCTCCAGATCTCCCTCATAATCGACCCCTTTATTGAAACGGCCGGTGAACTTGGGGGCGATGGTCTGTGCCGGTATACCGAACTGATTGATCATAAGCAGGATGAAGAAGAGTTCGGGGGGCGTCTGTGGTTGTTCCACTTCATCCATGGAGATCTCTGCAATAAAATGGTCCGGTCCCAACTGCTCTTCGATGGACCGGTAGATGGCCGAGGCTTCTCTGACGGCTCCCAGATATTTTTTTCCGATGGTTTCCAGCTCCTCCCGGCTCAATTCGAAAGGCTCCTCAATGCCGGGGATCTCCACCTTTTCCCGGAACGGTCCGGCCCACTCCAGGAAGGAGCGAAGTTCACTTTCCGACACCTCGCTGCCGATAAAATCGGCCACGTCGAGGGTGAAAAAATCGGAGTGACCGATAAAGGATCCAACGGTGGTACGGTTGATGTGATCGGCATCCACCCGGTAGGCCCCCTTCCATCCCAGCTCTTTTACGGCATGATCGGCTTCTGCCCTGGTATCTGCGGGAGATGAACGGATGATCTGGTGTTCCCGGTTCGATTTGTTCCAGACGGGAGTGATCTCCAGGCCGGTTTTTTCTCCGGCCATCTTCAGGGCACTGAGCTGGAATACCCCCTGCCGGGCAAATCTGTCTCCGATCCCGAAGGAGTATTTCTCTAGTTTCATGATTGCAGACATTTTTTAGAAAGGTTAAAATATTTTTGTGTACGGACCATTCCGTGTACGAACACGAAATTAGGGGATTCTTTATGGATTACCAAAACATTTCCCTAATTTTGTGGAAGCCGAAATCCACATTTTGACCAGTGGCAAGAATCAGGATCAAAGATATCGCAGAGATAGCCAATGTCTCCATCGGCACGGTGGACAGGGTCATCCATAATCGCGGTGAGGTCTCGCCTGCCACCCGGGAACGAATCCTGAAGCTTTTGAAGGAGCATAATTATCAGCCAGATCTCCACGCCAGCTCCCTGGCATGGAAAAGAACCATCCGGCTGGCCGTGGTGATGCCCATGCCCGTGAACGATCACGTCTTCTGGAATCTTCCGCAGCAGGGCATTCGGGGAGCGCTGGAAGAGCTGTCGAATTACAACGTGACTACCGATATGTATTATTTCGACCAGCAGGACCGGCGGGATTTTATCCGGAAGACAGAAAGCTTCCCGTTCGAAGAGGTGCAGGGGGTTCTTTTCGCACCGGTTTTCCGTGAAGAATCGCTCCGGTTCCTGGATCGCTGTGCAGGAGAATGTCCCTGTGGTGCTGTTCAATTCCCTGCTGGAAGCCTCTTCTGTGAAGTGTTTCGTGGGCCAGGATGCCTGGAGAAGCGGTTATGTGGCTGCCAAGCTGATCAACTACGGAGTGGAGCCGGGGAGGGATGTGGCCATCATCAACATGTCCTCCAGAGAAGATCACTATTCTCACATTATGCAGAGAGAGAAAGGTTTCCGTGCGTTTTTCGAGGATCACAGCGGCCGCCTGAGGCAGCTGGCCCGCATCGAGCTGGACAGCACGAACGATACGGGGCTGGCAGACCAACTGGAAAAGGCGTTCAGGGCACATGATATTTCCGGCCTGTTCGTTACCAGCTCGAGGGTATACAGGGTGGCCCGGTACCTGGCCGATAATGGGGAGATGAATGTCCGGCTGGTCGGTTACGACCTCCTGCCCGAAAGCCTGGAATTCCTTCAGCGGGATTACATCGATTTTCTCATTTCCCAGAAGCCTCAGGAACAGGCAGCAAGAGGGCTCTCCTGTCTCTTTAACCTGGTGGCATTTCACAGAGAACCGGAACGCAGGTATTACATGCCTATCGATATTATCACCAGAGAAAATTTGCTTTATTATCAACCCTCATAAACAGTTCTATGGAAGCACTATCGTTTAACGATTTGAAAGGAAAGAATTGCGTCATCACCGGTGGCGGCGGAGTACTGGGGAACTCCATGGCCATGGCGCTTGCCTCGGTGGGAGCAGTTACCGTTATCCTCGACATCAGCCTGACCGCTGCCGAAGAGGCCGCCACCCGGATCAAACAGGAGACCGGCACCGACAGTTACGGATTCCGGGCCGATGTCCTCGACAAAGAATCCCTGGAAGAGGTCCGCCGGACGATCATCGGTCAGGTGGGTGAAGTTCATCTGCTGATCAACGGAGCCGGGGGGAACTCTCCCCAGGCGACCACCGCACTGGAAGAGATCACCGAAACAGATATGAACCGCCTGGAGGAGGGTTTTTTCGGGCTCGAGTTGGAGGGGTTCCGGAAAGTCTTTGATCTCAACTTTATGGGAACTCTTCTTCCCACCATGGTATTCACCAGAGACATGGTCGAAAGGCAGAAGGGTTCGGTGCTGAATGTATCCTCCATGAATTCTTACAAACCGCTGACAAAGATTCCGGCTTACTCTGCAGCCAAAGCCTCGGTCAATAATTTTACCGAATGGCTGGCCGTTCATCTGGCCAAGGTGGGGGTCAGGGTGAATGCGATCGCACCCGGGTTCTTCTTAACCCGGCAGAACCGCTTTCTGCTGACCGATGAAAAAACCGGCGGGCTGACCCCGCGGGGTGAGAAGATCATTGCCAATACACCCATGGGGGTATTCGGAGAACCGGAGGACCTGAACGGAACGGTGCTCTTCCTTTTGTCGGAGGTGAGCAGCTTTGTAACAGGAATCTGCATCCCGGTGGATGGCGGATACAGCGCCTTCGGAGGGGTATGACGGACCGGCAGAGAGGCAGGAACGGATGGTTTAAAACGCAGCGGATATGATCTACTTTGAAAAAGGGGATAAAAATAGGGTACTCTCAGATACAGATCTGAAGGAGGGACTGTGGACGGCACTGGAAAGACTGGGAGAAAGAAAGAATGTTCTGGCAGTGCCTCCCGATTTCACCAGGTTTCACAGCAGGGCGGGGGCTCTGACCGAGTGGTCCCGGGAGTTTTACGGAGAGCGGCTGACTGCAGTCCTGCCGGCCCTCGGGACCCATGCACCCATGACCGCCGGGCAGATCAAAAAAATGTTCGGATCGGTCCCCGGAGAGTTGTTCAGGGTCCACGACTGGCGGAACGAGGTGGTCACCCTCGGCGAAGTGCCCGGCAGTTATGTCTCGGAGGTATCCGGCGGAGCGGTCGATTATCCCTGGCCGGCCCAGGTGAACCGGCTGTTGCTGGAAGGCGGTTTCGACCTGATCCTCTCTCTGGGGCAGGTGGTTCCCCATGAAGTGATCGGAATGGCCAATTATAACAAGAATATCTTTGTGGGGACCGGGGGTCCCGAGGGAATTAACAAAAGCCATTTTCTGGGTGCCGCTTACGGGATGGAGCGGATCATGGGACGGGCAGACACCCCTGTCCGCAGGGTGCTCAATTATGCCTCCGGTCATTTTGCCGGGGAATTGCCGGTCATTTATGCATTGACGGTTATCGGACGCGATCCCGGGGGCCGACTGGTGACCAGGGGGCTATTTGTGGGGGATGATCAGGCCTGTTTCGAGAGGGCATCCGAACTCTCCCTGGAGGTCAATTTCGAGATGCTGGACACTCCCCTGGACAGGGTGGTGGTCTATCTGGAACCCGGTGAATTTCAGAGCACCTGGCTGGGTAACAAAAGCATTTACCGCACCCGGATGGCGATAGCCGACGGGGGTGAACTGCTGGTCCTGGCCCCGGGCCTGAAGGAGTTCGGAGAGGATGCTCAGATCGACCGGCTGATCCGGAAATACGGTTACCTGACCACTCCGGAAATCCTCCGGGCCGTGGAAGAAAACGATGATCTCCGGCAGAATTTGAGTGCTGCGGCCCACCTGATTCACGGTTCCACGGAAGGCCGGTTCAACGTCACCTACTGTCCGGGTCACCTCACCCGCGGTGAGGTGGAGTCGGTCCGATACGGTTATGCCCCGCTGGAGGAAATGACCGCAAGATACAATCCTGAACAGCTGAAGGACGGCTGGAACACCATGCCTGATGGCGAAAGAATATTTTATATCTCCAATCCGGCACTGGGTCTCTGGTCCTGGAAGGAGGCCTTTAAATAGCAGAATGTGATACGAATCGTTGCAGACGATAAGATTCCATTCCTTAAAGGCGCCCTGGAGCCGGTTGCCAGAGTGGATTACCTGCCGGGCAGAGAGATCAGCAGAAGTGATCTTCGGAATGCCGATGCGCTGATCACCCGCACCCGCACCCGTTGCGACCGGGAGCTGCTGGAAGGAACCCCGGTGAAGTATATTGCTTCCGCCACCATCGGTTACGACCATATCGACACGGCCTATTGCCACGCTGCGGGGATCGGGTGGACCAACGCTCCGGGTTGCAACTCCTCTTCGGTGGAGCAGTACCTGGTGTCTGTCCTGCTCTACCTGTCGGGCAGGGGCCGGCCGGATCTGTCCGGGGTCACCCTGGGAGTGGTGGGGGCGGGCCATGTGGGTTCCAGGGTGGCGCGGGCGGCAAAAGCACTGGGGATGGAGGTTCTGATCAATGATCCTCCCCGGCAGCGGAAAGAGGGAGACGAGGGATTCACTGCTCTGGAGGCGCTGCTGGAGCGGTCGGAGGTGGTCTCCCTCCATGTACCGCTGAATATGGAAGGGACTGACAGCACCTATCACATGGCCGGTGAGGATTTTTTCAGCCGGATGAAGGAGCATTCCTTGCTGATCAATACCTCCAGGGGCCCGGTGGTGGATCAGGGAGCACTGATCGATGCCATCCGTTCCGGTAAGGTCAGGCACGCGGTGCTGGATGTATTCGAGAATGAGCCGGAGGTGAACCGGGAACTGCTGGAGCTGATCACCCTGGGGACCCCGCATATTGCAGGCTATTCGGCCGACGGCAAAGCCGGGGGGACCACCATGGCGGTCAGGGCCGTCAGCAGGCACTTCCGGTTGGGACTGGATGGCTGGGAGCCGGAATCACTGCCCCTGCCTGCAGATCCGGTCCTGGAAACAGATACATTTTCCGGAAATCAAATGGATTTGATCCGTGAGCTGTACTTCCGGACCTACGATGTATCGGAGGATGATCGCCGTTTGCGCAGCGAACCCGGGGCATTCGAGCGGCTGAGAGGAGCGTATCCTCTGCGCAGAGAGCCGAAAGCATATACTGTGCGGCTGAAAACGAAGCACCGGGAGGCCGAGAAGCTGCTCAGAGAACTGGGCTTCCGGATAATGCCGGCTGATCATGAGCCGGCGTTTCCACCAGAAAAGAATGATAACTCACACTTATAAACGTAAAAACAAAATCAATGAAAGAGAAAGCTGATATCGGGCTGATCGGTCTCGCCGTCATGGGGGAGAACCTGGTACTGAACATGGAAAGGAACGGATATACCGTAGCGGTGTTCAACCGGACGGTGGAAAAGGTCGATAAATTCATTCAGGGCCGCGGCAAAGGCAAGAATTTCATCGGTGCCCGGACCCTGGAGGATTTTATCCAATCGCTGGAACGGCCGCGCAAGGTGATGCTGCTGGTAAAGGCCGGCAAGCCGGTGGATGATTTTATCGAGATGCTGATCCCTCACCTGGAGGAGGGTGATATTATCATCGACGGCGGAAATTCCCATTTCCCGGACTCTATCCGAAGGACAAAATACCTGGAAGACAGGGGACTGCGCTTCATCGGAACCGGTGTCTCGGGAGGTGAAGAGGGAGCCCTGCTGGGACCCTCCATCATGCCGGGCGGCTCGCCGGAAGCATGGCCCCATGTCAAAGACATTTTTCAGTCTATCGCCGCAAAAGTGGAGGACGGTACCCCCTGTTGCGACTGGGTGGGCAGCGATGGCGCCGGCCATTTTGTGAAGATGGTGCACAACGGGATCGAATACGGGGATATGCAGCTGATCAGCGAAGCCTATAACCTGATGAAAAACCTGCTCGGTATGAACGCGGATGAAATGCATGAGGTCTTCAGGGAGTGGAATGAAGGCGAACTGGACAGCTATCTGATCGAGATCACCCGTGATATTCTGGCCTACCGCGATGAGCAGGGTGAGCCTCTTCTGGAAAAGATTCTCGATACGGCCGGACAGAAAGGAACCGGAAAATGGACCGGAATTGAGGCGCTGAACCTGGGGATCCCCCTGACGCTGATAGGGGAGGCGGTATTTGCCCGCTGCCTTTCGGCGCTGAAAGAAGAACGGGTGGCTGCCTCGAAGGTGCTTCAAGGTCCGAAACCCTCTTTCGGGGCCGACCGCAAACAATTCATCGAGGATATCAGGAATGCGCTTTATGCTTCCAAGATCGTCTCCTATGCCCAGGGGTATGCCCTGATGAGGGAGGCTGCCAGGGAGTACGGCTGGGATCTGAACTACGGAGGGATCGCACTGCTCTGGAGAGGCGGGTGTATCATCCGGTCGGTTTTCCTCGGCAGGATCAAGGAGGCCTTTGACAATCATCCGGAACTGCCCAACCTTCTGCTGGACCCCTTCTTCAAAGAGAAGGTGGAAGCCGCCCAGGAGGGCTGGCGGAGGGTGGTGGCCACCGCCCTGGTGAACGGGATCCCGGTTCCGGCATTCACCACGGCCCTGAATTACTTCGACGGGTACCGCACCGAGCGTCTGCCTGCCAATATGCTTCAGGCCCAGAGAGATTATTTCGGGGCGCACACCTATGAACGCACCGACCGGCCCAGGGGGGAGTATTTCCACACCAACTGGACCGGCAGGGGAGGAAGCACCGCTTCTTCTTCATATAACGCCTAAGAAAAGTCCATAAAGTCCATAAAGTCCGTAAAGTCCATAAAGTCTGTAAAGTCCATAAAGTCATAAAGTCCATAAAGTGTGGACTTTATGACCGACTTTCCACTCCTTTACAGACTTTACGACTTTACAGACTTTACGACTACAACGGTTGTGTGCAGGGCACTCAGCCGTTGAATCCGCCCACCCGGCTGTAACTCTCCTGGGCGTTGATGTAAAAGGCTTTGTACTTGATGTAGTGGTTCCCCTTTTTGAACTCCCAGTGGACGTTCTTGGCCTTGAAGATCTTTCCGATGCAAGCCTCAAAGATCAGGGTGTAGTTGATGCCCGTGACACGTTCCGCTTCGAGGATGCTGCTGAATTCCACGCTCCGGTCGGCAAAATGGCCGATGACCGGCAGGTTGTATTTTTTCTGCATCCTCTTTTTCCGGGCTCCCTCGTTTATAATGGGAAGCCTCCTTTGTTCTGTACCCGGGACTGCTGGCTTGTTCGACATGGAGCTATTTTTAACTTAATACGTAACGGATTCCCGAAATGTTATCACTCCCGTAAATTTAAGGAAAAAAAAATTGTATTTTTAGCCGAAGAGTGACTCTGAACCACTCCATGAATACGCTGATCGCATATTCAACCACACTGGGTTGCACTGAACAGTGTGCCACCAAGCTGAAGGAAGGACTGGGCAACGGGGTCGAGATGGTCCGGATTTCCAGGCGGAGGAGGTACCATCTGGATCATTATGATACCATTATTGTGGGAGGGTCGATCCATGAAGGAATGATCCAGCGATCTGTTCATAAATTTTGCGAAAACAATCTGGAGATCCTCCTGAAGAAGCAGGTGGGGCTGTTCGTCTGCTGCATCGACCCCGATACCGACGAGAACGAATTGATCAAGATCAGTTTTCCCAGGGAGTTGCTGGATCATGCACTTGCCAGTGGATTTTTTGGAGGAGAGTTGAATATCAAGAAGATGAATCTTCTTCAGAAGATCATGACACGCAAGGCTGCCAGGTTGCAGAAGGAGCCCGATATCGATTTCCAGAAGATTCTCGATTTTGCCAGAAAGATCCAGGAGCTCTGATCACGACCTGATCTCCACTTCTCCTTCGAACACACGGGATGCCGGGCCTGTCAGCCAGACCGGAGAGAAATGGATCCGGTCCTGTGTCTCAAAAGAGACCTTCAGGTCACCTCCCCGGGTAGTGATCCGGTATGAAAAAATGTCAGTCTTAAAATGACAGAATGCACTTATGGCAGATGCCGTCACCCCGGTACCGCAGGAAAGGGTCTCCGCCTCCACCCCCCTCTCAAAGGTCCTTACACGGATCTCCCCTTCATTCGGACCGGGCTCCACAAAATTCACATTGGTCCCCTCCCGGCCAAACCTGGCCTGGTGCCTGATCGCCCGGCCTTCTGTGTCCACATCCAGTTCCTGCAGGCGGTCCACAAAGACCACGAAATGAGGAGAACCGGTATGGAGAAGGTACCCGTCACCGGTGAACCGGATTCCCTCCACATCCTTGAGCATCAGACGTATGTTTCCATCGGGAAGGATCTCCGAACGGTGAGTTCCGTCCACACCATCGAAGGTGGCCCGTTGTCCGGTGATCCCCAGGGAACGGGCAAAAGCGGTGATGCAGCGCCCTCCGTTGCCGCACATGGTTCCTTCGCGGCCGTCGGCATTGTAATAGATCATCCGGAAGTCATGCTTTTCAGAGGCTGTAAGGATGATCAGGCCGTCCGCCCCGATGCCGAAGTGCCTGTCGCAGAGGAATCGGATAACGGACTGGTCCATGCTGTCGAGATCCCTTTCACGGCCGTCGATCATGATGAAGTCATTTCCGGCGCCGTGATATTTGGAGAATTGAACTTTCATCCGTCCGTTCCGTTAAAAAAGGTTAAAAGATGAGAGAACCATGCATTCTTTTCCGGTCTGTACTGTTTAATAGTCAGCCTGTAGAAATAGAGGCACTGTTTTTGACAGTTTAAAGAGCATAAAGGTATCAATTAAAATATGATTCAAATGAGAGCAAGGAGATTCATCGGGTTATTCAGCGTGGCCATCATCGGCGCATTGACTGCCGTGTGGGTTTATGCGCGGTTTTTCCAGCCTGATCCGCAGGTGGTCGAGGTACCCGTTGAAAGCAACATACGGTATGTAAATCTTCCCGGCACCGGCAGCCAGGGTACTGTGGATTTCTCCGCAGCCGTGGAGCAGTCCATCGATGCCGTGGTCCATGTGAAAACCAAAGAGTTCAGAGAGTATGCGGTCAATCCGCTCTATGAATTTTTCTTCGGTGAGCAGCCCGATCCGGAGACCCGGCCGGTGCTTGGATTCGGTAGCGGGGTCATCATATCGGAATCGGGTTATATTATCACCAACAACCATGTCATTGATCGTTCCGATGAGATCGTAGTGGCCCTGAATGACCGCAGGGAGTATGATGCGGAGTTGATCGGAACCGACCCCACCACCGACCTGGCACTACTGAAGGTGAAGGCAGAAGACCTCTCTCATCTGGATTTCGGCAATTCTGATGCACTCAGGCTGGGCGAGTGGGTGCTGGCCATCGGGAATCCCTATAACCTGACCAGCACGGTTACGGCGGGGATCGTCAGCGCCAAGGCGAGGAACATCAATATCCTCCGCAGCCAGGAGTTCAGCATCGAATCTTTCATTCAGACCGATGCTGCAGTAAATCCCGGAAACAGTGGAGGCGCCCTGATCAATACCCGGGGGGAACTGGTGGGCATCAATACGGCCATCGCTTCGCGGACCGGTGCTTTTGCGGGGTATTCATTTGCCGTTCCGGTCAGTATCGTTCAGAAAGTAGTGAATGACCTGATGGAATATGGCGCCGTACAGCGTGCCATTCTCGGGGTGACCATTACCGATGTGACGGCGGAACTGGCCCGTGAACGGGGCATTGAGAAGATTGAAGGGGTTTATGTGACCGGCACCAGGCCGGACGGAGCAGCCCGGGAGGCAGGCATCAGGGAAGGAGACGTGATTATCTCGGTCGATGATGTCCGTGTCAATTCTTCGGCCGAACTGCAGGAACAGGTTTCCAAATTCAGGCCGGGAGAAACCGTGAAGGTGGTGGTCCGCCGGGACGGAAATCTGAAACAATTCGATGCGGTCTTACGTAACCTTGAAGGCAGCACGGAGATCGTTCGGCAGGAGAGCGTGATGGATATCCTGGGAGCCACTCTCGAACCTCTCTCTGAGCGTGAACTGCGGTCGCTGGGGATCGGCACCGGCCTGAGAGTGACCGCGGTCAAACCGGGAAAGTTTCAGAAAGTGGGTATCAGAGAAGGATTCATCCTCACTTCCGTAAACAAAACTCCTGTGAGAAGCGTTAAAGATGTGGCGGAAATTCTGAAGAATGCAGACGGCGGAGTGATCATTGAGGGACTTGACCGCAATGGCGCCCGGTCGTACTATGCTTTCGGGATGTAATAATTAATTGTTATTAAGCGTTTTATTTAGAGAAAGGCCACCGAGCCTTTTTCTTTTATTCGCTCGTATTGTTATTTAAATTGACTAAAGATAAAATAGCAGGTAAATTTGCATCGTTTATTAATATTTGATTTTGAGGACTAGTAAATGAGACAGTTAAAGATCACTAAGTCTATTACCAACAGGGAAAGTGCGTCGTTGGATAAGTATTTGCAGGAGATTGGTAAGGAAGAGTTGATCACTGTTGAGGAAGAGGTAGAACTGGCTCAACGGATCAAAAAGGGTGACCGCGCTGCCCTTGAGAAACTGACGCGGGCAAATCTGAGGTTTGTGGTTTCTGTGGCCAAGCAGTATCAAAACCAGGGGCTCAGCCTTCCTGATCTGATCAACGAAGGGAACCTGGGACTGATCAAGGCCGCCGAAAAATTTGACGAAACCAGGGGATTCAAATTCATCTCCTATGCCGTCTGGTGGATTCGTCAGTCGATTCTGCAGGCTCTTGCCGAGCAGTCGAGGATCGTTCGCCTTCCATTGAACCAGGTCGGTTCGCTGAACAAGATCAACAAGGCGTTTTCGAAATTCGAGCAGGAGTATGAAAGAACCCCCACACCCGAAGAGCTTGCCGAAGCGTTGGACCTTCCCAAGGAAAAAGTGTCGGACACACTGAGGGTCTCAGGACGCCATGTTTCCGTTGATGCTCCCTTTGTCGATGGTGAAGACAACAGTCTTCTTGATGTGTTGGTGAATAACGATTCTCCCAACGCGGACAACACTCTGATCAATGAGTCTCTTTCCAGAGAGGTGGACCGGGCACTGGCCACGCTGACTGAAAGGGAGAGAGATATCATCAAGCTGTTCTTCGGGATCAGCTGCCAGGAGATGACTCTGGAGGAGATTGGCGAAAAATTCGGTCTGACCCGTGAACGTGTGCGGCAGATCAAGGAAAAGGCCATCCGCAGGCTGCGCCACACCTCCAGGAGCAAGTTGCTTAAGACATACCTGGGTTAAGGACATATCCATTGATCAACAAGCGGGGCGGCCATTGAGTCGCCCCGCTTTTTTTCTTATTATTGGACCATGGGACATAAAGCAATTCATACGGCGGGCCTTATTTCTCTGCTGTTTCTTTTCGCCGGGTTAAAGGCCCAGAAGACAGAATACGTCAACGGGAAGCTGACCCTTTTCAACACCTTCCCGCTCTCCAATGTGGAGGTCCGGGCCAGGAAAGCAAAAGTCACCACTCAGACAGATACCAGCGGGCTTTTTTACATGGAGGCGCTGTCCAAAGATGTGATCCAGATCAAAGACCGTGTTTTCCAGCCCGCCGGTGTCCGGCTTACCGGCAGGGAGAAATTCCTGGAGATCAATCTGATCTTCAAAGATACTCCCAGGAACAGGAAACTGGCTGTGGAGAACGGGTATATCAGCGAGGAGGACCTGCTTTACGGACTGGCGCACCTTCAGGATGAGAATAACGACTACTGCAATTACAACGATATTTTCAGCCTGATCAGGAACCAGTTCCCCGAGGTGGATGTGCGTCGCACCTCCAGCGGTGAGATGGGAGTTTACATGAACAGGGGGCAGAAATCGCTTGTTCTGGAGACCAACGCCCTTTATATTGTCGATGGTGCCAGGCTGAACAGTATCAACCATATCAATCCCTGCGAGGTGTCACAGATCACCATGAAGAAGGGAGGGGCAGCTGCCATTTACGGGGCCGGCTCCAGGAATGGTGCAGTGGTGATCGAGACCAAGGGTGCCCGGTGAGACCGAAGGAGAGGTTCAGGACTGCTGTTCCTTCAGGAGCTCCTGGAAGGCGTACATTTCGTCTCTGTACCGGGCTGCCTCTATGAAATCCAGTTCTTTGGCAGCCTTTTCCATCTGTTTTCGGGACCGGTCGATGGACTTTTGCAGCTCCTCCTTGCCCATGTACCGGACCACCGGGTCGGCGGCGATACTCTCTCTGGCCTGGTCGGCATAGATCCCCCGCCGGCTGATCTCCTCTTTATTCTGTTCGAAAAGCGACACTGTCGATTTGATGATCTGTGCGGGAGTGATGTGATGATCCCTGTTGTAATCCAGCTGCTTTTCGCGCCGGCGGTTGGTCTCGTCGATGGTCCGCTGCATCGAATCGGTGATCTGGTCGGCATACATGATCACCTTCCCGTTCAGATTCCTGGCGGCCCGGCCGGCCGTCTGGGTGAGTGATCTCTCCGACCGCAGGAAACCCTCCTTATCCGCATCCAGGATAGCCACCAGGGAAACCTCCGGAAGGTCCAGTCCCTCCCTCAGCAGGTTGATCCCCACCAGCACATCGAATACCCCCTTCCGGAGACCGTCCAGGATCTCCACCCTGTCCAGGGTGTCCACATCGGAATGGATATACCGGGTCCGGATATTGAGTTTGACCAGATAGCCGGTCAGCTCCTCCGCCATCCTTTTGGTCAGGGTGGTGACCAGGATCCGTTCATTTTTTTTTATCCTCCGGTTGATCTCACCGATGAGGTGGTCGATCTGGTTCATGCTGGGGCGGACCTCAATCACCGGGTCCACCAGTCCCGTGGGACGGATCACCTGTTCCACGATCACTCCTCCCGATTTTTCCAGTTCGTAATCGGCCGGCGTGGCACTCACGAAAAGGGCCTGTCCAATCAGATTTTCAAATTCACCGAACTTCAGGGGGCGGTTATCCACGGCAGCCGGCAGCCTGAATCCGTATTCCACCAGGTTCCTTTTGCGGGAGTAGTCTCCTCCGTACATGGCATGGATCTGCGGGATGGTCACATGACTCTCATCGATCACGGTGATGAAATCCTCCGGGAAATAGTCCAGCAGACAGAACGGCCTGGTTCCTGGCGGACGTCCGTCGAAGTACCTGGAGTAGTTTTCGATGCCCGGGCAGAATCCCAGCTCCCGGATCATTTCCAGGTCATAGGTGACCCGTTCTTCAATTCTCTGGGCCTCGATCAGTTTCTGTTCCCCTCTGAAGAGCTCGATCTGGCGGACCAGGTCATCCTGGATCTGTTCGATGGCTGTCTTGATCCGCCCTTTGGAAGTGACGAATATGTTCGCGGGAAATATGACCGCCTCCTCGTGAGTTTCCAGGGTGCGGCCGTCCACAGGATGGATCGAGCGGATCGCCTCGATCTCATCGCCCCAGAATTCCACCCGGTAAGCCACATCGGCGTAGGCCAGGTGAATATCGACCGTGTCCCCCCGGACCCGGAATGTTCCGGGTTTGAAATCGACCTCATTCCGGGAATAGAGTCCGTCCACCAGCTTCCTCAGAAAAACATTCCTGCTGATGGTCTCCCCCGACCTGATCCGGACCGTGGAGTGATGAAAATCATCCGGATTCCCGATCCCGTAAAGGCACGATACGGAAGAGACCACAATCACATCCCTTCGTCCGGATAGAAGGGAGGAGGTGGTGCTCAGCCTCAGCTTCTCGATCTCTTCGTTGATGGAGAGGTCTTTTTCGATATAGGTGTCGGTGACCGGAAGGTAAGCCTCCGGCTGGTAGTAATCGTAATAACTGACAAAATACTCGACGGCGTTTTCGGGAAAGAACTGCTTGAATTCGCTGTAGAGCTGCGCTGCAAGGGTTTTATTATGACTCAGCACCAGAACCGGTCTTTCCAGCTCCTGTATCATATTGGCCACCGTGAAGGTCTTTCCCGAACCGGTCACTCCCAGCAGCGTCTGGTACCGGTCCCCCGACCGGAATCCCTCCACCAGCTGCCGGATGGCCTCCGGCTGGTCACCCGTGGGCCGGTAATCCGATGTGAGGCTGAACTCCATAATTACCAGGTAAATACCACATATACCGGAAGATGGTCACTCACCCCGCCATAATAATCGGGTCCCCCGTAAGTGGCCGAGGGCAGCATCTCCCCGTATCTTTCGTTTTTATACAACATCCACTCCTCCATCAGGATATGTCCCCCGTCAAAAGTGGTGGTCAGCCCCCGCTCCTGGTCGATAAGATTGTAGGAGACGATCACCTGATCCAGCATATTCCAGGTTCCCTGGTAATGACAGGTTCCTTTGCCTTCGGCATTGTGTAGATCGTAGAACAGATTGTAGTGATCCCCCAGGTAGATATTCCTTCGTTTGTTTAAAGCCGACAATCCCCGGGCAATGCTCCGGTTGGTGGGTTCGTCGTTGAAATCTCCCATGACGATCACCTTGAAATCCGATTCCCTGGCCAGCAGCAGATCCAGCTGTTTTCTGAGAGTGATGGCCGAGAACATCCGCTGCCGTTCCGTCTCCGCCTGTCCGCCGCTCCTCGATTTCCAGTGGTTCACGAATAGATGGAGGCTGGATCCGTCCGGTCCCCTGCCGCTGACATGGAGGATTTCCCGGTAAGGATAGTCTGGATCCACCGGATCATCGATGGGAATATATTCATGGGAACGGTAACGGAAAAGGTCCGGACGGTAAAGAAGGGCGCATTCGATTCCCCTGGGGTCCTCCCCGTCTTCATGCACGATCCGGTAATCCCCTCTTCGCACCCCCCTCTGACCTGTCAGATCATCCAGTACCTGCCGGTTTTCCACCTCGGCCAGTCCGATCAGCGCCGGGAGCTCCCGTTCGTGGACGGAGCGGATCACCTTTGCCAGGTCTTCCAGCTTTTTCTCATACCGTTCATAGGTCCATTGCCTGCTGCCGGCAGGGGTGAATTCATCATCGTCGAACAGAGGTGAGTTGACCGTGTCGAAGAGGTTTTCCACATTGTACGAAACAACCACGAACGTTTTTTCGTTCTTTTGGGAAAGTGCTCCCATCCCGAACAGGAAGAGAGACAATACACTCAGAATGGTATATTTCATAAGGACCGGATTCGGATCGGTTCAAAGATATCAAATCATTGTGTATTTTTAGCCGTATGGGACAGAGACAGGATGAGCTGTTGAAGAGGATCCAGAAGCTGGTCAGGCAGAATCAGGACCTCATCGATAAGAACGAGAAGCTTCAGAAGGCGATCCATGAGCTTTCTGAACAAAATGAAATGATGAAGCAGAGGATGAAGGAGGCGAATATCGTGCTGAAAGAGGGAGAGATCCCGGAGCTGGAGGAGCGGGTGAAGAAGTACAAGATGGTGACCGTGCTGTTTGCATACATCGGCGGGTTCAAGTACCTGACCGATGAGGATGAATCGGAGGCCATCATGGACCAGCTGGATGAGGTCCTGATCGAATTTGACCGGATCCTGAAGAAATACAAGATACATAAGATCAAGACGATCGGTGACACATACATGGCAGCCGGCGGGATCCCCGTAAAGAACATCACCAACCCGATCGACGTGGTGATGGCTGCCTACGAGATGAATTTGTTCCTGGAGCACCTTCAAAAAGGGAAAAAGAGGCAATTCTGGTCCATCAGCCTGGGAATCCATACCGGTCCGGTAACCGCAGCCCTTTCCGGCAAGAAGAAGATCACCTATGATATCAAGGGGGATACGGTGAATATCGCTCATCGCATGCAGGGGATCGGTGACAAAGGGAAGATCCTGATTTCAGTGATGACCTATGAACTGATCAAAGAGTTCTTTGTATGTGAGTATTACGGTAAGATGCCGGTCAAGTACAAAGGAGATCTGGAGATGTTCGTGGTCAGCGGGATCAGACCCGAGTTTTCGGCCCAAGGGAAGGGGAGGATCCCCAACGGCTTGTTCGATACCAAATTCAAACTGATCCAGTTCACCGATATCCAGGAGCTCATTCTGGATAAGCTGGAGAATGAACTGCCCGGGTACCTTTATTACCACAACGTAAAGCATACCGTGGATGTGGTCACCGAAGTGGAACTGATCGGCTGGGCCGAGGGGCTGGATGACGACGGGATCCTGCTGTTGAAGACTGCGGCCCTTTTTCACGATGCGGGCCATACCATCTCCTATGATGAGCACGAGCATTACGGATCGCAGCTGGCCCGCAGGATCCTTCCCGGATACGGCTACAGTGAGGGGCAGATCGAAAGGATATGCGAGATTATCATGGCCACCAGGCTGCCGCCCGATCCGAAGGATATCTACCAGCAGATCATCTGCGATGCAGACCTGGATTATCTGGGGAGAAGCGATATGATCCCGGTTTCGAATACCCTTTACCGGGAGTTGAAGGAACAGGATAAGATCGGCACACTGAATGACTGGAACAGGCTGCAGCTGAAATTCATCTCGGGACACTCCTATTTTACGAAGACTGCCCGCAGTCTCCGTGAAGTGAATAAGCAAAAGCAGATCGAACGGATCAGGAAACTGATCACCGACGAACACTAATAATCGGAATAGGGAGCGGGCCGGAGCAGGTATCTGTCGATGTGAGAGACCGTATTCTGATACCTTTCCAGGTCCTTCATCTCCAGCCATTCCGGATCGCTTCTGAAGCGGTCCCAGTGTTCTTTTTGCGAGGCAGTATCGGAAAATGAGGTCATATACATCAGGTGAGGCATACGTCCGCTGGAGAGCACCTCGGCGAAAAAGACCGGTTGAAAGCTCAGGCGCCTGAAAAGGGCCGATTCTCCCTCATTGAACATCTCCACTTTTCTCCGGTAAAGCGATTCGGTGGCTCCCTCGTAGCTCCTCAGCTCATAGACTCTTTGATTGCGGGGGGTGGGGTGATCGGGAAGCTGAATGCGGGGCGTGTTTTCAAAGGCGCGAAGCAGCACCGATTCGATCCGCTGGTAGGGAGGATTCTCATGGGACGCCTCCAGGTAGGCAGCTCCATCTTCGCGATACTGCTGGTCGGCCAGCAGAACCCGGGGCATTTCCCCGAACTGTTCCAGAGAGCTGTATGGGACCAGGATCATCACCATGGGCAGTTCTTCCATAAGTGATTCCAGAGGTTTGAATACTCCGACGGATCCGATCCCGGCTCTGTGCATGGCTGGAATGAACGCATCGGCGAGATACTGGTCCAGTGTTTTCTCCTGCTCCGACCGTCGTTCCGGATCGCTCTCCGACAGGTGGTAGATCTTCAGCTGATAGTAGTCCCGTCCGGCCGGTTCACTGTCCCGGCAGGATCCCAGGAACAGAGAGATCAGCAGGAGGGTGGCCGCAGTGGCAGTCATGGTTGTCCGCATCTCTGGATTATTATGGTTATTTACTGGTTGGTCAAGGTAGATTGGGCTAATTTACGTATTTTCGCCCTTCCGTTGACATGTGTTGGATGAGCAGATCAGTATTTGCGGGATATTTCCTGATAATCGTATTTTCAGCGACGCTGAGGGCGCAGCTGATCGATCCGGAATGCTACCCACAGCTGGTGGACCGCCGCGATCTGGTGGAGGATCATTTCGAACACAGTTATATCACCAACAATCCCCGCGACATCGAGGTGGGCTACTTTTCGGTGGAACCCATCACTTTTTTTGAATCCGGCCGCCGGTTCTGCGAAGCCTCGATCCCTGCCGCCGGAGTGAGCGACTCCTATTTCAGGGGAACCTACCGGACCAGGTATTCCCTTCCCGGTGAAGGGGTCTATGAGCTCCAGATCACTTCCAATGCCCTGATATTCAACCAGGACATCCGGATCATCAATGCCCAGAATACCCTGGCCACCATTCATGCCCGGCACCGTATGCAGCTGGAGGGAGAATCGATCATTCAGCGGACCGATGTTCCGAGGACCACCACCCGGACAGCGGATGCCTATCTCTGGGAGGTGGAGATCGATGAACGGGCCCACTGGGAAGGGGTGGTCATCCCAGCCGGGATCGAGCCTCATAACGACACCATTCCCGGAGGATACTCCATCATCAGTGAGAACGTGAAGGTGAGGGGACCCGGAGTGGTCACCATCAGGGAATCGGTGATCTTCCGGGTGGAGGCGCTGTCGGCCTATAAATACGACCCCATTTTCCAGACCATCTGCCTGTTCAACCTGGAACCGCTCCATATCTCGGCCAAGCTGCTGCCGTGTGAGGAATAATTTTTAGGAAATGAGGAAATTAACAGGATCCGGTGTTGTTCTGCTGTTGGGGATTCCGGCGTTGATCCTGTGGACTTCTGAAGTTGCAGTCTTCGCTCAGGAACCGGCAACGGGCGATTCCATCCACAGAACATTCACCTATTTCGAGAACGACACCATCCGTCTGGAACTGGATCTGTTCCTGCCGGATGAAAACCTGCCCGGGGGACGGCCCCTGGTCATTTTTGTCCACGGGGGCGGTTTCTCGGGCGGGGACCGGACCGGGGGGCACCGCCTCGGAGCCTACCTTTCCCGGCACGGGATCGCCTGCGCCTCCATTTCCTACACCCTCTATATGAAGAATAGGAGCTTCAGCTGCGACGGGATCCTTTCGGAGAAAATCAGGGCGATCCGGATCGCTGCCGGTCAGCTCTGGCATGCCACCGGTTATCTGAAGGACCGGAGCGCGGAGCTGGGGATCGACACTTCGCAGATCTTTATCGCCGGCAGCAGTGCGGGGGCGGAAACAGTCCTTCACGCGGCCTTCTGGGACCGGGAGCAGATGCAACTTTTTCAGCCTGCTCTTCCCCCGGGGTTCCGGTACGCGGGTGTCATAGCCGGGGCAGGGGCGATCATGGACCTGAATCTGATTACCCCGGAGAACAAACTTCCGGTGATGATGTTCCACGGCGATCAGGATGAACTGGTTCCCTACGGCACCGCCGCACACCATTACTGTCCGCCCGATTCGCCGGGCTGGCTGATGCTGTTCGGTTCCCGCTCCATCGCCCGCCATCTGGAGCAGCTGAACGGGACCTGCATGCTGATCACCTATCAGGGGGGAGGGCATTCTTATGCAGGCGCCCATTTCTATCAGGATCAGGGACCGGTGCTCCGTTTCATCGAAGAGGTGCTGGCCGGCAGGGTTCCGTTTATCACCTGCCGTACAGTGGTGGAGTCTTCTTTATGAGCTACCG
>CAZOHA010000003.1:144505-166698 GCA_964579515.1 uncultured Bacteroides sp. | reverse complement strand
TTCCCCGGAGGGATTAGCTCGCCGCTTTGCGGCTCGTGATCCCGACAGGGGGGAGTTTCACAAAGCATCAAAACTTCATTGTCGCTTCGCTCCAATGCTTTTTTATCGGCAGCCTGCCTCACTCAGGCAAGCCTGGTTCGGCAGGCTGCCAATAAAAAACCGTCCGCGGGTAGCGGACGGTTTTGATGCTTTGTGCGGAGGAAGAGGGATTCGAACCCCCGGTCCGCGTGAACGGACAACGGTTTTCAAGACCGCCGCATTCGACCACTCTGCCATTCCTCCGGGGGCAAAAGTAATGATTTTTATATTTTTTGAGCAAAATGAGTGGTGGTGGAAGCTGCAGAAGATCCGCCCAAAAACCTGTTTTCTGGAGTCCGGAGAGGTGATTTTGTTGGAGAACTCAGTATTTATCAACATTTCAGGGATTTTTTTTAGGCGGTTTCTTGTGAGGGTAGGAGAATAATTTATATTTGTATAGAATTTGGCACGATTGAGAAACATTTACTAACCCTTAAATTACATCATTATGAACAAAGCACAATTGATAGATGCTATTGCTGCTGAGGCCAATCTGACTAAAGCAGATGCCAAAAGGGCTCTTGATGCGTTCATTTCCACCACCACTGATGCTTTGAAAAAAGGTGACAGGGTGGCCCTGGTTGGCTTCGGTTCATTCTCTGTCTCAGAGAGAGGTTCCAGGACAGGAAGGAATCCTCAGACCGGAGCGGAGATCAACATAGCTGCAAAGAAAGTTGTGAAGTTCAAAGCAGGAAGTGAGCTCGGAGACGCTGTTAAGTAAAAATATTTGAACTGCATGAAAAGGGGAGCGGGCGCTCCCTTTTTTTTTGATTTTTTTTCGGGAAACGGGAAGATGAAAAGGGATCTGCCGCAGTACAGGAGTGATCTGACCGCCCACCTTTCGGGGTTTGTTACACCGCAGAGGCTTCAACTTTTCCGGAAGGTTTTGCAGCAGAGGACCCGGTATGTGACAGTATTGCTGGAAGATATATATCAGCCGCAGAATGCATCGGCTGTGCTTCGCACATGTGATTGTACCGGTATCCAGGACGTTCACATCATAGAGCATCGAAATACTTATGATGTCAACCCCGATGTGGCGCTGGGATCGGACAGGTGGCTTTCATTGCACTATTACAGGGACCGGGAAGATCCGCTGGGATCGGCCATCGCCTCGCTGAAGAGCAGAGGATACCGGATAGTAGCCACCACTCCGCACATCGGGGGGTATACTCCTGAAAGCTTCGATCTGAATGGAGGGAGGGCGGCTTTCATGTTCGGAACAGAGTTGAACGGGCTCACCGATGAGGCGTTGGAGTATGCCGATGAGCATATTCAGATACCCATGGTGGGATTTACAGAGAGCTTCAACATTTCTGTATCAGCAGCCATTATCCTTTACCGGATCAGGCGCAGGCTGGATGAAAGCGTGCTCCGCTGGCGGCTCAGCACGGAAGAACAATCTGACCTTTTACTGGACTGGCTCAGAACCAGCGTGAAAATGTCGGAAAGTATTGAAGAGCAGTTTCACAGGGATTATCCCGGCACTTTTTAGTTTCCTTTAACAGTTGTTGTTTCATTATTCGCTATCTTTGATTAACTTAAGGTATTTATAGATCAGGTTAGATCTTTGATTGATTAAACTCTATCCAGATGAATTGCATGATCATTGATGATGATACCCTCTCCAGGAGGATCATAGAGGAGTTCATTCAGAAGACCGACGGGCTGGACCTGGTATCTTCAAGCGGGGACCCGGTGGAGGGGATCAATATCCTGAAGAAGCACGATGATATCCATCTCATATTTCTCGACATCGAGATGCCCGAAATGACCGGCATCGAGCTGCTCAACACCCTTAAGAATCCCCCCCAGGTAATTATTGTCTCCTCCAAGGGAAAATATGCGGTGGATTCTTATGAATATGACGTGACCGACTATCTTTTAAAGCCGGTGGATTACGGGAGGTTTTACAGGGCGGTCACCAAAGCCTTCAAACGTTTCGAGCAGATCACAGCAGAGCAGATTGGAAAGGATGAGATCTTCATTAAGAAGAATGCCACCCTGGTAAAATTGAAGTATGATGACATTCTTTGGGTGGAAGCTCTTGAGAATTATGTGATCTTCAATACTTTTTCAGAGAAATACACCATTCATTTCACCATGAAGGCCATTGAGCAGAAGCTTCCTGCTCATAAGTTTACCCGTGTGCACAGGTCCTATATCGTCAATACCAGCTGCATCAATGTGATCGAAGATAATTCGGTGATCATCCGGGTGGAGGATGGTAACAAGTCGATACCCATCGGGAAATCCTACAAGGATAAACTGATGAAGGATATCAACCTGATTATCAAGTAATTAATGGGATCATACCGGCAGTTGTTCCTGCGGCATGTGGCGCAGACTTCTGGCGATTCCCTGCAATTTGAAATCGCCAGGGCAGAAGGTGTCTATTTCTACGATCCTGCCGGGAAACCCTATTTCGATCTGGTTTCCGGTGTTTCCGTATCTGCTCTGGGCCACGGCCATCCGGCTGTGCGGGAAGCGATCATGCAGCAGGCCGGAAAATATCTCCATACCATGGTGTACGGGGAATTCGTTCAGTCACCTCAGGTGGAGTACGCCGGCTGGCTGGTCGAGCGTTTGCCGCAGTCACTGGACAACATTTTTTTTGTGAGTTCCGGAAGTGAGGCCATTGAAGGGGCCATGAAACTGGCCAAACGCTATACCGGCAGAAGCGGATTCCGGGCCTTTCATCATTCTTACCACGGAGGGACCCATGGTGCCCTCAGTATTCTCGGCGATGAAAAGACACGGTCGGGCTACCTGCCTCTTTTGCCCGGTGTAAAACACATGCGGTATAACCGGGAAGAGGATCTGAAGCTCATAGATGAAAGTGTGGCTGCAGTGATCGCGGAACCCATTCAGGCAGAGGCAGGGATCATCGAACCCGAGCCGGGTTTTCTGTCGAAATTAAAAGAACGCTGCCACCGGAACGGGACCCTTCTCATACTGGATGAGATCCAGACAGGGATGGGCCGGACCGGAAAGCTATTTGCCATGGGGCATTATGACGTTGAACCCGATATTCTATGCCTGGCCAAGAGTTTTGGGGGAGGGATGCCCCTGGGTGCCTTTATCTCTTCCAGGGAGATCATGCGGACACTGACATATGATCCGCCTCTGGGGCACATCACCACCTTCGGAGGTCATCCGGTGAGCTGTGCGGCAGGACTGGCCGCACAACGTGTGGTGGAAGAGCAATCACTGATGGAGCATGCCCTGGAAATGGAGATGCGATACAGGAACGGACTCCGGCATCCATTGATACGGGAAATAAGGGGGCGGGGTCTCTTTCTTTCGGTGGTACTCGAAGAGGGAATTGATATGGGAAAGTTTATATCCGCAGCCTTTGAAAACGGATTGGTGATCGACAGGTTCCTCTTTTCCGGGGACTCGTTCCGGGTGGCCCCCCCGCTGGTGATCCGCAAAGAGGAGGTTTCCGAAACCACCGACAGGATTTTAACCACGCTGGACTGGTTTTCTCCATAAGAAACCGGTTCTTTTTTCGTTACATAACGGTATGGTCCGTTTGATTCAAATAGGGATAATACTGGGTATATCAGTCTTCTCATTTTCCCAGGGGACTCCCTACCTGGAATTGGTGAAAGCTGAATCGGAACTAAGCTCTCTTTTTCGTGAGCTTTACTCCGATACGCTGACCGAAAGTGATCCGGTTCTTGACCGGATCCTGCAGAAGATGCCTGTGGCGCTGGAGCTGGAGGGAGCCATGGAATACCCATGGAACGGACTCGAACGGATCGGAGTGGTATCGTCCGATGACGGCAAGATCAGGGTTTTTACCTGGCATGTGGAGGATGATCCGGACAACTTCCGCTATTTTGGTTTTATTCAGGTAGAACTGCGGCGTGGCAGGGTACGTGTGGTCGAGCTGGTGGATAATGGAAAGAAGCAGAGAGACGTTTATCAACTGGATCAGTCGCCCGGCAACTGGTACGGCAAACTCTATTACGGGATAGTTACCATGCAACACCGGCGCGAGACCATCTATACCCTGCTGGGAATGGATTTCAACAACCGCCGCTCGACCCTGAAAACTGCGGAAGCGCTGGAGATTCGAAGGAACCGGCCATTTTTTCTACAGGAACGTTTTTTCAATGGCAGGGACCTTGTCGACAGACTCGTGCTGGAATACTCCTCACAGGTGGCCATATCGGTACGATGGGACCCTGAAATGAAAATGATCACCTTCGACCATCTGGTCCCCTTTCACCAGGTCTACTCCGGCAATTATGAATTCTACGGTCCCGACGGTTCTTTCGATGGTCTCGCATTTGAGGACGGGGTTTGGGTCTATCGTCAGGATATTGATGCCAGGAACCGGAACTGACGTATTGTCAGCATGCGGCTGTTGGCATATCATTTGACCGGTCGATGCCGGATGTCAAACTAAAAATATAGAATGATGCAGAAAGGCAAGATCGATGTTACCAGTGAGAACATCTTTCCGATTATTAAAAAGTTTCTCTATTCCGACCACGAAATATTTCTCCGCGAGCTGATTTCCAATGCCGTGGATGCCACCCAAAAACTAAAGACCCTTGCTTCGGTCGGTGATTACAAAGGGGAACTGGGTGATCTGACCATCCGCGTGGAGGTGGACGGGAAAAAGAAAACCATCACTGTATCTGATGCGGGAGTGGGAATGACCGCCGAAGAAGTGGAGAAATATATCAACCAGATCGCCTTTTCCAGCGCTGAGGATTTTCTTGAAAAATACAAGAAAGACAGCAATGCGATCATCGGGCATTTTGGGCTCGGTTTTTACTCCTCATTTATGGTGGCAGAGAAGGTGGTGATCAGAACCCGGTCGTGGCAGGAGGATGCCAGGGGAGTGGAATGGAGCTGCAATGGAAGCCCGGAATTCACTCTGGAGGAGGTCGATATGGATCGCAGGGGAACAGAGATCGTTCTGCATCTGGATTCCGACAGCAAGGAGTTTCTGGAGGAGCACAGGATCAATGAGTTGCTCGACAAGTACTGTAAATTCCTGCCGGTCGAGATCGCATTCGGAAAGGAAAAGGAGTGGAAAGACGGCAAGGAGGTGGAGACCGGAAAAGACCGGATCATCAATGATACCAAGCCGCTCTGGACGCGCACCCCATCCGAGCTGAAAGAGGAAGACTACAATTCGTTCTACAGGAAGCTCTACCCGGTGGCCGATGAACCTCTGTTCAATATCCACCTGAATGTGGATTATCCTTTCACCCTCACCGGCATCCTCTATTTTCCGCGAATAAAGAACAATATAGAGATACAAAAGAACAAGATCCAGCTTTACTGCAACCAGGTATTTGTGACCGATTCGGTGGAGGGTATCGTTCCGGAATTCCTGACCCTTCTGCACGGGGTGCTCGATTCGCCGGATATCCCGCTCAACGTTTCAAGAAGTTATTTGCAAAGTGACTCCAATGTGAAGAAAATATCGTCCCATATTATGAAGAAGGTGGCCGACCGGCTCGAGGAGATCTTCAAGAATGAGCGGGAGCAGTTCGAGAAGAAGTGGGACGACCTGAAGCTGTTCATCGAATACGGAATGATCTCCGAAGAGAAGTTCTATGACCGTGCAGAAAAATTCATCTTACTGAAGAACATGGAGGGCAAGTATTTTACCCTGAAGGAGTACGAAGAACTGATCAAGAAAGAGCAGACCGACAAGAACAAGACCCTGATATATCTCTATGCCACCGATAGGGAGGGACAGTACAGCTATATCGAAGCTGCCAGGGCCAGAGGATATGATGTTCTTCTGATGGACGGTCAGCTGGATACTCACTTCCTGAATCATCTGGAGACCAAACTGAAAGATTCCCGGTTCGCCAGGGTCGATTCGGATATCATTGATAAGCTGATCGAAAAAGAGGAAACCAGGGAATCGAAGTTGAGTGCCGAGCAGAAGGCCGACCTTACCCCGGTGTTCCAGGCCCATCTTCCGGGTCAGGAAATGAATTACCTGGTCAGTTATGAATCCCTCTCCGAAGAGGATCAGCCCGTGATGATCACCCAGAGCGAATTCATGCGCAGAATGAAAGACATGCAGGAACTCAGCGGAGCGGCATCCATGTACGGGAACTTCCCCGATTCCTATAACCTGGTTGTGAATACCAATCATCCTTTGGTAAACAAAGTCGTGGAGCAGACCGAAAAGAAACTCGGAAAAAAACTGGAGGAGATCCGCACCGAGAAAAGGGGTCTTTCAGAAGAGCAACAGCTGCTGGAGAAGGCAAAAGAGGGCAAGAAGGAAGAGGAGGTCCCTCAGAGTGAAAAAGACCAGATGGAAGAGGTGACCAGGAAGCTGGGTGAACTGGACGACAAACGGGTCGAGATGCTCAGGAAGCACGGAAAGAGTCAGAAGCTGGTCAAACAGCTGATCGACCTGGCGCTGCTGGCCAACAACCAGCTGAGGGGAGAAGAACTTGCCGCATTCGTTAAGCGAAGTGTCGATCTGATAAAATAGAGTCAGAAAAACAGGGATTTCACCTCCTGTTTCAGGAAGTCAATGGCGGTCCTGGCCGGAGGTGCCTTTAATTCCGTGAGTCGCTCCAGGATCAGTTTCCCCAGAGTGGAGCCTGCAGCATCGGGTTTCAGTTCGGCGGCAGTGGAGTTGACCAGGTTGATCACCTGGTTTTTAGCCATTTTCACCTTTTCCCATGCCTCAGTACTGATATAGGTCTGCTGGGCAATATTGTGTTCAAACTCAGAAGTGATGTGAGTGAGCAGTGCCTGCTGGAACTGCCGCGCAGTAAATTCCGGTCTGCTGACCCGCATGATCATTGATTCGGGCGAGATTCGCTCCAGCAAGAGGATGATCCGCTCATAGGCCTGAAGACGTACAGGAAGAATGTCGTCTGTGATGTGCATGTTAAACTCCTTTTTCCGCCTTTTATCCTCATTTCCGGACCAGCTCCTCAGCATGATCCATACAGTGAAGAATACGATCAGGGAGGGAAGGATGTACTTAAGGATTTCAAGAATAGTTTCCATGGAAATTTTTTTTGGAACTTGTCCTACACAATATTAATGAAATAGCAGGCAAAATCGTATTTTTACTTCCTTAATTCCAATCCGGTATTACACTTTACAAGAATTTCTATGGAACAACTTTCGGCAAGAATCAATGCACTGGCTCCCTCCGCCACCATCGCCATGAATCAAAAAGGCAGAGAGTTGAAAGACAAAGGGGTGGATGTGATCAATCTGAGCGTGGGAGAACCCGACTTTAAGACCCCGGAACATATCCGTGAGGCTGCCAAGGAAGCCATTGACGGGAACTGGCACCATTATGCACCTGTGGCCGGATACCCGGATCTGCTGAAAGCTATCTCAGAGAAGTTTAAGAAGGAAAATCGACTGGATTTTAAACCTTCTCAGATCATGGTCAGCGTCGGTGCCAAGCATTGCCTGGCCAATGCGATGATCTGTCTGATCGACAAGGGCGACGAGGTGATCTTACCGGCTCCCTACTGGGTGAGCTATGCCGAACAGGTGAAGATCGCAGAAGGGGTCAATGTGGTTCTCGATACGACGGTAGAAGATGAGTTTAAGATCTACCCGGATCAACTGGAGCATGCCATCACCCCAAAAACCAAAGTTCTTTTACTCTGCTCTCCGTCCAATCCGACAGGGAGCGTCTATACCAGGGAGGAGTTGAAGGCTTTGGCAGATGTGATCGCCAGGCATGAGCAGGTATACGTGATCGCCGATGAGATCTATGAACACATCAACTTTGTGGGAGGGCACGAATCCATTGCCCAGTTCGAGGAGATCCGGGACAGGGTGGTCATCGTTAACGGGGTATCCAAGGGGTATGCCATGACCGGATGGAGGATCGGTTACATGGCGGGACCTGAGTGGCTGGTGAAGGCCTGTACCAAACTGCAGGGGCAGATGACCTCCGGGGCCAATTCCATTGCCATGAGGGCTGCCCTTACCGCTCTGACCGGTGATCAGTCCTGTGTTACGGAGATGCGTGATGCCTTCCTGCGCCGAAGGGATCTGATTTTGAAGCATATCTCGCAGATTGAAGGGGTGAGGTGCCCTGTGCCGGGAGGTGCTTTCTATGTTTTTCCGGATCTCAGCGCCTATATTGGCAAGTCGGTTAACGGCAGAAAGATAGAAACGGATATGGACCTCTGCATCTATCTGTTGGAAGAGGGTCATATTGCCACCGTACCGGGCTCGGCATTCGGCGCCCCGGGTTGTGTCCGTATCTCCTACGCCAATTCCGATGAAAACCTGGAAGAGGCCATGCAGCGGCTGAAAAAGTCGCTGGCAGTCCTTGCCTGATACTGCCAGGCTAATCATTTTACGGGTCAGCTATGTTTGAACGAAGAAGGAGCAGAAGGAGCGGAAGAGTAGCCAGGATCTCGATGTGGTTTGTATTCCTCGGGATGGTGGTCATGGTGCTGGTGGTATACCATCTGTTCAGCAGGATCTTTGTGGGCAATGTGGAGCTGGAAACGGAACATGAGATCTTCTATATTCCGACAGGTTCCGGTTTCGATCAGGTGGCTGAAGGTCTGGAGGAGCAGGGGATTATCGAGAACAGCAGATCATTCCGGTGGGTGGCCAGGAAAAAGGGTTATGACATCCGGATCCGGGCAGGAAGGTATAAGATTCCCGACGGACTGAGCAATAACGATCTGGTCAATATGCTGCGCTCCGGTAAACAGGACCCGGTGATGGTCGTTTTCAATAATGTGCGATCACTGGACCAGCTGGCCGGCCGGGTAACTGCATACCTGGAGTCCGATTCGGTTGCTTTCTCCGAGTGGCTGTCGGGGGAAGAACTCCCCGGAAGGTATGGCTTCAAGCCGGAAACCTTTTCTTCCATGTTTATTCCCAACACCTATGAGTTCTACTGGAACACCACTCCTGAAGAATTCACCGACCGGATGAAGAAGGAGTATGAGGATTTCTGGAAAGGCGAAAGGGACCGGAAGGCGGAGCGGCTGAAGATGACCCGGGAAGAGGTGGTCACACTGGCCTCTATCGTGGATGAGGAGACCTTGTTCGATGATGAAAATGCCCGGGTGGCCGGCGTGTATATGAACCGGCTGGAACGTGGCATTCCGCTTCAGGCCGACCCCACACTCCGGTTCGTTTCGGGCGACTTTACCCGGCAGCGGGTGCTGAATGAGGATAAGCTGGCAGATTCCCCCTACAATACCTATCGGAATAAAGGCCTGCCTCCGGGCCCCATCTCGATTCCCTCCATTTCAGCCATCGATGGTGTTCTGAATTATGAAGAGCACAACTATCTCTACTTTTGTGCGAAAGCTGATTTCAGCGGATATCATGCATTTGCCCGTACACTCCAGCAACATAACCGGAATGCAAGGGCATACCGGCAGGCACTGAACCGGAGAAGGATTTTCCGTTAATGGAGATATTCTGAAAAAAGCTACCTCTGGAACGGCCTATCCAACCACCAGAACCTCTCTTTCCAGGGTTACACCGAATTTTGTGTCTACAGCTTCCCGCAGTCCCTCCGAAAAATTATAGATCTCCTGTCCGGTGGCTCCTCCGTAATTGACGATCACCAGCGGTTGAGAAGGCCAGGTACCCACATTGCCGATTCGTTTCCCTTTCCATCCTGCTTTCTCGATCAGCCATGCTGCAGGTATTTTTTCGCAGTTCAAGGGGGCAGGATAGTGGGGTAGATCGGGGAATCCGGCACGGAGACAGTTAAAGATGGGCCGTTCCACCAGGGGATTCTTGAAGAAACTCCCGGCATTTCCCCAAAGAGAAGGGTCCGGAAGCTTCCGGCGCCGGATAGAGATGATTGTTTCCCTTAAATCGACAGCATCCTTTCCTTTCCCGGCATTGAAAGTGTCCCTGACGTTCCCGTAATCCAATTTCAGCCCGGGATGCAATCTGAGTCTGAAAAAGACCCTGGTGATGATATACCGGTTTCTGCCGGACCCTTTAAATATACTGTCTCTGTATCCGAACCTGCAGTCAGCGCTATCCAGATGGACAAAATTATTACCGGTAAGGTCCAGGGCTTCGACACCGGTTACAAATTCACTGACTTCCACCCCGTATGCTCCGATGTTCTGGACCGGGGCCGCACCTGCCGATCCGGGGATCAGGGAGAGGTTTTCCAGACCAAACCAGCCACGGGCCAGGGAGTATTCCACCCATCGGTCCCAGTTTTCAGCTGCTCCCACAGCAACCCAGACATGGGAATCAGAGGTATCGGTTATCTCGATGCCCCTGATCATTGGCTGCAGGACCATCCCCTCGAAATCACCCCTGAATAGAATATTGGTGCCTTCTCCGATCACCAGCAACGGGATTCCCTGAATTTCTTGTATTTCCAGAGAGTCCATCAGTTCCGCTTTGTTATTTGGCCTGGCGCAGAGAGCGGCATTAGCCTTCACCCCGAAGCTGTTCATCGACTCCAGATCATATCCGGACAAAGGGCTTTTCACTGGCATGGTGATTGCGGTTGAAGCACAAATATAAGAATGATTTCGAAGCCGGATTTTCGTATCTTTCGGACTCCCTTTGATGACGGCCAGAAGAGTCTACATATCTGTGATAAATGATCTTGCCACCGATCAGCGGGTCGACAGGGTTGCCGGGATCCTGCTTGATAGGGGGATGGAGGTGGTATGTATAGGACGCAAATTACCCAACAGTCCGGCCCTGACAGGATCCAGGTACCGTACAGTTCGTTTCAGGATGATGTTCAGGCGGGGACCTATGTTCTACGCCTGTTATAACCTGCGGCTTTTGACCTGGCTTCTGGTGGCTCCGGCACCCGTCCTGCTTATTGCCAATGATCTGGACACCCTGCCTGCTAACTATATTGCCGGGAGGATCCGGAGGATCGAACTTATCTATGACAGCCATGAGTTATTTACCCATGTACCTGAGCTCATCGACCGGCGGATGGTCAGAAAGTTCTGGACCGGAATTGAGCGGAAGATCGTTCCCAGGCTTCATCATGCTGTCACTGTGAGTTATCCGATTGCAGAAATGTACCGGAAACTTTACGGCACCCGGTTTAAGGTGGTCAGAAATATGCCGGTATCCCGGTTCGTGATGCCTGACTGGCGTGTGAAGAGACCTTACGGCAACAATCACCTGGTCATTTACCAGGGCGCATTAAATCTGGGAAGGGGACTGGAACTGATGATACGGACCATGAAACACCTGGATGGAACCGTGTTCCTGATAGCCGGCAGCGGGGATATCGAGAATGAACTCCACCGGATGACGAAAGAGTTGAATCTGCAGGGAAAAGTGGTTTTCCTGGGCAGGCTTCTTCCGTCGCATTTACGGGTTTACACAGAAGTTTCTGACCTGGGCATCTCTCTGGAAGAGGACCTCGGGCTCAATTATCGCTTTGCCTTACCCAACAAGCTTTTCGATTATGTCCAGAGCCGCATCCCCGTTCTCTGTTCTGCCCTTCCTGAGATGAAAAGGGTGGTGGATACCTACGGGATCGGAGTGGCCACTGCCGAGAAAGACCCCGGTAAGCTGGCTGCCATTGTCAGGTACATGCTGGAGGAACATGACAAAGGTAGGTGGACGGAGGCCCTTGAGCATGCGGCAGAGGAGCTTTGCTGGGAAAATGAATCCCAGGTCTATCTGGACCTGCTGGAAGAGTGCAACGTATTATCCAATTGAAATGAACGTTATGGATTTGATGAAACGGAATAGAACCTTATTATTAACTGGATTTCTGATATTTGGTTACTGTCTTGCCACAGTTGGACAGGTGGAGTTCACCGAGATCACCACCCCGGAACAGATGGAGGTGGCCAGGAAAAGAGCATCGGATCAGCACCTGATGCTTTTCGTGGATGTGTACGCCACATGGTGCGGTCCCTGTAAGGTAATGGACCAACAGGTTTATACCGATCCCGAAGTGGGTGAATATATGAACGGACAGTTCGTCAGTGTGCGGCTCGACGGAGAGAGTGAATACGGCAGTCAGTATGCGCAGGAACAGGATCTTGAAGGATACCCCAGTATGTTTGTTTTCAGCAGGGATGGTGAACCGGTGAGCAGGATCGTGGGATTCACTCCCGCCGATCAGTTGATCGAGACACTTCAGGAAACGGTGGAGGACTTTCGCGAACTGAAGAAGTACCGCGCCCTGCATGAAAGAGGAGAACTGGATGAACAGGGAATGGCTGATTATATCCGACTCACCCGCAATATGGGGCGACAGCAGAAAGCCGACGCACTTTCCGGTGAATATATGGAAAGTATCATGGATCGCAGGCTTTCTGATGCCGACATTGCAGTGGTGGCCTTTCATATGGACCTGGCCGATCCGTGGTGGGATACCTTTCTGACCGATCCCGAAAGAATAGAAAGAATACTGGGAGACGACTACCTGCTTGCCATGGAGAAGATCTATAACAACACTTTGATAAGGGCGGTGGAAGAAAGCAATATCGAACTGATCAGCCGGTTATCCCACGAGTTGCCTCCCATGGTCGATGGGGAAGCCCTGTCGGCATGGGATTTGCGGACCATGCCCCTTCTTCAATACTACTATTATACCGACCAGCTCGATCAGCTGATCGAATATGTGAATCAGAGATTCGAAACCGACAAGAAGGGAGACCACCGCTGGCTTTACGGAGCCGCCTCCCAGATCACGGATATGGATCAGCAATATCTGACAGAGAAGCTGCTCGAACAGGAGGTGCAATGGTTTCAGGCCTGTATTGAACTGGAGGAGCAATTCGATTACTATTTCTACCACGGGATGGTGCTTTTTTTTCTGAAACACCAGGAGGAGGCGATGCGGTCCTTTGAAAAGGCAGAGTCAATGGCGGGAACTGAAGAGGAAAAGCAAATGATCGCTCAGGTGCTGCAATATATCAGCCCCTGATAATTTCCGTTGTAGAAATGGAACGGAACCATTACTTTTAAACCACCACATAAACGGAACTGCCATGAGAAAATACCTGATTTTGCTGCCGCTGCTACTGGCTTCATGTTCGGGCAGGGTTTCGGACCTGAAGAGGGATGGTTTAAAGGGGGATGTGAAATCGGTTACGGAAACGCAGTGTCAGCCGACCTACCAGGAAGATCAGTGGGTGGCCGGGGAGTCGATTGAAGGCCGGAGTGTTTCACGCTATTCCCTGGATGGAAGGCTGCTGGAGCGTTTTGTGATCAACCGGACCGGAGATACCACGGCCATGGTGGTTCCCCGGTATGAGAACGGGGAACTGGTGGAGGAGGTGTATTATTCCAGGATGTACCTGACGCCCAGGCACTCTAAACTTTTGGAATCGACCCGGATGGTACTGGACAGGGTTTCCGACAAACAGGTAAATTTTGAGGAGTGGAACGGAGACCGGCTGTTGAATCAGGGGGCCACCTATTTCAATAACCGGGGCCGGGTGAACCGCAGGATTCAGGTGATGGATGACCGTCAGGTCACCTACCATTATGTATATGATAATAATCTTCTGGTGGAGAATTACAGGGAAGAGACCAGCGGAGAGAGAAGCGGCACCAAGCTGTTCGAATACAGAGAATTTGATAGAAGAGGGAATTGGACCGAATGCCTTGTCTATATCGATCAGGAGAAGATCAAACCCGATGTGGTGATCAGGCGGGAGATGACCTATTACTGAGTTCAACCGCGGCAGCCATCACCGGCACTATAGTTCGAGAAGGTATTTTTCAGGCGCCGCTCCCCCGAATAGCATCCTGGTCGGATCCTCGATGTATATTTTCACCGTCTTCAGGAACCCCACCGAATCTTTACCGTCGATCACCCGGTGATCATAACTCAGCGCCAGGTACATCATGGGCCTTATCACCACCTTCCCGTCAATAGCCACAGGCCTTTCGACAATGTTGTGCATACCGAGGATCCCCGACTGGGGGGGATTCAGGATAGGTGTGGAGAGCATGGAGCCGTAGATGCCACCGTTGGAGATTGTAAAAGTGCCCCCACTCATCTCCTCAATACTGAGCCTGGCCTTTCTTGCCCGTGAAGCCAGGTCCGCGATCCTGACCTCGATCTCGGACAGTCCCAGCGTCTCCGTATTCCTGATCACGGGAACCATCAGTCCCTTGTCGGTCTGGACCGCTATGCCGATATCGCAGAAGCGGGGAGTGACCACTTCATTTCCTTCTATGAATGAGTTAACGGCCGGGTAGAGTTTCAGAGCTTCAGTAACAGCCATAGTGAAGAAGGACATGAAACCGAGCTTGATACCGTGCTTTTCGACGAATTTTTCCTGGTTTTTCTTTCGGAGGGAGATGATGGCTGACATATCGGCTTCATTGAAGGTGGTCAGCATCGCGGTTTCATTTTTAACAGCCACCAGCCGCGCACTGATCTTTTTCCGAAGCTGACTCATCTTCTTCCTGTCCTCTTCCCTGGAAGCCTCTTCAGCTTTTTGCCGGGGGAGATCTTCCGGGCGCATCGAAACGACCTTTTTTACATCGGAGGCGGTGATTTTCCGCATACCGTCCAGCACCTCCTGCAGGGAAAGCCCCTCCTCTTCCATGATCTTTCTTGCCACCGGAGTGGTTTTGACCTTTTCTGTTGATTCTCCGGGGTCTTCGTCCCGGGAATTCTTTTCTCCTTCAGGTTGCTGTTTTTCTTCAGTCTGCTGCTTCTTATCATCTGCCGGCGTCTCCTTTTCTTCCGGCTTGTCATCTTCGCCTTCGGAATCAGTTTCAGGGGGGGCGGCGCTGGTATCGATGGTGGCCACCACATCGCCCACCTTCACAGTCTCCCCCTCTTCGATCAGGATCTTGATTTTCCCGGCTTCACCTGCGATCAGCGGAAGAGTGGCTTTCTCCGATTCGATCTCTCCGATTTCCTGGTTTTTATTCACAGCGGCACCATCCTCCACCAGCCAGCTGGCGAGTTCCACTTCTGTTATCGATTCACCCGGGCTGGGTATCTTGATTTCCAGGGCCATGTCATTCAGTTTTCGAGGGTAAATTTTCCGATGGTTCTTTTTCGAAGTAGAAGTGTTGTTTCAGGATCTCTTTCCGGGAGCTTCCGATGACACACTGCAATCCGCAATATACATTCAAGAGTTCACAGGTGCATTCCCTGAATACCTTGTCGATAATCTCTTTCTGGCTGATCTCATGAAGCTTGTACAGACCGGTTGCAGGACTGCCTGAGGGTTGGCGGGTAACCGGGATCACTTCAATATCTTTCAGGGCGTTACCGATGTAGTACCAGGCACCCATGTTCTCTGGTTCTTCCTGGACCCAGAGGGTCAGCATGTTGTTATGGTATTTTTTCAGGAGGTCCCGGACCTGTTCTTCCGGAAAAGGAAAAATTTGCTCCAGCCGGACAAGTGCAATATCCCTGACCCCCAGCTCCTGCTTTCTTGCCAGAAGGTCGTAATAGATTTTTCCGCTGCAGAGCACTACCCGGCGAACCTCCTCCAGATCTATCTCCGGATCGTCGAATACCGGCAGGAAATGACCCTTCTGCAGGTCCTCCATGGTGGAGGTGCACTGTGGATGGCGCAGCAGGCTTTTCGGGGTGAAAACGACCATCGGTACCCTGGAGGTTTTTTTCAGATGATTCCTCAGGGCATGGAACATATTTGCAGGTGTTGTAGGATTGACAATATGCATGTTGCAGTTGGCTGCCAGACTGAGGAATCTCTCGATTCTGGCGCTGGAGTGCTCGGGGCCCTGGCCTTCGAAACCGTGAGGAAGGTAAAGGACCAGGCCGTTCATCACACCCCATTTCTCTTCCGCACTCGACATATACTGGTCGATGATCACCTGGGCCACATTGACGAAATCTCCGAATTGTGCTTCCCAGACGGTGAGATTCCGGGGAGTGGCCATGGCGTAACCGTATTCGAAACCCATCACTCCGTATTCATTGAGCGGTGAGTTGTAGATCTCGAACCGGGCCTGCTTTTTGTCGATATATTTGAGGGGGGTATAAAGTTCTGTGGTCTCCTCCATGACGATTCCGGCGTGCCGGTGCGAAAAGGTTCCTCTGACAGAATCCTGACCGGTAATACGTACCCCATGTCCTTCCAGCAGCAATGTGCCGTAGGCCAGAAGTTCACCGAGAGCCCAATCGATGCGGTTCTCGTTGATCATCCGCATGCGTTCTTCCATCAGTTTCGAAGTCTTTTTGAAAAAGACCAGATCCTCCGGAAGAGTGTTGATCTTGTCGCCCACTTTCTTAAGAATCTCCCCGGAAACCCCTGTTTCTTTCGATCGGCGGAACTCCTCCGGAGTGGGATACTCCATGTCCTCCCACTCGTTTTCGAGGAATTGCTGAATGGTCACATTCCTTTTTTGTCTGGACTTTTCCAGCCGGGACTCTAACAGATCTTCAAATTCTTCAGCTGTTTTTTTGATCTCTGTTTCCTTCATGACTCCCTGGCGGACCAGTTTCTCGCTGTAGATATCCCTGGGATTGGGGTGTTTGGCGATGGCCTTGTAAAGGAGCGGCTGGGTGAATCGGGGTTCATCGCCCTCATTGTGACCGTATTTCCGGTATGCCAGAATATCGATGAATACATCGGAATGGAATACCTGTCTGTATTCGATGGCCATCCGGATGACATGGATAAGTCCCTCCACGTCATCCCCGTTTACATGCCATATGGGTGCTTTGGTCACCTTTCCCACATCGGTGCAATAGGTGCTGCTCCGGCCGTCCAGATAGTTGGTGGTGAATCCCACCTGGTTATTGATCACCAGGTGGATGGTGCCACCGGTCCTGTATCCTTCCAGTTCCGACATCTGGATCACTTCATATACCACACCCTGCCCGGCGATGGCGGCATCGCCGTGAATGATGACGGGAATCAGTTTCTTAAGGTCCCCCCCGTAACGGTGATCGATACGGGCCCTGGATACCCCTTCGATAACCGGTGAAGAGGACTCCAGGTGGGAGGGATTGGGGACCACATTCAGGATGACCTCTTTCCCGCTTTCCGTTTGGATCGTATTGCCGTATCCCAGGTGGTATTTTACGTCGCCGAGGCTGATGTGCTCCTCATAGGATTCCCCTTCGAACTCTTTGAAAATATTCTCCATGGGTTTTTGAAGCACATTTGCCAGGATGTTCAGCCTGCCCCTGTGGGCCATGGCGATATTGAACTCCTTCACACCCATTTCTGCTCCCCGTTCCACCAGGTCGTTCAAGGCAGGGACCAGAATCTCGGCCCCTTCCAGTGAAAACCGTTTCTGACCAACGAATTTGGTATGGATGAATTTTTCAAAACCCACTGCAGCCACCAGATGATTGAAGATCTCACGTTTCTCGCCGCTGGTGAATTCGGTCCTGTTCTGAGCTTTTTCGATGCGCTCCTTCAGCCAGGCTGTCTTTTCGGGATCACGGATGAACATATACTCCGATCCGATGTGTCCGCAATAGGTCTTTTTAAGGTGGTCCACAATTTCTCTGAGGGGAACTCTTCCGATACCGATCTCACGTCCCGCATGATAATACGTATCGAGATTTTCCTCCGCGAGCCCGTAATTTTCCAGATCCAGAGTGGGGAAATACTTGCGTCTGATCCTCACAGGATTGGTTTTCGTAAACAGATGACCTCTCTTACGATATCCGTTGATGAGATTGATTACACGGAATTCCGCATCGAAGGTGAGTGATTCCGATTCAGGATCATTGAAATCGCGCCTGGCCAGATCAAATCCCTGGAAAAAATGGAGCCAGCTGGGATCGACGGAATCGGGATCCCTCCTGTATTGACGGTACAATTCCTCGATCGCGTCAGAATCGAGGTTTTGCAGAAACGAAAGGTCATCCATAAAACGAATTTCGGGATTTTTAAGCTAACAACCTGTAGCCGGTTTTGTTGACCTGGTACAGCACCGCGAACTCCTTCTCTCTCATCCAACTGTTCAGCTTTTTCAAAACAGCTGGCCGGTGAAATTAGTCATACTGCCCAAAATTATAAATTTCCTCTTTTCTACAACATATGCCGGCCCACAATAAATCCATTCTCAATAGACTAATCTTCCATGGTTTCCTGACTGAAAACGCTAAATTTGTTCTCGTTTTAAAAATCCTTCATTTATGATAACAGGAGTTCTCAGGGAGGCCAGGGGTGAAAACAGGGTAGTCCTGTTGCCCGAACACGTCACCACCCTCAAAGGCAAGAGTATTGACATCCTGGTTGAAAAGGATGCCGGCTCGGGATCATTCGCCAGCGATAGTGAATACGCCGGTGCCGGTGCCAGAGTGGTGAGCCGCAAGGAGGTCCTGGAGGGTGCGGATATGATCTTTTCTATTCACCCTCCGGACGATAAAATACCTGAAGGAAAGGTGCTTTGCTCCATCTTTTCGCCTCTGACCAACAGGGAGATGGTCGATCGACTCGTCAGTGAGAAAGTGACTTCATTCAGTCTCGACATGATCCCCCGGATCACCAGGGCCCAGGCAGTGGATGTTCTTTCTTCCATGGCCACTGTGGCCGGGTATAAAGCGGTACTGGTGGCAGCAGCCTCATTGGCCCATTTCTTTCCCATGTTCATGTCGGCATCAGGGACCATCAAACCTTCCCGGGTCCTGATCCTTGGCGCGGGTGTGGCTGGCCTTCAGGCGCTGGCCACTGCACGCAAACTGGGGGCAGTGGTGGAGGTATTCGATGTCAGGTCGGCTGTGAAGGAGGAGGTGGAGAGTCTCGGTGGAAAATTCGTGGAAGTGGAGGGTGCCAAGGATGATGTGGCCGCCGGCGGCTATGCGGTGGAGCAAACCGAAGAGTACCGAAAAAAGCAGGGCGAGCTCATCCATGAGAGGGCGAAGAACTCCAATGTGATCATCACCACCGCTCAGATACCAGGTAAGAAGGCACCGGTACTGATCAGAAAACAGACGGTGGAAGAGATGAAACCCGGATCGGTGATTATCGATCTGGCTGCCTCTTCCGGCGGGAATTGCGAAATGACTAGAGATAATGAAACAGTGGTTCACCAGGGGGTGACCATCGTTGGCAACTCCAACTTTCCATCCACCATGCCCGCCGATGCCAGCAAGATGCTGGGCAGAAATTATATCAACTTCCTGAACCTGATGGTCGACAAGGAGGGTCAACTCGACCTGGATGTGGATGACCAGATTGTACGTGAAACTTGTATCACCCGGAATGGAGAGATTGTCAATGAGAGGGTGAAATCTGTCTGACTAAAAGCAAATTCAATACTTCATTATCATGGAAAATATTCTGGAGTTCTTCTATACCAACAAGGAGTCCATTTTTATCATCGCCCTGACCATCTTTCTCGGGCTGGAGGTGATCTCCAATGTGCCTTCTGTTCTTCACACCCCGTTAATGTCCGGTGCCAATGCCATCAGCGGGGTGATCATCATCGGGGGTATTATACTGGTGGGACATGCGGACCTGGCGAACCTGACCTCCGGATCCAATCTGTTGAATCTGATCCTGGGGATTTTTGCGCTTCTTTTCGGAACGCTTAATGTGATCGGGGGTTTTGTGGTGACCGACCGGATGCTTGAAATGTTTAAAAAGAAGAAAAAATAGGGAAGGCCATGGAAGGAATGAACATTACCAACGGAGATATTGTACTTGAATTTTTCTACCTGCTTGCCGCCCTATTTTTCGTGGCCGGATTGAAGCTGCTCAGCAACCCGGAGACAGCCAGACGCGGAAACCTCTGGGCTGCAGCCGGAATGATCATGGCAATGGTTGCGACTATGGCCCTGCACAGAGGTACTTCCGGTACTACCATACCCGGAGCGAATCTGGCTGTCATTCTGGTGGCTATCGCTCTGGGAGGAGTGATCGGAGCAGTTATCGCCCGCCGGATAAAAATGACTGCCATGCCCCAGCTGGTCTCATTTTTTAATGCCTCGGGTGGTGCTGCTTCTGCGCTGGTGGCACTGATCGAATTTTCGAATCCGGAGAATGAGTCGGCCCTGGTCACGATCCTGGGGCTGGTCATCGGGAGTATCGCTTTCAGCGGGAGTATGATCGCATACGGAAAGCTGAACGGGAATGTTAAAGACATTTTCGCCAAATGGCTGACCTGGGTCAATCTACTGATCCTGGCCGGGGTACTTTTCCTTATTGTTTTTATTCTTGCCTCCGGTATGCCGATGGAGAGCAAGCAGGTGCTGGTGTACATTTTGCTGGCGGTGTCACTGATCTACGGGATCAGTTTCGTCATGCCCATCGGAGGAGCCGATATGCCGGTGGTCATCTCTCTTCTCAACAGCTTCACCGGGATCGCTGCAGCCATGGCGGGGTTCATCTACCAGAACCAGGCCATGATCCTTGGCGGGATCTTTGTCGGAGCTGCCGGTATGATTCTGACCATCCTGATGTGCCGTGCCATGAACAGATCACTGATCAATGTCATTATCGGGGCCTTCGGAGGGGGCGGAGCGGCCATAGACCGTGAAAAAGGAGTGGTCAAAGAGGTGACCGCCACTGATGCAGCCGTCATGCTGAACTACAGCAGCCGCGTGGTGATCGTTCCCGGATACGGACTTGCGGTGGCACAGGCGCAGCATATCTGCAGTGAGCTGGATCAGATGCTGACTGAGAACGGAGTCGATGTGAAGTATGCCATACATCCGGTCGCCGGAAGGATGCCCGGCCACATGAATGTATTGCTGGCCGAAGCGGACGTTCCCTACGAAAAACTGGTGGAGATGGATGAAATAAATCCGGATATGCCCAAGACCGACGTGGCGGTGGTAATCGGTGCCAATGATGTGGTGAATCCTGCGGCATTGGACGACCCCAGCAGTCCCATATACGGGATGCCTATCATCAAGGTGCATGAAGCCAAAAATGTGATTGTGATGAAGCGCGGAATGGGGAAGGGATATGCAGCCATTGAAAATTTTCTCTTTTACGCCGACAATACCAAGATGTTTTTCGGAAGTGCCAAGGACTCGCTTCAGAAACTGGTCACAGAAATCAAAGCATTGTAAACCAGTTACTTTATTTGATTATCCATACCAGGGCCACAGCAATGCAACGCTGTGGCTCTTTTTCTGGACATATGCAGGGACAGTTTTGATCCTGTCATACAGGTATTTCATCAAATATGGATCGCATCTGCCTCAATGTTAATAACCTGAAGTCACGAGAACACGTATGATCAGGGGAATGTGTTATTTTTGATCCAGGCATTCATCTGTTTCCCTTTCCCAGAATCCCTGGAAAAGAGAAGAATAGGTGTGATCCTGTTTTACAGGGAAGCTGAAATGATTTTTAATATAAAGCCCAAACTAACCTTTGCTAAGTCGCCCCGGCTTCATTTGGGAGCTTTTTTCCTGCTGTTCCTGACGTGCCTTCCTTATAATGAACTCCTTGCCCAGGACTCCACACTGAGCGCACAAACCGGCCTCTGGCTGGACGACGCCATCTGGGCCGACGGCTCTCATCCGGGGACCGCGAATATCAATGAACAGGTGCATGTTTTCGGAAATGTAATCAGTGGCACAGGCCTGTCCTTTACCGGCGGTGACCTGTTCATTCATGATACGCTCACTGTTTTCGGTTCCCTGACCCTGGGCGACACCATTGAGATGGTCATCAGCCCGGGAGGTATTCTGATCGTCAGGGGGGATTTTACGGCAGGCGATACGGTGGATATCCGGAGCAGCGGCCGGATGGCGGTCACCGGAGCATTTTCCATTCTCGGTGACAATGATCAGGGCTCTTTCGATAACGACGGCCAGCTTTACGTGCTGGACCCTGCCCCCGTTTTGAAGACAGGAACGGGGTATGAAGATTTCACCTGCGGTTTTCCTGTCGATTCTTGCACTCTTTATGACGAAAGCGATCTGCTGGCCTCTCCGCTTGCTCCTTTCTATCTGTCGGGATCATATGAAATCACACCCGGTGGTCCTATCACATTTTGCCTGGGCGATTCTGTTCTATTGGCGGTAACAGACACAGCTGTTAATTACCAATGGTTTGAAAACGGATGGGCCATTCCGGGAGCTACTGCTTTTGAATATTATGCCAAAAGTTCCGCGGATTATCATGTCACCTTCTTTATAGAGGGGGACTCACTGGCCACCGCTCCGGTAACGGTGACCGCCAATCCGCTTCCGGCAGTTTCGGTCTCCGGGCTGGAGGCGGAGTATTGCGAGGGGGGTGCGACCG
>CAZOHA010000003.1:134457-144405 GCA_964579515.1 uncultured Bacteroides sp. | reverse complement strand
ACGGGAACGGCTGCACCGACACGGCGACGGTCACCACGCTGGTGAACCCGCTGCCGGCAGTTTCGGTCTCCGGGCTGGAGGCGGAGTATTGCGAGGGGGGTGCGACCGATACCCTGGCGGGCGTGCCGACCGGCGGCATGTTCCTGGCCGCACCGGAGCTGACTCCCTTTGGAGCGGGCGACAGCGCACTGTTCGACCCGGCTGTGGCGGGCAACTACGAGTTCAGGTATTACTACACCGACGGGAACGGCTGCACCGACACGGCGACGGTCACCACGCTGGTGAACCCGCTGCCTGTGGTGACCTTCTCGGGGCTGGAAGCAGAATACTGTGCCAACAACCCCAGAGATACGATGACCGGATCCCCCCTGGGAGGCACTTTCGTGGGAACGGGGATCACTGATAACGGCGACGGTACTGCCTTTTTTGATCCGTTCACCTCCGGCACCTATGATATCTCATATTATTATACCGGCGGGAGTGGCTGTACCGATACCGCGAAACAAAGTGTAACAGTTCATCCCCTTCCGGCGGTCAGCTTCACAGGGCTGGCAGCAGAGTATTGCGAAGGAACGGCTACAGATACCCTCACCGGATCACCATCGGCCGGAACATTCGAAGGGAACGGAATAACCGACAATGGTGACGGAACCGCCCTATTCGATCCCACGATGGCCGGAACCTACGATATCCTCTACTATTACACCAATGCCAGCGGATGTACTGACACGGCCATCCAGACGGTCACAGTTCATTCGCTCCCCCCGGTCAGTTATACAGGGCTTGCAACGGAACTATGCATTCTGGATAATCCTGATACCCTTGTGGGTAACCAGGCTCCTTTTGGTACCTTCTTCGGAGGCACCGTGGCCGACCAGGGAGACGGAACGGGTATTTTCACACCGATCGCGGACGGGATCTACGATATCTATTACGCCTTTACCGATGCCAACGGTTGCCGCGATTCGGTGATGCAGAGTGTAACGGTCCATCCGCTGCCGGTGGTGGAGACCGGCACCTATGATACCATCCGTGACGTGAATGATTCACCCTTCCTGATAGCAGGCACTCCAACAGGAGGAGTGTTTACCGGAAGGGGAGTCAATGGATTTGATTATGATCCCGGCCAGGCAGGCCCCGGCATAGATACAGTGGTATATGCCTACACCGACGGGAATTCCTGTACCAACTACGATACGATCTTTTTCAATATCAGAGATTATGATTTCCGGGCCGGAGCCAGGATACTGACCGATATCGACGGATGGTGCTCCCCCGATGCGTTTTATACTACCACCGGAGCGACCGCAGATGAAATCGCAGGAAGCTGCTGGGTGGGCGGGGTCAGCAACAACCGCTGGTTTATGTTCCAGGCTACTACCGATCAGGTGTTTGTTGAGGTAAAGTCGGGCGGAGCGGAGGGGGATAACCGTAATCCTCAGCTGGCGGTCTGGGATTCCGCAGGAAATGAACTGGCATGCCAGCGCTACTGGGACAGTAATTACAACGATATCGCCATTGGAGTGGTGGGGCTCACTCCGGGTGACTGGTATTTCATTTCGGTAGATAATTATCCCAACCGGGACGGCAGTTTCACCTTATGTGTGGATGATCAGGTCGATTATGATTTCAGGGAGGGTGCCATTGCGGTACCCCATACCGACAACTGGCGTTCGGCCGATGCGGAATATACTACCCGGAATGCCACCCCAGACAGGTTGAAGGGAGATTGCTGGAACCAGGATGTGAACAGCAACCGGTGGTTCACCTTTACGGCACTGACCCCGGAGGTAACCGTGGATGTGTTGATCGGCGGGCTCGAAGGGACCATGCGCTATCCCTATGTGGCTATCTGGAATGAGGCGGGCGATCAGGTGGCATGCGCACTTTATTCAGGCGATTATGACGACCTGCGGGTGGGGATTGATACCCTGACCATCGGAGAAACTTACTATATTTCGGTGGATCACCGGAACAGCGATAATTTCGATGGCACCTTCACTCTTGCGGTTGATGATGAGGTGGATTACGACTTCAGGGGCGGGGCGGTGGAGATCCCGCATACCGGGGGCTGGCGTTCTTCCGATGCCGAGTATACCACTCTGGATGCCACACCCGACGGAATCCAGGGCTCCTGCTGGCCCAACGGGCCCAATTTCACCCGCTGGTTTAAGTTCCGGGCGACCACCGAAAGGGTCACTGCAGAAATGCTTACCGGAGGAGATGAAGGATCCCTGAGCTATCCCCTCCTGGTACTGACCGACTCGGCGGGAAATGAACTATCCTGTTCCCGTTATTATTCCAGGTATTCAGATATCCGGCTGGGATTCGCGGGACTGACCCCCGGGGAATGGTACTATCTGATCGCCGATAATCACGGAGGCAACCAGGGATACAGGGGCAGTTTCACCATGGCTCTCGACAATGATGTCAATTACGATTTTAAGGCGGCCGCATACGAAATCGCCGACCCGCACAACTGGTGCTCGGCCGATGCGGAATTCTCCACCCTGAATGCTTCTGCGGATCAGGATTCTGGAAGTTGCTGGCCCAACGGTCCCAATTACAACCGGTGGTTCAAGTTCACTGCCACCACCACCGAGATCATTGCCAGCCTGAAAACAGGGGGGGATGAGGGCACCCTTCGTTATGGATTGATCGCCCTTTGGGATGAGTCAGGCAATGAGCTGGCCTGCGGACGCTATTCCTCCTCGTATTCCGATGTGAGTGTGGGGTATACCTCCCTGACACCCGGAAATGCCTATTATATCACTGTCGATAACCACGGCGGGAACCTGAGTTACCGGGGAACCTTCTCTCTTTGTGTCGATGATGAGGTGGATTATGACTATCCGGAAGGAGCTGAACTTCTCACTGACCTGAACAACTGGTGTTCCCCGCTGGCAGCCTACAGCACACTGGATGCGACCGCTGATACGCTGAAAGGGTCCTGCTGGAATACCGGACCCACTTATGACCGCTGGTTCAAATTCCGGGCCACTACTACGGAAGCCCTGGTCCGCGTTCTTACCGGAGGAGATGAAGGTACCATGCGCTATGGGTATGTGGCTATCTGGGACAGCTCGTTCAATGAGGTGGCCTGCAACCGCTATACCAGTGCTTATGATGATCTGGTGATCGGGGCGACTGCACTGACACCGGGCGACTGGTATTTTATTTCGGTCGACAACCACGAGAATCCCAGTTACAGAGGCAGTTTTTCTCTTTGCATCAATGATGTGGTGGATTATGATTTCACAGAGGGGGCCTACGAGATTGCGGATATCGACGGCTGGTGTTCCACCGACGCCCAGTTCTCCACCCTCGGCGCCACCGCCGACGGAACGGCAGGCAGCTGCTGGCCCAACGGTCCTTCCTACAATCGCTGGTTCAAATTCCAGGCCACCGGCACCGAGGCGATGTTCACCGTGAAGACCGGGGGCGATGAAGGGACCCTGAGGTATCCCCTGGCCGCTCTTTACGATACACTGGGGACCGAGATCGCCTGTGCAAGGTATTTGGGAGCCTATGATGATATCAGCATCGGAAGCACGAACCTCGTGCCGGGTGAATGGTACTTCCTGGCGGTCGATAACCACGAGAACGGCGGATACAGAGGATCGTTCAGCCTTTGTGCGGAGGATCAGGTGGACTATGATTTCAAGCTGGGCGCCTATGAAGTGACCGATATTGATAACTGGTGCTCGGCCGAGGCGGAATTTACCACACTGGGTGCAACACCGGACGAAGCCGCCGGGAGCTGCTGGCCCGACGGTCCCAGCTATAACCGCTGGTTCCGTTTCCAGGCCACCGGATCCATGATCAATGCTAGTGTGAAGACCGGAGGGGACGAGGGGAGCCTTCGTTACATGATGCTGGCGTTATTCGACTCGTCGGGGAATGAACTGACCTGTGAACGGTATACCTCCGATTACTCCGATGTAAGCCTGGGATATACCAGTCTGACGCCCGGGGAGTGGTACTACCTGAGTGTGGATAATCGCCAGAACACCGGGTACCGGGGGACCTTCACTCTCTGCATGGATGATACGGTGGATTACGACTTTCCAGAAGCAGCCAGGGTGATCCCGAACATTGTGGATTTCTGTTCCGCACCGGAAGAGTTCACCACCATCGGCGCCACCCCTGATCACCTAACTCCGGGCTGCTGGCCCAACGGTCCCAACAACAACCGCTGGTTCCTTTTCCAGGCCACTGTCTCAGGAGAAGTGACCATCTCTGTGAATACCGGCGGATCGGAAGGAAGCCTGAGATACCCCATGGTGGCACTCTGGGATACCTCCCTGACCGAACTCGGATGCAAGCGTTATGTGGATGACTACGGTGATATCGAACTGGTTTACGGAGCGCTGACTCCCGGCGAGTGGTACTTTGTCTCGGTGGATAATTCCTCCAACAGTAGTTACCGCGGTACTTTCACACTCTGTATGGACGATGAGATCAGTTACGATTTCTTCGCCGGGGCCATTGAACTGGATGATATCAATGGGTGGTGTTCCGATTACGCCATTTATTCCACCGTGAGTGCCACCCCCGATGAGGGGATGGGAAGCTGCTGGCCCAACGGGCCCAACTACAATCGCTGGTTCCGTTTCCAGGCGACATCCCCCGATATAGCGGTCCAGGTCCGAACCGGTGGTATCGAAGGCTCGGTGCGCAGGCCCGGTATCGCACTCTGGGACACCCTGAAGAATGAACTGGCCTGCGCCAGGTGGGTCACCGATTACGGAGATGAAGAGATTTACGCTACCGGCCTGACCGTGGGGGATTGGTATTACATTTCAGTGGACAATGCCTCCGGGGGCACTCCCGGGACCTTCTCCCTTTGTGTGACCGACCGGGCGTTGAACGACTTCAGGGCCGATGCCATTACCCTCTCCGATCTCAACAACTGGTGTGGCATGGAGGCCCAATACAGTAACGCACTGGCAACGGCCGACGAGTCGCAGGGTTCCTGCTGGGCAGGGCTGGAAAACAAGAATGTCTGGTTCCGGTTCCTGGCCACCAGCAGCAAGGCCACCATTAAAGTGACCACCGGTGGTGATTACGGACAGATGGTGAACCAGCAGGTCGCTGTATGGGATGACCTGGGAGGAGAGGTAGCCTGCGCCGGTCCTTTTGCAGGACAGGGTGAACTGGCAGTACTGCCCACCGGGATGACCATCGGAGACTGGTATTATATTTCAGTGGATGACGACGGCACTCCGGGGACCTTCACCCTCTGCATCGACGACACCATCGATTATCAATATCCACAGGGTGCCTTCGAGATCCCCGATCCGGCCGGATGGTGTTCACCGGATGCAGCCTTCAGTAATTCTTCAGCTTCACCTGCAACCGAAAGTGGCAGCTGCTGGGAGGGAAGCAACTTCCAGAATGCCTGGTTCACTTTCGTGGCGCCAGCTTCCACCCTCCGGCTGGAGGTGAAAACGGGAACGGTGTATGGTTCGATGGACCGCCAGCAGATGGTGATTATGGATGAGACCCTGAACGAGGTGGCGTGTGCAGGACCCGCAATCAACGAAGGAATCAGGATACTGCAGGTCGACATGCTCACACCCGGGAACCGGTACTTCATCGCAGTGGACAACGGGGAAGCTGACGGTGGCAATACCGGTACATTCACCCTGTGCACCGATACCACCCTGAGTTATGATTACAGGTCCGGGGCCATCGATCTTCCCCACCTCTTTTGCAGCTCCGATGCTGCATATACCCTGGAGCAGGCTACAGCGGATGAAGGGTCAGCCTCCTGCTGGGGGGGCAGCGACCTGACCAATGTCTGGTTCAGGTTTGAGGCCACAACGCCTTACCTGACTGTTTCCCTCAAAACTGGCGGAGTCTATGGAGATCTGCGAAGAGGTCAGATGGCGGTATGGAATGCCGGAGGCCAGGAGGTGGCCTGCCGGGAGGCGCTGGTGACCGACGGTACCCTGCTGATGCGGGCCGACACCCTGACAGTGGGCAATACCTACTGGATCTCTGTCGATATGGACGAAACCGCATCAGGCGACCGGATCGGATCATTCAGCCTCTGCCTGGAGGATGCCCTGGATTATGATCTGAAAGAGGGTGCTCTGGAGATCCCCCACGATTACGGATGTTCGGGAGATGCTGCATTTTCCAATGAGCAGGCGACGGATGATTTCGGGGTCGCCAGCTGCTGGGCAACCAACAACGCCAATAAGAATGTGTGGTTCAGGTTCCGGGCTACCACGCCGTTTGCCAGACTACAGCTGAAGACCGGAACTATATACGGATCCATGCGCAGGGGACAGATGGCCATTTTTAATGAAGCCGGTGCAGAGGTGGCCTGTGTGGGAGATATTGTCGATCAGGGTACCACCCTTCTGATGACCGACACACTGACCGTGGGGAACTGGTACTGGATCGCAGTGGACGATGACTACCGGAGCGGAACATTCACCTTCTGTCTCGACAATGAAGTGGATTACGATTACCTGATCGGAGCCCTGGAAGTGCCGCATGATTACGGTTGCTCGGCCGATGCGGAATTCTCCAACGGCCAGGCCACTCCGGATCAGATTCCCGGAAGCTGCTGGGGTTCCGGCAACGATCTGAACAATGTCTGGTTCAAGTTCGTGGCCACCACTCCCTATGCCACCGTGCAGATCAAGACCGGAAGTGTGTACGGAAGCATGCAGCGGGGACAGATTGCCATGTGGAACGAGGCGATGGAAGAGGTGGTTTGTGTGGGGGACATTGTGGGGCAGGGAACTACCCGGATGGTCATTGATACCCTGACTGTCGGGAACACTTACTACATAGCAGTCGATGACGATTACAGGAGCGGGACCTTTAGTTTTTGTCTGGATAACGAACTGACCTTCGACTATAAGGACGGGGCCATTGATATCCCGCACAATTACGGGTGTTCGGCCGATGCAGAATACACCAACTATTTTGCTTCGGAGGACGAGAGCCCGGGCTCCTGCTGGGGCAGCTACAACGGGGTGAAGAATGTCTGGTTCAGGTTCCAGGCCATCTCCCGGTTCCTGACCGTCGACCTGAAGACTGGTAATGTGCTGGGAAGCATGCGCAGGGGACAGATGGCCGTATTCAATGAAGCCGGGGCGGAGGTGGCCTGCGTGGGAGATATCAACGATCAGGGAACTACAACTCTTGCGTCCGATTCCCTGATACCGGGTAATTTTTATTATATCGCCATTGATGATGATTACCGGAGTGGGACCTTTACACTCTGCATCTCTGATCAACCTTCGTTCGACTACTGGGAGGGGGCCATTGAACTGGAACACGACTTCGGGTGTACGGCGGATGCAGCATACTCTAACCTGGCATCATCCGGAGACATGTTTCCAGGTAGTTGCTGGGGTGCATCCAACGACCTGAACAATGTGTGGTTCAGGTTCCGGGCCACCACTACCAATATGACCGCCACACTCCGGACCGGGTCGGTATACGGAAGCATGCGGAGGGGACAGATGGCCCTCTGGGATGCCTCCTTCAACGAAGTGGCCTGCGTGGGCGATCTGGTGGATCAGGGTTCCACAGTCATGAGCATCGACAGCCTGACAGTGGGCAACTGGTATTATATTTCTGTGGATGATGATTTCCGCTCGGGATCTTTCTCCCTTTGCCTGTCCGACCAGGCTACCTATGACTTCTTTAACGGAGCGCAGGTCATTACCCATGGCGGCGGCTGTTCGGCCGATGCCGAATACAGCAATCTGCTGGCCACGGCTGACCGCTCCATGGCCGGCTGCTGGACCGGAGTGGATCCGGACGATAATAAAAATGTTTGGTTTACTTTCCAGGCCATCTCCTCCGAGGTGACCCTCACTATCCGGAATTACAACGTCTACGGGAACATGCGCTATCCGCAGGCTGCCCTCTGGGATGCCACCGGAAGCGAACTCAAGTGCCTGCCCAGAACCCTCGACCGGTCCACCTCCACGCTGAGTTATGACGGACTTACTATAGGTGACTGGTATTATGTCTCGGTCGATGATGCGCAGTCGAGCGGATCTTTTACCCTCTGCATCGACGACGAGGTGGATTATGATTACCGGGCCGGTGCCTATGAAATTATCAATCCTATCCGGTGGTGCTCGGCCGATGCGGAATTCAGCAACTATTTCGCCACTCCGGACGAAATGATGGGTTCCTGTTGGGATGGGACTGATAATCAGAATGTTTGGTTCATCTTCACCGCCATTTCCACCAATGTGACCATTGATGTGAAGAACGGAACCACCCATGGATCGCTCTACGATCTCCAGGCCTCTCTGTGGGATCTGGCAGGGAATGAGCTGGCCTGTGCAGCCACGGAAAGCAATTACGAGCCCATCCAGATCTTCTATGACTCACTGGTGATCGGTAACACCTACTACATTTCAGTGGATGACAGCCAGCGGCCGGGGACCTTTACCCTCTGTGTGGATGCCGATCCTTTGAATGCGGAGATCATAGGAACTAACGTTACCTGCCACGGTCTGGATGACGGCACGGTCACGGTGAATGCGGAAGGAGGGACCGGAGTAGGTTATACCTACACCTGGACCAGGGACGGAGTCCCCATGGTGGAGAACGGCAGTTCGATCACCGGGCTTGATCCAGCAACATATGAGGTGACCGTAACCGATGTGGGTGATCCCCTGACCACGGTGGTACTCTCTTATACAGTGACCGAGGAGCCACCGCTGAACCTGGCGCTGACGAAAACCGATGATGGTTGTCCCGGCGAGGGGAGCGGATCAGTTACTGCCACAGCCGGAGGCGGGACCGGATTGGGATTTACCTATTCCTGGTTCCGGAACGATCTTCCCCTGGTGGATGTCACCCCCACGCTTCTGGGAGTTGACTCGGCCGAGTACAGGGTGATCGTGACCGATGCAGGGGCACCTGTCTGTCAGATCACCGACAGCATCGTGGTGGTCAATACCAATCTGGCTTCCGTGGCCCCCACCGGCATCTCAGTTACCAACGATACTACCTGTCCGGGCACAGTGAAGATCCTGACCGTGGAGGGAGGAAGTCTCGGTGACGCGGCCCTATGGAACTGGTATACAGATCCTTCTTTCATCAGCAGTTCCGGGCTGGGTGCGTCCATCACGGTCGATCCGGCGGTGACCACTACCTATTATGTGAGGGCGGAGGGTCTCTGCAATGTAACCACTGCCGCCAGCCAGGTGGTGACAGTGAAGGTGCCCTCCACCGATCCGGTTTCCATTAACCTGCTTAATGACAACACCTGTCAGGGAACGGCGAAGTCGCTGACCGTGCAGGGAGGGACCCTGGGTGACGGTGCTACTTGGCAATGGTACTCGGATGCTGCATTCACGGTGAACGAAGGCAGCGGTACCACCATCAATGTGGATCCGGCAGCCTCGACCACCTACTATGTCCGTGCCGAAGGGGACTGCAACAATACCAATGCGGTGAGCCGGCTGGTCACTGTAAAAGTGCCCTCGACCGATCCCACCGGGATCACCATTTCCGACGACAACACCTGCCAGGGCACTCCCAAGACTCTGACCGTACTTGGCGGTTCGCTGGGCGACGGTGCTGACTGGTACTGGTACGCAGATCCCGCTTTTACTGTGGTCGTGGGATCGGGCCTTTCAGTGAATGTGGATCCTGCCGTTTCTGCCACTTACTATGTGAGGGCAGAAGGGGATTGCAATCTGACCAATGCCGTGAGTCAGCTGGTGACTGTAAAAGTGCCCTCCACTGATCCGACTGGAATCACAGTGACCAATAACAACGCATGTGTGGGGACCCCCAAAGTACTGACCGTGGAGGGTGGCAGCCTGGGCGACGGGGCCCAGTGGCGCTGGTACGAGGATGGAACCCTTACGCTTCCGGCCGGATCGGGAGTATCCATTTCTGTGGACCCGCCGGCCAATACGACCTATTATGTGCGTGCCGAAGGGGATTGCAACA
>CAZOHA010000003.1:111241-134357 GCA_964579515.1 uncultured Bacteroides sp. | reverse complement strand
TATGTAAGGGCCGAAGGGGACTGCAACACCACAGCGGCGGTAAGCCAGGTGGTGACGGTGAAGGCTCCGTCGGTGGCAGCCACGGGTATATCGGTGGGTGATGACAATACCTGTCAGGGCACCGACAAGACCCTGACGGTGGTGGGCGGCACACTGGGCGACGGGGCCGGCTGGGTCTGGTCGACCGATGCGGGCTTCGGCAGCACGGTGGGTGCCGGCGCCTCGATCGTGGTCGATCCTGTGACCAGTACGACCTACTATGTGCGTGCGGAGGGCGACTGCAACACAACAGCGGCGGTGAGTGAACTGGTGACGGTGAAGGTGCCTTCGGTGGCAGCCACAGGCATTGCGGTGACCAACAACGATTCCTGCCAGGGCGTTCCCAGGACCCTGTCAGTTCAGGGTGGTTTTCTGGGCGATGGTGCCGGCTGGGTATGGTCGGACGATGCGGGCTTCGGCAGCACGGTGGGTACGGGCGCTTCGATTGTGGTGAACCCCTTGGTGACCACTACTTACTATGTGCGTGCTGAAGGAGATTGCAACATTACTGGTTCCGTGAGCCAGCTGGTGACCGTACGTCAGCCTTCGTCCGACCCGACGGGCATTGATGTGACCGACAACGATTCATGCGTGGGGACTCCGAAGGACCTGACGGTGGTGGGCGGCAGCCTGGGTGACGGGGCCACCTGGGTGTGGTACACCGATGCCTCGTTTACCACCAATGTGGGTACGGGGATCTCGATCACGGTGGACCCGCCGGCCAATACGACCTATTATGTGCGTGCCGAAGGGGATTGCAACAATTCGAATGCGGTGAGCGTGCTGGTGACCGTGCGAGTGCCGTCGGTGGCGGCCACGGGCATTGCGGTATCGAACGATAATAGCTGCCTGGGCACCTCGAAGACGCTGACGGTCCAGGGTGGTTTCCTGGGCGACGGGGCGGAGTGGAACTGGTCGACCGAGTCGTCGTTTGCCAGCAGTGCGGGCACGGGGGTATCGATTGTGGTGGATCCGGCAGGTTCGACCACCTACTACGTGAGGGCGGAGGGGGATTGCAACACGACAGCGGCGGTGAGCCAGCTGGTATCGGTGCGGGTTCCTTCGGAGCCGGCCACAGGCATTGCGGTGACCAACGACAACACTTGCCAGGGCAGCACGAAGACCCTGACGGTCCAGGGCGGATTCCTGGGTGACGGGGCCGGCTGGTTCTGGTCGACCGATGCGGGCTTCAGCACTTCGGCAGGCACGGGAGCCACGATCGTGGTGGATCCGGCGGTAACCACGACCTATTATGTAAGGGCCGAAGGGGACTGCAACACCACAGCGGCGGTAAGCCAGGTGGTGAATGTAAAAGTACCCTCCACAGACCCGGTAGGCATCGATGTGGAGGAGGACAATACCTGCGCCGGTACACCGAAAACACTCACCGTGATCGGCGGAAGCCTGGGCGACGGGGCCGGCTGGGTCTGGTCGACCGATTCTCTGTTTTCTGCCACGGTGGGAACCGGAGCTTCCATCCAGGTCGATCCGCCGGATTCGACCATCTACTATGTAAGGGCCGAAGGGGATTGCAATATCACCGGATATGCCGGGCAACTGGTCAGGGTCCGTTCGCTTTCGGTGGCGCCCGCCGGGTTTATGGTGACTAACGACAACACCTGCCAGGGAATCCTTAAAACACTGACCGTTCAGGGAGGCAGCCTCGGTTATGGTGCCGAATGGTTCTGGTATGATGATCCATCCCTCACCACTTTCATAGGTGTGGGCACCTCGATCCAGGTCGATCCGGCCGAAACATCCGCTTTCTTTGTCCGGGCCGAGGGCGGTTGCAACATCACTGCCGAAGCCGGCCAGCTGGTCACGGTGAAGGAGCGCTCTGTTGCGCCCACGGGTGTGGAGGTTTTCAACGACAGTACCTGCGAAGGGGTCAATAAGACCCTGGTGGTGCAGGGAGGAGATCTGGGAGCCGGTGCCGAATGGCAATGGTATTCCGATTCGATCTTTACCCTCAATGTCGGCTCCGGATCCTCTATCCAGGTCGATCCGCCGGTAACCAGTATTTATTATGTCCGTGCTGAGGGCGATTGCAACATCACCGACGGAGTCAGTGCCGTGGTGGAAGTCCTGGCACCTTCGACCGACCCCGCCGGTATCCTTGTCATCAATGACAATACCTGCAACGGCACGCCCAAACTGCTGCTCCCCGATGGCGGATCACTCGGAGATGGTGCCCGGTGGGAATGGTACAGTGATCCGTCATTTACGGTTCGGCTTGGAACGGGCGATACCCTGTCGGTGGATCCGGTCCTGACCTCCACCTATTATCTCAGGGCGGAGGGTGACTGCAACAACACTTCGGGCGTCAGCGGGGTAGTTATCGTGAAAGTGCCTTCGCAACCAGCCACGTTTATTGATGTGACCGGAGAAAATACCTGCCAGGGGTCGATGAAAACGCTTTCAGTGACAGGCGGATTACTGGGCGACGGAGCCAGCTGGTTCTGGTACGCCGATTCTTTGATCCAGCCGGTCGATTCGGGTCAGACCATTCAGGTCGATCCGGAACTGACCACCACATACCATGTAAGGGCTGAGGGCGACTGCAATGTAACCGATACCATATCCAGAAGGGTGGTGGTCAAATCCAGGTCGCTGGCGCCCGACAGCGTACTGGTAAATAACGACAGCACCTGCGAAGGGAGCGTAAAGAAACTCTATGTGGAAGGAGGCAGGCTCGGCGACGGAGCAGATTGGTTCTGGTATGAAAATGCGGCACTGACCATCCCGGCCGGATCGGGCGATACCCTGGAGGTGGACCCGGCCGTAACCACCATCTACTATGTCAGGGCCGAGGGCGATTGCAATGTTTCCGACAGCTTGGCACGGATCGTGACCGTTCTGGAGCCTTCGCTGGTTCCGACCGGTATCGGGATCGTGAACGACAGCACCTGCCCGGGGGTACAGAAGGCACTGTTGGCAGAGGGCGGTTATCTGGGAGCCGGTGCAGGCTGGCACTGGTATTCCGATTCGCTGATGACACAGCCTGCCGGAACAGGAGATACCCTTTACGTGGATCCTCCTTTCACAGAGGTATATTACCTGAGAGCAGAGGGCACCTGCAATATCACTGAGAAGGTTTCGGCCACAGTGAATGTGAAACTGCTTTCCATAGCACCCGATACAGCAACAGTGGATGTACCTGAATTCTGCAGGGGAGAGGTGGACAGCCTGTTGCTCCGGTACGAGGGCGGAACATTGGGTACAGGAGCCGTGGCCAGGTGGTATCCGGATACGCTGACGGCGCTCTCTTCCATTGGTTCGGGCAATTCGCTGATGGTGGGAGCACCGGACGATACCACCGTCTATTTCATCCGGTTCGAGGGAGATTGCGACACCACCTCCTGGACGGAGGTTACTGTTACGGTGAACCCGGTCCCGGAACCGGATATCACTGGGGAGATGACGGTTTGCACACCGGCCGTCGTCAGCTACTCGGCCAGCGGCCTCGAAGGTTCGCAGTTCAGCTGGAAGGTGACCGGCGGCACCATACTGGGATCTTTCCAGGGAGATACCGTCACTGTGGAATGGACCGGTGAAGGGATGGATACAATCACGGTGACAGAGACCTCCATCGGAGGTTGCCTGTCAGTCACCGATACTGCAGTGGTGAAGTACATGACCCCGGTCACAGGCGGTATCGAAGGCCCGGGTCCGGTGGTCTGCCGGGGAGATACTGGGCTCTCTTACAGTGTTGAAGGAATGAACAATTCCACATTTGAATGGATCATTGAATCGGGGACCATTATCCGCGATTTTGGAGATTCGGTGATTGTCGACTGGCCTCAGGTGAACGGGAATTATCTTCTGAAGGTGGTGGAAACTTCAGAGGATGGCTGTACGGGCGATACGGTGGAGAGAATGATTAACGTAGAGGGGCCCTTGCTGGAACTGGGCGAGGATACCTATATATGTGATGGAGATTCGTTCGAGGTTTTACCGGATGGGGATTTCACTACCTATCTGTGGCATGACGGAAGTACAGGCGAAAGCTTCACAACGGGAGAGGAGGGGATGATCACACTGCTGGTCACTGATCAGTACGGCTGTACCGATACCGACAGCCTCTACCTGACGGTGGAACCCCTGCCTGCGGTGGATCTGGGTGAGGATACCACGCTCTGCGGCGATGTCGGAATGGTGCTGGATGCAGGGCCGGACGGAATCATCTACACCTGGTCGACCGGTGAGAATACCAGGGAAATTACGATATTCCAGGGAGAACGTCAGGAGTACTGGGTCGAGGTGGAGGATGCCATGGGCTGCGTGTCAGGGGATACCATCCTGATCAAAGACTGTGATGTACAGTTTTATTTCAGAGATATGCCAACAGCCATCACCCCCAATAACGACGGGGCCAACGATGCATGGGTCATTCGGAAACTGACCGGATACTCACAGGCGGAGGTGGAGATATTCGACCGCTGGGGGACCCTGGTCTGGAGGTCCGAGCCGGGATATTCCCAGCCCTGGGATGGCAGGAACATGAACGGTAACCTTGTTCCGATGGATTCGTATCATTTTGTGATCAGATTGAATACAGGTAGAAAAGATGTGGTGACCGGTATCATTACTGTGATCCGGTAGGAAAGGATGAAAAAGGGACTCCTCATAGCGATATGCAGCCTGTTATTTCTGGCGGAAGGTCAGGGCCAGCAGGTACCTCTTTACAGTCAGTACATGCTGAACGGATTCCTGCTGAATCCGGCGGTTGCCGGATCGGAGGGGTACACTGCGGTGAACCTGACCGCCAGGGAGCAGTGGATCGGCATGAAGAACGGTCCGGGGACCTATGCCCTGAGCTTTCAGACCCGGATATTGAAGAAGAGTTATATTTCCAGGAGCTCTTCAGTCCGCAAGCGTCAGCGGAGGGGTTCCCGCAGCGGGAATGTGGGAGTGGGAGGATATCTGTTCAACGACCGGAACGGAGCGGTGGAGCGGATCGGGTTCAAGGGGACCTATGCCTATCACCTCAACTTTGCACAGTCGCAGCTATCCTTCGGACTGTCGCTGGTGGCCTATCAGTTCCGGCTGGATGATGACCTGATCAATCTGGCCGATCCGGGCGATGATCTGTGGCTGGGGGCCAATAAGGCGGTATTGATACCCGATGCCGACTTCGGGGTGTATTACACGGCCAGGCAGTACTATGCCGGATTATCGGTCGACCAGTTGTTTGAATCGACATTGAAGATCGGTGATTCGGGGTATGACCGGTATGTGATGGAGCGGAACTATTATCTGCTGGGGGGGTATGATTTCGAGGTGCGGCGGGATATTGTGATCACGCCATCCACGCTGGTCAAGTTTGCGGAGAACGGGAAGGTGCAGGCCGATATCAGCGGGAAGTTTTACTATGACCAGACCTACTGGGGAGGACTGACCTACCGGACGGGTCATGCGATAATTGTAATGGCGGGGGTAAGCATCGACAAGCTGGTATTCGGCTATGCGTTTGACATCGGATTGAACAGTGTGATGCGTTACAGTTACGGGACCCACGAATTCACGTTCATTGCCAAGTTCGGCGATAATGCCCGCCGTTACCGCTGGCTGAACCGGTTTTAGGATCTTCCGATACCGGATAATTATCTCTTTTACCGGCAAAATGCTACCGTTTACCGATTAATATTCTTTGAATTGCATCTCCATTGTTACTTTTGAGTTAAATCTAAAAAAAGGAATATGGAGAGGCATTCATCATCATTCAAACGTTCCGGAAGGGCTCATCTCTTGCTGGGAATAGCATTGATGTTTCTGGGTCTGTTCCTTATCGCGGATATGGCAGATATCATCCCCTGGAGACTGAGGGACTTTGTGTTTACCTGGCAGGCGCTGTTGATCTTCCTGGGTCTGATTTTTCTGTCCAATAAAGAGAATAAGGGAACAGGGCTGATCCTGATAGCAATTGGTTCTTTCTTTCTGCTGCCCAGGATCATCGATGTGCCTTATTACTGGCGTTCATTGTTCTGGCCCTCCATACTGATCGTTGTGGGATTGCTGATCATTTTCGGCACCAGAAGACAGGGAGGCAGCTCCTATTTCGGGGACAAAAAAAAAGCCCGTGGTGAAGATTTCCTGGATGATGTAGCTGTCTTCGGTGGCGGAGACCGCATTATCAACTCCCAGAATTTCCAGGGAGGGAAAATCACCAACATCTTCGGGGGATCGAAAATCGATCTGACCCAGGCAAAATTGGCTCCCGGAGAGAATTCCATCGAGGTTTTGATGATTTTCGGAGGTTCGAAGCTGATCATTCCGGAGGGTTGGAATGTGAGGGTAGAGGTAAATTCTGTTTTCGGTGGTTTTTCAGATAAGCGGGTTCGATCGAAAGTGGTTCCCGAATCGGAAGGTACCCTGATCATTGCCGGTATTGCCATATTCGGAGGAGGGGAAATCACCAATTATCTCTAGGCATGAGTCACCCCATCACCGGGAATCGCCGTGCGGTACTGATCTATATGGTCGTCTGGCTGGGAATCGCCATTCTGCATGCTTTTCTGATGTGGTATTTCCTCCGTTTCAGGGTCGACACGGTGGTAGCTGATGCCTTAATATCGGGGCTTCTTTTCGGGTTTCTCGGATTGCTGGCCTGGTATCCTACCCGGTATATCCCTTTTCAGAGGCATTCCCCCGTCTATTCACTGATGGCCCATGTGGTGGCCGGATTGCTGGTGCTGCTGACCTGGATACTGGTGAGTGTCGGCCTGCTGAATGCCTTCTTCAGTAACCAATCCAATTATATCGAATTTCTGAATGGTTCACTGGTATCAAGGGCCATTCTGGGTGGTCTCATTTACCTGGTTCTCGTGCTGGTCTATTACCTGGTTTCCAGCAGTCAGAAACTTCAGGAGCGGGTCAAGCAGGAGGAGAGGCTGAAGGGATTGGTACGGGATGCAGAACTGAATATGTTGAAATCGCAGATCAACCCCCACTTTTTATTCAATTCGCTCAACTCGATCTCCTCGCTGACCATGACCAATCCGGATGAGGCCAGAGACATGATTATCAGACTTTCCGATTTGCTGAGGTACTCCCTTAAACACAGAGAAAATGAATTTGTCACGTTGAAAGAGGAACTCTCAAGAATAAAGGATTATCTGGCCATCGAGAAGATCAGGTTCGGAGAGAAGCTGCAGTACGAGTTTCACCTGAACGGTGATTGTGATGAATTCCTGGTTCCGACCATGATCTTCCAGCCGTTGTTTGAGAATGCGATTCGTCACAGCGTATATGAAAGTGTCGATCCTGTAACCATCAAGTTTCACTGCAGCAGGGAGGGAGGTTATATGCGGACGGTTGTTTCCAATGATTTTGATTCCGAATTACCCTCCCGCGGAGGAACCGGTGTAGGGTTGCAGAACGTTCGGCAGAGGGTACAGCTCTCCTACCAGGAGCAGGGAACGGTTACCTGGGGCGGAGCTGAAGGGATTTTTACTGTAACTATTGTATTTCCACCAACGATTGTCAAACGAAATTTGCCATGAAAGTACTGATCATCGAAGATGAAAAGCCGGCCAGGGATCTCATAAAGAATTACATGCAGAGTTTTCCGGATATGGAGCTGATGGGGGAGTATGACAATGGGTTCGACGGATTGAAGGCAATCAATGAACTGAAGCCCGATGCCATTTTCCTGGATGTCCAGATGCCGAAGCTGACCGGGTTTGAAATGCTGGAGGTTCTGGAGCACCAGCCGGAGGTGATTTTCACCACGGCTTATGATCAGTATGCCATTCGTGCATTCGAGCAGAATGCGGTGGATTATCTTTTGAAACCCTTTTCCCGGGAGCGTTTCAGGGAGGCGGTGGAGAAACTGGAATCCAGAACTGGCTCCCGTTCTCCTGAAAGCGGGATCGAGAAGATCAGGCGACACCTGGCTGAAAGTGGTGAGCATCTCCACAGGATCGTGATCAAGAAATCGGGAAAGATCCATGTGATCTCCACCAATGATATTCACTTTCTGGAGGCACAGGACGATTATGTGATGATTTACTCCAGGGAGGGAAAATTTCTGAAGCAGCAAACGATGAAATATTTTGAAAATCACCTGGATCCGGAACAATTCGTAAGAGTGCATCGTTCCTATATTGCACGGATCGCTTCCATTGAAAGGATTGAACCATACGAAAAGACCAACTTCATATTGATTTTGAAGGACGGATACAAGGTTCCGGTGAGCAGAAGCGGAATGCAGGTATTGAAGGAGAATCTCGATTTTTAAAGAAGGGGGCTCAAAAATATGGCTTTGCAGATAGAGGAGAAAAATATCAATAAATTTATCGTAGTGGGCGACAGGGTTCTGATTAAGCCCAAAACGCAGCAGGACCGGACCAAAAGCGGACTCTACCTGCCACCAGGAATTCAGGAGAAGGAGAAGATCCATTCAGGATACGTTTTGCGGGTGGGCCCGGGCTATCCCATTCCGGCCATCCAGGATACCGATGAACCATGGAAGGACAGGGCCGACAGTGTAAAATACGTTCCACTCCAGCCCAGGGAGGGGGATCTGGCCATCTATCTGCAGAAAAGTGGTTACGACATCGAATTCAATAACGAGAAATACGTAATCATCCCTCACTCCGCCATCCTGATGTTGATCCGGGATGAGGACCTGTTCAAATGATCTTCTGCAGCAATTATTTAGAATTAGTATATATTGTTATTTTAATAACACAATCTGAACGGGGGTAGCGCCATTGTTGTATCTTTGCATTCACAGTACAATCAAAATAAAAATGCGAAACTGTGAAATAAATAACAATGCCTCGGCCACCGCAGCCATGCCGGTAAGCGAAGTGGCTGGTTTACTGAAGGCTGATATCCTTACCCCGGAACTGGAACTTACCCGTGAGGTGGTGCATGCTTTCTCGTCCGATCTGATGAGCGATGTGCTGACGGGTGATTATTACAAGACTGTTCTGGTGACCGGACTTTCGAACCTGCAGGCCATAAGGACTGCAGAAATGTCCGATATCAACCAGGTGATCATTGCCCGTAATAAGAGGGTGAGTCCGGAGATGATCGAACTGGCCAGGGAAAATGATATTGTGCTGATCAAAAGCAGCTACTCCATGTTCAGGATTTCGGGGATACTCTATGAGGCCGGGATAAAACCTCTCTTTTGATGATATGGAAGTTCCACATCAGCGGAGGTGATTTTGTGAATGCGGGGAAAGCCTCCAGTGAGGTCAAAAGGAAACTAAAGCAATTGAATATTCCCGCACAACGAATCAAGAGGCTGGTGATCGCCCTTTATGAAAGTGAAGTCAATGTGGTGGCGCATGCCACCGAGGGGGATATCGAAGTTTCAATGGAGGCTGACCGGATCCATGTGGTGGTGGCAGACCGGGGACCGGGGATCGCAGACATCGGGAAAGCGATGGAGGAGGGGTACAGCACCGCCTCCAGGGAGGTCAGGGAGATGGGTTTCGGTGCCGGAATGGGTCTGCCCAATATTCAAAGAAACAGTGATCACCTGGAGATTGATTCCACGCCCGGTCAGGGAACCATCGTCAGGATTACCAATGAACTGAAGGATTGAAAGAGGAGGATACATATAAGAAGTTTCACCATGCACTGAAAGTGGTTCACGATCTGTGCATCGGCTGCACCCACTGTATGAAAGCATGTCCCACAGAGGCCATCAGGGTCCGGGAGGGCAAGGCGGTCATCATCGACGAGCGTTGTGTCGATTGCGGGAATTGCTGCAAAGCCTGTCCGGTCTCCGCCATAGTTATTGAGCAGGACGATTTTGAACAGATCTACACCTATCCGGTACGGATTGCACTGATACCCTCGGTATTGATCGGACAATTTCCTTCGCATATATCCACGGGTCAGATCTTCGGAGCCCTGAAAAAACTGGGATTCACCCACATTTATGAGATTGACAGTCTGGTGGATCTGGTGCAGGAGGGATACCGGCGGTATGCCGCTCAATACAGGGCCGAATACCCGTTGATCTCCACTTTCTGCCCGGCAGTGGTCAGACTGATCCAGGTAAGGTTCCCGGCTTTTGTGGACCAGTTGATGCGTGTTAAACCTCCTTCGGATGTGGCAGCTCTCTATTACAGGAAAAAGATGGAACAGTCGGGGACCGATCCCCGGGAGATCGGAGTGTTTTATGTGACCCCATGCGCTGCCAAGGTCGCTTCCATTAAGAGTCCGGTTGGAGAGGAGGAGTCTCCGGTCAACGGGGTGATCAATATGGAGTATCTCTATAACAGACTCTATAAGATCATTTCGGATGGAGAGGCAGAGGAGGCCGAACCTTCAGATCCGGGAAAGCTGACTTCCAAAGGGGTGCTCTGGAGCCTGACCAGAGGAGAATCCGACCATCAGGAGGGAAGATCTCTGGCTGTGGACGGAATGAACAATGTGACCGAATTCCTGGAGCGACTGGAAGAATCGGAACAGAGCAACCTGGATTTCCTGGAGCTCAGAGCCTGTGACCAGAGTTGCGCCGGGGGAGTTCTGATCAGCGGTAACAGGTTCCTCACGGTGGAGCGGTTGTCCCGCCGGGCCGCCACCATGGTGGAGAGCCAGAAGGATCCCATTGATCCGTCGGAGTTTAATGAAAAACTCTACGCGCTGGGACCCATCGCTCCCCGTTCCATGATGGCTCTGGATGATGATCCTGGCAGGGCCATGAGGAAGATGAACAAGGTGGAGGACCTGTTGAAAATCCTTCCGGGTATCGACTGTTCTGCATGTGGCAGCCCCACCTGCCGGACACTTGCCGAAGATATTGTAAAAGAGAAGGCAGAGCTAACCTCCTGTGTATTCATTCAGGAGCTTTACATACGGGATGGCCGCATGTCGGCAGAAGAAGCTGACCGGATCAATACGAACATCTGGGGAGGAGACAGAGATTACAGGAGTCAAATGAAGTAGCGATTATGGATGGAGCGATGAAGTTGTCAGAAATATTTGAAGAGCTCGGTCTCGAACTATTGAACGGGGAAGTGGACATGGACCGGGAAGTAACCGGCGGATATGTCTCGGACCTGCTCAGCGATGTGATGGGGCATGCCAGAGAAGGAGAACTCTGGATCACTCTTCAGTCTCACATCAATGTGGTGGCCGTGGCCTCACTGAAGGAGTTGCCGGCCATCCTTCTGGTGAAGGGGATCAAACCGGATGTTGCAATGCTTCAGAAAGCAACGGAAGAAGGCATCCCAATCCTGGTCACATCCTACAGTGCGTTTGAGGCAGCCGGGAAAATCTATGCTTTGCTGCATCGATGATGAGAGTTTTCAGCGCCGATCTGCATATTCACACGGTATTGTCTCCATGCGGAGACCTGGATATGAGCCCGTTGCGCATTGTCTCGGAGGCGGCCGGTAGGGGGCTGGATATTATTGCGGTGACAGACCATAACCATACCGGTCATGCAAGACTTACAAGGGAGATCGGAGCCAGGAAGGGAGTCTGGGTGGTCTACGGGGCAGAGGTGAATACCAGGGAGGAGGTGCACTGCCTGACGTTCTTTGATACCGATCACCAACTGGAATTGTTCCAGGAGCAGCTGGATCGCTTCCAGCCACTCATGCCGAACGATTCCGGTTTATTCGGGGCACAGCTGATCGTGGATGAGCAGGAACGGATACTCAGGGAAGTGGGTCCCTCGCTCTATCCCGGACTGGAACTAGGGATCAGTGAACTGTCGGATCTGGTGCATGAACTGGAAGGGCTCTTCGTGCCTGCACATGTGGACCGTCCGATGAACGGACTCTATGCCCAGCTGGGATTCTTTCCCGACCAGCTCGATGCCGATGCAGTGGAGATACACCGGAAAGCGGATCCCGGGGAGATGCGTACCAGGCATCCGGAGTTGAATAGGTTCCAGTTAATGAAGAATTCCGATGCCCATTATCCCGCGGATATAGGAAGGTCCTATAATTTTTTGACCATGGATCAATGCTCTTTTACTGAATTTGCCATGGCCCTGAGAGGCAAGAACGGGAGAAAGGTACAACCTGTATGAAAGAGATAGCGCTTCATATCCTGGATATTTCGGAAAACAGTGTGTCGGCAGGTGCGGACAGGATCTCTATCCGGATAGAAAAGAGTATGGAAAGGATTTCAGTCCGGGTGAAGGATAACGGAAGTGGAATGGATCCAGAGACTCAGCGAATGGCAGCAGATCCGTTCTTCACCTCACGGAATACCCGGAAAGTGGGGATGGGAATCCCTTTGCTGAAACAGCACGCCGAAATGACCGGAGGAAAACTGGAGCTGATCTCTGAAGCCGGAACGGGTACCTGTATTGAAGCGACTTTTAGTCTCGGACATCCCGATCTTCAGCCTCTGGGCGATCTGGAAGGTTGCTGGTTAATGATGGCCAGCTCCTTTCCCGGGGTGGAATGGGAACTGGAGTGCAGGACCCCCGCCGGTGCATTCACCATTACCACTTCACAGATAAGGCGTGAACTGGGAGTCGAGAGGGTCACCGGTTCGGAGCTGAAAGATTCACTAAAATGGTTCATTAGAAATCAGATGGAATCGATCCGATTGGATTAAATTTATTGTAGCATATCAAATAAAACAGAGGCAAAATGGGAAAAATAAAATCATTGGCCGATCTAAGAAAGATCCGCGATGAAAAGCAGTCCGGACTTCAAACCCGTGAGAAGGGCGAAACCCCTGAAAACCTGGTGCAGGTGAAAGTTGCAATGGCCACCTGCGGAATTGCATCCGGGGCAAAAGAGACCATGGAGTTTTTGGCCGACCAGCTGGAAAAGCGGGGTGTGGACGCGGTGGTGACCCAAACAGGCTGCATGGGTTATTGCTATGCCGAGCCTACCATCGAAGTGACACTTCCGTCGCAGGAACCGGTAGTCTTCGGCGGGGTGGACACCAACAAAGCCGACGAAATCATCGAGAAATACATCAAGGGTGGCGAACTGGTGGATGGGATCATCCCGGTGAACTACGAAACCATCGATTCAAAAGATAAATAGAGATATCATGTCCAAGTATAGCATGCATTTGCTCGTTTGCGGCGGTACAGGCTGCAAATCCCAGGAGAGCGATATGTTAACCGACAAACTGAAAAGGGAACTGGAAAAACAGGGGCTGCAGGAGACGGTCCAGGTGATCATGACCGGTTGTTTCGGATTTTGTGAAAAGGGACCCATCGTGAAGGTGATGCCCGACAATACCTTCTATACCCAGGTGAAACCGGAAGATGCCGAGGATATCGTGGAAGAACATGTTGTGAAGGGAAGAAGGGTGGAAAGATTGCTCTATACCGATCCCGAAACCCGGAAACATGTGGAGGATTCCAAAGGTATGGGCTTCTATAAGAAGCAGCTGCGGATTGCACTGCGCAACTGCGGTGTCGTCGATCCGGAGAGAATTGATGAGTACATCGCCCGCGACGGATATCAGCCTCTCGGGGAGGTGCTTACCAGGTCGCCCGGGGAGACCATTGACCTGATGAAGAAATCAGGGTTGCGTGGCCGGGGCGGAGCGGGTTTCCCTGCAGGTCTGAAATGGGAACTGGCGCGCAACAATCCTTCCGATCAGAAATATGTGGTCTGTAACGCCGATGAAGGAGATCCCGGAGCATTCATGGATCGTTCCATCCTGGAAGGCGATCCGCATTCGGTTCTGGAAGCCATGGCCATTGTCGGGTATTGCATCGGTTCAGACAAAGGGTTCATTTATATCCGTGCCGAGTATCCTCTGGCCATTGAGCGGCTGAAAATTGCCATTGCACAGGCGAGAGAATATGGTTTGCTGGGGACCGATATCCTGGGCAGCGGGTTTAACTTCGACATCGAATTGAAATACGGAGCCGGAGCATTTGTATGCGGCGAGGAGACCGCCCTGATCCACTCCATGGAGGGTGAGCGCGGTGAACCTTCCCTGAAGCCTCCGTATCCCGCCCAGAGCGGTTATCTGGGTAAACCCACCAATGTCAATAATGTGGAGACCCTGGCGAATGTACCGGTCATTATTCAGAAAGGGGCAGATTGGTTCAGCAGCATCGGAACCGAATCTTCCAAGGGAACCAAAGTATTTGCTCTGGCGGGCAAGATCAACAATGTGGGATTGATCGAGGTTCCCATGGGTACAACCCTGCGGGAAGTGATATTCGAGATTGGCGGGGGAATCAAGGACGGGAAGAAATTCAAGGCGGTACAGACCGGGGGGCCCTCGGGCGGATGTCTGACCGAAAAGCACCTGGATACTCCCATCGACTATGAAAACCTGGTAGCCAACGGATCCATGATGGGTTCAGGCGGGATGATCGTTATGGATGAGGACGATTGCATGGTTTCGATTGCACGGTTCTATCTCGATTTTACTGTGGAGGAGTCGTGTGGAAAATGTGCACCCTGCCGGATAGGAAATAAACGGTTGCACGAGTTGCTCGTGCGAATTTGCGAAGGCAAAGGAGAGCCGGCTGATCTGGACCGGTTGCGGAACCTTGGAGAGGTGATCATTGATACCTCTCTGTGCGGACTGGGTCAGAGTTCTCCCAACCCGGTGCTCTCGACCATGGATAATTTCCATGATGAATACAGGGCACATGTGGAAGACAAAAAGTGTTTTGCCGGGGTTTGCACCGACCTGCTGGAGTATTATATTCTGGAGGAGAACTGCATAGGTTGTACGGCCTGTGCGAGGGCATGTCCGGTGGGTGCCATTACCGGCGAACGCAAGGAATTACATGAAATCAACCAGGATATCTGCATCAAATGCGGGGCCTGTCTGGAGAAATGCAAATTCGATGCAGTGATACTTAAATAACAATGGATACAATGAATCACATCAAGCTAACAATCGACGGAAAACAGGTGGAGGTTCCCGCAGGAATAACCATTTATAAGGCTGCAAGGGAGTTGGGAATTGATATTCCGGTCCTTTGCTATATGGACCTCAAGGACCTGAATATCGAAAATAAGCCCGGCGGTTGCCGCATATGCTCGGTGGAGGTGGAGGGACGAAGAAACCTGGCACCCTCCTGCTCGACCGAAGCGACCGACGGAATGGTGGTCAAAACCAATAGCATCCGGGTGATCAATGCCCGTCGAACCGTCCTGGAACTGATCCTCTCGGATCATCCGAAGGATTGCCTCTCCTGCGCCAAATCCGGAAACTGCGATCTTCAGGACATGGCCGTTAAACTGGGCATCAGGGAGATACCCGGTCAGGAATATGCCGAGATGTCATCCTACCGGATCGATACTTCTCCCTCCATTATCAGGGAGCTCGATAAATGCATTATGTGTCGCCGCTGCGAGACCATGTGTAATGATTTTCAGACCGTGGGTGCGCTGAATGCGGTAAACCGCGGATTTTATGCGGCTGTTGCACCCGCTTTCGAAATGAATCTGGAACATTCTCCATGCACCTACTGCGGACAGTGTGTGGCGGTATGTCCCACGGGGGCCCTCACCGAAGTGGATCACACGGCCAGGGTTATCGCGGCTCTGAATGATCCTTCCAAAACAGTGGTGGTGCAGACTGCACCTGCCGTAAGGGCTGCACTGGGTGAGGAATTCGGTATGGAGCCGGGCACCCGGGTCACGGGCCAGATGGTTGCAGCCCTCAGGCAACTGGGATTCGATTATGTATTTGACACCGACTTTGCAGCCGATCTCACCATTATGGAGGAGGGAACCGAGTTACTGGAAAGATTGTCCGGGTTCCTGGAGGGGGACAAAGAGGTTCAGTTACCGATCCTCACCTCCTGTTGTCCGGGTTGGGTGAACTTTTTTGAATATCACTATCCCGACATGAAAGAGATACCTTCCACTGCCCGTTCTCCTCAGCAGATGTTCGGATCGATTGCAAAAAGCTATTTTGCTGAAAAGATAGGGGTTAAGCGCGAAGAGATGGTAGTGGTATCTATCATGCCGTGCCTTGCCAAGAAGTATGAATGCCAGAGGGAAGAATTTTCAGTGGATGGGAATCCCGATGTGGACTACAGTATCTCTACCAGGGAACTGGCTCACCTGATCAAGCAGGCCAACATGGATCTGAACCGGTTGCCTGATGAAGAGTTCGATGCTCCTCTGGGGGAATCCTCGGGTGCGGCGGTCATTTTCGGCACCACCGGCGGCGTGATCGAAGCGGCTACCCGAACAGCCTATGAAATTTATACCGGTAAACAACTGGAGAAAGTGGACTTTGAGCAACTCAGGGGCATGGAGGGGATCCGGTCGGCCAGGGTGGATTTCAATGGTCAGGAGATCCGGATCGGTATCGCCCATGGCCTGGGAAATGCGCGAAAACTTCTGGATCAGATCAAGGCAGGGGAGTCGCTCTACCACGCCATTGAGATTATGGCATGCCCCGGAGGGTGCATCGGAGGAGGAGGACAGCCGCTCCACCATGGTGACTCCTCTGTTTTGAAGGCCAGGGCCAAAGCCATATACGCTGAGGACAAGGGTAAAACCATCAGGAAATCACATGAAAATCCATATATCAAAAAACTGTACGAAGAGTATCTTGGTGAACCCATGAGTGAAAAGGCCCATGAACTTCTGCATACCCACTATTTCGACAGGAGAAAAAGAGTTTTCCAGGTTTAGGTAACAAAACATATCCAGCAAAATGTCAAGTGTTAAGATTGAACTCAGAAAGGACCAGATAGAGAAGATCCATGCCATTTGTGATTCCTTTGGTAATCAGGAAGGTGAATTGATCAATATCCTTCATCAGACCCAGCAGAGTTTCGGCTATCTGCCTGCTGAGGTGCAGGAGGTGATTTCCGACAAACTGGAGATCGCTGCTGCCAAGGTATATGGAGTGGTCACCTTTTACTCTTTTTTTACTATGATCCCGAGAGGGAAATACCCTATTTCGATCTGTACCGGTACTGCGTGTTACGTCAGGGGAGCCGAGACTGTTCTGGGTGAGTTCAAGAAGCTGCTCAATATCGAGGTAGGGGAGACCAGTCCGGATGGAAAGTATTCACTGAATTGCCTCCGTTGTGTGGGGGCATGTGGTCTGGCGCCGGTGGTACTGGTCGGCGAAAAGACCTACGGCCGGGTGGCTCCCGACGATGTGGAAGGGATTCTGAAAAATTACTCTGAATAGCCGGATGTTTTTGTGTTCCGGTACCATTTTGATTTGGTCCGGAATTGTGCTACATTTATACCGGACGTAAGATGGTAAAACCATCGCAATGATAAGGTTACGGATTTTAACCATTCTGTTTTTTTTGTCCGGCCTGTTGGTCATTTCCTGTTCCGAGAATACTAAGAACGGCATGATGCCGGTAACCACCGATTCGGCTCTGGCGCTGGAGCTTTACGAAACCGGGTTACTGGCGCACGACTTTTTAAAAACGGAGCTGGCAAAGCACAATCTGAAACTGGCCATTGAGGAGGATCCCGATTTTTTCATGGCCCATTTCTGGATCTACTGGATGACCAGCAAGGATCGGAAGGAACTGGTGGAGCGGGCTCTTCAGACGAAAGCTCCTCTGACTGAAGCGGAGTCGGAAATCAAAACGGCATTGCGCTATATCCGCGAGGGACAGAGTGAAAAGGCCGTCCGGCATCTCCGGAATGCCGTGGCACTCTATCCTGCCGATCCATATGTGCAGCGGATTTTATACAGTTACCAGTTTTTTTACATCAAAGATCTCAACGCAGCTGTTGCGAGCATGCGTGAGGCCATTGAGCACAACCCCGATTATCCCCTTGCATATAATTTACTGGGATATGCGTTGATGGATCTGGACAATTTCAAGGAGGCGGAGAGGGCTTTTGACAACTACACACAACTGGCACCGGACCAGGGGAACCCCTACGATTCGAAAGGGGATTATTACATGGCCACCGGGCAATACGAGAAAGCATACGAGAGCTATATGAAAGCGGTAGAGCTTGATCCCCATTTTGCGGTCAGCCGGAAAAAGGCAGAGAAAGCGCTGAAAATGATGGAAGAACCGGCGGAATAGTTACCCCTGCCCCTCTCCGGACTCCCTTCCCTCTCCGGACTCCTTTACACCCCCGGGTTGCTCTTCAAAGAAATAACTCCGCTTCTGTTCGACCTCGTCAAAGGAGTAAACCCTGCGCGGATGAAGGTAGACATAGTTCACCACTGCAAAGTCTCCGATGCACATCAGATTATGAGTGAATAGGAAAAAGGCCGGAAACAGGAATATTTCCGGTGAAAGCCAAAGGACGATCCCCACGGTTGCCAGATTGATCATTACAAAGGGTGCAAGGGCCAGGAAGGACAACTCCTTTCCTGATACCGGATAGCGGTCCGAGGTGACAAAGAAGATCATTTGTTGCAGGTCTGCACCGAAGTGTACTCTTCCGGCGCCGAGTAATTTATAAGCCAATCCATGAATTCCCTCATGCACGGGCACCACTGCGAGACTACCCGCTGCCATTCCGTACAGGGACCATACGATCACTTTTCCCAGAGTCAGTTGCTCAGCCGAGAGGATCTGAACAATATAACCGATAATTCCGGCCAGCAGAACCAGATTGAGTACCAGAAAAGAGAACGACACAGGACTTCTCCGGCGGATCTGTTCCAGCACAAAGGGAATCATTTCACTGAAATCTAGTTCCAGCACCTGCCGGTAACGCGGCTCATCCCGAAGCTCTTCCACAGTGGCTCTTCCCATACGGTCTTGTTTTGTTTTCTGTTTCGGGGATTTCATTAATTTCAGGCCCATCACAAATTACTAAATGAAAAGGACCCGGCCAACCGGCTATATTTACGCTCTTGGAGCTTCTCTGGCTCTGGCTTCCTCGTTTGTGTTCAGTAAATCGGCTCTGAATCATCTGACAATAGTTCAGTTTGGCCTGATATGGTTTTCCATGGGTGCGCTGTGGAATGCACTCTGGTTTTTCTCCAGAGGCGAATTCCGTAAGATTTCGGCGGACCCGTGGAGAATTACAGCTCTGGCTTTGATGATCGCAATCCTGGAAGCTGCTGCCACCGGACTGTTTTATCTGGCCATTCAATCCATGGAGAATCCTGCGGTGGTCTCTTTCATCGGGAATATTGGTCCTGTTTTTGTGACGATTATGGGGATTGCTCTGCTAAAAGAGCGTTTCAGAAATATCCAGCTGGCCGGTGTCGTGACAACACTGGCAGGTATTTTCGTGATCAACTACCGGAAGGGCGGATTCGCAGGTTTTCTTGATCCGGGATCATTTTATGTCATAGCGGCATCCCTTCTTTTTTCCGTCGCCACCATTGCGGGCAGAGGATACCACCGGTTATTGGTACCAAGCTATATGTCACTCCTGCGTTCATTTATTCTGGCGGCGTTCATGGGATTCCTTTTTCTGGGCGAACGAACCATACCTCCCATCTCCGGTTCAGTCTGGCGGGACCTTTTGCTGGGGTCCCTGCTGGAGACCCTGATAGTGATTGTATTCGCCTACCAGGCACTCAAACTGATCGAAGCAGCCAGAACCTCTCTGATCATCAGTGCCAAGGGTGTATGGACCCTGTTTCTGGCATGGATTTTTCTGGATGTTTTTCCCACCTGGTTTCAATTCACCGGGGGTATCCTCACACTGGCTGGGGTGTGGATGATTACATGGGGTGGCAGGGTTATTCCTCGAGAATGAAACGATAAACCGTTTTATCTTCCGCCTTTCTCTCGTAGCGGCGGGCATCCCTGGTATCTCCCTGCCTGTAATGCAACCTGGCGAGACCCCGGTAGGCGATGGCCTGGAACATATCGGCAATCGGTCCGAATGAATCGGCCCGTTCCAGCGTTTTTCGATATCCACGCTCCGAGCTTTGGTCATCCCCGTTGACTTTCTCATTCATAAAGGCTTCTGCCAGCGTAACAATCATGTTACTGTAAGGATGATCCTGATGGGCGATGGATGCGAGTTCCTGCCGGACCTTTTCATACCTGTGCTGGTGAAGGAGGATGATCACCATGAGCCCCTGATAATAAACATTAGAGGGATACTCATTGTAAAGTTTGGTGGCATAAATCGCTGCTGAATTCAGATCGTTTTCGTAGTTGAGCTGAATGAGTGACATGAACAGCATGGCTTCGACACGCAGAAAGACAGTATGTTGAATTGCATGATTTAACTGACTTAACCCGAGGTTCTTATTTCCGGGCTGCATGAATGATACAAGTGGCCTGTAGACCGGATGTGCTTCCGGGTAAGCTTCGATATAATAATTGTACAGCCCGGTGGAGAAATAAAATTCCACGAATTGCTCCTTCAGATCGAATCCCTCCGTCGTTCTGCGGTACATGATGGGAAGATCAGGAACCACCCTGGCCGCTTTGCCATTGTCGGCCCAGAACATGGCCTGAAAAGCCCTGCCAAAAAGATCGAAAAAGACCCCTTCCATATGAAGGTTTTCCGAGTCGATCATTGACTGGGCTCTCTCTACGCTTAATTCCATTAGTTTGATAAATCTCTCTCCCTCAGCAGTTCCGGGTTGTAGAGGAAAGCTTTCCCAATAAATGATAAGTGCCTCCATAAAAGGGGGCACCGGGTGGTCCGGAGTCTCCTCTTCAAGCTTTTTCTGATATCTCCGCGCCTCTTCGAACTGGAAATTATAGGTTTGGAGAAGACCTTTTTCCGCTAACGCCAGAAGATCGGCCCGTTGCAGGTACCCTTTTTGAGGAAGAGCCGCCTGGCCGGTAAGCAGAATGAGCAGGAAAATCAGAAAACAGGTTCTCTGCATCTGTCAAATATAAGAATTAAAAAAGGCTGCCTGCGTAAACAGACAGCCCTGAATAAACCGGTAACAAACCACTACTTCACAACCCTAACCTTATTTGCAATTTTAATTACCGGTGTTGGTTATTTAGTTGCCACAACCTCCGCCCTTAGCGCCGCTGGGACCGGATGATCCGGCTTCCGCCATGGGAGCGGAAGGGATCATCACCGCGTCGATGACATGAACAATTCCATTGTCCGTTTTGATATCAGCGGAGGTTACCCTGGCTTTATCGATATATACTTTACCGTCTTTAATCTGAATATCAATATTGTCTCCATTCAGAGTAGCAATCGACTGTCCATTGGAAAGGTCAGTAGACATGGCATTCCCTGCCACCACGTGATAGAGCAGAATCTTGGCCAGATCTCCCTTGGGATCTTTCAAAAGAGCATCGACTGTACCCTCGGGTAAGGCTTCGAAGGCGGCATCAGTGGGAGCAAAAACCGTAAAAGGACCCTCTCCGCTCAGATCATCGGCAAGTTCAGCGGCAATTACGGCTGCTTCCAGAGTCTGGTGATCTTTGCTGTTGACAACCACGTCCACCACCGTCTTCTTCTGGGCGAACAACGCAGTTGTGAATAGGATCATCAGCGAGGTGAGTATGGCACTTTTAATCACATTGGAGGGGTACTGGATAACCAGTATTTTTTCTCTTGCTTTCATAATCTTCTGTTTTAAGTTTATTTCTGATAGTTAAACAAGGAAGCCTCCATAATGTTTAATAATAGATATGTTAAAATTAAACAAAATGGTTTCCGACACCTCAATTCCTCCAGGGCATTCATTTCTTCGAGCTTCAATAGACCTTGATCAGTGAATTCATAAAAAGAAAGGCTGCCCCTTTCGAGACAGCCTTCCCTGAATTTACCAACTATTCAACTTCTCTATTCAGCAATTCGTATTTTGTTGGCTATCTGGCTTTCGTCCGTCTGGATGATCAGAAGGTACAGGCCAGCTTCCAGGTCACTGACGGGGAGTTCCACGGTTTGCATTCCCTGGTAGGAATATCCCCTGTCGATCATTCTGACCTGCTTTCCGAGCATGTCATACAATCCGATCTGTACCCTGGTGGAGTTGACCAGGTCGAACCTGACATGAACGAATTCACTGGCCGGATTGGGATAGATACGCACATCCGTTGCTTCGATCACCTCTTCACGAAGTCCGGTGGAGGGTGTGATCACCGCATCGATCACATGGACCACTCCGTTATCAGCCTCGAGATCGGCAACGATCACTTCCGCATCATTGATAAAGACCTTGCCATCAGTGATGGAGACAGTAATATCTGTTCCCTGGAGCGTGGTAATCATCTGACCGTCTGAAAGATCGGTAGAGAGTGCTTTGGAACCTACCACGTGGTAGAGAAGAATCTGTGCCAGTTCACCGGTGGGATCCTCCAGCAGAGCATCCACAGTGCCCTCGGGCAGGGCCTCAAAGGCAGCATCGGTTGGTGCAAAAACGGTGAACGGACCCTCTCCGCTCAGGTCATCGGCCAGTTCGGCGGCGATGACAGCGGCTTCGAGGATGGTATGATCGGGACTTCCCACGATGATATCCACCACGGTGGACTGCGGGATCAGCACGGCATCGATCACATGGACGATCCCGTTATCTGCCTCCAGATCCGTGACGATAACTTTGGCACTGTCGATGAATACATCACTTCCTTCTATGCGCACCATGACACTGTCTCCGTTAAGGGTAGTCACCATCATTCCGTCGGACAGAGCGGTGGACCGCACACTGTCTCCAATTACATGATAGAGGAGGATATCCGTCAGATCTCCTTCCGGATCGGCCAGCAAGGCGTCTACCGTGCCATCGGGCAAAGCAGCGAATGCGGCATCGGTGGGAGCAAAGACGGTGAAGGGACCATCGAAACTAAGGGTATTATCGAGTCCGGCGGCCTCGATGGCAGCCTGCAGAGTTTGATGATCAGCACTTCCTGCAATGATATCGAATACCGAATATCCGGGCAGAATGACTGCATCGATCACATGAACCACACCGTTGTCCGCTTCCAGGTCGGCCACAGTAACGGTGGCATCGTCGATCATTACGGTTTCATCCATAATGGTCACCTTGACACTGTCCCCATTCAGAGTGGTAATGTACTGTCCGTCGGAAAGATCGGTGGAGAGTGCTTTGGCACCTGCCACATGATAGAGCAGGATCTGTGCCAGATCACCGGTGGGATCCTGGAGTAGTGCATCCACAGTGCCCTCGGGAAGGGCCTCGAAGGCGGCGTCGGTGGGGGCAAAAACGGTAAACGGACCTTCACCGCTGAGGTCATCGTCCAGTTCAGCGGCTATAACGGCTGCTTCCAGGGTGTTGTGATCCGGACTTCCCACGATGATATCCACCA
>CAZOHA010000003.1:83078-111141 GCA_964579515.1 uncultured Bacteroides sp. | reverse complement strand
TGAGGTCATCGTCCAGTTCAGCAGCGATAACGGCTGCTTCCAGGGTGTTGTGATCGGCACTAGCCACAATAATATCCAGAACAGTGTATTTGGGCAGTAATACTGCATCGATCACATGAACCACACCGTTGGTGGTCTCTATATCAGCCACAGTGACGGTCGCGTCGTCGATCATTACGGTTTGGTCCATAATAGTCACCTTTACACTGTCACCGTTGAGGGTGGTGATCATCTGACCATCGGAAAGTCCGGTGGATAGCGCTCTGGCACCTACCACATGATAGAGCAGGATCTGTGCCAGATCACCGGTGGGATCCTGGAGCAGTGCATCCACAGTGCCGTCGGGCAGGGCCTCGAAGGCGGCGTCGGTGGGGGCAAAAACGGTAAACGGACCTTCACCGCTGAGGTCATCGTCCAGTTCAGCGGCTATAACGGCTGCTTCCAGGGTATTGTGATCGGGGCTTCCGACGATAACATCCACTACGGTCGACATAGGAATAAGTACCGAATCGATGACATGGACCACCCCGTTACCGGCATGGAGATCGGCACCTGTAATATTGGCATTGTCGACCAGAAATCCATGCCCATCCGATGAAATGGTGACACTGTCACCATTCAGGGTGGTGACCACCTGTCCGTCCGAAAGATCGCCGGAGGTGATGGATGCACCAACGACATGGTATAGAAGAATCTGTGCCAGCTCACCGGTAGGATCCTGAAGGAGAGCATCCAGTGTCCCGTCAGGAAGCGCGTTGAACGCGTCATCGGTGGGAGCAAACACAGTAAATGGTCCGGCACCGGAAAGGTCATCATCCAGTTCGGCAGCAATAACCGCCTGCTCCAGAATGGTGTGATCCGGACTGTTCACAATAATGTCAACCACAGTTGACTGGGCGTGCAGAGCGGCACCTGAGAGCGCCACCACAAATACAAGCATAGCTCTTCGGATCGAAGCAACTAGCTTAACGTGTAATTCTGATTGCATAACGAAAAACGTTTAATGGTTTATATAAAACAGTAAACAAAAAATTTAAGATAATGTTTATCAAATACATATAAAGGTTAAACATATTATTATTAAGAGCTAATAAACAGGGTATTAGGCAGGTGTTTTAGGAGGGAGGTATTCCATGTTGACAATTTTTCTCATTTTTGTATTCCTTTGAAGTCAATAACAATTGTTCTGAATGATTCAGATTCAACATGCCGTTGTCAGCAGAAGCCTGTTTGAAAATCAATTCATCTGTCATTTGGAAAGGTGTGAAGGGAATTGTTGTGTGCACGGTGACGCCGGTGCGCCTCTGACCCATAAAGAGGTAAAACAACTGGAGGTCAGTCTCGATCTTCTGAAACCCTTTATGAGAGCCGAAGGGATCAGGTCGGTGGCAGAATCGGGTGCATGGGTGATCGATCATGAGGGCGAAAGAGTAACACCCCTGGTCGGGGATGAAGAGTGTGCTTATGCCGTATTTGAGGAGGGAATTGCCCGTTGTTCCATTGAGAATGCATATTCCGACGGGAAGATCGATTTTCAGAAGCCCGTCTCCTGCCACCTCTATCCCATACGGCTTCATCCGCTGAAAAAAGGAGTGGCCTTAAATTATCATCAATGGAGTGTTTGTGAACCTGCACGTATCCTCGGTACAGCAGAGGGTGTCCCCGTCTTCAGGTTTCTGAAGCAAGCTATTGTAAGGGTTTTCGGGCCCGCTTTCTATGAAGAAATGGAAGAGGTCTACCAATCAATGGAAAGATAAATCAATGAAGTGGTAAATGATATCATCACATAAATATATTGTATGGAAACAATTAAAAATTACATCGAACAGCACAAAGACCGTTTTCTGGAAGAGTTATTCGAGTTGATCAGGATCCCTTCTGTAAGCTCCAGGGAGGAGGCTAAAGAGGATATGTACAAAGCTGCCGGGGCAGTCAGGTCTTCACTTCTTAATGCGGGAGCAGACCGGGCAGAGATCATGGAGACTTCGGGTTGGCCGGTGATATACGGGGAGAAAATGGTGGATGGCTCGTTGCCGACGGTACTCGTTTATGGGCACTATGATGTTCAGCCGGCAGAACCTCTTGAGCTTTGGGAATCACCCCCGTTTGAGCCCGAAATTCGCGACGGGAAGATTTATGCCCGTGGAGCAGACGATGATAAAGGGCAGTTTTTCATGCATGTCAAGGCATTTGAATTGATGAATCAAACAGGTACACTGCCTTGCAATGTCAAGTTCATGGTGGAAGGGGAGGAGGAGATCGGTTCTCCAAGCCTGAAAGAGTTTTGCAAACAAAATACAGAGCTTCTGAAATCGGATGTGATCCTGATATCCGATACCTCGATGATAGCCAGGGATATACCGTCTATAACTGTAGGGTTGCGTGGACTTAGTTACCTGGAGGTTACTCTGAAGGGACCGAACCGGGATCTGCATTCCGGTCTTTACGGAGGTGCTGTGGGCAATCCCGCCAACCTGCTGGCGAAAATGATCGCTTCACTGACCGATGAGGACAATCGCATCACCATACCCGGATTTTACGATGACGTTCTGGAGGTTTCGGATGAGGAGAGGGCGCAAATGGCCCGGGCTCCGTTCGATCTGTCAGAGTACAAGAAATCTCTGGACCTGGACGAGGTGGTAGGAGAGAAGGGGTTTTCCACCACTGAAAGGACAGGAATTCGTCCCAGTCTGGATGTGAACGGCATCTGGTCGGGTTATACCGGGAAGGGGGCCAAGACTGTGCTTCCCTCCACTGCTCACGCCAAGATCTCCATGCGGCTGGTTCCCAATCAGAAATCTGAAAAGATCGATCGATTGTTTATGGACCACATCCGGCAGATCGCCCCTTCCGGCACCAGTGTGGAGGTGGAACGGCTTCACGGGGGAGAAGGGTATGTGACCCCCGTTGATTTCCCAGCATACCGGGCAGCCAGCAGGGCTTTGGAAGAAAGTTACGAAAAACAGCCTGTTCCTGTGAGAAGCGGAGGCAGCATTCCCATTGTTTCAGATTTTGAGGAGGTGCTGGGAATCAAATCAATTCTGATGGGATTCGGCCTGGATTCGGATGCCATTCACTCACCCAATGAAAACTATCCCCTTTATAATTTTTACAAAGGGATGGAGACCATACCACTGTTCTACCGCTATTTTGTTCAGGAGATGAAATAGAGTGAACGGGTAGCATTTCCCATAGAGCTGCCTCTGAAGATCGCCGTTATCTTTGGAGGCAGCTTTTTTTTGCTTTTGTTACAAGAGCGGCTCAGGAACCGGGGGTTTTTTCCAAAAAAAGCAAAAAATATTCGACTAAACTCGAAAAATGAAGGGGTAAAAAGAAAAATAATCTATATTTGCATCGACAAACCCATTTTAATTACATTAACATTATCAGCTATGGCGGTTATTAGGTTCAAAGCTCTGGAACAGGTTTTCGACAGAAAGCCCATTCATGTTCCCCCTCCTTCCGATAAAACGTCGGATTATTTTTCGATCAACGTGTTTGATAAGGTGAAGATGCAGAGGTATCTTTCCAAAGAGGCATTCAATCATGTGATGGAGGCTATTGAAAAGGGCACCCCCATCGACCGGAAGAAAGCGGACTCCGTTGCCACAGGAATGAAGGCCTGGGCTACCGAGAGGGGCGCTACTCATTATACTCATTGGTTCCAGCCACTGACCGGCGGAACTGCTGAGAAGCACGATGCATTTATCCAGCCAAACAATTACGGCGGAGTGGTGGAAGCATTTTCCGGCGAAGCCCTGGCGCAGCAGGAACCCGATGCATCCTCCTTCCCCAGCGGAGGTATAAGGAATACCTTCGAGGCCCGGGGTTATACTGCCTGGGACCCGAGTTCACCCGCTTTTATTATCGGGAACACCCTCAGTATCCCCACTATCTTTATTTCATATACCGGTCAGGCCCTGGACCATAAGACACCGTTGCTGAAAGCACTGAATGCAGTTGATATTGCCGCTACGGATGTTTGTCACTATTTCGACAGGAATGTCACTTCTGTGCAGGCTAACCTGGGGTGGGAGCAGGAGTATTTTCTGGTGGACGAAGCACTCTATTATGCACGCCCCGATCTGGCACTTACCGGCCGTACACTTCTCGGACATTCCTCGGCCAAGGACCAGCAGCTGGACGACCACTATTTCAGTTCCATCCCGGAACGTGTGGAAGCTTTTATGCACGATCTCGAATCGGAGGCATATAAACTGGGCATTCCTGTGAAAACAAGGCATAACGAGGTAGCACCCAATCAGTACGAGGTGGCTCCAGTGTTTGAGGAATGTAACCTGGCAGTCGACCACAATGTGCTTCTGATGGATCTGATGAAGAAAGTCTCCAGGCACCATGGTTTCAGGGTACTATTCCATGAGAAGCCATTCAAAGGGATCAACGGAACCGGAAAGCATAACAACTGGTCACTATCGACCGACACAGGGACGATACTTCATAGCCCGGGAAAAAATCCCAAAACCAATCTTCAGTTCCTGACCTTTGTCGTCAACACCATCAAGGCCGTATTCGATCATCAGGACCTTCTGAGAGCAAGTATTGCATCGGCATCCAACGCACATCGTCTCGGAGCCAATGAAGCCCCTCCGGCCATTCTATCGTGTTTCCTCGGAAAAGAGGTTTCATCCATGCTGGATCAGCTGGAAGAGCAGGTGAGCAGCAAGAAAATGACACCCGACGAGAAGACGGCCCTGAAACTGGATATCGGCAAGATTCCGGAAATTTTGCTGGATAATACAGACAGGAACCGGACCTCACCTTTCGCATTCACCGGTAATCGATTTGAATTCAGAGCGGTGGGCGGAAGTGCCAACCCAGCTACGCCGATGACCATTCTGAATGCGGCCCTGGCCGGCCAGTTGCTTGAGTTTAAACAGGAGGTGGATGCACTGGTTGACGGGGGGACCAAAAAAGACGAAGCCATTTTCCAGGTGCTTCGTAAATATATAGTTGCATCCAAGGCGATCCGGTTTGAGGGTGACAACTACAGTGATGATTGGGTGAAGGAAGCTAAACGACGCGGGTTAACCAACATTACCGATGTACCCGAGGCATTGTCTGCTTACCTGAGCGATCAATCGAAGAAGCTGTTCTTCGACCTGGGAATTTTCACCGAGGACGAACTGGAGGGCCGTGTGGAGGTGATGTTCGAGCAGTATACCATGAAGATCCAGATCGAGGCCAGGGTGCTTGGAGATCTGGCCACCAATCATGTAGTTCCCACCGCCGTACAGTATCAGAACCGATTGCTGGATAATATCCGGGGCTTGAAGGATATCTACGGCGAAGATTACAAGGATCTTGCCGGAAACCGGATGGAGCTGATCAAAGAGATCTCAGATCATGTGACTGCCATCAAATCGGGAGTCAAAGAGATGGTGGAGGCCAGAAAAGTGGCCAATAAGACGGAGGATGCGAAGGAGAAAGCCCGGGCTTATTCCAAAACTGTGGCTCCCTATCTTGAATCGATTCGTTATCATGCCGATAAGCTCGAATTGATCGTGGATGACGAGATCTGGCCCCTTCCGAAATACAGAGAACTTCTCTTCTCAAGCTGATCCGGATCAGAGAAGGAAACTATGGAACGGTCCCTCACCTTCAGGGGGCCGTTTTTTTTTTCCTGAAAAGCGGGGATCAATATGCAGTAATGATCAAATATACCGGTTGTTATTACGTTTTATTATCATAGAAAAAAAAGGTAATTTTATCCAATTCTAAAATCGGGTCATCAGAAATGCAGCATCTATTAAAATATACCATCATTATTCTGCTTGCAGCCATGCAACTCATGCCGGCAACGGCACAGAGAAAGCAAAGGGATGCCCGCGCCCAGGCAGCTTTCGAGGCGGGAGCCTATTTCGAGGCCATTGATCTTTTCAAAAAGGTCTACAACCGGGTAGACAGAGATCAGAAAACTGAAATCTTCTTCAAGATCGGAGAGTGTTACCGGATTCTCGGTGAGACGAGGCAGGCTTTGTTGTGGTATAAAAAGGCTGTGCGTGAAGACTATCAGGATCCTGTCCTTTATCTCCGTTTAGGACAAATGTTACTCGTGGACGAGGAATATGAGGAGGCTCTCGAGGAGTTCAAACGATATCAGGAATTGGTCCCCGACGATCCCCGTGGTGCAGTGGGTATTGAATCGTGTGAAGCGGCGGTGATGTGGCTGGATAATCCCACGGGCTACATTGTTGAGAATATGAGGTATTTCAATTCCAGACAACGGGATTTTAGTCCTGCTCTGATCAATGAAAGCTATACAGAGCTTCTCTTTACCTCCACCAGGGAGGACGCCACAGGGAATGAGACCCACGGAGCCACCGGTGAGAATTTTGCCGATCTGTTCATCAGTACCATGGACCGGAAAGGTAAATGGAGTGTTCCCGTTCCTGTGGAGAGTTTGAATTCGGAATTTGAAGACGGAGCCCCCAACATCTCTTCCGATTTCTCCACTTTATATTTCACCAGGTGTAAAAAAGGAAAGAATCAGGAGCTGGGCTGCCAGATCTATAAGTCCACCGCCCAGGGAACCGACTGGGGCGAACCGTCACTTCTCTTCGAGGCCCTCGGGGACAGCATCACCACAGCACATCCGGCCATATCCCCGGACGGACTCACCATGTATTTTGTGTCCGACATGCCCGGCGGTTATGGTGAAAAGGACCTCTGGATGGTGACCCGGGAGAGTCAAAGCGCCGGCTGGAGCGAGCCTGATAATATGGGTGAAGAGATCAATACCCCGGGTAATGAGCTCTATCCCTACGTTCATCCGGATGGAACACTCTATTTTTCTTCCGACAGCCGTGTGGGCCTGGGGGGACTCGATATCTATAAGGCCAGCAGGGACGAGACGGGAGGCTGGAACCTGGAGAACCTGAAGCCACCCATCAATTCCCCGGCAGATGATTTCGGGATCGTTTTTGAAGCGGATCAGGAGAGGGGATTTTTCTCTTCCTCGCGGAGGGGAAGAGGGAACGACGACCTCTTTTCTTTCGTGCTGCCTCCTCTGGAATTCTCCGTTACCGGAGTGGTGAGGGATGAACGAAATGACCAGATCCTGCCCGGGTCATCGGTCCGCTCGGTGGGAAGCGACGGTATTACTGTGGAGACCACCACCGGAGAAGAAGGAACATTCAGGTTTATGCTGAAGCCCGGTACCGATTATGTATTCATTGCCAGTTATCCCGGTTACCTGAATGGAAAGGAGAGAGAGTCGACCAGGGGACTCGATCAGAGTCAGGAATTTGAGGTGACCATCTATCTGGCTTCTACCGAACAGGTTATCGAGCTACCCAATATCTTTTACGATTTTGCCAAATGGGACCTGAGGCCCGAATCGATGGTATCGCTCGACAATCTGGTGGAGACCCTGGAGGACAATCCCAATGTGACCATAGAACTAATGTCCCATACCGATTCGAGAGGAACACCTGCCGATAATCAGGAGCTTTCTCAGAAACGGGCACAGTCGGTGGTAGATTATCTGATTTCAAAGGGTATAGCACCCGACAGGCTGCAGGCGAAGGGCTATGGGGAATCTCAGCCTAAAGTGGTGGATGAGAAGGTCAAAGAACAATATGACTTTCTTGAAGTGGGGGATGTACTCACTGAAAATTTCATTAACCAGCTCCCCAGCCCCGAGCTCCAGGAGAAAGCACACCAGGTAAACCGCAGAACAGAATTCCGGGTTTTATCGACCGATTATATCCCTCAAAATTAGCGGAATGAGCCAGGAGTCCCGGTACATGCGGCGAGGAGTCTCTTCCGGAAAGGAAGAGGTGCACCGGGCCATAGCAGATGTGGACAAAGGTCTTTATCCCAATGCTTTCTGTAAGGTAATCCCCGATCTTCTCACCGGTGATCCCGATCATTGTCTGGTGATGCATGCAGACGGTGCCGGAACCAAATCTTCACTGGCCTACATATACTGGAAGGAGACCGGGGATCTCTCAGTCTGGAAGGGCATCGCGCAGGATGCGATCGTGATGAATCTGGATGACCTGATTTGTGCGGGGGTTACCGGAACCATATTACTATCATCCACCATCGGAAGGAATAAGCGCCGCATCCCCGGTGAGGTAATCTCAGCATTGATCCAGGGAACGGAGGAGATTCTTGAAGAACTGCGAGTGCTGGGGGTGCCCGTATTCAGTACCGGGGGGGAGACAGCCGACGTGGGAGATCTCGTTCGGACGATTATCGTTGATTCGACAGTGGTGGCCCGTGCTCCCAGGGCCGATATTATTGAAAATCACCTTCGTTCCGGGAGTGTGATTGTCGGGCTCTCATCGTCGGGTCAGTCCTCTTACGAAACTTCCTATAACGGAGGTATGGGAAGCAATGGGCTGACTTCCGCCAGGCACGATGTCTTTGGGAAATACCTGGCCCGCAGGTATCCTGAGAGTTATGACCCCGGGTTGCCCGATGAGCTGGTCTATTCAGGATCCAGGAGACTTACCGACCAGATCGGAGATCTGGGTCTGGATGCGGGAAAGCTGGTGCTATCGCCGACCCGCACATACGCCCCGCTGGTCCGGGAGGTGCTTGATCGGTACAGGGGCAGGATCGACGGGATGGTGCATTGCTCGGGAGGAGCACAGACCAAAGTCCTCCATTTTTCAGGAGACCTGCATGTGGTCAAAGACCGGATGTTCCCGGTGCCGCCCCTATTTCATATGATACAGGAGGAATCCGGAACCCCCTGGAAGGAGATGTACCAGGTCTTCAACATGGGGCACAGGTTCGAAATATATACCGATCCGGCAACGGCGGAAAAAGTCATTGAATTGTCGGAGGGATTTGGTATCGAGGCCAGGATCATAGGGCATTGTGAGGAATCCGACAGAAAGCGGCTCACCATTAAAACCGAGCACGGCGAATTTGAATATTGATTAACATGGCAGAGAACATGATATTGAGCCGGTTGGAGGGGGTCAAAGCCCGCTTTGACGAAGTGGGGCAACTGATCACCGATCCTGCAGTGATCGCCGACATGAAGAAATATGTCCGGTTAAACCGTGAATATAAGCAACTGGAGCCTATCATCGGGGCTTACGATCAATACAGGAACCTGCTCAGCAATATCGAAAGTGCAAGGGATATGCTGGCCAATGAGAAGGATGAGGAGCTGAGGGAGATGGCGAAGGAAGAACTGGAACAATACCAGCAGCATGCGGAGCTGCTGGAAAAAGAGATTAAGCTGCTCCTTTTGCCCAGCGACCCTGAGGATGAGAAGAATGCCATTGTTGAGATCCGGGCTGGAACGGGAGGTGATGAGGCAAGCATTTTTGCCGGAGACCTTTATCGCATGTACCTGAAGTTTTTCGAGGAGAGAGGTTGGAAAGCCTCTACGACCAGTTTTACCGAGGGTACGGTTGGGGGGTATAAGGAAATTATCATGGAAGTCACAGGAGAGGGCGTTTACGGTATTATGAAATATGAATCGGGGGTTCATCGTGTCCAGAGGGTGCCTCAGACAGAAACCCAGGGACGGGTGCACACCTCTGCTGCTACCGTAGCCGTGCTTCCGGAAGCTGAGGACGTGGATGTGGAGGTGAACCAGGCCGATATCCGCAAAGACACCTATTGTTCTTCAGGTCCCGGTGGCCAATCGGTCAACACTACCTATTCCGCCATCAGGCTGACTCATATTCCCACCGGTATCGTGGTGACCTGCCAGGACGAGAAATCGCAGCTCAAGAACCTCGACAAGGCCATGAAAGAGTTGAAGACCAGGCTGTATAATCTGGAGTACCAGAAACGGATGGACGAGATCTCCACTCAGCGGAAGACCATGGTTTCCTCCGGAGACAGATCGGCCAAGATCCGCACCTACAATTACCCTCAGGGCCGGGTGACCGACCACCGGATCAATCTGACCCTTTATAATCTGCAGGCCATCATTAACGGGGATCTGAGCGAGATCATCGAGAAACTCCAAATGGCAGAGAATGCCGAGCGACTGAAGGAGAGCGGCATAGAAACATAATTGCCCGGGATGAACTGAACCATATGAACGCAGAAGAGCTTTTCAGGAATATCAGGAGAAAAAAGAGTTTTTTGTGTGTGGGTCTCGACACAGATTATCAGAAGATCCCCAGGATACTCCTCGACCGTGAATATCCCGTTTTCGAGTTCAATAAACATATCATCGATGCCACCGCGGATATGGCGGTGGCATTCAAGCTGAATCTGGCTTTTTATGAAGGATTGGGTGCTGCCGGATACATGAGTCTGGAGATGACCATCAATCATATCAGGCAACGCTATCCGGAAATCTTTATCATTGCCGATGCAAAGAGAGGAGATATTGGGAATACCTCTCAAATGTACGCCACCGCTTACCTGAAAACTCTCGACTGTGATGCCATTACACTATCTCCATATATGGGGAAGGACAGCATTGAGCCTTTCCTGAAAGTGGAGGGGAAGTGGGCCGTGATCCTGGCACTCACCTCCAATGAAGGATCGGCCGACTTTCAACAACTGGAACTGAAGAGTGGCAACCGGCTGTTCGAGCAGGTGATTACTACCACGATGGACTGGGGAAGTGTCAACAACATCATGTATGTGATCGGTGCCACCAGGGCGGATGCCCTTGGTGAGGTTCGACAGTTGATTCCTGAACATTTTCTGCTGGTACCCGGTGTGGGAAGTCAGGGTGGGGACCTGAAAGAGGTAGCCTCAATGGGCATGAACGACCGTTGTGGAATTTTGGTTAATTCGAGCCGGTCGATACTTTATGCCGATGTCACCAACCGGTTTGAACAGGCAGCACGAGAGGAGGCAAAGCGGATACAAAATGAGATGAATATCCTTTTGGATCAAAAAGGATTGACCGGTTAATGCCTGCGAAGCTCAGCTGACCAGCTCACTTACTTTCTGAGCGGCCTCCTCCAGGGTAATGGCCGAATGTACCTCCAGACCCGATTCATCAATCAGTATTTTGGCCTCCCCGGCATTGGTTCCCTGGAGTCTGACAATCACGGGAATGTTTATCCGGCCAATGGACCTGTAAGCCTCCACCACCCCGGCCGCCACCCGGTCGCAACGCACGATTCCTCCGAAAATATTGATCAGAATCGCCTTCACATTGGGGTCTTTCAGGATGATCCTGAATCCTGCTTCCACAGTGCTGGCATTGGCAGTTCCACCCACGTCCAGAAAATTGGCTGGTTCACCGCCCGAGTGCTTGATGATGTCCATAGTTGCCATAGCCAGCCCTGCACCGTTGACCATGCATCCCACGTTTCCGTCGAGCTTGATAAAGTTCAGATTATAATTACCCGCCTCTACTTCTGTGGGATCCTCCTCGTTGAGGTCTCTCATGGCTGCGTACTCTTTATGACGGTAAAGTGCATTATCGTCCAGATTGACCTTGGCATCCGCAGCCATGATCCGGTTATCGGAAGTTTTGAATACGGGATTGATTTCGAACAGGGAGGCATCGGAGTCCAGATAGGCGTTATACAGTGCAGTGGAAAACTTGACCATTTCTTTAAATGCCTGACCACTCAGTCCCAGGTTAAATGCGATCCGGCGTGCCTGGAAAGGCATGATACCGGTGGAGGGATCCACCTCCTCCCTGAAGATCAGGTGGGGGGTCTTTTCCGCCACCGTTTCAATGTCCATGCCCCCCTCTGTGGAGTACATGATAATGTTCTCACCGGTTTGGCGGTTCAGAAGAATGCTCATATAGAACTCCTGAGGCTCTGTTTCTCCGGGATAATAGATTCCCTGTTCGACAAGAACCTTGTGGACTTTCTTTCCCTCCGCACCGGTCTGGTGAGTGATCAGGGTCATTCCAAGAATCTGGCCGGCATACCGTTTGACCTCTTCCAGACTTCTGGCAATCTTCACACCTCCTCCTTTACCACGCCCGCCGGCATGTATCTGTGCCTTCACAGCCCATGTATCCGCTCCGGTCTCCGCCTTGATCCGCTGAGCGGCCGCATAGGCTTCTTCAGGTGTGGCAGCGATCTCGCCTGCGGGAACAGAAACTCCAAACTGCTTCAGGATCTCTTTACCCTGGTATTCATGTATGTTCATGGGGGCAGAATCGTTTCTACAAATGTAACAATAACTCTCCAAGAGGAAAGTGAAATCCTTTTGCCTTGATTAAAATGGCTAATTTGGCCATAAAATCCATTCCCTGCCATGAAGAGCAAACGGAAGCTGCTGAACGAGGAACTGGACAGGCTCTCTGTCGACCAGTTCAGGAAAGCAGACAAGATCCCCGTCAAAATTATTCTCGACAATATTCGAAGTCAACATAATATTGGTTCGGTATTCAGGACAGCGGATGCTTTCAGGCTTCAGGAGATCATTCTCTGCGGGATCACTGCCACTCCTCCCAACAGAGAGATGCACAAGACTGCCCTCGGTGCCACTGATTCGGTCGAGTGGATTTACAGGGAACGAACATTGGATGCTATTATTGAACTTAAAAAGGACTCATTCCAGATCATCGCCGTGGAGCAGACAGAGAACTCCGTTTCTCTGGAGGAGCTTGAACTTTCGGCAACCGGTAAGTATGCCATCGTCTTCGGTCACGAGATAAGGGGAATCGAACAGGAGATCATAGACCTGAGCGACCTGGTGGTGGAGATTCCGCAGTACGGGACCAAGCATTCGCTGAACATCTCTGTTGCAGCGGGAATCGTCATCTGGGAGGTCTGTCGCCAGCTGCCACTGTGAAAAAAAAGGGCTGCCCCGGATGGAGACAGCCCCTGCATTAATTCTTTTCGATCTGCTCTTCTTATTCTACGATAGTCTGGAATTCAGGATCGTTGAACAGCATGGCAAATTCGATGTTCTTCCTGGCGTGGTTCTTCATCATCTGAGGATCCTGGCAGGTATCGATGGCTTTCCTCAGGTTCTCCTTGGCCACATCAGGCTTGTCCTGGCTGGCGGCTACAATGGCCATCAGATAATAGCGGTAGGGAGACTCTTTGTCCAGATTGGCCAGCATCCTCCAGGCACCCTCATCGTCCTCTTTCAGATAGGTGGCCAGTGCGGCATTGAAGGAGGGTTCGCTGCCGAAGTAGTTCACAGCGGCTTCGTAATCACCTTCGATGATGTTCACGATTCCCAGATTGTAGTTCACCTTGTCCCCTGCTCCCAGGGAAGCGGTAAATGCCTCCTTGGCAGCTTCCACATCTCCGTTCACCAGCGCAACAGCACCCAGGTTGTTGTTCACGATATCATGATCTCTGAGTTCTTTGGCATCTTCCAGCGCAGCCTGGGCCTCGTCCGTTTTACCCATTCTGAAAAGGATGGCTCCCATATTATTATGAGCCCGGAGGCAGTTGGGATACTCTTCGGTGGCTTTCTTGTAAATTTCGTATTTGGTCTGATTCTCCTCCATCAGTGTGGCGGTGTAGAGCAGCTCTTCCAGAACAAGGGTATCGGGATTGCTGCTCCAGAGATCTGTCAGTTCTTCATCGCTCCATCCCACCTTTTCCATTTTCACGGTGAACTTGGACCTTCTGAGCTTCGGGAGGATCTCGTCAGCGATCACCTCAAATGCAGCTGAAAGGTTTCTGATCTCCTGCTCCCGGACCACAGGGTCGGAATGCATGCTCAAAACCCTCAGGATCATTTCTTTATCCTGGATGTCGGATTCCTCCATCAACCTTTTGAAACCTTCCCAGTCCTCGGGGGTGGTCATCATGCTCATCAACTCTTCAGCGATCTCAATTTCTGCTCTCCTCAGCTGCCCGGCCAGGTATCTGTCCGCACTGGTCTTCCTCTGCTCGGCCAGTCTCGTATTGAAGTCGATGGGACCGTCCGGGGAGGCGTAGGCGGAGATCTCAAGACCTTTCAGGTTGAGCCTCTCCTGCTGATCAGCTGATCGGAGGGTGTCATTCAGTTTTTCGATATCCTCATTGGTGATCTCGGAACGACGGACATCGGCACGATTGATCACATAGTTGATATCGGCCTGATAATCTTTGGGAACGATCCGCTGGTAGTTATCCCCGAAGAGAATCACGTTCGGATCTTTCTGGACCAGCAGTGGAGTTACCACGATTCCGTCGGCAAGCTTGACTTCGCCGAGTTCAGCGGTTTTATCCTTAATGGAAGCAGTGGCATTCAGATAAAGTTCGGACCTCATCATCTCCTCTTCGTATTCAAAGGTATTGGAGACGCTTGCGTTGCCTCCTCCATCGGAACTGATGGTCTTGTAGTTTTCGGTGACGTCCTCTCCCTGAAGCATCAGGGGATCGAGTTCTTTCTCACCTCCTTCATACCTGAGGACGGGAGTAAGGGTCACAACGGCCTTCTTATGAAAATACTTGGCGGGATAGTTGACATTGACTGTCACATCCACTTCCCCTCCATGCATCTCGAGTACTTCAGGTGTTGTTGAGTAGCTTACCTGATCGGCTTCTTTGACCATCTTGTTCAGGCCACCACAACTACTGAGCACTGCAGCTGCGAGAATAAGGATCGCAAGGTTTCTGAGGTTTTTCATCACATTTAATTATTGGTTGAATACTTAATAGTTTACAGGGTTATTGAACTTCCAATGCAAACTTAATAATGTTTTTCCAAATAATAAAGGATTTAAACAATAAGCACATTCATCCCCGGCTGATATTCTCCCTCCAATATAGCTCTTTTAATTTGCTGATAATCTGGATCATTATTGACGAAGTCCAATTGGTTTGTATCAATGGCCAGGATCTTCAGATCGGTTTGTGTTTTAAAGAAGCCGAAATATCCATCCTGAAGTTCCCTGAGGTATTCCGGCTGAATCCTCTTTTCATAAGGCCTCCCGCGTTCCCTGATGTTCACGAGGAGTTTCTCCACCGGAAGGTGGAGGTATACATAAAGGTCGGGCTTTGGAACCTGCAACTGGATAATGCTGAAGAGTTTTTCAAATAACTTCATCTCATCCTCCTTGAGGTTGTGTTTACTGAATATGAATGATTTTGCCAAATAGTAGTCGCTGATTACCGGTTGCCCGAAAAGGTCGGGATGGCCCAGTCTCTCTTTCAACTGCTGGTATCTTTCGGAAAGGAAGGAGAGTTCGAGCTGAAAAGCATACCTGTCGGGATTCTCATAAAACCTGGCCAGAAAGGGATTGTCGCTGAATTGTTCCAGGATCAGACGGCTGCCGGTCTCTTCCGCCAGCCTGGCCGCCAGGCTCGTCTTGCCTGCGCCGATGTTTCCTTCGATAACCAGATAGTTGTATTTCAAGAAGCAGGACCCATAAACATCTCCTTTAAAAGTACCCTTTTTTTAAAAACGATCACGGGAACTCGGGGGCAAATCCGGTGTGGTAGAAGAGAAAGGACCAGATATCGGAATACTCGGCGATAACCTTATCGGTCGGTTTCCCGGCACCATGGCCTGCGTCGGTGTTGATCCTGATCATGACCGGGTTCTCGCCCTTATATTTTTCCTGGAGGGTGGCGATGTATTTAAAAGAATGAGCGGGAACGACCCGGTCATCATGATCACCGGTGGTTACCAGTACCGCCGGATAATCCTTATCGGTGGAGATGTTGTGCAGCGGTGAATAGTTCAGCAGATATTCGAATTGTTCCGGATCATCGGAAGAACCGTAGTCGACCGTCCAGAACCTGCCGATGGTGAATTTGTGGAACCTCAGCATATCCATAACTCCCACCATGGGGACTGCTGCAGCGAAAAGGTCGGGTCGCTGATTGATCACGGCACCGATCAGCAGGCCTCCGTTGGAGCCTCCGTATATGGCCAGTCTTTCGCTGGAGGTATAGTCTTCACTGATCAGGTATTCAGCTGCCGCAATAAAGTCATCAAAAACATTCTGTTTGCGGAGCAGCGTTCCGGACTTGTGCCACTTTTCCCCGTATTCACCTCCACCGCGGATATTCGCCAGGGCAAATACTCCTCCCTGCTCCAGCCAGATAGCGCGTGTGGTGCTGAATGACGGGGTCAGCGATACGTTGAATCCTCCGTAGCCGTAGAGCAGGGCAGGATGGTCACCGTTTAACTCGATTCCCTTCCGGTGAACGATGAACATCGGTACCCGTGTCCCGTCCTTGCTGGTGTAGAATACCTGTTTGGTCTCATAGTTGTCCGCATCGAAATCCACATCGGGACTGAAATGAAGCTCAACCAGGTTCTGGTTGATGTGGTAACGGAAAACCGATGGGGGATAGTTGAAGGAAGAAAAGCTGAAGAAGGCAATGTCGTTCTTCATCTTCCCGCTGAATCCGCCCACGCTTCCAATCCCGGGTAGGGCGACTTCGTGGACCGGAGTGCCTTCCAGGTCAAAAACCCGAACGATATGGTAGGCATCTTTCAGATAGGTGGCCACGATTTTCCCTCCGAGGAGACTGGCCGACTCCAGAACCTGAATCTCATGTTCCGGAATGACCTCCTTCCATGCCTCAGAATCCGGGTTTTCCAGGTCAATGGCCACGAGCCTGTACCTGGGTGCATCCAGATTGGTCAACAGGTAGAGGATGGATCCGTCGTTTCCGACGGGGATGTGATCGTTATCGAAATCGCGGTCGAGCCAGATAAATGGTTCCTGTCCGGTACCAGCCTTCCTGAATGCAAGGGCATTGCCGCTTGTGCTCTCCGTCACTGAAAGGAACATGTACTTTTCATCCTCTGTAACGGCGGTTCTGAACATCCAGTCCGGATGGGCCCCGTCGCTGTAAATCAGAATATCCTCCGATTGGCCGGTGCCTGCTCTGTGATAATAGACTTTTGAGTTCCTATTCTCCCCGGTCAGTTCACTTCCCTTTTCGGGTTGTTCATACCTGCTGTAGAAAAATCCGTCCCTGAACCAGGAAATCCCGGAGAATTTGATCCATTTCAGGTGATCCGCGAGATCTTTGCCGGTCCGGATATCCCTGATAAAGAACTCCTGCCAGTCGGAGCCGCCTTTGGAGACCCCGTAGCCGAAATATTTCTGATCGTTTGACACACTGTAGGTGGAAAGCGCAACTGTTCCATCCTCCGATAATTGATTGGGATCGAGAAATACCTTCCCTTCCTCATTCAGGTCCTCCGTCAGATGGATAACACTCTGATTCTGCAGCCCCGAATTGAAGCTGTAAAAAAAGAGGTCTCCTTCCTTTCGCGGGGTTCCCATTTTCGGATAATTCCACAGGGTGGTCATCCTTTCCCTCAGCTGATCGCGGAAAGGGATAGATTCCAGATGAGAGAAAGTGACCTCATTCTGGGCCTCTACCCAGGCTTCGGTCTCCTCCGACCGGTCATCCTCCAGCCAGCGGTAGGGATCCGCTATTTCGGTACCGTGATAGGTGTCTGCCACCGTCCCTTTTCTGGTCTCGGGATATGTAAAACCGGATGGATCGGAACACGACATGGCAACCAGGATCATGAGCCCGGGGATCAGGTATTTCATGGTTTCTCCCTTAATATCCTATTTTTTCTGATTTTGCGGTTTTGGGAGAAGGGCCTTTCTGGAAAGTTTGAGTTTTCCGCTCCTCTCATCGATGGAAAGCAGTTTCACCTCCACTTCTTCCCCCTCCTTTAACACCTCATCCACCTTTTCAAGCCTTCTCCACTCGATCTCGGAGATATGAAGCAGCCCGTCCTTTCCGGGAAGGATCTCCACAAAGGCTCCGTAGGGAGTGATGGTCTTGACCTTTCCCTTGTAAATCATTCCCTCTTCGGGAACGGCCACGATCGATTTGATCCAGTTGATGGCAGCATCGATGGAAGCTTTGTCGATGGCGAATACATCGACCACACCCACATTGCCGATCTCCTCGATGGTAATGGTACTGTTGGTCACTGACTGGATCTCCTGGATCACTTTTCCGCCCGGACCGATCACAGCACCGATGGTATCCTTGGGGATCTCCATCCGCTCTATTCTCGGTGTGTGCGGCTTGTAGTCGGGATTGGGAGCAGCAAGGGTCTCGCTCATCACATCAAGAATGTGCAGCCTGCCTATCCTGGCCTGTTCAAGTGCTTTGGCAAGGATTTCGTAGGACAGGCCCTCCACCTTGATATCCATCTGTGTGGCGGTGATTCCGTCCCGGGTCCCGGTGACTTTGAAGTCCATGTCACCCAGGTGATCTTCATCCCCCAGAATATCGGACAGAACAGCATATTTGTCGGCATCTTTATCAGTGATGAGTCCCATGGCAATCCCGGAGACAGGCTTTTTCAGCTGCACTCCGGAATCCATCAGAGCCAGGGTGCCTGCGCAGACCGTGGCCATGGAGGAGGAACCGTTCGATTCCAGAATATCACTCACCACCCTGACCGCGTATGGGATCTCTTCCACGGGCACCATCCTTTTCAGGGCGCGGTGAGCCAGGTTCCCGTGACCCACTTCACGCCGGCTGGTGCCCCTGGAAGGGCGGGCATCTCCGGTGGAAAAAGGAGGGAAGTTATAATGGAGCACAAACTTTTCCGTACCCTTTTTCATTACATCGTCGATGATCTTCTCATCCAGCTTTGTGCCAAGAGTCACCGTGGTGACCGATTGAGTTTCCCCTCTGGTGAAAAGGGCGGAACCGTGTGAAGCCGGAAGGTAATCCACCTCGCACCAGATAGGCCGGATCTCATCCGTCTTTCTGCCGTCAAGCCGCACCTGTTCGTCCAGAATCATCCTGCGGACCGCTTCCTTTTCCACATCGTGGTAGTATTTGGAGACCAGCAGTTCATTCACTTCCTCATCATCGGAGCTCTCTTCCAAAAGTCTGGCAAGAAAATCCTCCTTGATCTTACTGAAAGCTTCACTGCGCTGTTGTTTATCCGTAATTGCCGAATTGGCAACTTCTAAGGCGGCCTGGTAGGTCTCGTCCCAGACTCTCTTTCTTAGCTCCTCGTCGTTCTCCTCATGGCTGTATTCCCTTTTTACTGTCTTTCCCACACTCCTGGCAAGAGCTATCTGGGCATCGCACATGGGTTTGATGGCTTCGTGGGCGAATTGGATGGCCTCCAGCATATCAGCTTCTGAAACTTCGTCCATCTCTCCTTCCACCATCAGAATATTCTCCCTGGTGGCTCCGACGATCAATTCGATATCGGCCCGTCCCATCTGATCAAAGGTGGGGTTGACCACCAGTTCTCCATCGACACGGGCAACCCGGGCTTCAGCAATGGGGCCGTTGAACGGCACATCCGAAACTGCCAGTGCTGCAGATGCAGCGAGGCCGGCAAGAGCATCGGGAGGTGTCTCCACCTCGGCCGACATCAGCGTAACGTTTACAAAGGTTTCGGCATGGTAATCATCGGGGAACAGGGGTCTGAGAGCCCTGTCAACCAACCGGGAGACAAGGATCTCATAATCGGAGGGCCTGGCCTCCCTCTTCAGAAAACCTCCCGGGAATTTTCCGAGCGAAGCGTATTTCTCTTTATAATCTACGGAAAGTGGCATGAAATCCACATCTTCTCTGGCTTCTTTCGCACTTACCACAGTGGCAAGCAGCATGGTATCCCCCATACGGAGCATGATTGACCCGTCGGCCTGTTTGGCCAGGACACCTGTTTCCAATACGATAGACCGACCTTCTCCCAGGTCGATCGTTTCTGTAATTCCAACTGGTTTCGACATCTTCGTTTAAACTCCTCTATATAAACATGAAAAAAGGCAATCGTTCAATTGCCTTTTTCATATGGTGAATTGTAGTTATTTTCTGATATTCAGCGCTTTGATGATCTGGCGGTACCGTTCGATATCTTTTTCTTTCAGATAATCCAACAATTTGCGCCTTTTCCCAACAAGCTTCAGCAGGGCCCTTTGAGTACTGTGGTCCTTCTTATTGGTCAGCATGTGCTGAGTGAGGTGATTGATCCTGGTGGTGAAAATGGCTATCTGGCCTTCGGCTGAACCTGTATCAGTCTCCGATTTGCCATGATTTCTGAAGATTTCCTTTTTCTTCTCCGTTGTCAAATACATTCTTACTGTCTGCTAGTTATCTATCCGTTAATTTTTCGAGTTGCAAAGGTATTCATTTTTTTTAAATAATCAATCAATCTCCTCATCTAAAAGGCTATCCCGTAGTAAGGGTCTCTATCAGCTGGTTAATCTGATCTTTTGTCCCCAGCACGACGAACAGATTATCTGCATCAACCGGAGGGGTAGTGAGCCACATGCCTTTCTCACCGAGGGGGTGCAGCTCTTCAAATCCCACGGTGGCAATGGTGATGATGGTCTGGTAGATCGCTTCCGAAAGGGTGTATCCCAGCAGATAATAACCCACTGACCCGATAATGATACCGATGATCAGGAAGCTCAGGGTGATGTAGATGTGTCAACTCAGCAGGTATCTTCTTCCCAATCTGCACTCGATGCATCGTCTCTGGCAGCAGTAAAACTGATGGAGCTGGATGAGCGCCTGACCTTCAAGTGCGTTATCTGGTTTGATGCCAAATCTACGCCAATTTTTTATGATATGATTTGATTCGGCCTTCATCTCCGAAAGGATCTCCTCTGTCAGTTCCTTATTGCCTCTGTGCTCTGTAGCTTCTAAAAAGGGAACGATCACATTGATCAACAGTCCTCTGCGAAAATCCAGCCCCGTGTATTTTTCCAGGGCAGGCGAGGATTTTCCGAACAGATAGTGGCGGTCCCAGTAAGGACTGGCCCTGATCCGGAGAAGCTGTATCAATTCTGTATGGCTGCGGCAGGAGAGGACCGTTTCGCGAACAGGATACCTGAAGTGCAGCAGTGCTGCCAGCTGAGCTATCCTGAGGGGAGGGAATGAGGCGGGTCTGATTCTCATATATTTCCATATATGCTTATACAAAGAGGCAACTGACCACTTTGCTGAAATATGGCTGAATCGATCCGACAACATCTTTGCATACGGATCACTGGCAACAGGAACCGGCAATAAACCTGAAAGACCGAAGAAGAGCGATTCCAGGCTATACAGATCATGAATGGAATCCTGAAGAAGCAGGTAGGGTATACGCCTGGCCATCAACTCCATGGGAAGGCCATTCACCGGCAGCCCGAAACCTCTGGCCATGAGGATGAAGAACAGCCGGTCGAGCTGCCACTCTTCACTAACCGGTCCGATCTGCCTGAGATAACTGAGTTTAGAGGCATTGCGCTCTTCAAAAAGAACCCGGAACCACTGTTTCAGAATCTCACCGGGTACCTTTCGGATGGATCTGAAGCAGGGAAGCCAGCTTTCCTCTTCCAGAAGTTCCCGGTAACGTACGATCATTGTTTCAGAGACCGACAGGACTGCTGTTTCCACCAACCTGCCTCTGCTGTTCCTTACCGGGGCGTCCGCCCTGCCGGCAATATGAAGGATCACATTGTCGTAGGCAGGATCGAGGTGATGCCCGTGATGGTACCAGTCCGATGCTTTTACGTGGATTTCAACATTACCGGCCCATACCAGCCCCTCCATGCGGATGAGTGCACATAAATAATCGGGCCCGGAATGCCAGTTCGGCACTCCGGGATCGATCACCTGCAAATTTTTTCCGCTGAGGGTCTTCAAACAATCTCCCCGGTACATCCTCATGGACCAGATAAGATGCATTTCATTTTCCCGGCCGGGGCCAGGTTCAGAATGTGTCATCTATGATTGATGTGTTCTGGTCCCGGAGATCGCAGCAGTCAGAATGAATAAGCAAGCCCGGCTGTCAGTTCCACTGTCCGGATGGGGAATTCCGACTCAATGGGTGGAATGTCACCCACGATCCCCTGCAGAACGTCGAATGTGTAATCGAACCTGGCCATAGTCCGGTAGTAATCTGCACTCAGTTTGAGAGCGATGTTCGAATTCAGCCGGTACCGTAAGCCTCCCCCCGCAGTCAGGGCGAGGGCCACCATGTTCCTGTTGGTCCTTGAATAGATTTCATTGGCATCGAACCGGATTTCCAGCTCCTGATCGGGGGTTCTCACTATTCCTATTCCGGCAAGTCCCCGAATATCGAAATAGAGGCGCTGTGAAGCACGGACAGAGAAATGGGGCCCGATCATCAGGCTGATGGTATTCCAGAACCCGGAACCATAGATAACCTCCGCATCTTCGGGGATTACACCCAGGTTAGGGGCATTCTCCTCCACATGATGGGAAAGGTCGCTTAACATGGAATCCCGGTAGGCGAAATTGGATCCGAAGGAGAACGAACCTCCGATACCAAAATAGGAGACGGGAAAGTAACCGGCATCAAACCGGATAATCCCTCCGGACCGGGCATAACCGTTTGAAGACAATCCCTCAACGGAGCTGTACTCCCCCTGTGGCAGACTGACGCCAAAGGAGATACTGGCAAAATTCTGCTGGGCCGTCAGGGGAGTGACAATAAAAATCATCAGAATAATGAGATACCCGAAGTTCGATTTCATTGCAAAAATCATTTAATTACGTGTTTTCCGGGTCATTCCCGGACCGCCTGTAAGGCATTGTCATGCAGCGAACTCCTCCGCCGCCTCTTGAGAGCTCGGCACCGTCGATGGTAATGACATATTTATCGATTCTATCAAGGTCGATCCTCTCTGCCAGTAAGTCTTTGGATTTTATAATTTCATACCCCGAATGGTTTAGATTCTCCAGGGTATGGACATTGCGGTTGTAGCCGATCAGCTTCCCCGGTGCCACGGCAAAGAAGTTGGCCCCGCTGTGCCATTGTTCCCTTTCCTGGATAACAGGATCTTTCTTGCCTCCGCAATAGGATGGCTTCAGGTCCATACCCAGGTCACGCAGGGCTTTTAACAGATTCTCCACATTCCGGATGGAGGTCACTTTGCCGTTCTCAAGATCGATCTGGATGGTCTGGTATTTATTGGATTTTAAGATGAGTGGTTCATACACCATGCAGGAGTCGTGGTCCAGAATGGTGAAAACCATGTCCAGGTGAATAAAAGATTCGGGGGCGGAGGGGAGCTCCTGTATTATGAGATGATGTTTATGACGGCGTTCGGCGCAAGCACTCATGATAAAATCGATTCCCCTCGAGGTGGTCCGGGTACCGAGACCTGCCAGGGTGATCTCGGAAGAAGCGATCAGCAGATCGCCCCCTTCAAAGGAGAATCCCCGGTCCGACAGGTCTTCCTCCTCCGCGGTAATTGTCTGGACCCTGAACTGTGGATGGTAGTCGAAAATAGCCTGCATGATCATGGCCTCCCTGTCCCTGATCCGGTTGGCCATATGGGAAATTAGCACTCGTTCTCCCAGGGCCACCGAAGCATCCCGGGTAAAAAAAAAGTTGTGCAGGGGCCTGAGGGTGTAATGCTCGTCACTCAGGTAACCCGTCAGGGTATCCCTCTCCTGGGGGACGCCCTGGACCATAAGTTTGGCCAGCTGTCGTTCATTCAGGCCGATCAGACGGTCGATCAGTTCAGGGTGACCCTCCTTGTAACACGCTTTTTTTACCAGCCTTTCCCGGATTTCGCTGGAGCGTAGAATGTCCTTGAGGAGGTCCGTTACACGGTAAGTGGGGGCAAGTCTCTGAAGGACACATTCCAGCTGGTTATACTCCCTTCTGGCCACAGACAGATTCAGAATATCACTGTAGAGAGCCCTTTCCGCATTCTTGGGGGTCATGTTCTCCACCTCGGGTCCCGGCGGATGAAGGATGACTCCCTCCAGTTTCCCGGTTTCAGAATATAGCTGAACGGCCGACATGCCACAAAGGTAAAACAATATTGAACGCCTGCGGCATGGTCCGGGGTTACCTGCCGAATCCGTTTATATGATGGGATCCGTCGCAGAAAGGCTTATTGGATGATCCTCCGCACCGGCAAAGGTAAACCGGTTCTTCTGTCTCCACGATCCTTCCGGCTGAATTGACCAGCCTGAAGTTCCCGGATACCTCCAGAGGACCTCCCTCGAATACCTTGAAAAGGGCTTTTTCTTCCATAACGCTCAATTAGGATTATTCTGTAAATCCGATCTTCCGGTGTGTTCCGTCACAATAGGGCATGCTGCGTGAATTCCCGCAGCGGCAGAAAGAGGTCATCATGGTGGGCTTCAGTTCAGTGTTGTCGGCATCGATGATGCGGAAATCTCCTTCGACCACGATGGGTCCGTCTTTCATGATACGAATGCTGGTGGGCTTCACCCTGGTCGACTTTCCGGACTGATCCGTTCCAGCCGATCCGGTTTTCAAATTCTCCGCCACTGTTTCGGGAGTGACCTCTTCCTTGGTGAATTCCCGCTGAGCAGCCCTCTCTTCTTCGGTCAGGTCTTTATTATATTTCCAGGTGAGCGCCTGAGTGGGACACTTGTTCACCACTTCGATGATCCTCCGCGTCGGAGCTCCCTCCATATTCACCCAGGGCCTGCGTCCGGGATTGAACACTTCGATCAGTTCACGAAAACAGGTGGTGGCGTGAATACATTTGGAGGGGATCCAGAAGACGGTAATCTCTCCGTTGGTGTATTGTCTGTTCCTGGGATCGGTCATGAATCGGGCCTGATTAGGTTTCAAAAGTTGAAAACAAAATCGATGATCGAATGTTCAATTCGGCCGAATGTTGCCTTAACATTAAATCAACGTTAAGACAACTCGGCTAGTAATATCAGTGACCAGCCCGGTAGCGGACCGGTAATTATTCGCATCAATCTCATAAAAAATTGATAAATAATAAAATACAGCTTCATTCATTCCTATTCTTTGTCTTTGGGAACATGTTAATTGAATATTAAATTCTTTCAATAATTAACGCTGAGTTAATGAATAGGAAATGTTTTAGTTACACAATCGGGCTTACTTTGCACAATGAAATTGAGAGTAAGAAATATATATATGAAAAAGCTTTCGATCATACTGGCCGTGTGGATATGTGCAGCAGGATTGTGGGCACAGAATGGGGACAGTTCCGGTGTAATGGCCAGGAATGATGCAGATGATGAACCAGCCGCATCCGCCGGGACCATCAGGGGAAAAATTATGGATGCCAGTACCGGAGAGCCGCTGATCGGCGCCAATGTATTTCTGACCGGGACCACCAAAGGAACCATCACCGATTTTGACGGGAATTTTTCTCTGGAAGAGGTGGGACCTGGAACAGTGAGTGTGACCGCATCCTATGTCTCTTATGAAACACAGGTTTTCGAAGATGTGGAAGTACCTGCAGGGAAGGTGGTAGTGCTGAATGCCAATCTGAACCTCTCCACTCAGGATATTCAGGAGGTAGTTGTTACAGCCCGCGCCAGGGAGCAGACCGAAGCGGCAGTACTGGTGATGAAGAAGAAGATGCCCTCGGTACTGGACGGGATCTCGTCGCAGCAGATCTCCCGCCTGGGGGACAGTGACGCTGCATCGGCCCTCAAGAGGGTAACAGGTGTCTCTGTACAGGGAGGGAAATATGTGTATGTCCGCGGACTGAGTGACCGGTACAGCACCACTACGCTCAATGGAGCACAGATCCCCGGACTGGATCCGGAAAAGAATACGGTTCAGATGGATCTTTTCCCCAGCAGTATCATCGAGAATCTGATGGTGTTCAAGACTTTTTCGCCAGATTTGCCCGGGAATGCCACGGGCGGACTGGTTAACATCGTAACCAAGGATTTTCCGGAGCGATTCACCCTTCAATTTTCCGCCGGGCTGGGATTCAATCCACAGGTTCATCTGAGGGATGACTACCTGTCGTATGAAGGCGGCAGTAACGATGCGCTGGGTTTTGACGACGGAACCCGGAGTGTTCCCGGGGAAGTTATGGAACTGTCCGAGAACGGTGAACTGCCCCAGCGCTATTTCGGAAGGGAGTCGGACAGCATTCTGGGGGCCATCAGCCGCTCATTCAACAGGTCCATGGACAATTCACGGGTCAACTCTTTTATGGACCAATCCTACTCCTTTTCGGTAGGAAACAGGGTTTCTCTTTTCGGGCGTGACCTGGGTTTCAATCTTTCGGCCAACTATTCAAGGAAGTTTGAAATGTACCAGGGCGGCCGGGATGAGAAATATACTGTTGCTTCTCCAGATTCACCCGATGCCAAACGCCTCTTCTCAAGGGACCAGGGAATTGAAAATGTGATCTGGTCGGGCCTGGCCAATGTTTCATACAAGATCAACAACAATCATAAGATCGGACTGACGGCTCTGAGAAACCAGAGTGGAGTGAAGAGCTCCGTGATCGTGGATGGATTCGAGAACTATTCCGACCAGACCAAAGTCATTGAACAGAGGCTGGGATGGATGGAGCGTTCCATTAACTCCTTCCAGTTGAAAGGAAAACATGTCATTCCCGGAGCCAACAATGCCACCATCGACTGGATGGGTTCCTACACCCTGGCTACTCAGGATGAGCCCGACCTCAGGTTTTTCTTCATGGACTATGAAACCGACCCCGCCACCGGGGAATACATTAATTATGAGGTCCGGCTGAACAAACTGCCCGTCAGGTATTACCGGGAGATGGACGAGACCAACCTCGATCTGCAGCTGAGTTATACTCAGCCCTTCAAGCTGGCCGACCGCCCTGCGAAAATAAAGTTGGGAGGTGGCTACATCGACAAGGTGCGGAAGTCCGAAGAGGACAAATTTGTCATCAGCAGGGAGGGCAGTGTGCCCTTCGACGGCACTGCTGCGGACTACCTGAAGGATGAGAATATCTACTTCCCCGATATCTTCGGCGGAGTCGTCTTCTATACCAATTCCCTTCTGACCGACCAGAAAAACAGTTATGAGGGTACGGAAAATGTGATTGCCGGTTACGGGGTGGCAGATCTGCCTGTAACAGGCAGGATCAGGCTTATTGCCGGAGCCCGGTATGAACAGGCGGATATTTTCGTGGAGAACCTGGTGGATACCATCGAATTCTCCAACAAAGTGGATGATTACGACAATGGAGGATTCAATGAGGGGGATATCCTGCCCTCCTTCAATGTGGTGTACAATGTGATCGACGACATGAACCTGCGTGTGGGATACAACCGCACTGTGGCACGCCCGGTGTTCAGGGAACTGGCTCCTTATGCCTCCTATGATTACAAGGCCGGTTTGAGGAAGATCGGGAATCCCGACCTGAAAAAGACCGATGTGGACAATGTGGATTTCAGGTGGGAGTGGTTCATGCGCCCCGGAGAGATCCTCTCATTCAGTGCATTCTACAAGTATTTCCGGAACCCGATCGAATTAAGGGATGCGGAGCGGGCGGCCAATCCGGAGATCAATTACACCAATATCGGAAGTTCCAATCTCTATGGTGTAGAGATTGAATGGAGGAAGCGACTTGATTTTATAGAGGCCCTGAAGGAGTTTTCCTTCGGAACAAATGTCACCCTGGTCAAATCGGTGGTGGAGGAGGATTCCACCCGGCTTGTCTCTGCGCGTGCCGTGGATCCCGACTGGCCGGAGACCCGCGCCATGTTCGGACAGTCTCCCTATGTGATCAATTCCTACCTCAATTACCATAACTTTGAACGTGGCTGGGATGCCAATCTGGGGTTCAATGTCTCGGGCGAAAAACTGATCCTGGTGAACAAGGCTGCTAGCCCGGACGTATACGAGCAACCGTTTCCGGCGCTGGATTTCAATATCAGCAAACAGTTCAAGAACGGGATCAACATCAAATTTTCGGCCGAAAACCTGCTGAATCCCAAGTTGGAGCAGACCTATTCCTTTGTCAATTCCACCGGGTATTTCAGGCAGTACCGGATCGGCCGGCAATTCTCCATATCACTCACCTACCTGATCGATTAAGTTGACATTTGCAAACTGGTTATCTGAGCTCCTAAGTCAATTATAATCAGGACTTAGGGGCTTAATTTTTATTTAACATTAGCTTTACATTAAGACGGAAAAGATAATGTACAGATAACCTTGTGTTAATGCTGCCGGGGCTAAAAAAGCCCAATTTAGCGAGGTATTTTAATTAAAAATCCAAAACTTAACATGAAAAAGATTTGTACCCTATTTACAGTGATGGTTGCATGGTCTATTTCACTGGTTGCCGCTGATATTGAGGTGACCGATGCCGATTTACAGGCGGCAGGTGATAACGTGACCTGGACCAGCGACAATGTGTACATCCTGGATGGGTTTGTCTTCGTCAACGACGGACAGACCCTGAACATTGAGGCAGGAACGGTGATCAAGGGGAAACCCGGCCAGGAAGAGAATGCCTCTGCGCTGATCGTTGCCA